>QQVM01000009.1 GCA_003389385.1 Bacteroidota bacterium
AGTATGATTGATTCCGGGAATGTGCAATGAGAATGTTCCCTGAGCAGTGACATTGCTTCTGTTTATAATAGTGAACAAATGCGTTACATTCTGATTGCATCGCATGAAAGGCTGGGCATATATGAGATCGCAGAAATAGTCAGGCAGATTTGAACGGAATCCAAAATCGAAACCACTCTGTGTTCCGCTGTTCGTGAATGTATATGAAGGAGCGGTTGTAAGTGTCAGGTTTGTTCCATTCGGACTCCAGGAGAGGGTATGATTACCGATGAATGCAGGGAAGCTGAAAATACCTGAGCTGGCATTTGAAAATGCAATGCCGTTTTCCGGAGAAAGCGTGAATCTTTCATTTGCTACCGGTGAATCGCCTGCATCAAACACAGCATTCGAATTGGCATCGAAGAAAGCAATACCTGATAAATAAGAAGGAGGCATTACTACAGTGATGCAGCTATCAAGGAAGTAATAATTATTAAACGTATTTAGGCTTAGCCTCAAAGTATACACTCCGGGAGTGGTGAATTGAGTAGAGGGTATGATGATTTGAATTCTGTTCGGATCAAGTACTGTGATGGCTGCCAGCGCCAGGGCAGAATTAACAGGTCCAAGGAAAGTGGCTTGTCGTACATTGCCCCATGTGTTTGCGCTTGTTGAGAAAACCGGATGGGCATTCAGGATCGTATTGAGCTGATTGCCGGGGAAGGTGACGCCCGGACTGACGCTTATGAGGGGATCTTCCAGTCCAAAATCCAGTCCGCTGATATTGCCGTTATTTATAGTGATGGTGTAGGTAAGGGAATCGGAAGAGACTAAATAATTTCTAGCGCTGTTGCCTACGTATGAAATTGTATATGTTCCATTTGAAAGAGCAAAACTGAACATCCCAGAAGCATCAGTATTTGCCGTAACATTCAATGGCATAATTCTGACAGTTTGATTTAGTATTCCGTTTTCACCGGGATCCTGGATACCATTCCGATTTTTATCAGCGTACACCGTTCCTGTTGCAAATCCGTCAGGAGGAGTTACTGTAAAAGCGGCCGGCAAAGTATAACTTTGGAAAGAGCAGCCCCAGCATGCGTGGTCCGAAGTCCGCAAATGTAGGTCGTATGTTCCGGCAGGCTTAGAAAAGCCGATGTTAAAAGTAACATCTGCAATATCATTGCTTGGAACATTTATCGGGCCTGGCCAGATCCACCAATGAATGCTGTAATCATATATTTGAATTGTGTCAGCACCCTGTTGAAGGTAAACATCCCAGATGTTTCCATTCTGACTAATGGCTGTCATAACCACATTTGTACTTGTGATCCTGGTCGTGAGTCCCTGCTGTCCATGAATGCCTGTATTTGGATTCATGCTGTCGAGGGTTTGAGAAATTGAGGAGAGGGAATAAAAACAAAAAATCAGGAGCGTAAAAATTTGCTTTTTCATATAGAGAGTTTTTGATTTATGAATTAAAATTAGATAAAAGCAAATACCATAGAATCAATATTTATTTTTTCTTTCGATTATTTGTAAACTTTCAGAATATATAGGCAAATTGACAAAAATTCCATGTGAAAATTCCTTGCAATTATCCTGAAATGCTTGTGCAATTCATTCTGAAAAGTTCAGCATCAGGAATTCTAGCACCAAGACCAATGTCATCAGGAATTTCGATTCTACCCATCTCATGATAAATAATTCCACCTTTTACCGGGTCATGGCTTTGCATGAGCGGCGTGTCAAAATCAATGAACGGGATCTCTCTGCATGAAAGAGCAAAGTGGGCGGCAGCAGTGAATCCAAGCCTTGACTCTAGAAAACCACCAACCTGGATTTTAAGATTGTAGGTTTCTGCGATGTCACGAACCAGTGCGGCTTTAAAGAGTCCGGAGGACTTGCCCAGCTTGATGTTGATGCTGTCGCAGGCATTCATCTTTACAAGATTCAAAGCATCATGATGATCAAAGCAACTTTCATCGGCCATGATGGGAATGTCGCTGGATGCGCGAAGCTCAGACAACTCCTGAAGGGAATTTCTTCGCAGTGGCTCTTCGCAGTGTTGAATGCCGAGGTCTTTTATTTCATTGAGTACTGCTTCGGCTTCGACAGGGGTCCAGGCCTGGTTGGCGTCAATTCTTATAGGAATCTCCGGTCCAACTGTAGCACGGATTTTTTTAATTCTTGAAACATCAAGATCCGCATCACCACCAAGCTTTACTTTGATTACCGGATAGCCACTTCTCAGGATTTCCAATGCCGCTTTGCTCATTTCTTCCGGCTCAGCAACGCTTATGGTATAATCAGTGAACAGAAGCTGGTTGCTTTTTCCACCCAGAAAACTGTATAATGGTAAGCCGGCATATTGCGCTGCAATATCGTGGAGTGCAATGTCCAATGCGCTTTTGATGCTTGTGTTTCCATAGATCATTTTGTCCATGCTATGGGATAAATGTGCAATGCCATCATTCTGCGCACTCTCACGAATCAGAATTTTAGCCAATTCTTTTCCAACGGCAATGCAGGTTTCAGAAGTTTCACCGTGAATTGTTCTGAACGGGCTGCATTCTCCAAAACCGATCCGCCCATTTTCATCTGTTATTCTCACAAATATATTTTCTGCTTCATTCAGAGGTCCGAGTGAAATTACAAATGGCTTAATGAGTGGAATGCGGCTATTGCAGATAAGGACTTCCCTGATGCGAGGCATGAGCGCGAATTGAAAAGAATTAAAGTAAAGGAAAATAAAATTCTTTAACTGATGCCTGTCCTCAGTTGTTTTTCCTGAACTGTTTCCACACCACGCCCACTTCAAATGCAGTAAAAACAATATAAAAGATCAGGAATGTAATGATGAACCGCATTGCATCAGGCTTATTGAAGATTGAATAGATGAGGATGACCCCCATATGCAAAAGCAGTTTGAGTGTGGTGGAAGCCATGTAATACCGAACAAAAACCTGAGGTCTTCCTTCGGAGGATCTCAATAAGCCTACATGAAAAACCAAAGTGGTAAACAGAAAATACAACAAGATTCCCCAGGTGATTGAATCCACATAACCTCTCGGTAAAAGTACTCCGGCAAGAATGATTGCCGCAAAGATGGACACAATGAGCACTCCGAGGTAAGTGATATACTTTCTCATTATAACTTTAACGTATTTAGAGCCGCCAAGGTTCGAGATTATTTTTTCAGAAAATCCTTAATGCTGATATAAATGGCGACTGCAACAGAAAGCAAACTGAGAACCAGGGTAAAGATCGGAATCTCGAATTCGAGATATTTATCTAAATGATAACCTCCAAAAACACCCAGCCCGATGATGATGAGCATTTGAGTACCCATGGCTGCGTATTTCATGTAAGAGAAATCAGGCTGTTTTCTCCTGGGAGATTTCTCCTGATTTGTCGGCATGCTTGATGTCTTTGATGACTGGTCCCATGTTGCATGAGCCGGTGAAGGTAGCGCCCACTTCCACCACGAGTTTACCGGTCACAATATCGCCAATCAGCTTAGCATTAGATTTAAGAAACAAGAGTTCAGAAACAGTAGTCGTTCCTTTCACAGTTCCCGAAACGTCTGCATTCTGGCAGGAGATATCTCCTTCGACAACACCCGTAGAACCCACAACCACCTTTGCCTTGGAAATAATTTTTCCATATACAGTTCCGTCGATCCTGATGTCACCGTTGGAGCGAACATCACCTTCAATGACGGTGCCTGCCCCTATAAGGTTTATGGAAGTGCCGGTGTTTTCACTGTTCTTGTTGCCGTTGACAATGCTCTTTTTTTCTTTGTTGCTGAACATGTTTTTCCTGTTAATAAGTTAGATCAATCCCCCCAGATTTTTCTTGTTTTTCAAAAAAGGAGTACAAAGGTAGAACAAAATCAATGCGTCGCAAATTTATTTCCCACAGGGAAATCATTACAAACGCCTGAATGTAAAATGATTACAGTTTGATTCAGCGATTCGGCCCCGACCGTATACTGTCAATTCTAAATATAATTCATTAAAAACTTCAGGGTATAAAATTAACAGGCAAAGATTACAGTGAGATTGAAATGCTATTAAGTTCAGCGATAAAAAGAACGGTAGAAATCATCGTAATCTTCCAGCTTCTTTTGCAAAAGAAGCTCCGGATAGTTGTTTATGCTGATTACAAACTGGCGATAAGCGTTAGGATTGGTATTACCATACACATCATCATTATTATAAAGATGTGAGCTGTAAGAAAGCGCATCAGCCTTATTTCGAAACGACTTCACTGTGATAATTTTCTGCCTGTGGTCAAACATTAGGTCAGAGGTGCTGTAAGATTTAGCACTGTAGTTTTTTCCGTTGAAGTCAGAAATTTTTCTCTTTAGAAGTATGCCATCCACTTCGCCGCCAACGGCCTGGAAAATGATGATCACGTAATGCATTGTGTCGGGCATGTAATTGAACAAGCGCTTGTTTGCTGCGGTGTCTCTCGCGGGAGGAACAGCTGCGCTTGCGCCGGTTGTATCGCTGCCTGCCGGCTTCATTGACTTGATATAGTCAAGAATGTTCTGAGCCTCGTCTTTCACCGGATCTGCGCTGTGATTTCGTACGATATCCTGCAAAGAAACTTCGAACATGGCAAGTGGCTGTGTCTTTCCGATTGAAAGCGCTCGCAGCATATCAAACTTCGGAGTGAGAATATTTTGTGGAAACTGAATATCAGCCTGAGTTTTTCTCTGTATTACAGCCTGGTATTCACCATTCATGTATTTGCGATAGGTGTCTTCGTAGAATAGATCAAGGTTCGATTTTTTTCCTGCCAGAGTAGCAGCATATTCAGGGTTTCGGATGATCTCGGCGTATTCGGTGTCACCGTATTTAGATAGTATCAGATTTTTGTAAACATCCGATTTTGCCGTTTCATTCATATCGCGGTAAACACGATACAGCTGGTAGTATGACTGCAGCTCGTATTTGTTTCCAGGATACTTTTTTAAAAGCGTTTCAAACATTTCCACAGAAGCATTGAGGTCTTTGATCTGCTCACGGTAAATCATGGCCGCATTATAATATGCATCAATGATTTTCGCTGTGGATTTTTCCAGATCTTCCGGAGTAGAAGGAATGTTTTTCAACATATTCTCCTTTTTCTTCTCTGCAAGAAGTTTAGGGTCCTTGATGTCTTTTTCTGATAGCTGCGAAGTATCCTGAGGGTCATCGTCATCCACCAAATCCTGAAGGACCGTTTCCTTGCTGCTTCTTCTCCAGTTGTCTTCCAGTTTTCTGTTTCCCCATTTCTTTGTAAACTCATTGAATCCAAAGCTTACAGCTTGTGGATTATAGAAGTACCAGTTGGCTCCGCTGCCCTGGTTAAATGTGTTTGCCTGACTGATTTTGGACGGATCAAAAATCTGATTGACTTGCGAGCCTTCCTGCTCTTGTGCTTTTTTAAGTGCCGCCGCAGCTTCTTCATCAGAACGAATTTTCTGACTAATCAGAGTGTCCAGCTCCGCTTTGGAAAGTCGTGACAATTGCTGGAGAGAATCTTCCACCTGAATGGTTTTTAAAAACTTCACCAGTCGGGTCAGACTATTTCTTCTGGTTAGAATATCTGTATAGTCAGGGTGATCATTTGCGAGATTGACAATGGTGCTGTCGTAATACTGCTGAGCTACCATGTAATCAGGCTTATCGAAATTTATTTTCGCAAGGGCGAGATATGAAAGAGCCTTCTGGTTTTGGTTACCTGCGCTTGCTCTGAGTGATTTATTTAAAAGATTTACTTCTTCATCAAATTTGCTTTCCATCCGCGCCAAACCCGCAAGCGCATAATAAATCTGGTCGAGGAATTCCTTGTTCTTCGGATCTTTTTCCATTTTAAGCAACTCCTTCCTCACGGTTTCTCCTTCCTTGCTGTTTGCATCAAAGCACCTTGCACGATTGATTCTGGCATTGAATGCCATTTCATAAGGTGGGTTTGATTTGATGACTTTGGTGTAGAGCCGAAAAGCCTTTTGGTATTCCGCTTCTTGTTGATTGAGTTGAGCAAGAATGAAGCTGAATCGAACACGATCTGCGCGCTTTGGGGCAGTAACTGCAGCCCGGGTCAGATGTTCGATGGCCTTCTCGTAATTTTTTGTCTGTAGGTGATAATCCGCTCTCACAGCATCGTACTCCCATTTCTGCTTTTTAGGATAATCTTTCTGGTTTCTGACGTAGTCAAGCTTGTTTTCTGCTTCACGAAGCAGCGTCAGCTGAAGATAAGTCTTGGCAATCCACAAAGAAGCCACATGACGTGTAGGTTCTTTTTTATAAGTGGCCTCCACATATTTGAATGCTTCAATCGCTTCAAAATATTCTCTCTTGAAAAAAAGCGCTTTTCCGTAAAGCAACCAGTTATCATCAATCCACTTTTCAGAATCAGGCTTTTCGTTCCCTCTTTTATCCAGAATTGTATGCCTTTGAATCACTGTGCTGAGGCGCTTCATCGCATCATCCATCTGGGGGTAAATTGCTTTTGCCTTTTCTGCATTAGCATATTTAAATACCGACAGAATCCGGTCGTATTTATCTTCATGAGAAGCTGCCAGACGATCCACACCTTCCTGTACCTTCAGGTTGGCATTATAATATCCATTATACTGGGCGGATAGATTGTGAAATCTGCGGTTCACCCAGGTGTCTTTGGTGTTTGAACACGAGGTGCTTAAAATCGACAAGCCTGTGAGCAGAAACAAAAAGGCATTGGGCCACCGTAGGAAATAGCGGTACTTCATCAATGAGAATAACTGAAAATCAGCAGATTTATTTTAATTCCAAGAGCTGCAAGATAAGACTATTTATCAAAGCTTTTAAAATGACTTTAGAGGAAAAAAGTGATCTTTGCAATCGCTGTGAAATCCGGTATCCGGATTTTGAGAAAAATGAAAGAAGAACAGGATAAAGTTAAGAAGGCAAAACTCATTCGTCGCCTGAAAAGCAAATACCGGCTGGTGGTAATGAATGATGAGACGCTTGAGGAGAAGGCATCTTTTAACCTCAGACCGCTAAACGTATTCGTGACGGCAGGTTTGTCTGTGATTTTCCTGATAATCCTCACAATTTTCATCATTGCATTTACGCCTATTCGGGAATATATTCCCGGTTATGCCGATCTGAAAACGCAAAGACGGGTTTATAATCTTGTACTCCGTGCTGACAGCATGGAGAAGGCAATGGCTGCAAAAGACCGTTACATTGACAACATCAGGGGAATCATCAGCGGAGAATTGCCGCTTGATACCGCAGCCAGCGCATTTATTCCAATGCAAAAGGGTGACACCGTTCACAGGTTGAAAAAATCTCAGGAAGATTCATTGCTCAGGGCCGAAATTGAGTCAAGAGATCCTTATTCATTATCCATATACGAAAGCAGTTCCCTTGCGAACTCAATCAGAGGCTTTTTATTTTTCCCGCCGGTTAAGGGTAAAGTCAGCAGCCGTTTTGATCCGGTGACAAGGCATTACGGAATAGACATTGTTTCCAGGCCCGACGAGGTAATTAAGGCCACACTTGACGGTACCGTTCTTCTGGCCAATTTCACCTCTGAAACAGGATGGGTAATAGGGATTCAGCATTCAAACAATCTGTTCTCTTTATACAAGCATAATTCGGCATTGCTGAAAAAAGTAGGTGATTTTGTAAAAGCGGGTGAAGTGATCGCGATCATTGGAAATTCAGGAGAGCTAAGCAGCGGCCCTCATTTGCATTTCGAACTGTGGCTCAATGGTACGGCATTGAATCCTCTGGAATATATTGCATTCTGAAGCGCATTGGATATCATTAAATTTCCCAATGATAACATTTCACAGAAGAGATCTTAATATATTTATGTCTTTAAAGGCAATTATGTATGCGAATTCTAACAATGATTTTTTTTAAATTCCGGAATAAACCTAACTGATGGGACTGATTTCTTTCATAAGCAAGGGAATTTCCGGCAGAGCCGCAAGGAAAATCAGCGAATGGAGTAAGAATCCTGTCGCCACTCAGGAAACCGTTTTCCGAAAGCTTGTGCATGAGGCAAGAGACACATCCTTCGGAACAGACCACCGTTTCAGGTATATCAACTCTTATGAAGAATTTAAGCAGCACGTTCCAATCCGCGACTATGAGGATTTTGCTCCCTACATTGAAAGATTAAAGGCCGGAGAGCCAGATGTACTTTGGAAAGGCCGTCCGCTTTATTTGTCAAAAACATCAGGAACAACATCGGGGATAAAATACATACCAATCAGCAGAGAGTCGATTCCATATCACATCAGTTCAACAAGAAATGCTTTGTTGAATTATATTCATGAAACAGGGAAATCGGATTTCCTCAATGGCAAACTGATGTTCATTTCAGGAAGCCCTGCACTGGAAAACATGAACGGCATCAAAGTCGGCCGACTTTCCGGAATAGTGAATCACCACGTTCCCGGATATCTAAAACTGAATCAGTTGCCCGGTTTTCGTACGAACTGCATTGAAGACTGGGAAGAAAAAATTGATGCCATCATCCGTGAGACAAAGAATCAGAACATGACATTTATCAGCGGCATTCCGCCCTGGGTGCAAATGTATTTTGACAGGCTCATGGAGAAAACAGGAAAGAAAATCGGTGAACTTTTTCCAAACTTCAATTTATTTGTATATGGCGGGGTAAACTATGAGCCTTACCGGGAAAAGCTGGAAAACAGCATTGGCAGAAAGATTGATTCAGTAGAGCTGTATCCGACCAGCGAGGGGTTCATTGCATTTCAGAATTCACAGAAAGATAAGTCGCTTCTTTTGCTTCTTGATGCTGGAATATTTTATGAGTTTATTCCTGCATCTGAATTTTTTAATCCGAATCCCAGCCGGGTCAATATTCAGGATGTTGAGCTTGGTGTCAACTATGTTATTATACTTAACACCAATGCCGGATTGTGGGGCTATAACCTTGGAGATACCGTTAGATTTGTTTCAAAAAATCCTTATAAGCTTCTCATCACCGGAAGAATCAAACATTTCATTTCGGCATTCGGAGAACACGTAATTGGTGAGGAGGTTGAAAGGGCTGTGATGGAAGCAGCTCTTGAACAAAAGGTAGAAATAGTGGAATTCACGGTAGCGCCAATGGTGAGTCCGGACGGAGAGTTGCCTTACCATGAATGGTTCATCGAATTTCACCGGGCGCCCGCCAATATAGATCAGTTCAGCAGAGCCATAGACGAGAGCTTGCAACGACAGAATATATACTACCGGGACTTAATCAGCGGGAACATTTTGCAGCCATTGAAACTGCGTCTTCTGGAGAAAAATTCATTCATTGAAATGATGCGCACCGAAGGAAAGCTCGGCGGACAGAATAAAGTTCCCAGGCTTTCCAACGACAGGAAAATTGCTGACAGGCTGAAACGATTTGTCCGAGAAAGTTTGAATGAAAGAAACTGAAGATGAAAGAGAGAAGAAAAGGGATAGCAATTTTGGGCAGTACCGGTTCAATCGGAACACAGGCTCTGGATGTAATTCGATCACAAGCGGAATATTTTTCAGCCGAGATTCTGACATCTTTTAACAATGCAGACTTGCTGATCCGGCAGGCGATGGAATTTATGCCTGATGCTGTTGTGATCAGCAATGAATCTAAGTATGCAAAAGTTAGAGATGCACTGAGCAGGCTTCCGATAAAAGTATACGCAGGGAGTGATGCCATTTCGCAGGTTGTTAAACACGATAATATTGACACCGTGCTCACTGCGATGGTTGGATATTCGGGATTGAAGCCAACACTTAGCGCAGTTGAGGCAGGCAAAAATATTGCATTGGCGAATAAGGAAACTCTCGTTGTTGCCGGGGAACTTGTCATGAACAAGGCGATCGAAAGAGGGGTGAATATTCATCCCGTTGACTCGGAGCACAGTGCAATCTATCAGTGCATGGCGGGAGAGTGGAGCAATCCCATTGAAAAGATATATCTCACAGCCAGCGGAGGGCCTTTCCGCGGTAAAGACAGGAATTTTCTCAGCACGGTTAAAAAAGAGCAGGCTCTTAAACATCCCAACTGGGAAATGGGAGCCAAAATCACAATTGACTCCGCAAGCATGATGAATAAAGGGTTGGAGATGATTGAAGCCAAATGGCTGTTTAATCTGAAACCCGAACAAATTGAGGTGATTGTCCATCCTCAAAGCATCATTCACAGTATTGTTCAGTTTGAAGACGGCTCGATGAAGGCGCAAATGGGTCTGCCAGATATGAAGCTGCCCATTCAATATGCATTGGCATATCCTGATAGGTTGAAGTCTGATTTTCCTAGATTCAATTTTGCATTATATCCTCAATTGAGTTTCGAAGCACCTGATCTGGAATCATTCCGCAACCTTGCACTCGCCATGGAAGCAATGAAAAGAGGTGGAAATCTTCCTTGCATCCTTAATGCTGCAAACGAGGTGGCAGTGAGTGCATTTTTGCATGACAGAATCAGTTTTACTGAAATGAGCTCTTTGGTAGAAGACTGTATGCAGCACATTTCATTTCTGGAACATCCGACTTACGATGATTACGTAAGCACTGATTCAGAAACAAGGTCTTTTGCTGAAAAGTGTATTCCTGCCTGAAGTTCATCTGGTGTTTTACCAAGCTAAAAGCAGTTTTTGTAAAACCTTCCATTCGAAATCGATTATTTTAAAGCCAAAAAACGCACAATCATCTGTATCCCGCGCCATTGGCGTAATTTAATGAGGCTGAGGCAGAATTTTATTATCTTCGTGGAGGCCTAAGGCCTGGAGCTTACAATCAATCTGCGATTCATCAGACTTACAATTAAGGGAAATGCACGTTTTAAATACTGCCGGATCTTTGCTTCAAATCCGTCATCAGGTAATTTTTTTTTTCTGCGTAGCAAGTTTCCTTCTGGCTTTTCTTGGCCTAAACAGAACTGTATCTGCACAACAACACGATACAATTAAAGTTGCCACGTATAATTTGCTTAATTATCCAGCGGTAAGCAGTTTCACGTCTGATACAACAACTCGTAATCCTCATTTCAGAGTTGTAATGGCCGGGATGCTTCCCGATATCCTTGTAGTCCAGGAGCTCAATTCATCAAACGGACTAAATGGCTTTGTCTCCAATGTCATGAATAAAGTTTCATCCGGTTATGCAGCCGGAACTTTCATTGACGGGCCAGACACAGACAATGGAGTTGTTTATCGCACTTCAAAATTCCAATTTCTTGGAAACACAAGAATAAGAACGGCCTTGCGCGACATCAATGAATTTAAATTTAAGCACATTTTATCCGGTGATACAATCAGAGTGTTTTCGCTGCACCTGAAGGCAAGTTCGGGAAGCACGAATGAAGCTCAAAGAGCCGCGGAGGTGGACAGCTTAAGAAAATACACTAATGCCCTGCCATTAGGCAGCAATTTCATTGTATGCGGAGATTTCAATATTTATTCATCTACTGAAAGTGCTTACGTAAAACTACTTCAGGTGACAGCAGGAAATGAAGGTCATGTGATAGATCCATACACCCTGACAGGTTCCTGGAACAGTTCCTCTTTCGCAATTCATCACTCACAGTCAACCAGGACAAGAAGTTTCGGAGGAGGATCTACCGGCGGGCTTGATGATCGCTTTGATTTTCTGCTTCATTCAAAAGCATTGTCACAAAACGGAGGAGTAAAGTATGTTAGTAGTTCCATGAAGGCGTACGGAAATGATGGGAATCACTATAATGATTCAATCAATCGTCAGCCAAACACTTCCGTGAGTGCAGCAATTGCCAATGCGCTCCATGACGCTTCGGATCATCTTCCCGTATTTGCCAAGTATACATTTGAGTACAGTACTGCTGCAATTGTTGATGCAGGTGTAACAGCAATTCTGTCTCCGGGATCGTCCGCTTGTCCGAACCCGGTTCAAAGCCTTCAGGTACAAATTCGAAATTATGGCAGTGACAGCCTTCATTTTGCAAACAACAATCTCAATGTAGTTTTGAAAATAACCAATCCAACAGCTTCAGTACAAACCTTTGTTAAATTACTCAATACAGGAAGTCTGGCCTCAGGTCAATACATGAGCGTGTTGTTCAATTCTACTTATGATCTTGGAATGCCCGGAAATTATGTCCTGAACTCCTACACTTCATTCAGCAATGATGTCAACCATAACAACGATACCCTGCCGGCACAAACGGTTACCGTCTTCAGCAGCCCGCTTGCAACAGTTAATCCTCCGGGGCCATTGACTCTTTGTTCCGGTTCAGTAACCTTGACAGCCAGCACAGGTGTTTCGTATTTATGGTCAACCGGAGCGACTACTCAGTCAGTTACCGTATCTTTTCCTGGAAGTTATTATGTTCAGGTAAGCAATTCGAATGGTTGTTCATCCACTTCTGACACAGTATTTATCACACAAGGCGGAGGCACAGTTTCAGGCACTGTATTTACAGAAAGCATGGGAAGCGTGTCTTCCACGACTGCCATCACAACCCATGAAAACAATAACGGCTTCGACAATATTCCGCTGACCATGGCAGGAAGTGGAGATGTGAGAAATACACAGTCTTCGCTGGGAACATATCCGGGAGCAAGCGGAGGTGCAAATGTCTTTCTTACAAATGTTGCCGGACGCAATTTCATCATCTCTGATATTGACGCTTCAGGAAAAAATAATTTGGAGCTTTCTTTCGGTGTTTACAAGAGTTCAACGACAAGTAACGGCAGCGACTTTCAGGTTTTAGTGAGCGATGACGGAGTGAATTATTCACCGTTGAGTTTTGCAGCATTGCCGACAGGAAGCGGTACTGCTCGCTGGGAGTATAGAACGGCGATCGGGACAATTCCATCGGCATCTAATTTAAGGATACAGTTTTTGCAATCAGGAACAGCCACGCAATACAGAGTAGATGATGTGCTTCTTACATATAATGGAGTGACACCCCAGATCAGCGCAGGCGGACCATCCAACTTTTGCCAGGGCGACTCTGTTGTTCTTACGGCCAGTCCGGGTTCTGCATACTTATGGAGTACTGGCAGCACTAACCAAAGTATCACAGTTTACAATTCCGGAAATTATTCCGTAGAAGTAGATTGTTACAGCTCAAATCCATTCAGTGTAAATGTTCAGGTTTGCGATACTCTGACACTGAATCTGACCGCTTTTCTTGAAGGCTTTTACATTGGAGGAGGTATGATGAGAGCAGTATCTGATCCAATCAGTCACCCTACGATTTGCGACACTGTTGTGGTGGAGCTTGCTTCAGTAATTGCACCGTATGATGTTATGTTTGACTCCAGATCTACACTCAATACGGATGGCACCGGTGTATTCAGGTTTCCCGGTGCGCCTCTGAGCGGTTCATTTTATCTTGTAATACGACACAGGAATTCGATTGAAACATGGAGCGCGGCTCCTATTTCATTAAACGGATCAACTTTTAGCTACAATTTCAGCAGCAGTGCCTTACAGGCTTACGGAAGCAATCTCCAAAATATGGGTGGTGTGTACGGAATTCATACAGGCGACATCAGCGATGGAAACATTTCTGGAAACCAGGATGGCCTTGTAGATCCTTTGGACTTATCATCACTGGAAATGGCTTTTGCCCAGTTTTTAACTGGATACATAGTTTTCGACCTGAACGGAGATGGAGTTCTTGAGAGTGCGGATTACAGTTTGCTTGAGAATAAACTGAATCAGTTCATCAGTATCATGCGTCCCTGATTCGTGTTAAAGTTTTATCCAGGGAAAACCTTAAAATTTTAACGTTCGGACAAGTTGCTCAGGCATAATCAACTTGCAGTTTAATTTGTTTAGAATAGAATTTTTATTGATCTTGTTTGCGGAGTACGAGATAGAAATCGTCTTTAACAAACCAATTCGCAGACATATAAATTACAAGACCATGAAAAAACAATTACTTTCATTTTTAATGATTCTGTTTGCCACTTCGATGATGGCACAAACCTCCGGTGGGCCCGACAACTTTGGCTATACATGGAAAAACAGCAATGATCCATCCGGACCAACTTACAACTGGATAGACATTACCACTTTACCAAGTGCAGTGCAGGTGACAGGTCTGGGAGACGACAACACTGTCGGATTTTTTCCTATCGGATTTAATTTCCAGTATTACTGGTACACAGTAAATCAGTTCAAGATAGGATCAAACGGTTATCTGATATTCGGCAGCGGACAACTTGCTCCTAATTTTCCCGTGATACCATCACCGGCACAGCCGCATGATTTTCTTGCGGCCATGCTCACCGACCTCAACTTTGCCGGAACAGGCAACGTAGCCGAGTGCTGGTATTGGACTAATCAGGCAGATACTCTGGTAGTATCCTTCATCAATGTACCATTCTGGATCAATGCAACTCCTCCATATACCGGATTTAACACATTCCAGTTTATTCTGACCTCCACTGACAGCTCAATCACTTATCAGTATTTTAACCAGTCAGGAACATCTCCCGGCACAACTTCACCTGTTGTATCTTCCGGATTTGAAAACAACTCAGGTTCAGACGGACTCACCATTCTGAGCGATGTGTATCCGACAGCGAATACCGCAGTGAAAATTTTCTACCCTGATTCGATCACCGCTGCCATCAATGATGCTTCCACTGTTTTCAGCGGACTTCCTGCCAGCGGAGCCACTTTCCTTTCCAAGGATGGCAATTCAATTCCTATGCAGGCCAGAATTAAAAACACAGGTAACCAGGCCTGGTCACCATTTAATGTGGACATGAGGATCATCGATGAAAACGGTATTGTTCAGATTCAGGAAACACTTACCAGTTCCGCTCTGGCAGCAGGCCAAACTGAAGACCTTGTTTCAACTACCGTCTTCAATCCCACCACAGCAGGAAGATATACCCAAATTGTCAATACCATGATGCCCGGCGATTTGGTTTCAACTAACAATGCGAAGTATCAGGAAATTGTTGTGGTAGATACAACTACAGTAGACATAGCTTTAAGTTATACAGGATCTGTGGCTGTGCCTCCATCAACTGGAATTTCATGGTCTGGCGGTAACGCAGGTGTAGGAGTGGAAATCGTTCCTCCGTTTTATCCTTGTTATGTGAGGAAGCTGGAGTTCTTCATTACGTCTAACAGCGCGGCAACCGGCTTCTATGCTCTAATTTATGATAACGGCGGACCGGACGGAACTCCAGGAAATTTACTTGATTCAATATTTGTATCCGGCGGTCAGGTGCTGTATCCAAATCTTTGGAATACTGTGTTCCTTGCCAATCCTATTTTGATAGACTCCGGATCGGTTTTCATAGAGTGGAGAATGCAAGGCTCAAACATTGCACTCGGAACTGATGAAACACTTCCTGTGAGCAACAGGTCTTACGAAACTCTTGGAGGCTGGGCGATCTTCAGAGACCGTGAATTGCGCGACCCTATGATTCGTGCTCTAGTGGCGACAAGCCCTACATCCGGCGTGCTGAATGCTAACCTGGTCAATCTCGCCGGTGAATTTTATCCATCACCTTCTTCAGGAAAAATGTCTCTGGATATTAACCTCGAGCAGACACGCGCGGATTTAAAATTTGAAGTCTACAATGTACAGGGAAAGAAAGTATACAGCAGAGAGCTGAAAAATTCCGCACCCAATGGATTTACCAGACTGGATTTTGATTTCACCTCACTTGGAAGCGGACTTTTTGTTTGTAAAATCACTTCTGGTGATGTTCAGATCAATAGGAATTTCATTCTTGCTGATTAATAATTTAAAAATTGTTTACAAAAGCCCCTTTATAGGGGCTTTTGCTTTTAATATGCACCTTGTGGATTGTTTTCATTATTTTCTGTGAACAGAGTCAGGAGATTAGTAGATTTACATTTGAATGCGAATTCCCGGAATTTTAGTATTTCTGTTTTTCATAACTATCATATCATCCTGTAAGAAGGACGAGTTATTTGTAGTTGAAGGAAATTTAGCTCCGCCAGACCGGACGATTGAGAGCGTAACGATTGAGACATACATAAACCGCAGTTACATTCTGGTGCTTGGAAGAGAACCTCTTTTTCAGGAAATGAAATCAGCTTTTCAAACATTGTCAGCCGCGAACGCAGACAGTACATCAAGATATGCTTTTCTTACTGACCTATTTAACAAACCAGATTATCTCGTAAACCTATACAATCAAAATAAAATCAATCTGTTAAATAATGTGGATACTTCTGACTTCTCCACATGGATTTTTCTCTTTCAGTTTTACCTGAACGACAGCAGTTTCATATTTCAGTGGCCGGTGATACAGTATGAACTTGACAGGATGAAAGCCTTGCGAGATGCATTTCCGCAGTTCACTAACGGCAGTATAAACATTCAGGAGTTGCACAGCCGCATGAGCAATAACTACCTGTATGACCAGATTAATATGGGCTCAGCGAATTTCGTCATCTCCACATTTCAGAATCTGCTGATCAGAAATCCCACTTTGTCTGAGCAGTCATCAGGTGTGAGCATGGTGGATGGCTTGAACGCAATCTTGTTTTTGCAAGCTGGAAATTCAAAAGTTGATTACCTCAGGATACTTACCGAAAGCTCTAATTATTATGAGGCACAGGTGGTGCATATGTATCGCAAGTACCTGAGACGCGATCCAATAACGATGGAAATGAGTGCAGGGACTGCATTATTCTCCTCCGCAAATGATTATACAGCCGTTCAGAAGCTGATTCTTGCCTCTGACGAATTCATTGGACTCTGATGAGTAAACTGAAAATAATATTCTTTCTGATTGTGCCTGTGATACTGTCGTGCACCAAGGAAAAGAAATACCAATATGAAGTGGATCCTGTAAGCGTGTCGCAGAGCATTAGCGATAAAACCAATCAGAAAAGCAGCGCGGAGTTTATTTCAATCGCATACGCGGACCTGTTTGGAACAAGCATTCCGCAGACGAAACTTGTTAACCTCAGCATTGCTTATTCTTCATTTGGAGATCTGAAATTGATTGAAGACCGGATCATCAGAAGCTTTCTGAATGATACAAGCGCTCAAATACCTGTAACACCTGCGGTTAACGGAGATACAGCGCTGTTCATCAGAAATACGTATATAAAATTCTACAACAGAGAGCCTGGCGAATTTGAGCAACAGCAATGGATCAACCTGATCAGGAACAATTCAGCTGTGAATCCGACTACCATCTACTATGCTATAATGACTTCTGATGAATACAGGTTTTATTGATAAGGAACAATGAGAAGACGAGAGTTCATAAAGAAATCAGCAGCTGCCACGGCGGGAATGATCATGGCGCCTTACATTTTGCCATCAGGCAGATTATTTGCAGCCTCCGGTTTACGAAAAGTTAATCATGTGGTTTTTTGTTTATACGCCGGTGGAGTGAGAAATCTGGATTCAATTCACATGAACGACGGTAACCTAATGACGAATTTGCTGAGCGGAGGCACTTCGGTTTCGCCGGACATTGCCGGAAGAATGGAGCCATTACCTCCATCACCATTACCGATGCCTCTGCAGAATTACGGAACTCTCTTCAAGGAGTTCAGATACAGATCAGGACCTACAGGCCACTACAACGGACATACAGTTGCACTCACAGGAAACTATGTAGACGTGGATCTGAACATTCGGGAGCATCCGCAGAAGCCTACCATATTTGAATATTACAGGAAGCACAACAGTCCTCAGCAAAGCGCACTGAAGTCCTGGTGGGTTTCCAATACACTTGGCCCTTATCCTGCACTTAACTATTCCACTGCAGCAGGCTACGGCGCACAGTATGGTGCTAATTTCATATCTCCCACTTCCCTGATCAGTCAACAGGGATTTGATGCGCTTGGAAATCCACGCACATTTTCCGGGGCTGAAGAGAACGCGAAGAATGAAATGCACAGATTCGTGAACGGAATGTTTGGCAAATCCTATGTAGACGGAACCGCAGGGATTGTCAACTCAGAGGCAGACAGAATCGTGTTGCAGCAGTTTATCAGCGACCTCTTCACAAAAGCTCAGAATCCTTCGTTCCGAAACTCCTGGGGAGCAGCTACTGTCATGAACAACGACATGTATAATATTCTCTTCGCGCAGGAGATTATAAAGACATTTGAACCGGAATTACTTGTAGTGAATATGCAGGATGTGGACATCTGCCACTTTAACTTCACCGATTATGCAAACAATTTGCGCAAAGCGGATTTCGCTGTTGCCCACTTATGGAAAACCATACAGGACACTCCTGGGATGGCGAATGACACGGTTTTGATAGTCGCGCCGGAGCACGGGAGAAATTTTTATCCTAATACTAGTGTAGATGCCTATGGAAGATACGCCATAGATCACACAGCGCCTAACGACCCTAACTTCAACGGTGATCCAAACTTGCAGATGGCAAGAGAAATTTTTTGTCTTGTCGCCGGTCCGCCTAATGTGGTAGTACAGGGTCAGGTAATCAACACATTGATGGGCGAGAGCACCGAAATAGTTCCGGCCATCGCAGAATTGCTAGGGTTTGAGAATTTGATTTCCGGAAGCAACGGAATGAAGCGATGGATCAACTGTCAAATGCAAGCTGCATTCGTATGATTAAGATTCGCAATTTATATCTCGTTTGGTGCAGCATAATCATGTTGTCAATTTTAGCATATTCCTGTACTAAAGACAGCATGCCGGAGAATCCTTATGACAGTGTAGATTATTCTGGCAATACAAACTCTCCTGCAGATCCTGATCCCAATTCAATTGCCGGACTTCATCGCAATATCTTTTTTCCTAAATGCGCCAATCCCGGATGTCATGACGGAACATTCGAACCGGATTTTCGAACAGTGGAATCCAGTTATTACACATTAGTTTATCATCCTGTCATCAAGGTAACACTCGATTCAAATAAGATCTATTCTCACCGCGTCATTCCGAATAATACTGCTGATTCCTGGTTAGTGGAGCGGCTCACAACACTTACAACAGAGTACATGCCCTCCAATGCGGTTCGTCTGAGCAGCAATGAGATCAACCGTGTGAAAAATTGGATCAATGCAGGATGTCCGGATATGAACGGCAATGTGGCAGTAAAACCAAATTTGCAGCCTAACATTCTGGCCTATGTCGCACTTGATTCTGCATTTAACAGAATTGATACAATCAGAAAAGATGATTTTCCATTGAATCCCTTCCTTGTGAATGGCGGCTCAACAATGACAATTGCATTCGTGGCAACCGATACGGCTGACGGCGATGCTGCAACAGATCCTTCACAATTCACTGTAAAGGAAATTCGTTTTTCTACAGACAAGAATAACTTCAGCGGAGCTACTGTGATTCCTGCTACTTTATATGTTGCACAATTCAGCGCATGGTTTGTAACAGTACCGGTCAGCTGGCCTGTAGGACAAACAGTTTATTTCAGAATTTATGTGAATGATGGACATCATACGCAGAATGCGGAGTTCCCGAGGAACGAATCGCTTGATTATTACAAGACAATTTTTGCCTTCCATGTTCAGTAGAAGCACAAGAAATATCATCGCTTTAATCGTTTTCATTCTAATGCTGAATGGATGCAAAAAGGATGAAATTGAGTTTTCATATGTTCCGATAATAGAAGTCTTGTCAGTCTCTCCGCAAAACGCCAATGAGTATTCTGACAATGTCATCATCACATTAAGCTATGAAGATGGTGATGGCGATCTGGGTGAGAATGATGCCTCAGTAAAAAATTGCTTCGTCCGTGACAGTCGAACCGGCGTGGAGGCTTCTTTCAGAATTCAGCAACTCGCTCCTGATAATTCTGCCATACCAATTAAAGGCACAATTAATATTGATCTTGGAGGATTGGGGATTACAAACAGCAGCAATAGCCAGTCAGCTTACTTTACTGTATATGTTTACGACAGGGCCGGAAATAAAAGCAACGAATCCGAAACACAATCCATTACAATTCGCAAACCGTAAAAACATCATTTTTATAGTTTTCGCCCCCTTTATATTCAAAAAATCGAATTTAACAATCATTCTTTAATTTAAAGCAAGAAATCTGAACCTGCTTTTTTATTACTTTTGCAGGTATAAAACCCTGAAGCATTAATTACGTTACAGGTTTCATCAAATCCCCTGAAGATACATGTCTGGACTGGTAATGGCTGCTCAGCTGATTCTGAGCTTTGCGATTTTAATCACACTTCATGAACTTGGTCACTTTTTGGCAGCCCGAGCTTTTGGTATTCGTGTAGAAAAATTCTATTTGTTTTTTGATGCCTGGGGATTCAAGTTCTTTTCATTTAAAAGAGGCGACACAGAATATGGTGTAGGCTGGCTTCCGCTTGGAGGATATGTGAAGATTGCCGGAATGATTGATGAGAGCATGGACAAAGAGGCCATGAAGGAGCCACCGAAAGATTATGAGTTCAGGTCGAAGCCGGCATGGCAAAGACTGATCGTGATGATTGCAGGAGTTACAATGAATGTAATTTTGGGCATTATCATCTACGCTTTTGTCATTTATAATTATGATAAGCAATACCTCCCAAATTCAGCTGTTACGGATGGTATATATGCTTATTCACTCGGAGAAGAAGTCGGACTTCAGACCGGGGATAAAATTATCGCCATCAACGGAAAAAGTTTTGAGCGATTCGACATGCTGCTCAGTTCAAGAGTGGTTTTTGGTTGCAAACTTACTGTGGAAAGAAAAGGTCAGCTTGTGGATGTTACGATTCCGGATGACTTTTATCGCAGGACACTTGAAGCAGGAAAGGGAAATTTCATTGGACCGTATCAGTCAAATTTGCAAGTGGATAGTGTGATCGCAGGGAAGCCGGCAGAAACATCCGGATTGAAAAGAGGAGACAGGATCATGGCCATCAACGGTAACAGGGTATTCTCCATGGAGAGTGCCAGAAAAATGATTAATGAAAACAGGTCAAAACCAATTTCACTGCACGTGATGAGGGGTACCGACTCTCTCCTGATTCAGCCGGTGGTCAGCGATTCAGGAATGATCGGAATTACTTATCACAGTGATTACGGGCCGTATGCGCTTGAAAATTACACTGCAGGCAAGGCGCTTTCTTTCGGGGCTTCCGATGCATTTGAGGCAATTACTTCCAATATTAAAGGACTCAAACAAATATTTGTCGGCAAGGAAAAAGCCAGCGAATCCCTGCAAGGTCCGATTGGAATCGCGAAAATATATGGTGGCATTTGGGACTGGAGAAGATTCTGGACAATCACGGGACTTCTTTCCATGGTACTTGCATTCATGAATATGCTTCCGATTCCAGCCCTTGACGGTGGTCACGTGGTATTCCTGCTTTTTGAAACAATCACGCAGAAGAAACTCAGCGATAAGTTTCTTGAAAGAGCTCAGGTAGTCGGCATGATTATTCTGCTTACGCTGATGGTTTATGCAACCGGAAATGATATCTGGAAGCATATCATCAATTAGCGGGAGTTCTCATGTTAAATCCGGCTGTTGATAAAAACAGGCTCCGGTTAAAAACCTTTGCATGCGACTCTCGTAAAGGATCGCATGAATAAACACAGATACTTTATCCAGTCAGTTTACTTTCTCTTTATTTTCAACCTTCCGTTTTTACTTATCGCTGATCAACCAGAGGCAGCAATTGTCGAAAGAGAAACATCCATACTGATAATTCCATATAATCCAATGATGCATTTGTCCGATGCGGACAACGACATTGCACGATTTTCAGGAATGAATACAGGACAGATAAGGGCAGAGTTAAGGAAGAGCCTGATGAAACAACTGAATTCAGACATCAGTTTTGAATATCAAACATTGGCTGCTCACCGTGATTTCGTGCAGTCAGATAACAGTGATCTTGACCTGGTATACAAATCTCTCGCCTATGAAAGTGACACCGTTTATTCTGCAAAGAGACCTTATTCGAAAGATTCATCCATTGTTGCAATTAAGAAAAAGCTAAAGACAGAAGCTCCTAAAAAAGTTGAAAGCAAGTTTTATATCAATGTGGCTTTTTACGACCAGCAGTTGTTGCCGGATCTTGCCAGACAACATCAAGCAGACTATTTTATTTTTCTCAATGAGCTAGACATTAAAACAAACTACGACGATTGTATGGATCTCGCCATGAAGATTTACCGCCGCGAATTGAAAGTTCATTATTCAGTCTTCAACAGGAGCGGAAAGCAGGTATATGGAGATGTGGCTATTTCTCACTTCCCTTCCAATTCAAATTATGTGGATGAAATCGCCGCGCAGAATTTCCCGGAAATATCAAGACAAATTTTAAACAGCGTAAAAGTTATTCAAGGTCATGTCCTGAATTAATTCAAATTTTAAATTTATAGCCTTTACTTGCAATCTTCCTGAAATCTACTGCCAGATTTTTAGCTGAGCGATTTAAGTTCAGGGCGCATTGAAATAATTTACCTCTTAAGAATTTTCCTTGTAATACTCTCTTCTCCGCAGTCCACTCTGATAAAATAAGAACCAGGCTTTATGTTCGAAGGTGTGTTGTAAGACCACACTGTTCCGGAAGAGTATACATTTACGCTTTCAGAAGTTATCATTCTGCCGTCAATACTGAATAAGGAAATTTTCACTTCAGTTCTTTCTTCCGTGTGAATGTCAAGATTGATTCTGTCTTCAAATGGGTTTGGCCATACTGATACACTTTCTTCGGAAAGGATAGACTTTTTGATATTAATTTTCTTTGGATCAAACACTTCAAACCTTCCGTCATAATCAGTCTGTCGCAATCGATAATATGAAATTCCCGCAAGCGGAGAATAGTCTTTGTATTCGTAGGTTTTAATCGTACTGGAGTTTCCAGCACCATTCACTCGTGTCAATGCATTGAATTCCCTTCCATCCGATGACCTTTCAATTGTGAAGTAATCGTTATTCACTTCAGTTGCTGTAGACCAGCTGATCAGCACTCCATTTCCTTCTGGTTTGACATTGAATGACATCAACTCAATTGGAAGTGCTGAGTATCCCCAGCCAAGTGCGAACTGCTGATATGGACTAATTCCTGTGCGCGCACCTACTGGAAATGAATGGGAACCGGTACCGTCGGCATGTGTGCCTGAGAGAATCCATGGTGAACTTGGGTTTGTTCTGGATAAAATTCTTAATTCCTGTGTGGTTGTGAATCCGCTGAAACCCCTTCCTTCCAAACTGATGCTTGCAATACCTCCGCTAAGTCCGGATGAAGCAGTTATTGTCCAGTAGCCGTTTGTACCGATTGAATTTACATTGTATGAATTAGCATCCATCACCGGAATTCCGAATGTTGTCGGGTTGTTGCTGATAAAACTCACTGTGGCAATTCCACCCGAAGATGGTTGTGATGTATAAGTTTGTGTGAGTCCGTTGTATAACACTCCACCTACAGGAAATAGTATGGGTCCTGTAACCGAAGATGAAATCCATCTGGCAAGATTTCCGTTCACCCAGCCGTTTGTCCGTGTAATGTTTCCTGTGTTTGTTACTGAACTTCCAATAGTAAGTGTATTCAATCCGGTACTTACAATTCCACTATTTAAAAATGCACCCTGAGTGACTGTGATATTGGATGAAAGTAGTAATCCCGCACTATTGTCTACTGTGAAATTTGAAATTGATGACGGTAATCCGTTGCCGGTTACCTGCGCGACGGTTCCGTCATACACATAGTTTGCCTGAGTTGAGTAGCTTCTGATTCCGCTTACTTGTATGTTCCCGCTTGCCGAGGATGCACTCAGTCCATGCGGACTTCCAATTTTAATTGTTGCACCTGCAGGTAATGTGAAGTTACCGCTTCCTGTGAAAGGAGTAGAATCAAAGTCAATCACAGACCCGGCTGCAATAATCAGGTGAATTTTTCCGCTGATGCTTCCGGTATTGGTAAAGTTTTGTGCGGAAGTTCCGTTCATATTAATTGTAGCCTGTCCGACAGTAGAAGATGAAACTCTTAAGGATCCTCCATTAATTCGCAAATCTCCACGAATATTCACAGAAGATTGTCCCTGGCTGCTATTAGATCCGGTATATTGGTTCAAGTCAAAAGTTCCGCCGTTTAATTCGAGATTACCGTTGATACTCAATACCGGACTTCCGCTGCCATTGCCTCCACCTGAACTGGTGGCGTTGAATGTTCCAGAGTTCACAATTAAACTACCACCGATGTTAAATGAAGTATTTCCGGACTCAGTCAGATAAAATGATCCTCCATCCTGAATGAAGCTTCCTCCTATGGTAACAGCCTGGTTATTCCCTGAATTCATTAAAATGGCTCCGCTTCCGGTATTGACTATATGAAGGTTTCCTATTATAGATTGCAAAGAAGCATTCAGATTTCTAGTGCCCGTCATGGATGGTGTATTCCAGACAACGCTTCCAAAAGTCTGATTAAGATTTGATGGAGGCGAATTTGTGGTTCCTGTGATCAGACAGGTAGAGCCTGAATCCCAGTTAGCATTTGGAATTGTTCCGCTGTTGTCTGCATGCTCATAAGTGGATCCGGCATTGAAATTCCATGGGCCGGGATCAGTATCTAATGAACCGCCTGAATTTTTAAACACACCTGAGTTGTTTACCTGAATCCTTGCTAAATTTTTAATTGTAAAGCCTCCAGCATTTTTATTTACGGTTCCATTTACAACCATAGTTGTTGACGTTTCAAGGGTAAATTGAGATTCAATGGTCAAGGTTCCGTTCACAGTAATATCATCACCGTTTCCTTTTTTAATCTTTAATGTTCCATTGTTATGCAGGAGTGTGCCTCCTTGTTCAATGATCAGCTGATCTACATCTTGTCCGTTTGTAGTGGTGACAGAATGGCCATTTCGAACAGTGATCACGTTGACGGAATGATCCGGAGCACTGCTGGCATTGATCCAAGAGCTTCCGTTGTATCTCTCCCACGTGGAAGCTGCGTTCCAGTTGCCGGATTTTTTAGTTCGGTAGTCATTCAGTGTTGCAGCACTGATATCAGAATTGCTATTCATGAAAAACCAAAATGTCATCAATCCTGCCAGTAAGAATCCGCAGGAAGCAGCAACTACAATTGTTCTTCTTTGTGACACCCGTGTACGCATACGCATACGGCCTGACCTTCTTCTCATAAGAAAATATCTTTTAAGATTCTGTAATACATGTACGTCATTGCATCATATAATTTATTGCAGATTGAAGCTTGATCTTACACTTTTACACTAAATAAATTATTGATAAACAAACAGATGTGCCTAAGCGGCCTTTTTTATCTAATCTGATTAAGAATATGCTGCCAGGATTAAATCCAGAAAAATCCAGCTGATTATATGATATGCAAAAAGGTGACCTTCAATTGTCTTACCTTTGCAAAAAAGTAAAAGATGAAAAACGGAGCCGTGCTTGAAAAAGCATTCAATATTCAGTCGGTATTAAAGACATTAGGAATTAAGCAAGTCAATAATGGCGCATCCACCGGTGCTGTTTGGCTTGAAACTAAAGGTGAACGGATTGATTCATACTCGCCTGCAGACGGCGCTCTCATCGGCAGCATTGCACAGGCAACTACAGAGGATTACGAAGCGGTGATAAAAAAAGCTGAAGAAGCTTTCATCACCTGGAGAATGATGCCAGCACCCAAACGCGGTGAAATTGTGCGTCAGATCGGAGACCGCCTGCGTGAATACAAAGAACCACTGGGAAAACTGGTGAGTTATGAGATGGGCAAGATATATCAGGAGGGTCTTGGTGAAGTTCAGGAGATGATCGATATCTGTGACTTCGCAGTCGGATTGTCGAGACAGTTGCACGGCTTCACTATGCACAGCGAAAGGCCAAGGCACAGAATGTACGAGCAATATCATCCGCTGGGAATTGTCGGCGTGATTTCCGCTTTTAACTTTCCTGTAGCCGTATGGTCCTGGAACGCAATGCTGGCAATGGTTTGTGGTGATGTGGTGGTGTGGAAGCCAAGCTCGAAGGTCATGCTATGCGCCATTGCTGTGCAGAACATTGTTGCAGAAGTATTAAAAGAAAACAAAGTGCCTGAAGGTGTTCTCAATCTCCTGGCAGGAGGATCAAAATACATCGGAGATAATTTCCTTGCGGATAAAAGAGTGCCCTTGATTTCCGCTACCGGATCTACAAGAGTTGGAAAACGCGTAGGATCCATCGTAGGTGAGCGCCTGGGAAGAAGTCTTCTTGAGCTTGGAGGAAACAATGCCATCATCATCACTGAACATGCGGATCTTGAAATGGCATTGAGAGCGGTCTTGTTCGGAGCTGTGGGTACAGCCGGACAAAGATGCACATCCACAAGACGTCTGATCATTCATGAGTCGGTATATGAATCGTTTAAAAACAAATTACTCGCAGCATACAAGCACATTCGAATCGGACATCCGCTGGATGAAAAAACACTGGTTGGTCCGTTGATCGATAAGTCGGCTGTGAATGATTACCTGAAAGCGATAGAGAGAGTTAAAAAGGAAGACGGTAAAATTATTTATGGAGGAGATGTGCTGAGCGGTGAAGGTTATGAAAGCGGATGTTATGTGATGCCATGCATTGCAGAAGTAAATAAGAATCTGGATATCGTATGCGAGGAAACCTTTGCTCCACTGCTGTACATGATGACGTATAAAACAATGGATGAGGCCATCGAGCTTCACAACGGTGTTCCGCAAGGGCTTTCGTCTGCTATCTTTTCGAGGAACATACTGGAGACAGAAAGATTCCTGAGTCACGAAGGAAGCGATTGCGGAATCGCGAATGTGAACATCGGAACCAGCGGCGCGGAAATAGGCGGAGCATTCGGTGGAGAGAAAGAAACCGGCGGAGGAAGAGAATCCGGAAGTGATTCATGGAAGATTTATATGCGCAGGCAGACGAATACGATCAATTATTCCACTGAACTTCCACTTGCACAGGGAATTCAGTTTGGTTTTTGATTAAACCGCTTGTATCAATGTTAAAGGCAGATGTTTCGTCTGCCTTTTTTTGTTTGTACTCCGGGAATTATTACTTAATCCTAATTCCGTATATTTATCTATGCTCCTGAAATACATATTGCTTTTGTTACCTGTTCTTTCATTGCAATCAGCACCTGTGTTGAAATCTGGTGTATGGCGCGCTGAACTACTGCTGAACGACAGCACCATCCTTCCCTTTAATTTTATCTCTGAGAAAAACGAAATCAGAATCCTGAACGATACTGAAGAGCTGACAGTTTCTGACTTACAATTCTCCGGCGATTCGGTCTTCATGGATATATTGGTTTTCGATTCTGAGATTCGGGCAAAAATGAGTGATTCCACGTTGAATGGAAATTTCATCAATCACGGAAGGCTCAACAATAAAGTGATTCCTTTTCGGGCTGAGCATGGAAAAAATTTTCGCTTCACTAAGAATCCTGAAAAACCCTTACAGGACATCAGCGGCAAATGGAAAGTGATCTGGGGTAAGGAGAATGGCGAAAGCAAAACAGCGATCGGGGTATTTAAACATAATAATGATAAATTAAGTGGAACGTTTCTGACTGCCACTGGAGATTACCGTTTCCTTGAAGGAGAAATGAGCGGTAAAAAAATTAAGTTATCCGCATTCGATGGCTCTCACGCTTTTTTATTTCTCGCAGAGCTTGGAGAAGACGGAAAGCTAAACGGAGATTTTTTTTCAGGCACACATCACCACGATACCTGGATGGCATGGCGTGATGAGAGCGTGGAACTTCCGGATGCGGAGACACTGACTTACCTCAGACCTGGCTATGAAAAAATCAGTTTTGCTTTTCCGGATGTGAACGGAGATACGCTCAGTTTCCCCAATGATGATTACAGAAACAAAGTGACCATCATTCAGATCCTGGGATCCTGGTGTCCGAACTGCATGGATGAATCAATTTACCTCAGAGAGGTTTATAAGGAATATAAAAACTTCGGACTGGAAATAATCGGACTTGATTATGAAAGACAGACCGACACCGCGAGAGCATTTCGTGTTATCAAAAGGATGAAGGAAAGATTGCAGATTCCTTACCCGGTGCTTTTCGCCGGATCTTCCTCAAAAGCTGAAGCATCCAAATCTCTACCTATGCTCAACCGGATTTTTGCTTACCCAACAACAATCTACATCGACAAAAAAGGAAGAGTGAGAAAAATTCATACCGGCTTCAACGGACCTGCGACAGGAAAGCTTTATCAGCAATTCGCGGAGGAGACTGACAAGTTCATCAGGGCCTTGTTGGCGGAGTGAGCTTGTCAATTCTTCTTCCTCTTCTTCGCCGGAATTCTTCCTATGGCTTTATCACCATGTAAAATCATTTCGCAGAGTTTATAGACATACTTTTCGAAGTCCGGGTCTTCCTTGCCGATCATCTGCCAGTTCGTGACTTTATCTTTACTGCCTCCAAGCACGGATACCGACCTCATCTTTGGAAAAAGTTTTTGAAGATATGCATGATGCATTTTATCGGTAGCAATCCAGACACCATTGCAGTCCTCGTGGTCCGCTCTGTCGCGAAGAACCAGCAATATCTTTTCTCCGCCATAAACAGCATGGCAACCGAACATGGGCTTTACTTCGGGCTCAATCGATATGAGTGCGTCCAGCACAAACTCAAACGGAATGCTTTTGTTTTTCAATCAGCGGATGACAATCTTTTTGGTTGATATTTTACCTGATGAGTTCTCGGCTTTCAGAATGTAAACTCCTGTTGAGAGATTTTCTCGTTTTACAGTAAACTGATTCAGCCCCGCCATGCTTGTTCCGGAAAATATCGTGCGACTTTCTTTTCCATCAATACTGAAAAGTCTAATGTGAATCTTTTCACTCTGCGGAGTGTATAGTTTTACCCTAAACTCTATGCTTGCCGGGTTAGGGAATACTTCAATATCTTTTAAGGAAATTCCAGCGGCAGGAACAGATGTCGTTAAGGTATCCGTAATGTATGCACTGAACACTCCTGCTCCATGCGTGGCAACTGCCAGCAATCCATCCGCACTTCTGAAATCCATCATATCTACTACCACTTTCCCGATCTCATTCGGAGCCATTTGTGTCCAAACAGTCGTCAGTCCGGTTAAATTGTTCGTAGCATACAATCCTGTGCTGGTGCCCACGAAGTACACATTGCCACTGGATGTGGGAACAATCGTTGCCCATCTCACTGAAGGGCCATTTCCAGTTCCGATGCTGTTAGCTTCAAGGTTTCCTCCGATTTTCTGCCAGGTGGCTCCTGCGTCAGGAGAATAAAACAAACTGTAAATATTGTAATTCGAAAATGTGACAATGATTTTGTTTCCGTCATTCGGATCAATGGCGATACAGCTCACATAGCCGTTGGTGGGAAAAGATACGCTGCTGATGTCAGTCATTACCGGTGTGGCTGAGTTGGCGTTTTCAATTCTGTAGATGTTTCTTTTGTTTGTTCCTATATAGACTCTGTTAGCAGGAGTCCTCGCAGCGGCAATCGCGCTGATATTCATTCCTGCAACCGTCATGGTATCTGGCATCTGGAACCATCCGGTGCTGATAGTGTCCCACTCCCCGGTAAGCGGAATAATGTTCAGGCTGTCGTTTCTCCAAAGCTTATTTCCTGCGGCCATGTACATAATGTTATTGTCGTTGGGATCAAGAATGAATGGATTGATAAAAAGATAACCTGAAGCCCCTATTGGATCAATCCTGCGGAAACCGAGTACATTTCCGTTTGCATCCAGACTTACTTTCGCGGTCTTTCCTTCCTGCCTTGACATGTAATAATTGTTATGTCCGTCGTCAATTGCGCAATATGCCCCGTCACCCAGGCCGGGATGTACCCATGGGGCTTGTCCATTTGTGGTATTTGTAAACCATGTTCCATAGTCTTGCAGTCCGCCGATGATGATGTCATTGTTTGCGGGACCGTGATCAATTGCCACTGTGTAGAATTGTGATGTATTGTATCCGTTATTCAAAAGATCCCAGACTACAGGGTTGGCTCTGCAGTTGTTTGTGAAGTTCAGTCCGCCGTCGTTCGCCTGCAGCATCACGTCCGGATTCGATGGCATGAAAACAATATTGTGCTGGTCTGAGTGATGATTTGGATACACCCCGTAAAAAGGAATAGTACTTAATGGATCATAACCTCCTATCAGCGTGGTGTTATTTGATGTACTGAAGCCATCTGTGGATCTGTAAAGATTAGTGCCACCGATGAAAACCACATTTGTATCTGTCGGATGAACTGCCACAATCAGATTATATCCTCCCTGCGAGTTGAAATTGCCGAGTTGGCTGCCATCCTGCGGAAGATTCTGTGAGAGGTCTTGCCACATTCCTCCGCTTCCTGTTCCATTACCTGAAATGTATGTGTATTTCCAGAGGCTGTTCCATTCCGGATCTCCTTTCCAGTTGGTGTTCATCTTTCCGTTGAATGGCGTTTCCCCGAGAAAGTAAATGACATTTTCATTGGAAGGACTGACGCCAATAACTACTCTTCCATAGGTGGCAGTATCCCAGCCCGGTGGAGAGACATTGAACCAGCCCAGACTGACATCCTTTCTCCAAACCCCTTTTTGTCCTCCGTCGCTGTCGAGTGTAGCATATACGGTTCCGTTGGAAGTCACATCTACATCTGAAAAATATGAGTAAGGACTTCCTCCTCTTTCAATAGTCCAGTTTGTGCCGCCGTTTGAACTTTTATAGATTGAGCCGTAGCAAGCCATGTAAAGCACATCACTCGTTGTGCTGGAAGGGTCACATACGAGTTTGAAGGTGATGTCGTAAGGTTGATCAAAAGTTTGTGGAGTATTCGTTGCAGTGGAGGGCAATACATTCCATGTAAGTCCGCCGTCAGTTGATTTGTAAATTCCATTACCGAGGAAATAAGCGCCCGATGCACTGGCTGAAGCTCCGATTCCTTCGCCGGTAGAATAGTACCATTTGTTAGTATGCCCAGGTCTTTTGTCCTGCACTATCCAGGTTACGGCAGGATTATCATTCAGTGATGACACTCTGGTCCAGCTTGCACCTGCATCCGAGGATCTCCAAAGGCCGCCGTTCACAGAGCCGGCGAACATGATATTCTCATTGGTGACATCAATTGCAATTGCTCTTGTTCGTCCACCCACATTGAATGGTCCGCGCGAAACAAAATTGCTTTGCATTCTTGAGATCGGATTTGTTTGCATCTGAGGAAGTCCTGCAGCGAAGGCAAGCTCCCTCGCCCTTATTCCTACAGGAATCTCACCGGTTAAAGGATCTGCAAGCCGCATCTTCTCCCATCTTTTTCTTCCGCCTTCATCATATTTCGCATCTTTCGGCGGACCAACAAAAATCTTTTCGCTGACAATATTTTTATCAACTCCGGTGAAATGCAAAATAGCCAGCACAATCACGGTCAATGACAAGAGGGCGTAAACTTTTTTCATGGTATTTTTTTCTATTTAATATTCTTAATGCGGTACACCGGTTGATTTCTGTTAGGAACAATTCTTTCCTGAACCAGCACTTCAACCACTTCTCCGCTGTTTATCTTTTCACTTATCCAGTCTGATTTGCCTTCGTCATACATTATGACAATTAAATCGCCATCAGCAAGATTCCCTGTCAACCCGGATGATCTTCCGATTACTCTTTTGATCTGGAATTTACATTCGCGATTCAATGTATCGGGTTCTTTTCCGCTGAAGACTCCGGTCAGTTTCGCTGTTTGAGGAGATAATGACGGCTCATCCGGAAGGGTAACTTTTTCAACCGGAATATTTTCAGTTTTCTGTGGGCTCTTGCAGGAAACATACATGGCTGTCATGGAAACAACGAATATTCCCATGAAGACAGCGATGTATGAACTTTTGGTATGCAAGAGTTTAAGGATGTTAAATTTATACATTTCCATTTGATTGCAAAAAGCTAATTGACTGGCATATGGTTTTGTCAATTTTCCTTTCAGGCGCATTAAAAAATTAACTTTGCCACTCAGCATGCAGCGCATACTCTCCCTTTATTACAGCGCTTTTTCCAATCTGCAGTCCAGAATATGGATTCTTTCTTTGGCAATGTTCGTCAACAGAAGTGGATCCATGGTGCTTTTGTTCACTTCTCTTTATCTCACTAATGAGTTGAAGTTTTCAATTTCGCAGGCCGGATTGGTGATGAGTTTCTACGGAGTGGGCAGCATTATCGGCAGCTATCTGGGAGGTTGGTACACTGATAAGAAGGATCACAGGGTTGTAATGATCTTTTCACTCATAGCATGTGCGCTTATCTTGCTGTTGATGTTGGTTGTAAAGTCGCTTTGGATCATTACAGCCGTTGTCTTTACCTATGCTTTGATGGCAGACATGTTTCGTCCTGCCATGTCAGCGGCCATTGTAGAATACAGCAAACCTGAAAACCGTACACGTTCGGTTTCACTCATGAGACTAGCGAACAACATGGGCTTCACCATTGGTCCTGCCATTGGAGGATTTATCGCACTTCATCTTGGGTATAAATGGCTCTTCATTCTTGATGCAGCATCCAGCTTTGCCGCCGGTATCATGCTCATTTTTTTCTTCAAGGCAAAAGCGATTACAAACGAATCAATAAAGAAGAAAGTAAAGCCTCCACCGGAAAGCAGTGCATATCGCGACAAGCACTATCTCTTGTTCATATTAATGACTGCTGTTTATGGCGCCTGCTTCTTCCAGCTTTTTGCTGGCATGCCGCAGTATTTTAATATTGTGTGTAAATACAGCGAAGACACAATAGGCTTGTTGCTTGGATTAAACGGACTTTTAGTGGTCTTGGTTGAAATGCCACTCATGGCACATCTCGAAAGGAGAAAGAAAATATTTCCATTCATTGTTTCAGGTGTGTTTCTTTTGCCGATAGCATTCGCTTTTCTTTTGTTCGGAAAGCAGATGATAATTTTTTCCGTGATCTATACTATTGTAATTACCGCCTCTGAAATTCTTGCTCTTCCTTTCATGATGAATCACGCAATCTCCCGGCCAATTAAAGAAAGGCAGGGACAATATGCTGCTTTATACAGCATCGCCTTTGGAATTTCGATCACCGCAGCTCCTTACTTTGGATTGGGTGTCGCAGACAGTTTTGGCTTTCCGACTCTGTTTGTTTTGTTGATGTTGGTGAGCTTATTGCTTGGGGTCGGATTCTGGCGATTGGGAAAGACACAAAACAAATCAGATCATCCTGTGTCAGAAAATATTCCTCAGTGATCTTTCCCCTTTCCTTCATTCAGGTCCGCGACTCCTCCTGTAACTGCGTATTTCATCGCGTCACCGGAAGAAACATTGCTGATTTTTTTTACCTTGACTCGGGGAAGTATATATAGTTGTCCGGCGAAATTGTAAGCCTGTGGAACATAGACTGAAACAAATTCATTCCCCATTTCAAATTTCTGCAATTCATCATCCGTGAGAAAGCCAACAATCCATACATCATCTGAAAACACATTGACAAGCACTGCCTTGTCGAACTTTTTTTTGTCGCCGGCAAACGCTTCAAAAAAATCTTTAATTGATTTATAAAGAATCTTTACTCCTGGGGCTTTTTCCAGAAGCTGGTCAAAGAAGCGGAGGAAACTGCTCATCAGGAAGCTTGAGCTGATCCATCCTATGAGAATAACAAATGCGATAATGATTACAAATCCCAGCCCGGGAATATTGAGTATGGGTCGAAGTATTCCGTCTACTTTCTCAAACAACCAGTAAAGGAAATATGCGGTGATGACAATAGGCGCCAGCACAATGAGGCCTTGCAGGAAAAAATTCAGAAGTGTCTTGTAGGTTTTCTTTCCCAGTTCGTTTTGATTCATATATTAATGTTTTATGTAATATCCAGATTAGTATTGGTGTTTCTTCAGTTGAATTATCAAAGAATGATATTCCGCTTCCAACTTAATTGTTTCTTTTTTTGCCTGATAAAGATAATTCATCTCGGTGAAATACTCAGTGGAGGTCATGTACCCTGACATAAGCGCCTTATATAATAGCGTATCACCTTGCATGGACTCGATTGATTTGTTGAAATCCTCCAGAGTTTTCTTAAGCCCCTGCAATCTGGAAATCTTCGATGCTAATTCGGCCAACTTCAGTGCTCTGTAATCTTCAGCGGCTGCGCCTGTGTAGAGAGCATAAGACTTTTTTTGCTTCACTTTGTTTTTATTCTCCCACAATGGAATTGTTATACCTGCATGGATGCCTTCAAAGCTTTGTCCCAAAATTCCCTGATAATGATAGCCTGCTTCAAATTTTGGCAAGTTTTCCGCACGTGAAAGCGACAGCATTTTTTCGGCTGCCTGTGATTCCTGATTAAAATATTTCAGCATGGGATCTGCCTCCGAATAATTCCGCAAAAACTCCTGCTCGTCCTGAACAAATGCTACTGTAGGAAAAAGAGAATCCTGAAAGCCTGGATCAATGCCGCCGTTTAAGGAAGTGATTGTTAAACGGGCTCCAAGCAAATCCGCCATGCACTTATCGTACTCATTGTTGATCATGGATCTTTGTAGTCGTGCTTTGTTCAGATCAAGAATGTTTCCTTTCCCTTCGTTGAGAAGTTTTTCAAAATGTTCCGCGATTGTTTCTGCATTTTGTTTCTGCACTTGCAGAATGTTTGACAGTTTATTCAGTTTTGTAAGCTCCGCACAGAGCAATCCGGTTTCCACCATCAGGTTTTGCCGGTGGTGATCAAATTCAAGAGCCGACTGACGGATGTGGATTTCGGATAGTTGTTTTTTTCTTGTGTAGACAGTCGGAAATTCGAAACTCTGAGTCACACTGAACTCTTTCTGGTTTCCGGCAGAAGCAGGACTCCCTTTCAGGTAATTATATTCAGCAATAGGATCAGGAAGTGATATGCCGCTTTTATGTGAAAACGTTTTGGCATTTAACAATTCAGCCTCGGCCTTGAGTTTTTTGTTATTCTGCAAGACTTGTTTCTGCACATTTTCAAGAGAAGTCCATGCAGACAATTGTGTTGTCATGGCAATTGCAATGATTAGCGCAGGAATGGTTTTCATTTGTCAGAAGATGTTTTTGTTATTCTGAGATCATGTTGGCGCATCATGAAATATACAATAGGAACGATGATCAGGTTGAGCAATGTCGATGTGAAAAGTCCGCCAAGTATAACTTTTGCCATCGGACTTTGGATTTCATTTCCTGGAAGATCTCCTGAGATTGCCAATGGAATCAGTGCAAGTCCTGCTGTCAGTGCTGTCATCAAGATTGGACTAAGACGGTCGGTAGATCCTTTGAGAATAATATCTTGCAATTTCATGCCTTCATTTTCCAGTGTTTGATAATGAGATATCAGCAAAATGCCATTGCGAGTGGCAATTCCAAATAATGTGATGAATCCGATTATTGACGGAATGCTCAATATATTTCCGGTAAAATAAATACTGAAAATTCCTCCGATCAATGCCAGTGGCAGGTTGAGGAGAATGATCACCGAAGTTTTTACCTTTTTAAATTCCTGAAACAATATTAGAAATATTGCTATCAAAGATAAAAGCGAAGTGACAAGCAGGGTTTCGGAAGCTTCCTCTTCCGATTGAAACTGACCGCCCAGTTCTACGTGATAATTCTCAGGAAGTGAAATTCTTTCTTTAATTCTTTCTCTTATTTCTTTCACTGCGCTGCGCTGGTCTCTTCCGCTGACATTGGCAGAAACCACTGTTTTACGTTGAACGTTTTCCCTGCTCACACTGCCGGGCCCTGCTGTACTGACTATGTCGGCAACATGATAAAGAGGAACTTTTTTATCATCTCCGGCATCAATCAAAGTGTTTCTGATAGACTCAATATCCGATCTGTAGTTCTCTTCAAAGCGAACGACCAGATCATGGCTTCTTCCGCCCTCCTGAATACTTGATACGATCTTGCCTCCAAGCGCTGTGCTGATGAACGCATTGAAGTCGCCAACACGAATTCCGTATAAGGCAAGCATTTCTCGTTTCGCCCTGATCTGAATCTGGGGAATTTCTGTTTGAAGCTCTACTCCTACGTCCACAAGGCCTTCAAGATCTCCAATGGCAGATTTGATTTCCTGTGAAATCCTGTATAACTGATTTAAGTCAGTCCCGAAGATTTTAATCGCGATGTTCGCTCTCGTGCCGGATAACATATGATCAATGCGGTGTCCGATCGGTTGACCGATTGTAATGTTTACTCCGGGAATGCCGGACAGTTCATTTCTGACTTGTTCCAGAAACTCTTCTCTGCTTCTGCCGTTGAGTTCAAAAGGCGCATCAATCTCTGATGAATTCACCCCCTGTGCATGCTCGTCCAGTTCAGCCCTTCCTGTTCTGCGTGTTACAGTGTTTATACCCGGAACAGAAAGCAGTTTTTTCTCGATCAACTTTCCTGTTTTATTGCTTTCTTCAAGAGATATCCCCGGCATTGTCACTGCGCTGATCACCAAAGAGCCTTCGTTGAACTCCGGAAGGAAACTTCTGCCGAGACGACTGAACATGAATATTGAAAAGAGAAACAAAGCCACGGTGGAATACAGCACTTTTTTCTTGTGACGGAAGACAAAATCAAGTGTTGAGGCATAAACAGATTTCAGAAATGAGATCAGGTGGCTCTCCTTGCTGTGCCTGCTCAACATTTTTTCATTTGCAAGAAGGTATGAGCCTAATACCGGCGTGATGGTGAGAGAAACAAGAAGTGAAGCGAGCAAGGAAACAATGAATGCGATTCCCAGTGGCTCAAGAAGCTTTCCTTCCATCCCGGATAAAAAGAACAGAGGAATAAATGCTATCACAATTATGATTGTGGCGTTCACAATGCTGGTGCGTATTTCCATGGACGCATCCAAAATCACGTCGAACTTATTTCTTTTTTGTTCCTCAGGCAGCAAAGAATTTTCTCTCAGCCGGCGGTAAACATTTTCCACATCAATGATGGCATCATCCACAATTGCGCCGATTGCGATGGCCATACCACCCAGGCTCATTGTGTTAATCGAAAACCCCGCCCAACTTAATGCGAGTATAGAGACTAACAGTGATACCGGTATGGCTAGTAGGGATATTGCGGTTGCTCTCCAGTTCATGAGAAAGAGGAAGAGAATAAGCGCCACAAAAAAACTTCCTTCCAGTAAAACTTTCTGGATGTTATCAATGGATGCGTGAATGAAATCAGATTGTCTGAAAATGTCTGAATCGATAAGAATTCCCGGAGGGAGGTTTTTCCTGATTTCTTCCAGCGCAGCGTCGATTTTTTCGCTGAGATCTATTGTGTTAATACCCGGTTGTTTCTGAACAGTCATAATGACCGCTTCTTCTGCATTCAGGGAGGCATCACCTATCTTCGGACCGCCGGCAATTTTTACTTCTGAGACATCTCCGATTCTTACAGGCATCCCATTATTCTGTTTGATCACTGATGCAGCGATTTCATCAGTTTCAGTTGTACGACCTACTCCTTTAATCACATATTCATTTGAGTACGCATTTAAAAATCCACCGGATGAATTTCCTCCTGAATATTCTGCCGCTTCGGTCAGTTCCTTCAGAGAAACTCCATACAGATTCATTTTGTCGGGAGAAGCAAGAATCTGATACTGCAACTTCTCGCCGCCAAGCACAACCACCTGAGCCACTCCGCCCGTTGCGAGCAAGCGCGGGCGAATATGCCATTCCGCAGTTGTTCGCAATTCACCGGGAGAAATAATATTTTTTCCGCTGCTGTCTTTTTCTGATTTAATTCCGATCAGCATGATTTCACCCATTATAGATGACTGCGGAGCGAGTGTCGGCTGACCAGCCTCAGCCGGGAGCCGGCTGGCAATTGTTGTCAATTTTTCATTTACGATCTGTCGTGCTTTGAAAACATCCGTGTCCCATTCGAATTCCACCCATACCACTGAAATGCCTGCAGCGGAAGAACTGCGAACTCTTCTGACACCTGTAGCTCCGTTCACTGCTGTTTCAATGTGAAAACTTACAAGTTTTTCTACTTCCTCCGGCGCCATACCCGGGGCTTCTGTAAGTACCGCCACAGTAGGTGCCGTCAGGTCCGGAAATACATCCACGTCCATGCGTGTGCTTACATAAGTCCCGAAAACAATCAGCAACACAGTGAACATGATCACCGCCAGGCTGTTTTCAAGTGAAAAACTTATCAGTTTCTTAAGCATGATTTTCTTAGTGTGAATGACCGTGATCCGGAATCGCTCCTGACACGGCTGACATTTTAACCTGATAAGCACCACGAATGACTACAATCTCACCTTCAGCCAATCCTGACAATACCGGTACTTTTATACCGTCACCTTTACCTGTTCTGACTTCTCTCTTCTCGTATCTTTCTCCACTCTTCTGTACAAATACATAATGGTATCCCTGTTCTTCTATGACAGAATTTACCGGTACAGCAATGAATTCCTCTTCGCTTGTTGTGATAAGATTAACTTCAAGCGCCGATCCCGGAATAAGGGAAGTGTTGTTTTCAATTTCAATGTAAACTGGAATCACGTGTCGATGTTCCGAAATGCTTCTTGCGTAACCTATGACTTTTCCGTTGAAGTCTTTTGAGTTTGTAAATTCTTTCATGTCCGGTGTTTTAAAATTTGCAGAAACAATGGATGATGATTTCGCAAAATCTTTTTGAGATAAGTTTGCCTGAATTAACAGCTTGTTTCCTCCAACCACTTTGGCAAGCCTGTCGCCTGCTTCCGCAAATTGACCTTCCTGAATGTAGATCTCAGATAAAAAACCGGAAGCAGGAGAACGCACAAATCTTTCATTGGAAGAGTGACCTGAAGAAACAGTTTCAAATCTCTTTTTAGTTAGCTCATATTCAGTTTTGCTTTGTTCATATGTTTTTTGAGAAATGATTTTGTCCTTAATCAAACTGGTGTTCCTTTTGTATTCTGCTTCCGCCATTTCAAATCGCGTACGGATTTCTTCATATTCCGTACTTACATTATCACCACTGATATTACCTGACCCAATACGGAAAAGTAACTCACCTTTGACGGTTTTTTTTCCATTCAGAATGTCCGGACCGGCAAATGAAATTATACCCCGTGCAGAGGCTGTGATATAAGTAGCGTCTGACGGATGTGGAAGGAGCACTCCGGATGTTTTAATGACTTCGCTGAACTTGCTCCTTTTAACCTTCTGAACAGCAAACTCAGTCCTCCATGCCTGTTCTTTGCTGAAGTGAATGTCAGATGCTTCTTCAGGTAATATGGAAGCATTCGCTGTTGCCCTGTCAGAATAGACAGTCACGTTTTCTACTTCAAATACTTCATCCTTTTTTCCGTCATTGATATTAAACACCAGCTTGAATGAATCGCCGGTATCAGAGGGTATCAGCGAACATTGAAATATTCCGGGAGATCTGAGGGAATCGGCATTGTACCTGATTCCTTTTTGACCTTTAATAAGACTCAGTGTCATTTTCCCGCGTTCAAGAGCCAGCTGATTCTCTTTCTTTTGGCTTACATGCACCAGAAAAACCGACTTTTCATTTTTCACAAGTGGGATAAATTCCACATAGAGTTCTGTGCTTTCGCTGTGAAGAGTAAGCTTAGTTATGGGTTCTTCATCATGAGAATGTCCGTGATCGTCTTCATGAATATTTTTGCAAGCGGGCAAACAGAATACCGCATGTATTAATAATGCCAGAATGCTGATTTTAAACCAACTTCTATTAATGCGCATGTTTGTGGTCATGGTCATGGTCGTGGGTATGTCCGTGGTCGTGGTGTTCACCTTGTTTTGGATTTACTGCGACGGAGTCTTCGCCAATGGTTATTTCTTCCTGCTGATGTGAATGATGTTCGTGTCCGTCGTGGTCATGAGAATGTGTATGTCCGTCATGTGTGTGTTCTTTATTGCTGTTTCCAGAACATGATGCCAGCGTAAGTGCTGCAGATAATAATCCAATGTGGATGAAGTTGATTTTCATAATTGTAATTTTTGATTTTATAGATATATATAATATGCTAAAATGGTGTTTCAAAATAAACACCACGCGATAATATTCGCTTATCTTCAGGCAAAAGAAGGTGGGGCCCGCAATCCTTTGGAAGATGATTGGGGCCGGATAGGAATCGCGTTTTCTGGTGGCGCTTTTCCTTTAGAAAATTCAAGATCAAAAAAATAGAATTGACGGTTTGTGCATGGAAGACTATATGGAATGTCCTTGCACCATGCTTTAATCGGATCAATCGCTGATATCAGATATGTCAACTCATCATCTGAATGAAACAAATGAGAAAAAAGATCTTTGTCATGAGAATGCTCTTCATGAAGGCCCTCATGAGTATGATGATGTTCGTGTGCAACATGATTAGTTTGCACATGATGATGATGATGCGGAAAAATGCTGTGTCCAAGCATGATCGCATACGCGATAAGCATTGTGAAAAAAGCAAAAAGACGCAAAGACATATCTCTCAAAGATAGAAAGAAATCTGAAGCTTTAAAATGACCTTCTAAACAGCTTCAGGCCGGGACACCCTGGTACATTTTTTCGCGAAGGGCCTTTATGCCTTCATCCGATATGTATTCGTCGTAACTGATGCGTTTATCGATCACTCCGGATGGTGTGAGCTCAATGATCCTGTTTGCCACGCTCTGCATAAACTCATGGTCATGTGAAGTAAAGAGCGCAATGTGTTTCCAGTCTTTCATGGCATTGTTCACGGATGTGATTGATTCCAGATCAAGGTGATTGGTAGGCTCGTCCATGATAAGGCAATTCGCCTGCATGAGCATCATTTTTGAAAGCATGCATCTTACCTTTTCGCCTCCGCTTAGTACGCTGGCTTTTTTAAAGGTTTCTTCTCCGCTAAAGAGCATTTTACCGAGAAATCCCCGTACAAATGTTTCGTCTTTTTCTTTTGAGAACTGTCTTAGCCAGTCTATCAGGTTCAGGTCTTCCTTGAAATATTTGGAATTCTCATTGGGCAGGTATGATCGAGTAATGGTGCTTCCCCACCTGAAAGTTCCGCTGTCTGGCGCTTCTTCGTCCATCAGAATCTCAAAAAAAGAAGTGATTGCCTGATGCTCTCTTGAAATCACGGCTACCTTATCACCCTTCACGAGATCAAAACTTATATCTGAAAAAAGCAGCTGCCCTTCGGTAGATCGCTTACTTAATCCGTCCACATTCAAAATCTGATCTCCACAGTCTCTTTCTGCTTTGAATATCACTCCTGGATACTTTCTGTTTGATGGTGGAATGTCATCTACTACCAGCTTTTCCAAAAGTTTTTTACGACTTGTAGCTTGACGCGACTTGGAGGCATTGGCGCTGAAACGCTCAATGAACTCCTGCAACTCCTTTCTTTTGTCTTCCACTTTTTTATTCTGATCAGCTCTTTGTCTAAGTGCAAGCTGACTTGATTCATACCAGAAAGTGTAATTTCCGGTATAGAGATTTATTTTTCCGAAATCGATGTCTGCTACGTGCGTGCAAACAGCATCCAGAAAGTGCCTGTCATGCGATACTACAATTACAGTATTTTGAAAATCGGCAAGAAAATTTTCCAGCCATGTGATGGTGTCCACATCCAGGTCATTGGTTGGCTCATCGAGAAGAAGGATATCCGGATTGCCGAAAAGAGCCTGTGCAAGCAGCACCCTCACTTTTTCTTTTCCGCTAAGTTCGCTCATGGAAGTGTTGTGCAGGTCTTCCTTCACTCCGAGTCCGCTCAAAAGATTTGAAGCGTCGCTTTCGGCGTCCCAGCCGTTCATGTCTGCAAACTGCTGCTCAAGTTCTGCTGCACGGTTTCCGTCCTCATCAGTAAAATCAACTTTTTCATAGATGGCTTCTTTTTCTTTCATCACTTCCCAGAGCTTTTTATTGCCCATCAGTACTGTGGAAAGAACTGTATGCTGGTCGAAGGCGAAGTGGTCCTGTTTCAGAACGCTCATTCTTTCACCCGGACTCATGCTAACTCCGCCCGTGCTAGGCTCGATTTCTCCGCTGAGAATTTTTAAAAATGTCGATTTGCCTGCCCCGTTGGCTCCGATTACACCGTAACAATTCCCGGGAGTGAACTTCAAATTCACTTCATCAAACAAAACTCTCTTCCCGTAACGCAGGGATAAATTGGAAACACTGATCATCTTCCTGATTTTTAACGGCCGCGAAGGTACGATTTATCAGGCATGAAATAAACTAATATCTTAGTTTTCAGCAGCAATGCGGGATTCAAGAGATTCTATTCTCTTTAGCAGATTTTCAATGATCTCCTGTTGTTCCTTTATTGCCTGAGTCAGCACCGGAATCATCCCAGTATAATTTATCCCGTTATATTCAAACCTTTCTTTGTTTTCGCTAACAAACAATTCATCTGTCACCAACTCTGGAAAATTTATTTTCATATCCTCTGCCATGAAACCAAACTGCTTTCCTTCAGCCAGGTTCATTCCTTTCTTATCAATGAAATCATATGAATAAGTGTTTAGCCCACGGATCTTGGCAAGTGCACCAGAATATTGTTCTATGTTTTTCTTCAATCTCCTGTCACTTGGATTGCTTAACACTCCCGTTACGGTGACATTGCCTGCAAAATATGCGCTATAAAATGCTCCATTCTCATCCCCGTACACAGCGGAATGTCCGTTCAGTACGCCGCTTCCATACACCCCGCTGAAATTCCCGATAAATACGCCTCCAAAACCGTAAAACAAATCAGTATTCACCGCCTTTGCATAGAGAGCCACTCCGTCATTTTGTGCTGTACCATTGTATTCTGTTCTAAGGCCGGTGGCGAAAGTCCCGTCAATGAATTGCTGAGAGCCTACTCCGCCTGTTCCTGAAAGTGAGTCATTTTCAAAGTGCGCGCTGATTTGTTTTGAGCTTTTCACTGTCATCAGTGAATTAGGATTGTGTCCGTTTGTTCCAGTGCCAATTCCAAAAAGTCCGTTTCCTGTCAGACTCATTATATTTCCGGAGAGACTGTTTCTGAAATTGAGTCTTTCATTCGCATTGTCAAGAGAATTCAAACCTTCAATCGCCCAATAGTTGTTGCCAGACACATTTTGAAATGTCAGACGTGCGAAGTCGAAAGGATCAGTTTCAAGAAGTTTCAGATGCGGATTGAAAGAAGCTCCGTTGTGATTAATTTCAAATTTTGCTGAGGGAATCGTTGTTCCCAATCCAACCGCACCATTGTCTTCGAACAAAACAGAATTGGAGCCACTTACGGAGTCGGTGAATTTTATCAGGTAACCGGCCTGTCCATTGATGTTTGAATATAAAGTGTCTTGTTCGGTGATTGTATTGCCTGACCAAAGCGCGTATGGAACACTTAATAATTCAGTTGATCCCATGTCGACATAGGAACTTCCTCCGGCAGGATCCATTTCGGTAAGGATAAATCTTGCACCTTGAATCCAGCCAACGCTGTCCATCGAACCTGTGAGTACAGTTCCGTTTCCGATTTCCAAGGTGAACATCCCGAATTGATTTGTGCTGACAAAATGTTCTTCAGAATATTCCACGTTTCCTGAAACAGCTGCATCCGATATACTGATCCTTACGGATATCAATTGATTGATGATTGCGGACCCACTCATGTCGCGGGCAACAGCCTGGTAATTGAATTTTTTTGGCACCTGGGCCTCCACGAAAGTGCTTAAACAAAGGATAATTGCACAAATCCTAAACATCTTATTTTTCATAACGGTCTATTTTAACTTGAGTCAAAATGAACTCAGCTAAATATATCAATTTTCAATGATTTCTCTTACGATTATAAATTATAGCTTCGTTGATTATGCCACTTAGCTATAATCTCTATGATTTAAAAGGAATAATCATGCGTAAACAATTGAAAATAATGGGAAAGTCCGATATTTTTAATAGATTTCGCCCCCATTGTTGTTTAATATGAAAAGACTGCTACTTCTAATTCTTGTATTGATTTCAATTGGTAATAGGGCTACCTATGCTCAATGCAGCACGACTAATGCAACATCCTGTGTCTGTAAAGATGCCGGACAAACAGATTGCGACTTGCTCCCGGATATTCAAATCGGACATCCGCCTTTTTTTGACTACGGTGCCACCTACGGGATTATCGAGTATTCACAAACCGGCAACGGAGTCGATAATGGCCGTCTCAAAATTACAGTATCAACACCTAACCCGGGCCATGGTCCGCTTGAACTGAGGGCGACAAACATTTTTGTTTGTGATACTGATACTTTCATAGGCGCTCCCCCTAGTATTTGTCCTGATGGTATTACCTATCCTGCGATATTGATCAACCAACGTATTTACCACAAAAGCGGAAATACCATGTCGCATTATGACCGCGCCGCAGGAACCATGACTTATCACCCAACACACAGTCATATGCACGTAGATGACTGGGGTGTTTATACTCTGCGCACCAGAGATACTTCCGAGGCAGATCCCAGAAACTGGCCTATAATAGGTGCAGGCTCCAAACTGGCATTTTGTGTAATGGATTACGGTACTTGCGCGGGATATCCTGACCATTGTCTTGACAGCGTAGGAAATTCACTCAACAGCAATTCGGATTTTCCCAACTATGGGCTGGGTGGTGGAAATTATAGCTGCTCTCCGAATGTGCAGGGAATTTCTTCGGGATATGTAGACATCTACTGGACAAGTCTTGACGGAATGTGGATTGATGTACCTCCTGGAACCTGCAACGGTGAATACTGGATAGTCACTGAAGTTGACCCGAACAATAATTTCCTTGAAGCTGATGAAACAAACAATGTGTATGCTGTTCCGTATAATTTAACAAAACAAGAACCGAATCCGGCAACTCAACAGGTCAGAGTGAATATTCAGAATTCTGTATTGAATCTTTGTGCAGGAGAAAGTACGGTACTTGAGGTTGACTCTTCCGTTTCCGCTTTATCATATCTCTGGAGTAACGGTGATACTACCCGTAGTACTACAGTCAGTGCTGCTGGACGTTACAGCGTTCAGATTTCTAATCAGTGCGGTACCGGTCAGTCAGTTGATGTGGATGTAAATGTTTTCAGCCCTCCATCAGCACCTGTCGGAACCAATGATACCATCCTTACACCCGGAACGGCAAATCTTACAGCCATAGCACCGGGTAATATCTCCTGGTACGATTCTCCATCAGGTGGAAGTGCTCTGGGAATTGGAAGCATTTTTACAACACCCTTCATTAATAACACCACTACATTTTATGCTGAAGCTGAAGTGTTACACCCGGGGGCCAGCATGAATATAGGACCTGCCGATAGCGCAGTTTCTGGCGGCAGCTCTTCGACTACTAATCAGTATCTGATATTTGACTGCTATAATCCGTTCACGCTTCACTCTGTTAAAGTCTATGCACAAAGCGCCGGCACCAGGACAATTGAGCTGAGAAATGATCAGAACACCGTGCTTCAGAGCAGGGTTGTGAGTGTGCTTGCAGGTGAGAATACCGTGATACTTGACTTCAATATCACTCCGGGATCCGCCTATCGTCTTGCCAAAACCGGTGGCGAATTGTTCCGTAATAACATTGCAAGCGGACTAAGTTTCCCCTATACGATTGACAACTTCTGTTCTATCACCTCTACATCCCAAGGTACCGGCTATTACTACTTCTTCTACAACTGGGAAATAAGATTGCCCGGCGCAAGTTGTATCAGTGCCAGAACTCCTGTGACAGCCGTGGTTAATCAACCAAATCTGTTAGGGGATATTGACAAGCTAAACTCACTGAGTGTATATCCGAATCCTGCTACCGAAAATATTACTGTTGAATTCCGAATCCATCAGATAAAAAATGCGCGCATTAATCTGCTCGATGCATTAGGCAATGTTGTAAGCACCAGTAAAATTGCTTCAGCTTCCGGTGAATTTAAAGAAAGCGTTGATGTGAGCGGACTTGCAAAAGGAGTTTATATGATTCAGATTCTGGCCAGTAATAAAAACTACTACCACAAACTGGTAATTCAATAATATCATATGTTGCATGAATCCGGAATATCTCAACAAGGTCTTCCGGATTTTTTATTTTACAATAATGAGCTTCAGACCAGATAAGAGAATATGCATTTTTATAATTCTGATATCGGCTTGTCTTTTTAGGACCACTTCTTTTATACACGCTCAACAGGCTTTTACTGTATTTAGCCGAAGTAATTCTCCTTTGCCGGACGATCAGTGCCGTTATATCGCGATAGATTCGTACGGTAAAAAATGGTTTTGCACAGAAGCAGGGCTTGCAATGTTCAATGATACATCCTGGGTAATATTCGACACTTCAAACAGTGGCATTAGCGATAATTCAGTGAAGTATATTAGTTTCGATTCGAATAATAATGCCTGGATTGCAACACAACGTGGTGGTGTATGCAAATTCGACGGACAAAACTGGACTGTATTCAATACCGGAAACTCTGGTATTTCATCTGACTTTGTACGAAGCATTGCAATAGACGTAAACAATGTGAAATGGGTAGCCACCGACAATGGTCTGAATATTTTCAATGACAGCACCTGGGTTGTATACAACATGTTCAATTCAGATTTGCCGGGGAATCACCTGAGCACAATAAAAATTGAAAACGATTCAGTCAGATGGATTGGTACAATCAATTCAGGGTTTGTGAAGATGACTGACAGTGCATTCACATTCTGGGACTCTTGGAATAATGGCTTTCCTGATAATAGCGTACTCGACATCCTCATTGGAGATGGAGGTTTCAAGTGGCTGGCTTGTCCTTCCGGCGGACTCATTCGTTTTCTGGGAGCATCCTGGTTTGCATATAATACATTAAGCTCGACTATTCCCAATAATAGCCTGACTTCCCTTAGCGAAGATTCACTTGGAAACATGTACATGGGTTCCAGTGGTGGTGGTCTGATAAAGAAGAGTGGAATTGATTTTCAAAACTGGAACACACAAAACAGTTTAATTCCGGATGATGTAGTTTTTACAGTTGCGATCGAGCGCAATGGAATAATTTGGGGTGGAACAGAATTCAATGGAGTGTTTCGCTTCGATGAAAACCTTTGGACCGGAATAGATCTGAATCAAAATATTACTGAAGACCATAAAATTCATCCGAATCCATTTAAAGACCAACTTATCATTGAAAGCACAAATGATAATTCAATCACAAATAATGACCTCAGAATTTATACAATTGATATGAAAAGGATTGATCCTGTCATGGAGGTTAATGCAAATAGAATTAAGATCAAAACTACAGAACTGATTCCTGGGATTTATTTTATCGGCATAGGAAGGACTTTTCACAGAATGGTGAAAGTGAATTGAGGAAGAATAATTCTTCCCCAATTATCATTTCAATGAATCCTGCATGATGATTTTTCTCATTTTCCATTAACTAGATGGTATCCAAAGTCTTAGTGCAGTGAAGGGTGGGTAAATTTAACCTTCGGAATTTGTCAATTCCGCATCTATTAGTACTTTTGCGCTCTCTTTTACAAAATCAGGGCCGAAAAGATGCTGCAAATTACTCATTCCGTGTTTCTTACAAGGTTTAGCCGGATAATGGCTGCAATCATCATGCTTCTTACTGTTCCTTTTGCCACCTATGCCGGAGGAAGCGATGGAGGGAAATTTGATCCGGGAAAGTCAATTATGGATCACATTGGAGATTCGCACGAATGGCATCTCTTCGGAGATGTTTCTGTACCGCTTCCTGTGATTGTAAAAGGGATGAATGGCTTCACATTATTTTCTTCTTCGAATTTTCATCACGATAACAAGGGGATTGAAGTGGTGGAGAAGGGCGCTGACCGTTTTGTTAGACATAACAACACAATTTATTTTGCCTCTGCAATACAGAATGAGGAGGGAGCCTGGATTGAAAAGAATGAAACTGGTGAAGTGATGAATGACACTCCTCTGGATCTCAGCATAACCAAAAATGTAGCTTCGCTTTTTTTCAGCCTGATCTTCATGCTCTGGCTTTTCTTCTCTGTTGCAAAAGCATACGCTCGCAGAAAAGGTGAAGCACCGAAGGGTGTCCAGTCCTTCATGGAGCCTTTGATACTTTTTGTTCGTGATGAGATTGCGAAACCAAGCATCGGAGAAAAGAAGTACATGAAGTTCATGCCTTTCCTGCTGACAGTTTTCTTCTTCATCTGGATCAACAACCTGCTCGGACTTGTGCCAATCATTCCGGGTGGTGCCAACCTTACAGGTAATATCGCAGTGACGCTCACTCTTTCGGTGTTCACTTTCCTTATTACCACAGTTGTTGCGAATAAAAATTACTGGCATCACGTATTCGCAATGCCTGGTGTTCCTGTTTGGGTACTCTTCCTGCTCACGCCAATCGAAATTCTCGGAATATTTCTTCGTCCATTCGTACTGATGATCCGACTCTTCGCGAACATTACTGCAGGACACATTATTGTGCTCTCTTTCTTCAGTCTGATCTTCATCTTCGGAGAAATGAATCCCGGACTTGGATTCGGAGTCTCTATTCTCTCAGTCGGATTCGTGGTGTTCATGACCATGCTCGAGTTGCTTGTCGCATTCCTGCAGGCTTACGTATTCACACTGCTTTCGGCGATATACTTCGGAGCGGCGGTGGAAGAGCATCACCATGATCACGATGGAGTGGATGCTAAAGTGGAAGAAGCCGCGATTATTTAAATCAGAAAACCAATTAACCCTTAAATACAAATTACTATGTTAACTTCAATTCTACTGGAAGCAGGTAACCTCGGTCTTGGCTATGGTGTTGCTGCTTTGGGTGCAGGCCTTGCCGCTCTTGGAGCAGGCGTTGGTATCGGACGTATCGGCGGTTCAGCCCTTGAGGCGATCGCACGTCAACCCGAAGTATCTGGCGACATCCGTGCAAACATGATCCTGACAGCTGCGCTCGTGGAAGGAGCTGCCTTCTTTGCGATGGTAGTAGGACTTCTTGTCACCTTCAAGAGCTAAAATTCCCGATGATCCGGTGCAACGGTTGGTTGCACCAGATCATTGTTGTTACCTGTATGTTGTATTGATTAAAAAGTAAAAGCCCAAATCAGAATACCATGGAACTCATAAAACCTTCAATCGGACTCATCTTCTGGATGAGCATTTCGTTCCTCACAGTACTTTTCATCCTTGGAAAATTCGCCTGGCCGATGATCATGAAATCGCTCAGCGAAAGAGAACAGTCAATCGCAGATGCATTGAACTCTGCTAAGAAAGCAAAAGAGGAAATGGCGGCTCTCCAGGCCAGCAACGAAAAGCTACTTCAGGAAGCACGCGCCGAAAGAGACAACATGCTTCGTGAAGCCAGGGATACCAAAGATGCCATCATCGCTGAAGCTAAAAATAAAGCACAGACGGAATCTAACAAAATCCTTGCACAGGCTCGCGAAACGATCAACAATGAAAAGATGGCAGCAATCACTGAACTGAAGAATCAGGTTGCTACCATGTCGATCGATATTGCTGAAAAAATTCTTCGCCATGAACTCAGCCGCGATGAGAAACAGAAATCTCTCATGGCAAACCTCATGAATGATGTTAACCTGAATTAATACCAAGCAACCCCTTCCTGAAAATCTAGGATTATGATAGAGACTCAAGTAGCAAAGCGATACGCTAAATCCCTGCTCGATCTTGCAAAAGAAAAAGGCAATATAGACGATGTGAACAGGGATATGCAGCTATTCTCCAGCACATGCGCGAACAGCCGTGAACTGAGCTTGCTGCTTTCCAATCCTATTATCAAGTCGGACACCAAACTTGAGGTGTTGCGCAAGCTTTTCTCAGAGAAGATGAACAAACTTTCAATTGCATTTTTTGAAATTGTCACTAAAAAAGGAAGAGAGAAATATCTGGAAAATATTGCCAAAGAGTATTCAGAACAGTTCAAGCTCTTCAAAGGAATACGAACTGCGGAGATTACCACCGCAATCGGACTCGACGAAAATCTTCGCGCAGCAGTCTATAAGCTAGTTCGAGAAAACACCAATTCAGATGTGGAACTCAATGAGAAGGTGGATAGGAACCTGATCGGTGGTTTCATTTTGAGAATGGGAGATAAGCAATATGACGCTAGCATCTCATCAGAACTGAGAAAACTAGCCCGGGAGTTCTCATCCAATCCATACATCAGTAAGAATTAATCAGAACAGCAATTCAGCTTTCACATAAAAGTTAAAAAATAAAAATCAGAATACAATGGCAGAAGTAAGACCCGACGAAGTATCAGCAATCCTGCGTCAGCAGCTTGCCGGTTTCAAGACTGAAAAAGAACTCGAAGAAGTGGGAACCGTACTCCAGGTGGGTGATGGTATCGCGCGTATTTACGGATTGACAAAAGTGCAGTCCGGTGAGCTTATCGAATTCGAAAACGGACTCAGGGGTGTGGTTCTAAACCTTGAAGAAGATAATATCGGAGCGGTATTGCTCGGACCATCCACAGACATCCGCGAAGGGTCTGTAGTAAAACGTACCGGTAAAATTGCTTCTGTCCGTGTAGGTGAAGGTCTGCTGGGTCGTGTAGTAAACAGCCTGGGAGAACCTATTGACGGAAAAGGACCGATCAGTGGTGAACTTTTTGAAATGCCAATCGAAAGAAAAGCGCCTGGTGTAATCTATCGTCAACCGGTAAATGAACCACTTCAGACAGGTATCAAAGCGATTGATGCCATGATCCCGATCGGAAGAGGTCAAAGGGAGCTGATCATCGGTGACCGTCAGACAGGTAAGACTGCTGTAGCCATAGATACTATCATCAACCAGAAAGAATTCTTTGAAAAAGGACAGCCGGTTTATTGCATCTATGTTGCTGTAGGTCAAAAAGGATCTACTGTGGCGCAGATTGTAAAAACTTTGACAGATGCAGGAGCCATGGCATATACAGTTGTTGTTTCTGCTTCTGCTTCTGAACCTGCACCAATGCAGTTCTTCGGACCGATGGCAGGTGCTGCAATCGGAGAATATTTCCGTGATACAGGACGTCCTGCATTGATTGTGTATGATGATCTTTCCAAACAGGCTGTTGCATATCGTGAAGTGAGTCTTCTTCTTCGCCGCCCTCCGGGCCGTGAAGCTTATCCAGGTGACGTATTCTATCTGCACTCTCGTCTGCTTGAAAGAGCGGCTAAAATAATCAACTCTGATTCCATCGCAGCTCAGATGAACGACCTTCCGGAAGTTCTGAAAGGAAAAGTAAAAGGCGGTGGGTCTCTTACCGCGCTTCCAATTATTGAAACTCAGGCTGGCGACGTATCAGCATACATTCCTACAAACGTGATCTCTATCACTGACGGTCAAATCTTCCTTGAGGCTAACCTCTTCAACGCAGGTGTACGTCCGGCGATCAACGTAGGTATTTCTGTATCGCGTGTGGGTGGTAATGCACAGATCAAGTCGATGAAAAAAGTTGCAGGTACCCTGAAGCTCGATCAGGCTCAGTACAGGGAGCTTGAAGCCTTCTCTAAGTTCGGATCGGATCTGGATGCAGCCACTAAAGCCACTCTCGACAAAGGTTCAAGAAACGTGGAAATCCTCAAGCAGGGTCAGTATTCTCCACTCACTGTAGAGAAGCAGATCGCAATCATTTACCTCGGTACAAAAGGTATGTTGAAGGAAGTCCCGGTTGCACGTGTAAGAGAGTTCGAAGCAGAGTATCTCAACCTGCTCGATGCTCAGCAAAAGGACACACTGGAAACTCTTCGAAAGGGAGTCATTGATGAGAAAGTTACTGCTGTACTTGAAAAAGCCGCAGCTTCACTTATCCCTAAATATAAAGCTTGATCCAGGCAACAATTGCCTTCATAGTTGAATCCAATAGGAATTTCTGAAACAACATGCCCAACTTAAAAGAAGTCAGAAACAGAATCTCTTCGGTAATCTCTACACAGCAGATTACAAAAGCCATGAAAATGGTGAGTGCTGCCAAATTGCGCAGGGCTCAGGATGCCATTCTGCTGATGCGCCCTTACGCAGCCAAGCTCCGTGAGATCATGGAAAACATTTCCGGGACCCTTGATTCAAACGCCGGTGGCGCCTACGCCGCAGTGAGACCTGTGCAGAAAGTTCTGATTATCGCAGTCAGTTCCAACCGCGGACTCTGCGGTGCCTTCAATGCCAATATCAACAGAACCATCAACCGCATCCTTCGTGAAAACTATGCGGCACAGGTAAAAGATGAAAATGTGAAAGTGCTCTGTATCGGAAAGAAATCCAGCGAGTTCTTTTCAAAGACCAAGCATTTATATTATGGAAATCACAATGATATCTATAATGATCTGAATTTTGAATCCGTTTCCGCAATTGCAGATGAGATCATGAAGGAATTCGCTTCAGGCGCATTTGACAGAATCGAACTTGTGTACAACCAGTTCAAAAATGCAGCCGTGCAAATCGTTCAGCACGAACAAGTGCTCCCGATATCACCTCCAAAAGGCAACGAAAAAGCGAAAGTCAACGATTATATTTTTGAACCCGGAAAAGAAGAATTAGTTCTTGAGCTTATTCCTAAAACCATCAGGATTCAGTTGTACAAAGCGATACTGGATTCCAACGCTTCCGAGCATGGAGCAAGGATGACAGCCATGAGCAAAGCGACAGACAACGCAGGAGAACTTCTCAGGGATCTCAAATTGTCTTACAACAAGGCCCGTCAGGCAGCGATCACCGGAGAAATCCTGGAGATTGTCGCCGGAGCAGAGGCTCTCAACAACTAAGACCACGGATTTATTCGTTTTTAAACGCCTCCTCCGGGAGGCGTTTTTATTTTAATAAATTTGAAGCGGGAGTATCCCGCATTGGACTATGAATATTTTCAAGAGAACCGCTGAAAAACTTCTGGACTTATACCTTAGCCCGCTCAGGACCAATGGCCGGATTTCCCTTGTTGCATCCAACCTGCTAAACCGTTCTTCCTCTCACTTGCACGGTGCCGTGCAGAGCATACGCAGAGCCACTGATTCAAAGAACTATATAGTCATTGATGTGGGAGCTTTTGACGGCGGAACATGTATTTACTTTGCGAAAGCCTTTCCAGATGCCAAAATCATGGGCTTCGAACCCAATCCGTATTCTTTCCGGCTTGCACAGAAAAACTGTCAGACTGAAAGCAATATAGAACTATTGAATCTCGCTCTTGACAAGAACGCAGGCCTTGCAGAATTTTATATATCCAGCAATTCGGTATCAAGTTCCCTGAATCCAATTCTGGACAATGAAAAATTCGGTTTACAGGAAAAGATTACAGTGAATGCAGACAATTTGGATCATGTGTTTGCAGAACGGACCGAAAAGATCCTTCTGATTAAACTGGATGCACAAGGCCGTGAGCTTTCAATACTTCAAGGTGCCCGGAAACTGTTGGATAGAACGGAATTCGTTTTGTCAGAGATGAATTGCCGTAATGAAAGCTATTCTGATGGATGCAGTTACCATGAAGTCGATGAGTTTCTCAGGAAAGAGGGCTTTGAGCTTATGAATATATTTTCAGCATATATAACAGAAGGCATATCAGAATTTGATGCCTTGTACCGGAAAGTAAAAACGAACAGAAAAAAAACATAGAGATGGAAATCGCATTGAATTACAGGGATGTACTCACAGTGAGCGCCATACTTTTTGCAGTGATAGATGTAGTAGGTTCCATTCCTGTGTTGCTTGAAGTAAAAAAGAGAGTAGGGGTTATCAAGTCGCTGCAGGCAACTCTGGTTTCTCTGGTTATCATGATTGCTTTTCTTTTTCTGGGTGAAAGCATTCTTAAATTCCTCGGCGTGGATGTTCAGTCTTTCGCGATCGCCGGTTCACTGGTGATTTTTTTCCTGGCACTGGAAATGATACTAGGTATAAGACTTTACAAGGATGAAATTCCGGCTACGGCTTCTGTTGTGCCTGTTGCCTTTCCGCTCATTGCAGGTACCGGGACAATGACCACCATTCTATCTCTCCGGGCGGCATACGATTCCTGGACAATTATTATCGGCATCATGCTGAACCTGGTACTGGTGTATCTGGTACTCAGAAACCTTCCCCGGGTTGAAAAAATGCTCGGTGCCGCCGGTATCAGCATCCTCAGAAAGGTCTTCGGCATCGTGCTTCTGGCCATCGCCATCAAACTGTTCAGAACCAATGTAGGTTTTTAAGGGGCGAGAATGCCATATTTATTGCTGAAATCAGAGGATCATGCTAATGTCAGAATGCTGATCAAATAAGGTTCTTGCGGGTTTGTATATGAAAAAAATACTTTACATTTGGAATTGATAAAACCCCAACCAGATTGCTATGAAAAAACTATTACTCAGCGCGTTGGCGTGCCTTGCACTCGTTTTTATTTCTAATACGAATTTGCTGGCTCAAGGCACCTACACTGCATGTGCAGTATCACAGACATTCGACTCGACAGGTACTTTTTACGATACCGGTGGTCCAACAGGTCCGTATCAGAACAGCGAAAGCTGCACCCTTCTCATCAACCCACCTTGTGCCACTACAATCACCCTGTCCTTTCAGCAGTTCCGCACAGAAGCGAATTTTGATTTCTTCCGTGTTTATGACGGTACCACTACTACTGCCCCTCAGCTTTTGAATGCCAGCGGAGGCACCAGACCCAGCCCGGTGACTGCAACCTCCGGAGCAATGCTCATTGTATGGACCTCTGACATTTCAATTACAGACAGCGGTTTTGTAGCGACCTGGACCTCAGTGATCGCACCGGGAGGAACTCCAACAGCTGCAATCGGAGTTGGAAATCCTAATCCTCCGCTCCTGGTCGATGTGCAGTTCAACGATCTCAGTGCAGGTGGACCTGTTCGCTGGCTTTGGGACTTTGGTGACGGAGACACAGCTATGTCACAAAATCCATTGCATGCATATAACGCTCCAGGCACCTACACAGTAACCCTGATCGCTTATACCTGTGCTTCTTCTGATACCGTTACAACTACAGTAACAGTACAGGCGGCTCCTCAGATCAGCGTGTCACCATTGAACCTTACAGCTAATGCTCTTTGCGGTGACTCGGTATCTTTCAGTCTGGATATCTCAAACATTGGCGGCGGACAGCTGGTGTACAGCACCGACGGTTCTGTCAGTTCAAACATCAAGGTTCTTGCAATGTCATACGGTACGGATCTCTTTTCCGAATTCCCGAATACTATCGCGGCGATTAACCAACATTTTACAAACTACACTCTTACTACTACTGCCACTACGAATCCTGGAACACTCCAGGGACTACTTGTTGGTAAAAATGTGTTGCTCATTCCTGAACAGGAAACAGGTAACCCTGCTGTATGGACCACACTTGGCCCAGTGATCAGACAGTATCTGAATAATGGTGGAAGCGTGGTATTCTGCGGTTCATTCTCTTCTCAGACTGACTGCATGTTTAATACCGGTGTATTCTCCGGCTCTTATGTTGAAGATGGTGTAGGTGGACCACTTACCGTGGTGAATGCTTCGCACCCGCTTGCAGCGAATGTGGCTGCTACTTTTAATGCTCCTTCAGCGACCTATACGACACAACTCAGTAATGCGGATAAAATTAAAATCATTGACGATGCCGGGAATGACGTCGTAGTGACACGTCCATTTGGATCCGGTAAGGCAATCTTCCTCGCTTTCGATTACTATGCTAATAACACGAATAGCGCCAGAGTAATTGCTAATGCAATTGAGTGGGGTGGACAGAATGGAATCGCTTCCTGGATTTCTCTCAGCAGAACAAATGATACCGTAACAGCGCCTGGGACTTCAAGTGTAATCGTCACATTCCAGACGACTGGCCTGGCAGCAGGAACTTACATTTCAAGTATAGCTGTTGCCAGCAATGATCCTTCTAACCCTGTTGTGAATGTACCTTGCACACTTACTGTAACCGGTGATCCGGCGATCGCGCTTAGCGACACCTGCCTGAACTTTGGCAGCATCATGCAGCACACCACCGGAACTCAAACGTTCAATATCATCAACAATGGTTGCGATACACTTCATATCAATAGTGTTTCATCAACAACAAGCAACTTTACGGTTTCTTCCGCTGATCCTTTCGTCCTTCCAGGTGGATTTACGACTGCAACTGTCAATTTCAGCTCATCAACAGTTGGCAATTTCAATGCTTTGATCCGGGTATTCAATAACGACATCGATACTGTAGTTTGTGTATCAGGAAGCACTTTTGCCGCACCGGTAATGGCGATCAATCCTCCAGGCATTACACAGAATCTTCCAGCTTGCGGCGCAACCGCATCGCAGACAATGACTATTTCCAATACAGGTGGCAGTGACCTTACTTTCAATGTAGGAACTACTCCTCCATGGCTGACAATTTCACCGCTGACCGGTACAATCACCCCTGGTAACTCAAGCACTATTACACTGAATTTTAATAGTGGAACAATGGCTGCTTCTAATAATGTGGCAAATGTGAACATCACTTCCAATGATCCGCTGCAGACGAGTATCGGTTACAGTGTGACTTTGAAAGTGGATTCTAATCCATGCATCAGCTTCACTTATACGCCAAACACATGTACCGGACAGGTTGATTTCACATCTTCATCCATCAACACTCCAAGCACATACAGCTGGGATTTTGGTGACGGACAAACTTCGAATTTACCTAACCCGACAAACTATTATTCTCTGAATGGTTTGTATACTGTCACTCTGATTGCATGCAACAGCGCAGGTTGCGATACTATGATACAGACTGTTTCTGCTGTAATTACAGGACCACGTGCCACTACCTGCTACCCTCAGACAGTTGCTTATTGTTCAGTCTGCGGAATCGGTGTGACCAACGTGAGAATCGGCAACGGAATAAATAAAACCTCCTTTGACGCCATCGATGGTTATCAAGATTATACGTGTACAGATTACATGACCCTTTATACTCTGGATACATACACTATTTCAATCACAACCGGATTTACCTACGATGAAATTGTAAAAGTCTGGATCGACTGGAACAATGATGGTATCCTGGATTCCCTTACGGAAGAAGTATTCGGCGACACTGCCCTTACTTTCCATAGTGGTTCATTCACAATTCCTCCTGGCGCAGTGATCGGTCAGCCTCTCCGTCTGCGTGTTGCTTCTGATTTCAGCGGAAATCCCGGACCTACACCTTGCCTGGATCTGCAGTTTGGTCAGGTTGAAGACTATTCTGTGTTTGTTGACATCGGCTCTGCCGTACCACAACTTCTTCCGAATGTTCCATTCAGTGTATATCCAAATCCGTTCAGCAAGGATGCCTCAGTTGAATATTCTCTAAATGCCGCTTCACAGGTGAGCATCGAAATATTTAATATGTTGGGTGAGAAGATCCGTTCTGTGGTTTCTGATGAGAAACAAAATGCAGGAAAGCATCAGTATTCAGTAGATGGAATGGACAATGGCGTTTATTTCATCCGCCTGAGCGTAAACGGCGCTTCAGCGACTCAGAAAATCGTGAAGATGTAATTACTCACATCACATTCCTTAAGGAGGATGGCTTTTCGCTGTCCTCCTTTTTTGTTTCTGTCCCTTGAAGTTCGCAGGAAGGAATCGTACCTTTGGTATATGAAGTATGACAAGCATGTATTCATATGCACCAACCAAAGAGCAGAAGGAGCCAGAAAATCCTGCGGAGAAGCTTGCGGAATGGAGTTGGTTGCAGAATTTAAAAAAATACTCAAAGCGAAAAATCTGAAAGGAAGAATGAGGGCGCAAAAAGCCGGCTGCCTGGATACGTGTGATTACGGCCCAAGCGTAGTGGTATATCCGGAAGGAGTTTTTTATGGCGGAGTAAATACAGAAGACGTGAAAGAAATTGTGGAGCAACATCTGATCAATGATAAACCAGTGGAACGCTTGATGATCAACTTCAATAATGAGAATCAACCAGCATGATCATTGACTATACCTGAGAAATATCGTAAGGATGAAGTTATAATAAGAGAAACTGCGGAACAGGTAATTAAAGATTTCGCCAGAGCCGGAATAGGAATAGAATTCAGTGGAAATACGCTCGGCGCTTATGATGAGCTTGTGTTCCAGATTTCACAGGCCCTTAAAAGTCTTGCGAATTCCCGGTCTGAAAAATTGTTGTCATTGTTATATATAATTGATATTCCAGAAGATGTTTTCAATGACCTTGTCAATGCTAAGGGAAACGAAGAATATGAAACTGAATTTGCCGGAAGAATTGTCAGAAGGGAATTTGAAAAGGTTATTACCAGAAGATATTTTTCCGGAAAGCAGGAATGAAGCGTGACATACTTGTCGTATTCAGAATGTAAAATGACTATGCACATGTACAGAAAAACAAGCTGATGGATTTTTTTTCAATCAAAGACATTGAAAGACTTACAGGAATCAGGGCTCATACCCTGCGAATCTGGGAGCAACGATTCAATTTTCCGCAACCCAAGAGAACAGCTACAAACATTCGCTATTATGATCACCATGATTTGCAACTTTTGCTGAATGTTTCAACACTGAAAGATAAAGGCATCAGGATTTCATCCATTCTGAGTCTGAGTCCCGAAGAGATTTGCAACAAAGCTGCAGAGTTCACTCAATCTCTGGATTCTGAAAATACTCCGCGACATATGCTCAGGTGTGCAATGATGAATCTGGATGAAAAAAACTTTGATAAGATTTTATCCAACTGCATTATTCAGAAAGGCATGGAGTATGCCATGATGGATGTGGTATTTCCTTTTCTGCAATCAGTAGGTTCAATGTGGCAAACAAATACTGTGAGTCCAAGCTACGAACACTTTGCCTCAAACATAATCCGGAATAAACTGATTGTTGCCTCTGATACACATCATTCATACCGTATATCGTACACAAGAAACTTTATACTTCTGCTTCCTGACGGTGAACTTCATGAGATCGGATTGCTTTTCGCTAATTACATGGTCAGAGCTGCAGGACATAAAAGTTTGTATCTCGGCCAAAGCACGACTCTTGATGACATACGTGGCTTCATGAATTCATTTCCTCCGGATTACTGGATCATTTCACTCACCAGTACAATTAATACAGATTCCGCCCTCAGATTGATCCGAACTATTGAACAGCAGGATGCAGAAGCCAGAATATTGCTGACAGGTAATCTTTTTACGTCAGAACATCCCAAATCCTGGAAATTAAATCATCCTGTAATACGTCAACCTGAAGATTTAAAAAAACTCCTACACTAAATTTTAATTATAAGCGCAAACCCGTTTATCCATATAAGTTGTTGAAAAACAGCGCTATGGCTTGATTTTTGCTTTATTCTTGACACTGATTTACACCTATCTTTTTAAATGGAATTTCTACTTGATTATCAGCTACTTAGGACAAATAAAATTAAATGTCTAAATTATGACAATATTATTTGAACAAATACGTAATTATATGAGAATAATGTGTAATTTAGTGTAAGAAAACAATAAAAAAGTTAAACAAAAAAACCATGAGCTCCGAGTTTAAAAATTTAGTTTCAGATGAATCACGTCCTCTCAGGATGTATGCACTCAAGCTGACTCATGATCTTGATGACGCCAATGACTTGGTTCAGGAAACCATGTTGAAAGCATTTGTTAATGAAGAAAAGTTCAGGAAGGGAACAAACCTGAAAGGTTGGCTTTATACCATCATGAAGAATATTTTCATCAATAAGTACCGCAGGGCTATGAAGTCGAATATTTTTAATGACCCTACAGAAAACCAGTACTTCATCAACTCCGGATCGCAAACTCACCGTAATGATGGGGAAGGAAATTTGGTTATGAAAGAAATCAGCCATGCCTTGAATGAGCTTAAAGAAAATCTGCGGACTCCCTTTCTGATGAGCTATAACGGATATAAGTATGAAGAAATAGCCAGTAAGCTTGAAATTCCCCTTGGCACGGTTAAGGTTAGAATTCACAATGCGAGAAAAGAGCTCATGAAGAAATTGAAGAGCTATCACTGATCATCACAACACGGCCCTGGATTAATGAGTTCAGGGCCGTTCTTTTTGGTATCTTCGCAATATGAAAACAGGTATTGTAGTATTTCCCGGATCCAACTGCGATGAAGATATGGTTTATGTGGTGCAGCATATAATGAAGCAGCCTACAGTTAAACTTTGGCATAAAGATCACTCTCTCCAAAACTGTGATCTGATAATTCTTCCTGGAGGATTTTCATACGGAGATTATCTTCGTTCAGGAGCTATTGCACGCTTCAGTCCGATCATGAATGAAGTTATGGAGTTTGCATTACGTGGAGGAATTGTCTTCGGGATCTGCAATGGGTTTCAAATTCTGTGTGAGTCTGGACTGCTGCCCGGAGCACTTATGCACAATCCTTCTCACCAATTCATCTGCAAAAATGTATTCATAAAATCCGTGACAGAAAATTCTGAAATCACCAGACACATTCGGGAAGGACAGGTTTTAAAAATTCCTGTTGCACACGGTGAAGGGAACTATTATGCGGATGCCTCAACAATTGAGAAATTAAATGTGAACGATCAGGTACTCTTTCGTTATTGTGACGAATCCGGTAATGTCACTGCAGAGTCCAATATGAACGGGTCAATTCAAAACATTGCAGGCATATGCAATGAAAACCGGAATGTATTTGGCATGATGCCGCATCCAGAAAGAGCTTCTGACTCACAACTTGGAAATACAGATGGAAGGATTATTTTCGAATCGCTTTATAACCTGGTTAATGCATAACCTTGTTAACCAAAAAGAAAAGACCGCCTTGTGAGCGGTCTTTTTTATGTTCTTTCTTCTTCAAGCCCATTGGCAAACGACTCCTCCCATCAACATGATGGTGATGGCCCAATAACCGGTATTGATCCAAACATATTTCCAGCTCTTTCTCTCAAACATTGCATTTGTGCCAAGTATTGGCAGCACAATGAAAATTCCGGCAAGAAAACCGTGGAATGCTCCGTGTTTAAAGGTGCGGAAATTATTCCCGTATTTTTCCATGATGCTTGCATGCAACATGCCTACTTCACTCGTAGGGTCTCCGAATCCTTCAGTGCCAAGGAAGATTGATGCCAGATGCGACTGATGCACAGTTAAAGAATAGAGCGAAAGTGCCAGTAATATGCTGAGCACATACGAAAGCAAGAAGACCTTGCTCATATTGGCTCCCTTGAGTTGCTCCTCAGTAAGTCCGCATGCTTGCATCCAGGCATTACCAAATAATTTTGGGCTGTACCAAATGAATCCTGTGATCATCGGTATTAATGCTGCAATCAGGAAAATGTACCAGTTGAATTCCATTTTTTTTGATTTTGATTGTGAGAATAATTAGTGGTCTGAAAAAGTTTATACCTTGACCATGAAAAAATAGTTTCCGTAAATCTTAGGATCTGGTAATATTATAAAAAAACGCCCCCAATTGAGGGCGTTTCAGGATGATATCATCCATCAAAATGTTAAGCTGATTAATATTCAACCATAGGCTCCAGTGTCCTGGCTTCATTCACGAAACCTTCAACCTGGTGAGGCGTAGGCAATGATGCGGTAATCCGATGCAAATTATTCACTTCTGTGATTTTGCTCATCAGATTATCCGGATTACGGTTCTTCAATTCATTCACCGTATCCACACCACTAGCCTCAAACAATTCTGAATAGACAGGCCCTACTCCATTAATCCGGGTAAGGTCTGCCTGATTAACCCATTTTAGAATTTTGGACTCCTCAATTCCTGTTCTGAACGCAAGATCTCTGCGCCCGGATGGAGTCTTACCTTTGGTTAATAAATCACTTAGCATTGTAACTCCGGCGTTAACTAATTTATCACCATAAGTCAAGCCAATTCCTCTAAATTCCCGAATTTTCATATCTGTCATTTTGTTCAAATTTTAATACCCTCTTCCTGATAACCATGTGCTGAGCCGGGATTTGGGTAAGTTCAACATTGAAAAAATAAAACACATGGACACATTAAAAATGTATCATTTGACAGAATATAAGGAAAACTCCACTAAAAACCAAATTTTTTTAAATAAATCGAGTTTTTTGTTGCAGTTGTTTGATCTTGAGTGAAAAACATGCTTAGATGAGAGTTCTATACTCATAAGATCGAATAAATAGCCAAAAGCAGATAAATGATTGTTTAAGTCCACTTTTCGCTGAATTGTCTGTGTATTTTAATTTGAACCCGAAAGATTATTTTTGCGCAATGAATGTGTTTCGGAACTCCCTAAATAAAATTCTATTTATTCTGATCCTGTGGGCTCAGGATACCGGAGCACAGGATTCGGAAGGGAGTTTGCTAAACTGGATGGATTGGAAGGAAGTGGCCCAGCGGCTGGAAACTGAGCCAAGGCCTGTGATGCTGAATTTTTATACTGACTGGTGTGGATGGTGTAAACACATGAAGAAAACAACATTCGCAAACCCCGGCATCGCTTCATACATCAATTCTTTTTTCTATCCTGTTAAGTTTAATGCTGAAGGAAGGGATACTGTGGAGTTTCTTGGCAAGAAATATTTTCCAGGTCCGGAAGGACAGCGCTCAGCGCATGAACTTGCCGTGCATCTTCTGCAGGGAAAGTTATCTTATCCCACAACTCTTTTTTTAAATGGCTACGAAAAAGACAAAAAAGAATTCCGGGTCAACATGCTTGCATCCGGTTTTCTCGATGCGCAGAAGATTGAGCCAATTCTTGTTTTTACACTTGAAAATGTCTCGAGAAATTCCAGCCTCGACGAATTTCGCGATGAGTATGCAGAAGCATTTCAGGATAGCACTCTTAATGACAGAATTCAAAAGCTGAAATGGGAGCAGGCCGAAATTTTTTTCAATGGCCGTCCTTCAAATAGTAAGAAAACATTGGTGTTCATTCAGACTGACTGGTGCAACGCATGTCGTGTGATGCAACGCAGCGGATTTACAAAACCGGATATCAGTTCATATATTGATACTGTATTTAATCTCGTAAACTTCAATGCGGAGATAAAATCAGATCTTGTTCTGAATGATAAAATTTTCTCATCCGGCTCCATGCACAATGACCGATTTCATCCTCTTGCCTTTTACCTTACCAGAAATTCTATCAGCTTTCCATCATTGGTTTTACTTTCAGAAGAAGGAGAAGTGCTTGATGCCATTCCATCCTACATTCCTCCTTCAGTGCTTGGAAACATTCTGCGTTTTTACGGAGATGATATTTACAAGAGCAAAAGCTGGCAGGATTACATGAAGTTATTAAGCGATGCGAAAAAGCACTAGCACGAAGTATAATTCCGAATCTGATTTTCTATGATAAATCGAATGAGATCATCCAGCGATATTTCGGCTCTTTCGCATGCATCATAAACATCCTCTCTTGAAACTCCTGCAGCAAAGGTTTTATCTTTGAGTCTTTTCTTCACTCCTTTAATTTCCATACCCTCGTATGCTTCCGGTCTCATCAATGAATAAGCATGAATGAATCCGCTCAACTCATCAAAAGCGTACAACATCTTATCTATTTTTGTCACCGGTAGAACACCAAAATAACGAGGTCCGTGTGAGGCAATGGCATGAATGAGATCGGGATCCACTTCGCGTTTTTCAAGTTCTTCTATGATTCTCCGGCAATGCTCCTCCGGCCATTTCTCCCAGTCGGCATCATGAAGCAATCCGGCTTGCTCCCATGTTTTTTGCTGAAGTTCGTCAAGCCCCTCCTTCTTATCTGCCCAGATTCTCATCAGATGTGACACCTGCCTCATGTGAAGCCTGAGCTTTTCATTTGGAACCCATGATTCCAGCAGTGCCTTGGCTTCGCTTTCGCTCAAGATTCGCCCTCGGTTTGACGAATGACCAAATTCAGATCGTCCTAAATTTAAATTTTGCATGATTATTCAGCTAAAGTATAAGCCTAATTTACAATGAAAAGTCAATGGCAGTCAAGGGAATCGTACCTTTGCTGTCCGCCTTTAATCATCTCCGACCACAATGTATAAAATCCGTATTCTCAAATTCTTGATTTCAACAGGACTTTTAATTTGTCCAGCTTTGCTTCATGGACAAAGCCTGACACTGAATCAGACTCAGCTGAATTTTGGAAGCGTTTTTGAAAATTCACCAGACAGTCTTTCACTGGAAGTAATTAATAACACAGGCAAGAACATCAACGTAACCGGAATCCGTTTCTATAATACCTATTCAGAACCTGCTTTCTCCTGTTCTGAATCAAGCTTTTTTCTAGCAGACGGCACAAGCAGAACAGTATGGATAAAGTTTCATCCTAAGCATAATGTTTTTCATGATTCAGAAATGTTGATTGAAAATGACGGATTGCGTGGATATGTGAACGTTGATTTAAAAGGTCAGGGAAAATATTCTGATTCATATTACAGTAGCACAGAGAATCTTAGCGAAGAGCCTCTCAAAAACGAATTAAGGACCATCACTGGAAATGGATACAATTCACTGTTGTATAATACTGCCAGGGATCATATGTTCATGATAATTGACAACGAGAGAGTGAACGGTCAGGGTGCTGCGCAAAATACTGTGGAAGGGGTTTATACAGGAATACGTGCAGTAGGATATGTAGACAGGTCTGATGTGCAAAGCAATTTTTCTTTTAATACGGAACATACTTTTCCACAGGGACTTTTTTCCAGCCTGGAGCCTATGAAATCAGATCTTCATCATCTTTTCCCTACTGATGACCTTAGCAATAATATGCGAGCAAGCGACCCGTTTGGAGTGGTGACTAATCCGACCTGGTCTAGCGGAGGATCAAAATCGAATGGAACAGTGTTTGAGCCACGCGACAAGCACAAAGGCAGAGCCGCCAGGGCCATGTTGTATTTTGTAGTTCGGTATCAGAATTATGCAAACTTTTTAAATTCTCAGGAAGGTATTCTTAAGCTCTGGAATAAAACGCATTTGCCTGATAACATTGAGATTAATCGTAACAATGATATTTATTCCTTTCAGAATAACAGAAATCCATTTATCGATTATCCGCAACTGGCAGATCGCATCAGCGCCTTTTCAAATTTGTCAATTGCGCCTGTGCTGAACAGCATTGACTTCAGTGAAGATTCAATTATTTACGGAATTGTAGGGACAGGAACACAGGCAGTGTATGATTTCGTGATCGTAAACTCAGGAAATACTGATATACAGCTTAGCCAGTTTTCCCTGAGCAACAACACTGAATTTGCTTTTGTAGCCGGCAACAATGACCGAACAATAATTCCGGGTGAATCAGCGAAAGTTAGAATCAGTGTAACGCCATCATCTGGGTTCGCACTAAGAGAGACATTAAACTTCAGCACAAATTTACCGGGAATGAGTAATCTGAGTATTCCGATTTTTGTGAATGACAGCATTCTAACGACGGTTTCTGATTTTTTTTCGGATGATTTTGAAGTTTTTCCTAATCCATTTAATGAATTCATCGAAATACAAACTCATCGATACGGAAACTATTCAGCGGAAGTCTACGATTTAACAGGTAGAATTATGGTGAAATTTGACGTGGAGAGTACTCGCATACATATACTCAAAGAACTCCCGGCAGGCATATATTATATTCGGATCACTGAAGTTCAGTCAAATGAATTAAGGGTGAAAAAGCTGGTAAAAACCAGGTAATTCCCAGGTTTAATATAGTATTGATTAAAAAATCAATTTTTTTATTAATTTGCTTTCTAAACCAAAACATGAAAACTATGAAAAAGATATTAAATCTAAGCGCAATTTTATTGTTTGTATTCTCGTTTAATTTAGCCAATGGTCAGGAAGCAACGGCGCAAGAGGATGTCATGAATACTGCCTGGGGAAAATATATGACACCCGGAGAAATGCATGAAATGCTGAGTCGAAGCAATGGAGAATGGAAGGAAACTCTAACTTTTTGGGAGCCCGGTAAGAAAGAATCGCAAACATATTCAGCATCTTGCAAGAATGAAATGATTCTTGGTGGCAGGTATCAAAAATCCACTCATTCCGGAGAAATTATGGGAATGGCATTTGAAGGAATTGGCATTGTAGGCTACGACAATGCTAAAAAAGTTTTTCAAAGCACCTGGTGTGATAATATGGGAACCGGGATCAGTTTCACGGAAGGTCCGTATGACCCGGCAACAAAGAAAATAAACATGAAAGGGAAAATGATGGATCCTGAAACTGGAAAAGAGATGAATATTCGTCAGGTCTTTACTTTTGTGGATGACAACACTCAAAAGTTCGAAATGTACATGACTCATGAAGGAAAAGAGTTTAAGTCCATGGAAATCGAATACAAAAGATAATCTGAAATGTATATGGTATGCAAGCCGTCCTGTATAGTTTACAGGATGGCTTTTTTGTTTTAGCCAATGTAAATTTACTTCCGTGAAATCGATTTATCTCATACGAGGACTGCCAGGTTCGGGAAAAAGCACTTTAGCAAACGAACTTTCCGAGGATGGACTATATCCTGTTTTTTCTGTTGATGAATATTTTACAAATCCCCAAACAGGCAATTATGAATTTAATTATTCCAGAAATCATCTTGCATACAAAGCCTGTCAGGAGAATGCTTTGCTTGCAATGAGGCAGGGAGTCCGAAAAATTTTAATTGACAATACTTTTACTTTGGAATGGGAAATGGAACCCTATATAAAAATTGCAAAAGAAAATGGGTATCGGGTATTCGTTCTGACAGTAGAAAACCGTCACGAAGGACAAAATATACACGGAGTGACAGATGAGCAAATGAAAAAAATGGCAGAAAAATTCAAGGTAAAATTGTTACCATAATTCTTGCTGATAAGTTTGTTAATACTTAAATTCACATTTGATTAAGCACCGTTCTTTCGAGTTTACCTTTGTATTCTAAATTTTGTTGGTATGAAAAAGGCGAAAATTACTACGAGTAAGGGTGAGATGTTGATTGAATTCTATGAAAAGGATGCTCCGGTCACAGTAAAGAATTTTTGCGATCTCGCAAGCAAGGGGTTTTACAATGGACTAACTTTTCACCGGGTCATACCCAACTTTGTGATTCAGGGTGGTTGCCCTGAAGGAACTGGCATAGGCGGACCGGGTTATACAATTCCATGTGAACTGGATGGGGACAATCAGTATCATGACCGGGGTGTATTATCCATGGCTCACGCAGGAAGAAACACCGGCGGTTCTCAGTTTTTCATCTGCCATAACCGTGCAAATACATCACACCTGGATCGCAAGCACACATGCTTCGGTAAAGTAATTGAAGGATTGGAAGTGATCGACCAAATCCACCAGGGCGATAAGATTGAAAAAATTGAAGTGATTGAGGCAGCATGACCCAAGCCTTACGGTAGCAGATGCAAACTCAGGACATGTTTACTTATTGGGATTTGAAATGATTTCTGTAAGAGATTTATATCAATTGAAAATTTTTAGTACGGATTTGCATTATATTTCATTATTCAGAGAATGAACAGGTTTAAATATAAGATTTGGGATTTTAAGAATGTCCTTCTCATTGATGACAATGAAGCTGACAACCATGTCAACAAATCAATTTTGTTGAAGAATGATTATGCCTTAGATGTTCATTGTTGCACTTCTTCAGATGAAGGGATTGCTTATCTGGAGTCCTGCATGAAAACATCAAAAGAAATCCCGGATTTAATTTTCCTGGACATTATCATGCCTAAGGTGGATGGCTTTGGATTTCTAAATGAGTTCGCGAAGCTCGACAGAAGAATCAGGAATTACACAAGCATCGTGATGCTTACATCTTCAACGGATCTGATTGATTACTACCGAGCCATCAGAAATCCCTATGTGTTGAGTTATCTGAAAAAGCCGCTGAATATTTTCGAGTTGAGAGCACTGGCAGCTTGAGCTAATATCTGAACCGGGATATTGTCTGAACTGGGATTTATGGGATTTGTTGGATGTAGTCTGAACTGGCAATTTTGTTTTAATACTGAATCAATTGAAATCTGGCACTTATTGATCCCCGAAGGGGATCAACATGGGTAGCAGCGTGGAATCACAACATGAATTACAAGCCCGAAGGGCTTGAACGTGAATTCAACAACCTGAAAAAATTTTCAGCGATACAATTATGTATGAACGTTTGTGTTCACGCTCAGAAATATTTTAATCATATTTTAATATTCTGCTTTTACAGTTTTTACCATTGATTCAATAGTAATATTTTTCGAAATGTATCAATTAGAAATAATGGAGTTAATGATCCCAATTCTCTTAATACGTTCACACATGTAAGTATCCGAATTCGTAAATGATGAAAGATTAATTTAAAAGAGCATTATAATCTTCAATGTGCAATTGAAAACCTTGGAGTATTGTATAGAATAATAGCATCAATACAAGCCAATAATCTGAGGGGAGATAGCCTCTTAAGGATGAAGCGTTTTATAACCATGGAATTTGAACCATCATCATGAGCTCCGTAGGAGCGAAACAAGAACAAACATCATGGCCAACACCTACACCCAATTGTACATACATATAATTTTTGCGGTAAAAGGCAGAAGAAATTTAATTTCAAAAATCTGGAAAGTGAAATTGTTTCAATACATCTCCGGCATCATTTCCAATAAAGAACAAAAACTGATAATCATCAATGGCGTGTCAGACCATGTTCATTTACTCAGAGGGCTGCATCCTGATTGCAGACTTTCGGATTTGGTAAGAGACATCATGGCCAATTCATCAAGATGAAGAAACGAAAACAAATTGGTAACTCGAAAATTTGAATGGCAGAAAGGATTCTGAGCATTTTCTGTCGAACCATCACAGGTTCCCAAGGCTATAAATTTTATTCTGACACAAGAAGAACATCATCAAAAAAAACCTTTAAGGAAGAATACATTGAATTTCTTGGGGACTATCAAATCGAATTTAATCAGCAATATATTTTTGATAATATTGGTTTCGCTCCTACGTAGCTCAACAATTTTCATATTAATCTAATTTGTGCATTTTTTAAATGATTTTGCTACCCGCATTTCTGATTCCATGTTTCAAATAAAAGCCTAAAAGCTAAAATTTGACCAAGAATCCCTTATTTATTAATATGATAGGCAACTTTCCGTGTGAAATCATGTAAAAAAGTTCTGATCTTTATGACATTATAAAAGCAATCAGATGAGATTGAATTTCAGCAAATTACTATTTTCAGAAATGAGAGGGGTATTATTAATTCTCAGCCTAACTTTTGGTTCATTCAATTTGCATGCAATAGAGCCAACGGTTCCGGCATCCTTGTTTTCTGCAAACATCAGCAACTGCAATGAAGTGGATTTGTCCTGGGTGAACGGAAACGGATCCAGGAGGATTGTGGTGGCCAGCGCTCACAATCCTGTGAACGCATTTCCGAACGATGGGGTCACATACCTAGCAGGGAGCTTGTTTGGCAGTGGTTCTAATCTTGGGAATAATAATTTTGTCGTATACAACAGTACTGGCAACAGCATGACTGTAACCGGACTGAATGCAGGACGCACTTATCATTTCGCAATTTTTGAATACAATGGCAATGGTGCCAGCTCTGATTATCTTATCTCCACTTATCCAGAGGCTGATACTGTTCCTTTTGGAGTAACCATCACCATTATTGCATCGGATACTGTTTTATGCAATGGCAGTTCCGTTTCACTTACGGCGCAAGGTGCACAAACGTATGTATGGACGCCTGCCTCAGGCCTATCATCTACGACAGGATCCAATGTGACTGCATCCCCATCGGCAACTACTCGATATTCTGTATTCGGAACTGATTCGCTCGGCTGTCAGGCGGTAGAACGTATTTTGTTAACAGTTAATCCGAGACCGAGTGTTTCCCTATCTTCACAGGGCAGCATGTGTGTGGATGATAATCCAAGAACCCTTAGTGGAGGTTCTCCATCCGGTGGAACTTATAGCGGAACAGGCGTGAACAATGGTGAGTTTGATCCTTCTGATGCGGGAGTCGGTGTTCACAGTATCACATATACATATACTAATGTGCAAGGATGCAGCAACTCCGCAAGCCAAAATCTTACTGTAAATGCTCTTCCGGTGGTGACTTTAGGTTCATTCGCTGCCCGCTGCCTGAATGCGGGTAACCTCACCCTGAGCGGTGGAAGTCCTTCGGGAGGAACATACAGTGGTTCGGGCGTTAGTGGAGGGGTGTTCAATCCTCAGACAGCAGGTGCAGGCACTCATACCATCACCTATTCATATACAAACGCACAAGGTTGCTCTAACTCAGCTACATCATCCATCACAGTGAATGCGCCGCCGGTAGTTAGCTTGTCTAACTTCGGAACGGTTTGTATTAACACTTCTCCATTTACTCTTACCGGAGGAAGTCCTGCCGGTGGAACCTATAGCGGAACAGGTGTCAACGCCGGTGTGTTTAATCCCAGCGCTGCCGGAACCGGAAATCATACCATCACTTACAGGTTCACTAATGCCCAGGGTTGCAGTGATTCCACCACTGCAAATATTCAAGTCAGCAATCTTCCTAATGTAACCCTTGCAGCGTTTGACAGCGTATGTTATTCTACAGGTTCCTATCTTCTCACAGGTGGCGATCCTGCAGGAGGTGTTTATTCAGGCCCGGGCGTTTCGATGAACGAGTTCAATCCATCCGCCGCGGATACCGGAGTGCATACAATTACCTATACATATACCGATGTAAATGGCTGTGTCAATTCAGCGTCAGGACCTCTTGTGGTGAAACCGGATCCAGTAGTCACTTTGACGGCAATACCTTCGGTCTGTGCGAATACCGGTCCTGTCACCTTGTCGGGAGGTTCGCCTGCAGGAGGCACATACTCCGGTAATGCAGTAAGTAATGGAATTTTCTTTACCGGTATTGCCGGGGCAGGTTCTCATTTCATTCTCTATTCGTATACTGCATCCAACGGTTGCACTTCATCCGCGTCACGTAACATTCAGGTTCATGCTATACCTAGTCCTCATCTCGGACCTGATACTACAGTTTGTGCAAACGCTTCTATTGAATTGAACCCCGGTAATGGTTTCAGTTCTTACTCCTGGTCAAATGGTGCAAATACTCCTACCATTACTGTGGATACAATGGGAAGAGGGACTGGCACATTTATGTTCAGAGTGACAGTAAGTAATTCTTTTTCTTGCACAAACCGAGACACCATTTTGGTGACATTCGACATTTGCAGTTCTCTGCCGGAGAAGATGCAAGGCAAACAAATAAAAGTTTCCCCAAATCCATTCAGCGATAACTTTATGGTCTCGATGCAGGAAGATTTTGAATTGAGATTAATCGACAGGACCGGTCGTTTACTCGAAGTCGGAAAATCATCAGCAGGAAAATATAAAGGAGGGAATACACTTGCTCCAGGAATTTACTTCGCTGAAATTACCTCCTCTGGAATCAGGAAAATAATAAGGATAGTGAAGACTCACTGATGTTTTAAATCATATCAGTTAAACTGTCTCCAGAACCTCAAGGATTTTTACCATCGCAAGAGTGTCGGTTTTGCAGTATTCAAGCAAGTCGGCTCTGATTTTTTTACGGTCTGCATCAGGATTAATCATCATACTCCTGAATGCGATTCCTGCCATTTCGCCTTCACTGATCTCCAGTTTGTCATAGTCCATTTCCGGCACTAATGCCGGTAGCACTTTCTTGATTGAATAGGAACCATTCATGGAAGGATGGTAATAGTCTCCGTTTCTGAAAGGAGTCATCAGGTCTTTCATTCTCTCGGAGAGTGCTGTCATTGCTGATTGGTACTGCGGAAAATCCTCTGCAAGTTTATTCACAATCGATTTTTCAAATCCGATATTGTATGTGAGTATGTCGCCTTTCTTTGTCGTATCCTTCAATAATTTTTCGATGAATGCAGGTCGCGGATCATCCTGACCGTCTGCCAGGAAAAAATTGTGAGATAAGTCACTGGATTTATCTTTCTTGTAATGGAGCGAGTATTGGAATGGAATCTGCTGAAAAGGTCTGGACTTGTTGAAAAGCGGAACAGCAGTCTGGAAAGATTCAAAGTCCAGAAAGTACAATGGGTAAGAAATTCCGGAAAGAAATTCGCGTACCCCTTTTTTATTGATGTGTTTTTTCCCAGACAGATAACTATTGATTTGTATTTCCTGGTAAGCAGTCAGCTCAAGTTCTCCGTTCAGATCTTCCAGCTTCACAGTCCCCTCTTCATATAATTCAAACTTTCTTGATTCACGCAGACGTGAAACATCAAACACAGACGGAGAAGGAATATGACTCCAGCAATGATCTGTGAATTCACACTCATAAGGATCACTGCAATGCGGACCGATGTCTACTTCCGGTTCCACTCCGTTTTTAAGAAGTTTTTTTAATTCACGGATTTTTTTTTCGACGATATCCTGGGTCATTAAGACATCTTTCAATACAGATTCAATCCGGAATAATTTTGAAATGTTCAGCCTGCCTTTTCTGACATATTCGTTATTGATATGAATAATTGAAATGTCCTTCAGGCTGATGCCTGATCCGGTGATTACATGATATTGAAGGGAGGCGTCTGTAATGTTCACTTCTTTTATCTGGGTCGAACTTTTAACCTCGTATGCCTCCCATTTATTTCCGTTTTTGACAAGTATGTCAATTGCGGCAAGAACGCCTTCGTGTTGAAATGCTGCTTCATAAATAATTTTTACTCCGGAACGAATGAGATCTTTAGTCAGCAGAACTGACTTCTGGTATTCGTAAGTAGACTCCGGACTCGCATCCACACCGCCCGGAAAAAGTTTTTGCGCAAGCAAACCCACATCGGTGCCGGTGTCGAAAATCGCCTGTCGAGCCTCAGAGATTTTCGGCTTCAGTTCAGGCTTGAATTTATGCAGGAACAATCGTTTCGGACATTGGCATCCGTATACAAAAGTAGATTTTGAAAGCACGTGCTTTGTCAGGGTTTTCATATAAGAAATCTGTATACTCGATGTAAAATAAGATACTTGCTACGCATTGTATCTGCGCAGGCTATATCAGGAATAATTATTCAGGGAGTTTCTAAGTGTCTTTTTTATTTCTTCCCTGAGCCAGTCGGGCTTGATTACTTTACAGTTTTCCCCATAACTGAGAATCTGCATGTTCAGTTCATGGGAGGGAATGACATTGATGCTGATTCGGAACTCGTTTTTATTTTCTTTAATTATTTTCTGCGTATGATGAATTGCCTGGGCTTTGATGTATCTGCCTTCCAGCGGACTGAATGAAAGAATGATCTTTTGTGCTTTCAGGTCATTCACGGTGATGCCAAAGGAATGACGGAAGAATTCTTTCGAGTCGAAGCCGTTGATCTGACGGAAAGTTTCATCATTGTAGCGGATGTTGCGTATGCGATCCAGTCCGAAGGTGAGCACTTTGTCGAATGCTTCTGAAAATCCGGTTACATACCACCGATTCCTGTATTCTCTTACCAGATAGGGGTGAAGCTTATGGGAGCTCGATTTGTTTTTGGCAAAATTAAAATAATCAAACTGAATTGTTTTATGGTCCAGGATGGAGCGCAGAATACCATCCAGCAAATCTGTTCCCTCTGTGTGTGAGGCCCGCTCAACTTGAATGATGTCAACTGTTCTGACACCATACATAGAGCGACTTATGTGCACAGCCTGCAACAGACGTTCAATGGTAGTTTCAAACTGCTTTAATATTGGAAAGTCACGGAACTGCTTTAGCATTCCGGCTGCGAATTCCAATGCATACAAATCATCTTGTTTCAGAGGAAGCTTACTGATAGAATATGTCGGATCGGTATAGAAATAACCCTTATGTAATTTATGATAATCGATTGGGGCATGAAAATTCAGGCCTTCGTCGAAACGCATGGCATATATGTCTTTTTGAATTGTTGAATTCGAGAAAGATTTTCCAAGAATTGACTCGCATTTCTCAACGAGTTCCTCCAGTGACGGATATGGCTTCTGTTTGTTTGTCAGCGCTTCGTCAATCAGACGATACCGAGTAAATGCTTCTTTGTTTTTGGGCATAAAATATTTTTCAATGCGTAAATAGACTGCGTACCTGAACCGGAGATTTGCATAATGAATCAGGGTTGTAATACAGACATTCCCCTGAAACACCCTCATCAATGAATGAAAATAAAATTAAACAATAATCATGTAATCGGAAAAATTGCCGGGTTTGCAATGCGCATATTTTAATCTTTATTCTGCAATTTGTCAGCTCCAGGTTGCAGATATTCCAATCTTTAGGAAGTGCGTTCGGTGTTAAAACTTTTCCGGAACCCGGATTTTATCTGTACAACCAATTATCAGAGTACCCATTTCGCAATCTCCATGCTGTAAAATGGGCATGTACATGACTAAGAAGATGATTGCCTTGCGAAAAAGAATCGTATGAAAGAACATTAAAAGCCAAGAGGTTATGGATTCCAATTTTAGTTTTACCTTTTAATTCAAGCACGAGTCTTCCTGATGCATTTTCAGGATTGAGTGATTCATCAAGAAATGGGAAGTCCGACCTGTCTGAAAAATCTCTCATATGGCCTTTGCCCTGGGCATATACAAGCTGAAATGCAGCAGGTTTCATTGGAAACAAGCTTATTTGTTTTACCAATTCTGTTTGCTCCAGCGCCTTTCCGTTTTCCCTTAGTGAAATTATGCATTTACGCATATCCGGAATAATACAATGAAGATCTGTTGGAAACACATTTATCTTTTCTCCAGAGGAAAGCAGCAGCAGGCTGATCATTCTCGGATATGAGTATGCAAGCTCCAGTACTCTGTAAGTTTTATGATCCGGACTGAGCTGATCTTTGCGCGATTTCAACCGGTTGATCCGTTTTAACAGTTTCTGGAAGCCGCTGAGGAAGTTATTGTCTGCTGAAGCAGCTTGAAACAAAGTGAGCCCGAAAAAATCATCCCTTGTTTTTTCAAGATGAATATTTCCGAGTAAAATATCATTACAATAAAAAGTTAGAAAAGCTTCGCCTGAAGAATGTAAAATTATTTCAGCAGGAATTCCGAAAATTATCGGCTTGTAGCCCAGGAGAAACTGAGAGTCATCGACATTGACGGAAAATTCCCCTGAAGTATAAGTAACACGAAGGTCAGACTTCAGCTCTTTGTTATCAATACAGACGTATTCATTCGGCAAGAATGTGCCCGGACTGATATGGTTTATAATTTTTTTAAGAAGATTCAATATGCAGTCAGGATGAAGAAACTTTATTGTCCGGAAGTGCCAGAATTTCTTCTGTGTTGTCCTGGTTTTCGCCTGAACTTTTTGTTATTGAAATTTCTTTTCATTTTTGTTGCCTGTGGATTCCATGCAGGTCCCTTCCCTAAATGTTCAGGGAGCTCAGTTTTTGAAACTTCCTTTTCAATAAGCTCTTCAATCTGTGCAAATCTTTTCTGATCCTTTTCATTGATGAAAGTGATGGCTTCACCTTTAGTATCAGCTCTGGCGGTCCGTCCGATCCGGTGCACATAATCTTCCGCATCATGTGGCACATCAAAGTTTATCACAAGACTTATATTTTCAATGTCTATTCCGCGTGAAAGAATATCGGTAGCTACCAAAATGTTTGTACTTCGGTTTTTAAATCCAAGTAAAACATTTTCTCTTTCTTCCTGGGTCAGATCAGAGTGAATTGACTTCACCGAGAGATTGACTCTTCGCAATTCCTTTTCAAGCGCTTTCACACCGCTTTTTGTTGAAGCGAATATCAGCACGCTTTGGTCTTTTCTGTTTTCAAGTATATGCGAGCACAGGGATATTTTTTTATCATCATACACCAGATATGCCGACTGCTGAATTCCGGCGGCCGGCTTGCTGATAGCTATGCTCACCTCAGCGGGATCTTTCAGTGTTCTCTTTGCCAGCTCACGCATTTTAGGAGGCATTGTAGCGCTGAAAAGCAGATTCTGCCTTTTCGCCGGAAGAAAATTCATGATCTTGATCAGGTCTTCGTAGAAACCCATGTCGAGCATCTTGTCTGCTTCGTCAAGTATCAGCACATCCAGCTTGTCGAATTTAACATAGCCCAGGTTGAGATGACTGATGAGACGACCGGGAGTGGCAATGATAACTGAAGTTCCGATGCTGAGAGCTTTCTTTTCCTTCTCAAAAGTTTGTCCGTCTCCGCCACCGTATACTGCAAGAGAACTCGCATGTGTAAAATATGCGAAGCCCTGAAATGCCTGGTCAATCTGAAGGGCCAGTTCACGCGTCGGAGCAAGAATAAGCGCAGAAGTATGCGGTATTTCATCCAGCGCAATTCTGTTGAGTGTAGGTAGAATATATGCAGCTGTTTTACCAGTGCCTGTTTGTGCACAGGCAATCAGATCTTTCCCTGACATTATGAGCGGAATTACCTTTTCCTGAATGGGCGTTGGTTTTTCGAAGCCCATGGAGTCAAGTCCGTCCATAAGAGAGTCGCAAAAGCTGAATGAGTCGAAATTCAAAATAGATTAATTTTGATGGCAAATATAGGTAAATTGAGCGGCGTAAGTAACAATTTCATGGAAGATGAAATTCACGGAGTTGTCATTAAATTATTTTTACAGTCCATACCTTTGTAAAGGTTAAAAATAACATGAAAAAATTTCTGATTATAATCTTCTGCTTATGCAGTTTTAATTCGGCTTTTTCAGGACGGCTTGACAAAGGGTTTGAGAGACTTTCTATCTATGATTACTTTGCTGCCAAGGAACATTTTTACAAGTCTTTGAAGAAGCATCCAGCTGCTGCATCATATGGACTGAGTATTATATATGGCAGAAATGACAACCCTTTTTTTAATCTTGATTCTGCGAGAGTTCACATTTTAAATGCAGGATATGAGTATGTAAGGCTATCAGAAAAACAGAAAAGAAAGTACAGCGAATTCGGTGTATCTGATTCATCAATTGTTTACATGCAGGACAGCATTTGCAGCAAAGCATTTAACCAGGCCACTTCTTTTTCGTCAGTGGAAAGATTCAATATTTTCATTGAGAGATTTTCCTTTTGCAGGTATTTGGACGAAGCAATTGATCTGAGAAATGAAGTGGCCTTCGAAGAAGCAAGACGTCTTAACACCTCTGCGGCATACAAAACTTTCATGGACACTTACCCGGATGCGGAGCAATTCAATGATGCATTCAACCGCTTTCAGGAAAGACAGTTTGAAGAAGAAACATCATCCAGAAGCCTCACTTCATACGTGCGATTCATTGAAAAGCATCCTGATAGTCCATACCGTACGCAGGCCGAAAGAATGGTATATCAGTTAAGCACTTCCTCGAAAAACATCAAGGATTATTTAGCATTCATTCGAAGATATCCTGATAATCGTTTTACCGCTGAAGCCTGGAGGGAAGTGTACAAAATCAGCATGGAGGAATTTAATGAACAGACATTCCTGAAATTCAAATATGATTATCCGGATTATCCTTTTAAAGATGAGCTGGAAAATGATTACCGCTTGCAGACTTCCGTATTTCTTCCTTTCAGGGAAAATGGCAAATGGGGATACATGAATGAGTTAGGAGAGTTGATGATACAATCTCAATACGACGAGGTGAACCTGTTCAGCGAAGGTCTTGCATCAGTCTCCAAAGACGGAAAGTTCGGGTATATCAATAAGAGCGGACAAACAATTATTCCTTTTCAGTTTAACGATGCGGAAAGATTTCAGAACAATACCGCCATTGTAAGAACCGGTGATAAGTATGGAATGATCAGCAGAAGCGGTGAATTCATCATACCTGCTAACTATGATGAATTGTCGGAGGCATCAGAAGGATTTTGTGTGGCAATCCTGGGGGGCAAGGCTGGCTACATTCATAAGCCAACAAGGAAAGCTTTGACCGACTTCGCATTCATTTCGGCCGATGATTTCAAAGATGGATATGCTATTGTGGAGAATGATGAAGGTTTCGGATTAATTAATGTGCTTGGGAAATTCAGCATTGAACCGCGCTATGAAGAAATGACATGGGCCGGAACAGGACTTCTCAAGGCAAGTCTGAACGAATACTGGGGTTTGCTTAGCACCGTAGGAAGAGTGATTGTGCCTTTTCAGTATGATGCAATTGGTGAAATGACTGAGAACAGAATTCTGCTGGTAAAAAACGGCAGGTGTGGATTTGCAGATGAAACGGGAAATATCCTTATACCTGTAACATATCGCTTCACAGAAAAATTTCTGCAGAATGCATATTTCCGAAACGGTTATGTAAAGCTGAATGACAGGAATAAAATTTTTGTACTGGACTCCCTGGGCAAGCGTTTTCAGATCAGCGGATATGAAAATAACGGCATGCCATCAGAAAATTTAATCCCCGTGCAAAGAAACAGAAAATGGGGGTATGCTGATTTACTGGGGAAAATTAAAATCCCGACTCAATTTCTGGATGCAACTTCATTCAATGAAGGTCTTGCCATTGTGAGAACAGAAAGGGGATACGGAGTAATTGATTCCGGACTTGTCTGGATAGTCCCAGCGCAATTTGATGACATCAAAGTAATTCCCGAATGCATCATCACCCGAAAGCAGGGGAAGTCTGGCATTTATTCCCGTAGCGGAAAATTGCTGGCGGAAGCTACATATGACCGTGTAGATTTTATCGAAGGAAAAGTTGCATGGCTTCAGGCGGATGGTAACAGCACATATATTAATCTGGAGAAGAGCAGAATCATTTTTAAAAGGGCAGATTCTCAAGAGTGATTCCATTGCTTTTTATTAATTTGCAGACAATAAGAGAACAAAATGTCTGCCGAAAAAAAGCTTTTTCTTCTGGACGCAATGGCACTGATATACAGAGCTTACTTCGCATTCAGCAATAATCACCGCATCAATTCAAAAGGTCAGAACACTTCTGCCGTATTCGGATTCACCAACACATTGCTTGATGTGCTGAAGAATGAAAAACCGACTCACATTGCAGTAGTATTTGATACTGCGGCGCCCACTTCACGTCATGAAGAGTTTACTGATTACAAAGCCAACAGGCAGGAAATTCCTGAGGACCTTGCTGCTTCTATTCCTGTAGTGGTGAAGCTTTGCGAGGCATTCAGAATACCTGTACTTGCCATTGATGGATATGAAGCTGACGATGTGATTGGAACCATGGCTAAAATTGCCGAGAAGGAGGGCTTCAGAACTTACATGATGACCCCGGATAAAGATTTTGGCCAGCTTGTAGATTCAAACACTTTTATATACAAGCCTGCACGTGCCGGAGGAAAAGCTGAAATAATGGGTGTCGAGGAAGTTTGTAAGCGTTGGGAAATTGAAAACGTAGAGCAGGTGATTGATATACTTGGTTTGATGGGAGATAAAGTCGATAACATTCCAGGTATTCCCGGTATAGGTGAAAAGACCGCCATACAACTTGTGAAACAGTTCGGATCGATTGAAAATCTCTTAGAGAACACTGACCAGCTCAAAGGAAAGCTTAAAGAAAAAGTAGAGCAAAACAAGGAGATGGCAATTCAGTCTAAATACCTTGCAACCATCATTGTGGATGCTCCTGTGGATGTTAGTCCTGAAGACCTGAAGTTGCAAGAGCCAGACAGGGAAGCTGTCAGCCTTCTCTTTGCTGATTTGGAATTCAGAAGACTGGCAGACCAGCTTGATTTACTTCAGTCCGACAAAGGAACAGTCGCACCTGGCAAGGTCTCTAAATCAATCACTCCGGCTCAGGCCACTTTGTTTGGAGTTGATGAGGAGGAGAGCAATGAACTGCTGTCATCCAATGGCCCTAAAGTGCTGAAGAATATTTCGGAGGTAAAACACGATTACATTTTAGCAGACACTGAAAAGAAAAGAAAGGAACTCATCAGTCAATTATCGTCTTCAAAAGAGTTTTGCTTCGACACTGAAACGACAGGACTGGACACACAAAGTGCAGAACTAGTAGGAATGTCTTTTGCAATAAAAGTAAAAGAAGCATTTTATGTACCGGTGCCAGATAATTTTGAATCAGCCAAGAAAATCTGTCTTGAATTCTCAGAAGTATTCGCGAATGAAAAGATCAGAAAGATTGCACAAAATCTGAAATATGACCTGAGCATATTGAAAAGATACGGAATTGATATAAGAGGAGAATTGTTTGATACCATGATCGCTCACTTTCTGATTCGTCCGGAAATGCGGCACAGCATGGATGTTCTTGCTGAAACTTACCTCAATTACTCGCCAGTGTCCATCGAGAGTCTGATAGGAAAAAAAGGCAAGGATCAGAAAAGCATGCGCGACGTTCCTTTGGAACAGATTACAGAATATGCTGCTGAAGATGCGGACATCACTCTCCAGCTTTACTCCGCATTCGTTCCTGAATTAAAGACTACCAAGACAGAAAAATTGTTTCATGAAGTGGAGATGCCTCTGGTACCCGTGCTTGCTGACATGGAATCCGAAGGAATTAGTCTGAATGTGGAAACACTCGAACAATTGTCGGATTCACTGGCTAATGACATTTCATCCACTGAAATGGAAATTCAAAAACTGGCGGGCGCAGAATTCAATATAAGTTCGCCTAAGCAGGTTGGTGAAGTGCTTTTTGACCGGTTAAAAATTTCTGACAAGCCGGCGAAGACAAAAACCGGACAGTATTCCACCAGCGAAGATGTATTGAGCAAACTTGAAAACAAACATCCCATCGTCAGAATGATTTTGGATTACCGTGAGCTCAACAAGCTTAAGAATACATATGTAGATGTACTACCTCAGCTTGTAAATCCCTCTACCGGAAGGATACATACATCATTCAACCAGGTTGTAGCCGTGACCGGAAGACTGAGTTCGGACAATCCGAATCTGCAGAATATTCCTATCCGGACTGAAAAGGGGCGTGAAATAAGGAAAGCTTTTGTTCCGCGCGGCAAAGACTATCTCTTGTTTTCTGCAGACTATTCCCAAATTGAACTTCGGATCATCGCGGAGTTGAGCGGTGATGAAGGTATGCTTGAAGCATTCAGAAGCGGCGAAGACATTCATGCAGCTACTGCCTCGAAGGTTTATGGTGTTCCTTTAAAAGATGTGAACTCAGACATGCGGAGAAATGCCAAGATGGTGAACTTCGGAATCATCTATGGGATATCAGCATTCGGACTTGCAGACCGTTTGAATATTTCCAGGACAGAAGCAAAGGAAATAATCGACAACTATTTTATTCAGTATCCACAGATCAAGGATTACATGGATCTGAGCATAGAGAGCGCGAGAAAGAAAGGATACGTAGAAACAATACTCGGAAGAAGAAGATATCTCAGGGACATTAATTCAGCCAATGCAACTGTAAGAGGCTTTGCAGAGCGGAATGCAATCAACGCTCCAATACAAGGCAGTGCGGCTGACATGATAAAAGTCGCCATGATCAACATCCACAAAGATATTCGAGAAAGGAAGTTGAAATCAAGAATGCTTCTTCAGGTGCATGACGAACTTGTGTTTGATTGTCACCGCGATGAGCAGGACACGCTTAAAGAATTAGTCACAGACAAAATGAAGAATGCCATTAAGCTAAAGGTTCCTGTTGATGTGGGTGTTGGCTTTGGTGAAAACTGGCTGGAAGCTCACTGACGAATTATCATTCAGTTAAAAAAAGAAGTCTTCCAGCACTCTTATTGAACTTGCCGGATGAATTTCATTCCAGCCGTTATTGCTATCACTAACAAATGTTCCCGTAACTTTTACTCTTTTACCGACTTCAGGCGTGTTCACGTCATTTTCATATCCCTGGCAGGATCTGATAGCTGCAGGTTTCTGAGGAGGATAGTAGCAGATCACTTCAACCACAAGGCATGAATCCTGCAGGCGAATGTTGTAATCATTAAGAAGCACATTGTATTCTTTGTCCAGGCGAAGGCGATAGTGAATATCGCCATCATCATCTGGCTTTTTTGCAACAATCACTCCCGTAACTGAAATGCAGTCAGCAATTCTAACAAGACGTCCTGGTTTCCACACATGCTCCCAAAGCGTTTCATCACATTCATCTGACGCGAAAACCTTCAAGTCGGGAGGCTGATTGGTCTTATAGCGCATGTCCAGAAAAATTGCGCCTGCTATTGCTGTTAATGCAATCAATATGAAAAGCAGTAGTCTAATATTTCTTTTCATGAATCCCTTAGCCCGGAAGGGAAGGTTAAAATGCAATTCGCATTTTAACTCCAGCTCTCAGCGCCGGGCGCACATAGAAGCGTGTATCTTCAAAATCCAGTCGGCGGATTTCCGTACTGTCACAAATATCCTGCTTGAGAATGTCTGCTCTTAAAACGGAAGTCCCGCGCAAACCGATTCCGTAAAACATTTCCAGCACAAATGTTCTGTTGAAATGATATTCTTTCCCCCATAGAAACTCGAGGCCATACTTACTTCTGAATCTGTGTTGGTAAATGCACTCAATAAATTTGGTACCGGTCCTGCTGTCGGTTTTCTCGTTTTCAAGCCACTGATTGTTGTAGTAGAGATATTTATACATGATGGCCGGAGCAATGTAATCACGCCACTTAGAATCATCAACCGGCTTTTTGTACATCTTATATGCTATCCTGGCGCTAAATCCATGTTCTGAAAAATACCTTGTTGTACTCCAGTCTTTCGAGAGTTCTTCGAGGATTTCATTCACGTAAATTAGTCCGGCCGCAAACTCCAGACTTTTACGTTCCGAGACATAGCGCGTATAGCTCATGTTCAGCTCATTGGTAGCCATCTGAGTCAGGTCGAATGAAATTCCGTTTTTAGGATCTTTTTTTTCATCCTGAGCCAGGCTGATCCCCGACGAAATCATCAGAATTAAGAATAAAATCAATGATTTAAGAGCTGACATAAGCAATTTGAGAATGGACAAATTTTCAAAAAAAAAAAGACTTGCCCAATACTTAATTATAACTAAAAATACGAGCTGTTTTGATAATAGTTACCTGTTGAGGTAAAAAGACATTGATTGTAAAGCACAAAAAAAGCCCTGCAAACTGCAGGGCTTTCCAATGATTTGTTAAAGATTATTCAGATACCATTAATCGACGAATGTGTTGCTTGCCATTTACATAAAGGTGAACCAGGTAAACCCCGTTTGCATGAACAGGCAATTCAAATTCATGGTAGCCACCATTCAAAGTCTTATCTAGCATGTTGGCGATCAATCTTCCTGTAAGATCAGTAACGAACAGCTGAATATGATTAGGCTGGAGTAACTGGAACTGAATCTTGGTATGCTGTGCAGCAGGATTCGGATAAAGCGCAAAACCAAGCTGCATATCATCCACTTCATCGATGTTCACAATGTTCCCGGTGATGTTGATATCATCAATGTAAGTATTGTTTCCGCGGTCGCTGATGTTTTCAAACATGAACTTTACATTGGCTCGGGAAGCAAATGGATTCATATTGACGCTTTCAAGTCTCCACTGGCTCGCATTTGTAGGAGCATAGCTGAATGAAGTGATTGGAACAGTGGCGAGTGCAGCCCCGGCAAGAGTTTTTCTGACAGTCCATGCTTGTCCGCAATTGAGTGATCCGTATACTTTCAACTGATCATTCGATGTAGTTGTTCTTTGCGCATTGGAAACATAAAATGAAAGTACCGGCAGAGTGATGTTGGAAAAGTCGAATGATCTTGTGATGTACTGATCCACTTCACCTACCACGTTATTGTAATTATTGATTCTGATGCAAGCGGTTCCGGTATAACCTGTTCCGGTTACACGTCCCCATCCCTGTCCGTTATCTGGATTCATTGTGTACCCGTCAGCTCCAGGAAAAGAGGCAGGGTCTTCAAAACTTTCGAAGAAAGGAGGGTTGGAGGTAGGCTGACCGGTAATTCTGATGTAATTTGTTTTCACAATTGTGTCTGAGCCCGCAGAGTTTGTTGCAATAAGAGTCACATTGTAAGCACCGGCAGTTGGATATTGAACAGTCGGATTGGAATCAGTCGATGTGGATGGAACTCCGCCAGGGAATTCCCAATACCATGAAGTTGCCGGGGAATTCCAGGAGAGGTCAGAGAATACAGCTGAACCTCCCGCACAATAGTTTGTGAAATTAGCCTTGAAGTCAGCATTCGGAATACAGACAGTTGGAGGTGCATTCAACACACCGGTTGCAATCAGGTTTGAGTTGGTCCAGAGATTATTCCTGCCGGCCACCCCTGAATTGAGTGTAGCGTGCATTCTTACTTTTTGTCCTTGAGTAAACATGACGTCGCAGAAGGAGTATTCCATGAAGTTCTGCCAGTTTTCTACAATTGGCGGATTGCATATTGATGCAGCACCCGGACCGGAAGGGCAAAAGTTAAATCCTTTAGTGATGGGAGTATCACTTACGTTATCGTCACCGCAGGCAACACCAGGATCATTGGTGCTTCCCCAGCAATGAAGCAGGTTCAGGACGTGTCCAAGTTCGTGAGTAAGGGTTCTTCCGCCAGTTCCACTTGCTGTGCCTATGCTTCCGACATAATTGTGACGCGAGATAATTCCGTCGAGCGAACTGCTTGGCGCTCCACCCGGAAGATAAGCCCATGCAGCAGCTCCGGTGTTTTCAAGAGAATTAGCAACCCAAATGTTGATGTATTTATTGTTTGGCCAGGGATTAAGTTTGGAACTATTGTTTGCCACATAAGTTTTATTGGTGACAATCCTGTCAATTCCGTTTGTACAGTTGCCGTTAGGGTCAAGATTGGCCAGACGGAATTCAATTTGTGCGTCAGCAGCAATGCCTTGGAAGGAAGGTGTGATTACAGTGGTATCAGCATTTCTCTTGTTGAAATCCTCATTGATGATTCGCATGGCATCCATCACTTGTGCGTCGGAAATATTTTCCTGTCCGTAATTGTGAAGAATGTGAAACACGACCGGGATGATGTAGATCGGTGTGCCATCGGGTCTGGACTGGCGATAGTTTCTGGAATAATCACGGGTAAAGTCTTCGAGCTGTTGTTGGATTCTGAGAATATCAGGATCAGCGTCCACAGCTTCTTTCATCTTTTGGTCGGTGAAGCAAACATGTCTTTCACCGGCACCGGGATGGGCAAACGCAAAGTTCATGACAAGAGAGAAGAATGCCAGAACCAGGAGATTTTTCTTCATGGTAATAAGTAGAATTTGAATGAATTATCTGGAAATGAATGATGATATTACTTTTCAAATATAGCAAAGTTTTGCCATTGAAATGCGAATACTGGTTTATGACAGTATTCTGACCAGAGAAGACGTAGAATTTGAGCAAAATAAGCTACTTGCTTATCCGATTGCCTGCCTGAGATCCTCGATTAGATCTTCTACGTCTTCAATTCCTACGCTGAGACGTAACAATGAATCCAGCACTCCGGACTTTTGGCGAATTTCGGCAGGAATGGATGCATGTGTCATGCTGGCCGGATGGCCAATCAGCGACTCAACGCCTCCCAGAGACTCAGCAAGTGAAAAGACCTTGGTTCTTGAAGCCATTGCAAATGCCTCCTCCATTGAATTTCCTTTCAGAGTGAAAGAGATCATTCCGCCAAAATCTTTCATTTGCGATTTCGCAATTGCATGATTCGGGTGATCACTGAATCCGGGCCAGTATACTTTATCGACTTTGGGATGATTGCGTAAAAATTCTGCAACTGCTTTTCCATTGCTGCAATGACGTTCCATTCTCACGTGAAGTGTTTTCAACCCACGCATCACTAAAAAACTATCCATAGGACCAGGTACGGCTCCGCAGGAGTTCGCTATAAAAGCAAGTTGTTCATGCAGTTTGTCATCATTGGTGCACAAAGCGCCATGCACCACGTCAGAATGTCCGCTCAGGTATTTGGTTGCCGAGTGTGTTACAATGTGCGCACCCAGATCAAGCGGGTTCTGCAGATATGGTGAGGCAAATGTGTTATCAACTACGATAATGATATTTTTCCCAGCAACTGCTTCAACACATTTTTTTATGTCGATGATTTTCATGAGAGGATTTGTCGGAGTTTCAATCCATATCATCCTTGTTTTTTCACTCAGTTCACTCTTGAGCTTTGAGGCATCATGCATGTTTACAAAGCGAAAGCTGATGCCAAGTGGTTCAAACACTTTCACGAACATTCTGTATGATCCGCCATACAGATCATCAGTGGCCAAAACCTCATCACCGGGCCTGAGCAATTTTATGATCGCATCTTCAGCACCTTGTCCGCTGCCGAAACATAATCCATGCTTCGCATTCTCAAGAGAAGCGATACATTTTTCAAGAGCAACGCGGGTTGGATTTTTTCCACGGGCATAGGCATATCCCTTGTGTTTGCCCGGACTCTCCTGAACAAATGTGGAGGTCTGATAAATCGGTGTCATGATGGCGCCTGTGGACGGATCTGGTTCCTGACCGGCATGAATGGCGCGTGTGCCAAAGCGAAGGTTTGATTTCATGGCTGTAAAATTAAGTTTTTACGGCCAGATCAGGCAAATGATGAAAACTGTATGCGGATCAAGACCGGTAAAAGTTCATTTCATCAATGTATTCCCAAACATTTTGAGGGAGCATATAGCGAACATCCTTTTTCTCCCGGATCGCATTACGTATGAAAGTGGAAGATAGCTCCATCAATGGTGCCTCAATCATCTTCACCTTAGGATGGGAGGCTAATTCGGATTCAGACTCATTTCTTCTGGGATAGACATATAGCTCATGCCATTCAAGGATCTGCTCGTAATTTTTCCATTTATGAAAAGTGGCAAGATTGTCGGAGCCCAGAATCAGTGCAAATTGATGAGAGGGAAACTTTTCTTTCAGGTATGCAAGAGTGTGAACCGTATAACTTGGTTTCGGAAGTTTAAATTCAATATCTGAAGCTTTGAGTTTACGATTGTCTCCGATTGCTGCTTTCAACAGGGCAAGGCGGTGATGATCCTGGAGAAGAGTTTGCTTCAGTTTATGCGGATTGTGCGGAGAAACGACAAACCAGACCTGATCCAGGTCTGTGAATTCAGCCATATAGCTGCCAATCACCATGTGTCCGTTATGAACAGGATTGAAGGAGCCGAAGAAGAGACCGATTTTCATGTATTGAAAAAATATTATTCTTGCTCTATTTTATTCCCAGGAATTCCGCAATAATTTTCTCGGCGTTTTTTAGCGCTTCATCCAGTTCAGAATTGATGATCACTTTGTCGAATCGAAAAGCGTAAGTAAGTTCATGTTCCGATTTTGCAATTCTGGCCTGGTACGATTCAGGTGTTTCGGAGTTTCGTGCTTTGAGTCTCAGATGCAACTCGTCTACAGAAGGAGGCATCACAAATACTGATAGCAGCCGTTCTCCGAAAATGCTTTTAATTTTCAGTCCGCCTTCCACATCCACATCAAATACCGCCACTTTATCATCCTTCCAGATTTTTTCTATTTCTGATTTAAGAGTGCCGTAGTAACGGTCTTTATAAACCTCTTCCCACTCAACAAACTCATTCGCTTCGATTTTCCTTCTGAATTCCTCCGGCGAAATGAAATGATAATCCACGCCGTCTGTTTCACTTTCTCTTTTAGGGCGTGTAGTGGCTGATACTGAAAAAGCCAGCTGATGGAACTTTTTCAGCAAGTGATGGGCGATTGTTGTCTTACCGCTTCCGGATGGACCGCAAAAAAGCAAGAGTTTGCCTGTGACATCCATCAGAGAATGTTTAACAGTTGTTCTTTGACTTTTTCTAGCTCGTCCTTCATTCCTACAACCAGTTTTTGAATGCCGGCATCATTGGCTTTTGATCCGATGGTATTTATTTCCCTTCCGATTTCCTGTGATATAAATGAGAGCTTTTTGCCCGCTGAGCTTTCAGATTTTATTGTGCCCAGGAAAAAATCGCAATGGCTTCGTAACCTTACCTTCTCCTCACTGATGTCAAGCTTCTCGATATAATAAATCATTTCCTGCTCGAGCCTGTTCCTGTCAATATCCGGATTTCCGCTGATCTCTTCAATCGCTCTTCCCAGTCTTTGTCTGATTCCGGACACTCGTCCGTCTTCCAGACTTTCTATTTTGATTAGCAATTCAAGAATAGAGCTGATTCTTTCTTGAAGATCTTTTTCAAGGACATTTCCTTCTTTCATTCTGAATTCCTGGAAGGATGCTACAGCTTTGTCGATAGCATCTTTCACAACTGCCCATTCTTCATCACTTACAATTTGTTTTTCAGATGAAAGAACATCAGGGAATTTCATCACAATTGAAAGGATGTCGGTATCAATTACGCCGACTTCAGAAGAGATTTCCTTCAGTTCAGTGTAATAAGACTTGACAAGAGCAGAGTTGATATTCGATTTTTTGGGAAGCTCCTGCTGATCTATTGTGATGGCAAAATCCATTTTCCCTCTTTCCAGGTGCTTAGCCAGCTCGGACCTCAATTCAAATTCTTTTTCACGATAGAGTGATGGAAGCCGAAACACCGGATCAAAAAACTTGCTGTTTACTGATTTGATTTCTACAGAAATCGTTTTGGAGTTGAAGGAGGCAGAAGAACTGCCAAAACCTGTCATGGACCGGATCATGCTGCTTTGTAATTGTAGCAAAAGTAGTTTAAGATTTTATCTTCACAAATGCTTTTGAATTAACCAGGTACACTCCTGTAAAAATGAAAATACAGGCAATAACCTGCATGAGAGAAATGATCTCACCCGCCAGCCAAAGCGCGATAATAGTAGCGAACAAAGGCTGAAGGTAGATGTAATTGCTCACCGCCGAAGGGCTTAGATGATTCAGTCCGTACGTGTTCAGAAAATATGCAAAGAATGTAGTGAAGAGCAAGACGAAGAAGACCGAAAACCATGCTTCAGCAGGAAACAAGTCCCATTCAACATCCTTCATTGTAGGAATACCAAATGGCAGTACAAATGCTGTTCCAAAGATAAATGTCCATTTCATCACCGTCACAGTGCCGTACTTATTCATCATGGGTTTAGCTCTGACAAGGAACAGCGCGTAGCTGGCTGCATTGATAAAAATCATCAGGTCTCCCAGAGAATCTGCCTGTCCGCTGCTGTGTCTGAATTGCAAAATCAGCATCACAGCGCCGGCCATGCCAAGCAGAATTCCTGTTATTTGTGAAAGGGCCAATTTATCTTTCAGGATAAAGAATGCCATCACTGTAACAAGAATCGGAGTAGTGGTCATGATAAGTGCTGCATTGATATTGGAGGTCCTGCTCAGACCTTCGAAAAACAGCAGCTGATTCAATGCGACACCAAAAAATCCGAGTTGAATCAGTTTAAAAATATCTTTTCGTTCGATGGTTTTGGCATCTCTTAAGAACAGTGAAACCAGGAAGAACATGGCCGAAGCAAAAAGAACCCTCAAAAGAATGAAAGCGGAAGGATTAATGTATTCCGGCATTGCGAATTTCGCAATGGTGTAATTTGCTCCATAGATCAGGTTTGCCGTAAGTATGGCAAGGTGGGCCTTGCTGCTATCCTGCATGTTGTTTCATGGCAGTCTTCGCTGCTGCAATGTTTTTAGGAGAGTTCCCGATGAAAATCTGATCATTTACAATAATAACCGGTCTTTTAAGAAAAGTGTATTCCTGAAGTATGTATTTCCTGTAATCCTTTTCACCTAGATTTTTATCTGCAAGCCCCATGCTTCTGTATTTCATCGCGATTCTTGAAAAGAGAGATTCATAGCTCCCGCTCAGTTTTTTCATTTCATCCAGTTGTGCCGGTGTAATCTGCTCAGTTTTTATATCCTGTAATACAGCCTTGGGCCCAGGACGCAATTCTTTTAATATTCTCTGGCAGGTGGAGCAGGTTCCAAGGTGATAGATTTTAATCATATTAAATCAAATTCAAAGCGCATGAAATTACTTAATTTCTGTTTAATGATTTGTTTGTCTGAGCACTAGGAATCATGATCAGCTTCATTCTGAAAGCATTGATATGAGAGGAAAGAAGGAATGGCCTTCGTATGGATTGCGATGAAATCAGAAAAATTACTTAAGTTTGAAGCCAATTGAATCCCTGTGGAAAAAGTATTTGAAATAAAGCTTCCTCAGTTTGAAGGTCCTTTTGATCTGCTTCTGTTCTTCATAGAACGGGATGAGGTTGACATTCATAATATTGAGATTTCAAAGATCACCAACGACTTTCTGGATTACATTCATCAGATGAATGAGCTGAACATTGAAGTGGCAAGCGAGTTCATTCTGGTCGCTGCGACCCTGATGAGAATAAAAGCGAAGCTTCTTCTTCCGCGGCCTGAGATTGATGAACAGGGTAATGAAATTGACCCTCGAAAAGATCTAATTGAAAGACTTCTGTTGTACAAGCAATACAAGGAAGCATGTGAAGATCTGCGTGTGCTGGAAGGTGACCGTGAAATGAGGACATCCAGAGGAAACATTCAGCGCGAACTCGCAGAAATTGCCTTACAGAATTCTCAGGCTGAAGAGTTGGTCAACCTCACTCTTTATCAGGTGTTGAACACTTTCAATAAAGTAATGAAGCGCTTTGAAACGGAAAAAAACAAAGTGCATCACAAGGTTGTACAGTACCCTTATACCATTGCGGAGCAAAAGGAAAGTGTCAGATCCATGCTTCGCGGGAAAGAACGCCTGGCATTCACCGAAGTTATTTTCTCTTGCCAGAACAAGGTGCAGGCAATTTTTACTTTCCTTGGCATACTTGAATTATTGCAGGAACAGGTTCTCCGTATTACATTAGGCATCGGATTCAACAATTTCTGGCTCAGCGAAAACTGATCTTTTACCGTTAACTGATGCAACCAGACAGCAGGCAACTATTACATACGTTCCGGCCTTCGCGCATATTCCTTCCTATACTTATCGGGCTTGGCGCTGCCAGCTTTCTGTTGGCAAGAAGTTTTGACCGGGAAGCTTTCGAAAGCATTCAGTGGTCATGGAACAGTTCATTCTGGATATTCATGGCATTGCTGATGATGGTCGTTCGCGACGGAGCATACATGATTCGCATACGTGCTCTCACCGACGATCAGCTTACATGGAAGAACGCTTTTGTTGTAATCATGCTCTGGGAATTCGCATCCGCCCTCGCTCCGGGGATGCTTGGAGGAGGATTTATCTTCGCGATATTTATTCTCAACAGAGAGAAAATCAATATGGGCCGGAGCATCACGGCCATCATGCTTTCCTCTTTCCAGGACGGAGTGTTCCTGGCCATCATGGCCCCGCTGGTATATTATACAATTGGAAGAGAAAAGCTTTTTTCCACGCTCGATCTCGAGAACATAAGTCCGGTTAAATTCGGTGACGGATTCTTCTACACTTTTTGGGCGGTTTACTATATCATTCTAGCATACAAGTTGTTTGTTGCATACGCGCTTTTTGTGAATCCGAGGTTTATCAAGTGGTTGTTGCTAAAAATATTTTCCTGGCCAATATTGCGCCGATGGAAGCACAATGCGCTGGAAACAGGAAACCAACTTGTGGTTGCCTCAAATGGACTTAAAAATAAGAGCCGGAAGTTCTGGGTACATTCATTCGCAGGTACTTTTGCTTCATGGACGGCACGTTATACGATAGTGAATTGCCTGATCTTTGCTTTTCATGATGTACCTGTAGATCATTTCATAGTTTTCGCACGGCAGGTAGTGATGGGTATCATTATTCTGTTCAGTCCGACACCGGGCGGTAGCGGTATAGCGGAATTCATGTTTTCCGATTTCCTTGGGGAGTTCATTCCTAAGGGGCTTTCAGCTTCACTCGGACTGCTTTGGAGGCTTATTTCATACTACCCTTATCTCTTCATCGGCGCAATATTGCTTCCGAGGTGGATCAGAAAAAGATTTACAAAAGAGGAGACTGACGTATCAATAAAGAAAATTAACTGAGTAGGCTCCCTTATTCCCAGATCATCGAAAGAACCTGATGTGACTTTATTTCTCCGATTGAAGGAATATGAAGTCTGTAAAATTCAATGATGTTTTTAATGAGTTCGCGTTTTTCGGAAACTGATATGTTCAGTCGAAATGAATTATCAGTTAATTTTGAAAGAAGTATGTGCAAATTCCGGCTCTGTGTTTTGTCCAGGTAAAATGGATGCAATGGTGTGGTCTCTGTGAACACACCTTCCTGAAGATCGAACAGGCTTTGTTGTTCACTGTAATTATCTGAAGGAAAGAAGCCGAGATGCTTGGAAAGTTGCAACATGAAGATAAGATGGAAGTCGCTGTTCACGGGTTCGTGGACATCAAGCCATTGGACAGAGCTGAACAGAAACTCAAACATCTGTAAGTTTGCTTCTTCTTCACGGATTGTTTTGTAAAGCACCTCATTAAGAAAAAGAGCAATGGAACTTTTCATTACGTCGTAAGGAATGCTGTTTAACACCGGGTTGGGTCTGACATCGGCGATTCTTTGCAGTCCACCTTTCTCTTTGTGATATACTACAAGATCAACTAACGTTAGGGGTCTGAAGCTGGATGCTCTCATTTTCGCCTTGCTCTTTCTTACACCGTTTACAATGTAAGACTGAAGGCCGAACAGTTCGGTATAAACTTTTGCAATAACGCTGCTTTCCGAATAGTCGGTTGTATATAATACAATTCCACGGGTTTTATGCAACATCAGTTTGCGAAAAGTAGTTTTGTTACACAGGTGGAAGAGCCGTCGGGATTGGTGACAAATACTGTGTAGATTCCAGTCTGCACTCTTTCACCGCTGAAGTTCTTCCCGTTCCAAATAGCCTGCCCTCCATTTGCTTTGGTATGATAGACAATTTGTCCGCTGATGTCAGCGATTTTTACGTCCGCATTGCTTACAAGTCCGCGGATGGCGACAGGGCCATGATAGTCATGGCGAACAGGATTGGGAAAAACATAATAATCTGTACAGCTTTCACTGCCTTCTGTGGCCTCACCTCTGTACGAAACAATTCCTTTGTCGGTACCAAAAAAAACTTCGCCGGTTTTTTCATCGACAGCAATCGCAGTGATGCTGTTTGAAGGAAGAGGTGAATTCGAAGTGTTGAAAGTAGCAAGTTGTTTGGTTCCGTCAGCTGACATGAGAAAGGCGCCGCCGCTGTATGTGCCAAACCATTTTCTGTTTGCTCCGTCAATAGCGATTGCATTCACGGCTTCAGTCTCAAGAAGGTATTGAGCATTACCATCCTGCTCAATAATGATTTGCTGTGCATCGAAATTTCCTCCACTGAAGACATTGCCCGGATTGTAAATCACCACAACTCCTTTGTTCGTTCCAATCCAAATTGAACCGTCCTTATCCTTCGCGATAGCTCTTACGTACATGTCAGGTAAAGCTCCCTTTCCGGCTTCAGATGTAATTCTTTTGAAGCTGTTATCATTGGGATTCGCCGGATCATTTTCGTGGAAGACGCCAAGGCCTTGACCGGTGCTGCTTCCTTCTCTTGCAATGAACCACTTTTGGTCAAAGTCGTCAACGATGATATTGAACAGGCCAAAGCGGGCCATGTCAATGTCGGAAATGAAATGTGTCTGCCAGCTTCCGTCGGCATATTTCACACTAAGTGGAGTAGTGTTACCTCCGGAAGTCACCCAGAGATTGTTGTGTTGATCGAATGTGACACCCCCGGTGATGTAGTAATTGGGTACAACACTGTGGGAGCGAATGCCGCTATTGCTTGCGTTAAGAATCTGAACGCCTCCGCTCCTTCTGTACTCAAGCAAACCTCCGCCCCAGCAGGCGAAGTATGCATGATCAGGATCGAGTGGATCAACTGCAACGGAAATCAATGCAGGAGATGCGGTAGATGCTATGGTGGCGTATACGTTGTCGTTGAACTTATCAAAGGTGGACCAAGAATTTTCCGAAAACACATAACAGCCGTTTTGTTCCTGATAATTTGGCGCATCACCTTTCAGGGAGCCCGAAGCTATCCAGGTGTTTCCGCCTCTGCTGTCGATCGCCCATACTGCGGAGGATCTTGGACCATTGGGCGCAATTTTCTCAAGTGACCATGGATTCTGGCGGAACTTTACCAGGCCATTATTCTGGTCAGCAATCCATAAGGTTCCTGAATTATCCAGAAATCCTTTTTGAATTGAAGCGTTTTGATAGAGAAAATTATCTGCTGCCGCAATCTGGTTGCCAGAGGGGTCGAAAGCAATGATGCGTTCATTGTTTCTGTACATCAGCCTGCCATTGATCGCATCTACATGCCCTCCTTCTGTAGCATCTTGAATAAAAGGAGTCCAGTTTCCATTCGAATTTACAAGGAGTGTATCCATGCCAATGGCAGAATTCGTTTTCACTGCATAGAATTTTCCGTCGAGTGAAGCGACTGAAGTGAATTTAGAAAGCGGTGAGCTCACATTAGTTTCTAAAAACCAGGCAGTGAAATTGAAAATGTTCGGATCATTGAAACTGGCCCTGAGGAGACCACTGTCTGTAGCTGCAAGCAAATAAGTCCCGTCATACGCAAGTCCGTTCACATTTATATTTCTTCCGTTGGGACCTATATAATAGGTATCTTTTATCTCAGCCTTGTTCATGTCTACTACCACTATTCCAAACTCGCAACTCAGATATGCGTGGTTGTTCAGGAAAAGAATGTGATTGATTTTTTTACCTCCGACAATATTTTTTCGCTTTATATCAGAAAGGTTGGCTATGGACATATCAGGATAGAGAATGTCCACATTGGAACTCTGATATGCGATGAGAATGTTTGCGCTGCTTTGATCAGCACGAATGGTGGATACTTCAAAGTCTGACAGGCTGTTGAGTCTCGAAAACAGGCTTATCTCGCCATCTGACTTGGAATAACTGAACACTCCCAGTTGGCTGGCGCAGTATACTTTGCTCCCGGATTCGGTGATGGAGATTGCTTTGTTGTATGGAATGTGTTCTCTCCATTCGCCGATAGCAATGGGAGGATTTTGCGCATAGGCAGATCCGGCCAAAATGCTAAGAATGACAACTGAAAAAAAGCGGGTAAAGAATATAGTCATGACAAGTTTTGGGGAGAACAATTAAACGACAAATTCAAGCCATTATTGTTCAATTTTATTGACTGGGTAAAAGTACAAATTTTGGATTTCTTGTTTTAAATCGAATATTTGCCATTACATTTTATCTCGATTTTGTCAGCCCGGTTCAACAGTATTTTTATTTCGCTCGAACGCAAACTAGGACCTGCGGGAATGGTGATTTTCGCAGGTCTCATACTTTTACTGATAGCAGGACTATTTACCAGTCCCCGTTGGGAGCTTTTTTATCATGGAAAAGGATTCACCAGGCTCTCCGAAAATCCTTTTGATTTCAGTGACGGAAATCCATTGCGTTACCGGATTCTTTCCCCTTTGATAGCCTATGTTACTTTTCTTAAAGGTCCCTTGATGAAATATCTTATGTTGGGAATACTTGGTTTGTTTCTTGGCCTGGTTTATTCTTTTCACAGAAAGAAAAATTTCATGCCTGCCGAAAGTTTCGGAATCGCGCTTTTGCTTTCCCTCACAAGTCTTACATTTTTCCAGTTTCATTTTCCGGCATATAACGATCCTTTGTCTTATGTGCTGATAATGCAATTTCTGATGCGACCGGTTAACATTACCGGCGCTATTGTAATTCTTTCACTCATGTTGTTTAATCATGAAAACCTGATTTTTTTATTTCCTTTTTTATTCATGTACAGGTTGTGGTGTAAGGAATCTCATGTTACAATACGTCAGAATATTTTAGTATTTGTGGCATCTCTCATTCCTTATGCAGCATACAGGTTCGTTCTGAACCAATATGCCAAAGTGGATTTTGACTCTTCTTATTATTTTCAGGCATCAAACATTGAATGGACTTTGGATCATGTGTCGGAATGGTTCGGAGAAGGTGTTTTTCAGGCGCTCCGCCTGGCTTGGCTTTTACCATTAGCAGCAATTGCAATAGGACTTGCAAGGAAGAACTATAAAGACATGGCGATGATTTCAGTATGCATTGTTTTTGTATTAAGCCAGATGTTGATTGCTTTTGATATTTCCCGGCTCAGTGCGCTAGCATTTCCTGCTGTGTTAATCGGAGCACAACGAGTGCGTGAGACTTTCGGCAGTAAAAATTTTTTGAACATGCTTTTTCTGCTCATTATTATGCAAATGCTTATCCCTTCAAAATGCATAGGAGCCTTGGAACCTATCCCGCTTCCGCCGTTCTGGTGGGATGATTTTCAAAGCATCATCAAAGATTTTTTTATTCGCTACGAGACCGTATGATGCGGATTATCTGAAAGAGGCAAGAATTCAACAGTGATTTCCTCGTTGCCCAGAAAATACCAGAAGCGAAATATTATTGAAAAAATACGAATTACAGTTTTTTGAAGAAATGCCGGCCCTTCATTCTTATTTTTAAATCGGAAGAGATTAATGAAATTCAGCAGGATCATTAGGCTGTCTCCGCCTTTATAGGAAACGGAACGAAGCTCGTATCCGCTTCTCTTTGCCAGTGCTGATAAGGAAGACCGGTTGAAGTGATTGACGTGCACCGGCACCTGCCACCATCCCCAGAATCTTCCGAACAAACGGGCCTGCATCGAATTCGAATTGGGAACCAGAATAATTACACGGCCACCTTCTTTCAATCGTTCCTTGAGTTTGGTTAAGACTTCAAAAGGATCGCTCAGATGTTCCAGCACATGAGAAATGATAATGACATCGTATTTTCCTTTGTCATTCTGCGTAAAACTTTCTGCGCTCATATTCTCGACATCAAGACCCTTACTCTTACAATATCGGACTGCATCTGTGCCGATGTCTATGCCTTTCACCGAATAATCTTCTTTCAGCAATTCAATTAGGTATCCGAACATGCAGCCAATCTCCATAATGTTGAAATCGCGGTTATTCGAAAATAATTTTCTGACTTTTTTTGCAAGACCTCGTGCGCGAAGTTTTTTCTCTCCCAATACCAACAAGTGCACCGGATACAGATAAGTTGTAGAATATATTTTCTGAAGTTCACTATCACTTAGTATGGGTGATGAAATCAGATTGCCGCATGAATAACATCTTATGATGTCTGTGGGATTTTCCGAATAAACAGAATCCAGTCCTTTAAGAAACATTTCACCTTTTGTGTTTCCGCAGCAAACGCAATAGATTTCCATTATAATTTTCTTATCTCTGAACGATTCCGGGGATTGTTTCTCCATTGCGTGCAATGTAACGTGTGGTTTGTTCCACAAGATGTGATGGTTTGACTTCTTCCCCTTTGAGAAGTGCCTTGCATAAATCAAATACTTCCGATGTCTCAATGAGTTTCATGCATATATTGTCTCCTTTGCAGGGAGGAGTCAGAAAGTCATGTACGCAGGGAGAGCAATATATTTTCTTGTAAACACCATATGCGTAGGGATTGTTGCCATATTGTCCCGGTGATGCAGGCCCGAACAAACAAACAGTTTTCTTTTTCAGTGAAAAAGATATGTGCATCGGTCCGGTGTCATTGGTGATTGTCAGGGTTGCCGAACTAATCAATGCAATGAGCTGGCCAAGACTTAATTCACCTGCCGAATTCCATAAGCGTCCGGAAAATTCGGGACGAACCATTTTCTGTAATTGGCTCACCCATTCTTTTTCGCTCTTAATTCCGATGAGAACAAAATTCAACTCACTGAATTCAGATGCTAACTGATTGATCACTTGTGAAAATTTATCAAGAGGCCACCTTCTCTCAACCCTCAGATCGGAAGCGTTAGGGTTTATAATTAGGTAAGCTGATTTTTCTTTGTCGAAGTTTTGTTCAAGCTTAGTCTTCACAAATTCAATATCAGGTTCGTATGCCCTGAATGGATAAAGGATGTCGTTGCTTTCCCCGCATCCGGCAAGCCGTGCCATTTGCAGATATGATTGTGCAATTGGTGTGCCTGAATTGAAAAACATCATATGAGTATAGACTCCCAATCTTATATTTCTTTCCACACGGTAGAAGCCCAGACGGTTGCGCGATAAACTTAAAGTGGAAAGTATGGTGCTGAAGTAAGAGTAAGTTTCCAGGTCGATGTATAGGTCAGCCTTCCCCTTCCAGAGTTTAAAAAGTGCTGAAATGCTCGTGCGAATAACATTTAAAATTCCTTTGTCATCTATGCAAATCACTTCGTCCACTACATCGATTTTTTCAAGCAACGTTTTGTTTGAAGCTGAAGTGATGAAGCTAAGCTTCGCATCAGGGAAATTCCTTTTAAGTGTTTGCAGTAATGGGGTAGCTTGTATGATGCTCCCCATTCCCAGGAATTTGCACACTACAATTTTACGCGGTGATTTGCTGAAGGTATGATCAATCGACAACAGACGGCCAAGGATCCGTGCAAGGATATTCAAAGCGAAAACAACTGCTCTCCCTGCCCATTCATCCAGAATTATTTTAGTCCTGGTTTTCATCCTTAATCCCCGCTGAGAAGTTCGATTTTCTTAATTTCGATATCCGAACTAATCGGATAGAGTGATAGCCAGTCGTTTGATGAGTTCCACCAGTTGAACTGTGTACTGATTCTGATTTTATATTTCTTAAGATCTGGCTCTGAAGAAATGTTGAATGAAAATCCTCCGTTCTTTTTTTCGCTTTTGCCGTAATTCATGATCACATCAGTGTTTGATCCCTGCGCAGCTTTGGCGGTGATTAAAATGTAATTTCCCTCAGACTTGTCAGGGTTTTCAGGTAAGCGGAATCGTATCTCATGACCGGCTTTGACATTCAGAGCATTATCGACTATAACATTCAGAACTTTAGATTTGGAAGCAAGATTTTCATCATCATAATTGCCCCAGTAGAATGGAATCTTCTTCAGGTTGAAATCAACTGGTTGGAATGAAAAATAATCTCTAGGTAAATCTTCGCCAATAACTTTTAATGATAGAAATCTGATTTGATTGTTCTCTTGCAGACGCAACTCGATTTCTTCCATTATATTTTCACCGGATTCCCTTTCAATCATTACGAAAAGATTATTCAGGCCGCTTGAAAACCTCATTTCTGTTTTTTGATATACCTTTTCTTCGGACTTTCTTAAGGCGGTGATCACAGTCATGCTTCCCTGGTGCTCTGCTGCAAAATCAATTAGAATACAGTAACTCTTTTCATCCTTTAGATGAATGGGGGATTTCAATATTCCCTTTACTAATGATTCTCCATTGGGAATTGTTACAATATTACTGTCTTTACGCACAGCATTTGAAATTTCAAGCTCGCTAATATCCTTGATGGATGCAATCTCTTCGACCTCACCTCTGTTGATCTTCGCATCCTTCTTCACCCATATAGTATGCTTATTCAAAATTGTTTCAGGTCTGTAGTTTCTATAAATATATTCGGCAATTCTGTAATGTCTGACTGAATTCGGGATTCCGTCAAGTGCATCCCAATAAGTGTATGGCACATTGGAAAATGCCACAACCGGAATGTCGTAAGCATGAAAATTATCCAGCAATTTATTCTGCATCTTTTCATTGTGAGCAGTATGAGGCAACTGGCAGAAATAATCCGGTACAATCCTGCTGGTGTAATGGTACAGCATGGGAGTGTTGCTGAAATCCAGAAAAGTGGAAGTAGCCGGAATGTTTAAGTTCAGAAATTTCTTCAGTGCATCGAAGCCTCCATGCGTTTCTATGCCGGTATCTGTGATGCGTTCAAAAGATTCGCTGCCTGCTTTGTGAAATTCAGGAGATCTCATGCCGGCCACAGCCAAACTATATGTCGATTTTCGTGAAAAGTCAGGAGTGTTGTACTTGTAGTTCACCACGACCAATGTTGCAGCAAGTAAGAAGTAGAATGAAAGCAATGGACTTTTACTTTGCAGACGAGGATGATAAAGAACACTGGCCGCGATGATGAAGAATCCGAATGAAGTCAGTGCAGTATCCCAGTTCTCTGCCAGAGTATGCCTTACCAAACCGCGTTGGAAGTTGGCTATGAAGAATAAAGACATGAATAAAATAGTCACTGACAGATGTAAATGTTCTGCTCGTACAAAATGATTTTTTCGGATACGAAGGAAAGCGTAAACTCCCGCTAATATCACCGCCATTGGCATGAAAAAGTAAAGCGAAAAATAGCGAATGTCTTTACCGTGGGCGAGATCCCGCAATCCATACGACTGAGCTGAAGAAACGTATCCCAAGGCTTCGCTAAATCTGGACAACACTTCTCCCTGTCGCAGCATCAGTGCCGCTGAAAATGCAAGCAACAAAGGGATGGCTATAAACATAAATCCCTTAATAAGATTTCTGAAATTAACTTTAAATCTTTCGCTTGCATATGCCAGAAGAATAAAGCATAGGCCGGAGGCAATCAGATTTGCAGCACCAAGATCAAGGCGCCAGAAGATCATGAATATTACAGAAAGAAAAAACAGGACGTAGTTCTTTACACTCTGCTTTTCAGTAAGACTTAGGAGTGCGAGAATGCTGAGTGGAATAAGGTTATAATAATTAGGAAATATAAAATCAGTATATGGATAGCATACCGATATGAAAAACGCCAGCCCGATGCTTTTTGTGATTCTGAATACAAGCTTGTAAATCAGAAGCACAACTGTAACTGGTATTATGAAGTTATAGACAAATCCGCCAAGTGGGTGATATCCATTTAGCATTGCATATAAAAATCCTGTCAGGAAATCTTGCAGAGCATGAGATGCAAAAGAATCAATGAATGGAATTTTTCCGAACTCAAAATATTGCATCACCGGGAGCACTCTGTTCGCATCTTCAAACAAATCGGGATTTACACTGATTGTGGGCTTGTAAAATGCCATCAGGGCAATGCCTGCACTGATAATCGCCAACCATTCTGAAAGAATGTTATTGCCTGAGAACGGTTTTTGTTTAGCTATGTGCCTGTATCTGAAGAAGGCCCATATTAATATAAGTCCAAGCAGGAGCAAATAAAAAAAGAGCGGTTTGATGTGTCTGTCTGCAGCCTGATTAAAAATCAAAGAAATTTCCGTAGCTAAAACAAGAGAAGCTGGGATGAATGCGAGCGGTAAGCTGAAAAGCGCCAGACGATTCAGAACCTCATTCTCATCAACAAGAGCAGGAGCCTTTTTCCTGATGAAGAAAAGTATCATAATTACATAAACGCAAAACAACATCCATAATGGGAAGCGGATTTCAGCCCCGGAAAGACTGATTACATGATACGGAATAAAAGATACAGAATAAGAAACAGCAAGGGTCCAGATAAAAAGCTTCAGGAAAGTTTCCTGGTTCAGCAATTCATTGTCTGTTCTGAACAGGAAATTTCCACTAATGGCGGCAATTTGCACGGCAATGATCATTTTAATTAGATCCGACACATCAGTCCCCAGCATATGGAAAAAGAGCAGGACAAATCCTGCCATGGCTGTTCCGTTAAGGATTTGGAGCACATCTCTTCTTAAAAAATCTTGAATTCTGACTGTAAGCTGAAATAAAATTCCGCCGGCGCTTAAAATAAAAAGCAATATCTTATAAAACTGGGAACTTCTCTTAGTGACGTCAATTCCTTCCGCGCTCGCAAGTGAGATTGGTCGTTCAGCGAAATGCTCCAGGTTAAAACCTGTGTCATTAAAGAATGCAAAGGCAAGATAGAGGGTAAAAAAGAGCGGGATGAACAAGTAGTCTCTCAATGGAGCTTTATCCTGCGGGATGTTCAAATGCTGATGAGTATTGTTCATGAAGTCTGAATCGGCTTCTGTCCGGCGCTTAAAAGTATAAAAAACCTATGCGCACTGGAATTATTTATTCAGAGGAATTGATTGCTACATTGTGGAAAAATCATCCGTTTCTCTGATGTTCTTTGTTGGGAGTCTTGCTCTTTTTCATGAGGATCCGGGATCTAATTAATGGTTCTTCCTTTCAGGATTTACTCATGATAGGGCTTTTATTTACATTTGTATCAGATATGAAAGAACACATTTTAGTAATAGGTGCAAACGGACAGATTGGCGGAGAATTGGTTGAGGAGCTTAGAAAAATTCACGGCTCTTCATATGTGATAGCTACAGACATTAAAGATGCCGGAGCTGAGTTGAAATCCGGCGGTCCTTTTCGTCAGTTGGACGTACTGGATCATGCCAGTGTTTTTGAACTTATTAAAGAAAACAAGGTCCGTGAAGTTTACCTTTTGGCAGCGCTCTTGTCTGCTACAGCCGAAAGTAAAATCCGCTCTGCCTGGAAACTGAACATGGAAGGTCTGTTCGGATTGCTGGAAATGGCTAGGCAGGAAAACTTCAAACTATTCTGGCCAAGTTCCATTGCCGTGTTCGGACCCGGTACACCAAGGCAAAATACCCCCCAGCACACAATCACTGAACCAAGCACCGTTTATGGCATCAGCAAATTGGCCGGGGAGAGATGGTGCGAGTATTATCATAAAATGTTTGGAACTGATGTCAGAAGCATCAGATATCCCGGTTTAATAGGTTATAAAACCGAGCCAGGAGGAGGCACTACGGATTATGCCGTAAGTATCTTCCATAATGCCATCAGGAATAAGCAATATGAGTGTTACTTATCTGCCGGCACAGCGCTTCCCATGATGTATATGCCGGATGCAATCAGAGCTACATTGGAACTTATGAATGCCGATAGTTCGAAGCTGAGTATCAGATCAAGTTACAACATCGACGGGATGAGCTTTACTCCGGAACAAATCGCAGGAGAAATTAAATTGCTCATGCCGGATTTTCGAATTAGCTACAAGCCTGATATCCGTCAGCAATACGCTGATTCATGGCCTCAAAGCATTGACGGATCAGTTGCAAGAAATGACTGGGGATGGACTCCGCGTTATGACATCAAAAGCATGTGCAAAGAGATGTTCCAGGGAGTTCAGCAACTAATCACTTCCCATTAAGAGCGAATCAGCAGAAGAAATTATGCCAAACGGAGTTCATTGCAATCTTGAGCCATCAGTAAAATATTTTTAATAAGTAATGAAAGCTGTACGAGATATATATATCACCAATTCGCTTACAAGGAACAAGGAAAAATTCGAGCCACTTGTACCCGGATTCGTTGGACTTTACGTATGCGGACCGACCGTGTACGGACCGCCGCACCTTGGTCATGCAAGACCTTACATCACATTTGATGTGGTGTGCAGGTTCTTTTCTCACCTTGGTTACCGTGTAAGATATGTGCGTAACATCACAGATGTTGGACACCTGGAGAACGATGCGGATGAGGGTGAGGATAAAATTGCAAAGAAGGCAAGAATAGAAAAGCTTGAGCCAATGGAAGTGGTGGAATTGTACACGCGAAACTTCCATGACGCAATGGATAAGCTGAATGTTCAGCCCGTAAGCATTGAGCCGCGTGCTTCAGGCCACATCATTGAACAGATCAATATGATCGGGCAAATCATTGAGCAGGGATATGCTTACGAATCCAATGGATCGGTTTATTTCGATGTACGTAAGTACAGCAAGCATCATGATTACGGAAAGTTAAGCGGAAGAGTAATCGATGAACTTATTGCTGGTGCAGGCAATGAAAGAAGAGAACTGGAAGGACAGGAAGAAAAAAGAAATCCGGAGGATTTTGCTCTTTGGAAGAAAGCCGCACCTGAACACATCATGAGATGGCCATCTCCATGGAGTGAAGGATTTCCCGGCTGGCATATCGAATGCTCAGCAATGAGCACTAAGTATTTGGGCGACACCTTTGATATTCACGGTGGTGGCATGGACCTTCTTTTTCCTCATCATGAAAGTGAAATCGCCCAGTCAAAGGGTGCATGCGGAAAAGCACCTGTACGTTACTGGATGCACAATAACATGATTACTATCAACGGACAAAAGATGGGTAAGTCGTTGGGGAACTTCATCAATCTTGAAGAGTTGTTCAACGGCAGTCATAAACTGCTCGAGCAGGCCTATGCTCCCATGACAATACGTTTCTTTATTCTTCAGGCACATTATCGCAGTACCCTGGATTTTTCAAATGAAGGGTTGAAAGCAGCAGAAAAAGGACTTGCCAAACTTCTCAGTGCAGGCGATTTGCTCTTGAAACTGAAGGCAGGGGATAAAAGCACAAGCAATATATCTGAAATACGTGAAGCATGCTACTTTGCGATGTCGGACGATTTCAATACTGCTGTTACCATCGCGAATCTTTTTGAAGCATCCAGAGTGATTTACTCTGTTCATGGAGGAACAGAAAGTATCACTGAAGAAGATCTTCAGATACTGAAAAGCCTGTACCAGGACTTTGTATACGGAATACTTGGACTGAAAAAAGAAACTTCAGATCAAAGCAATGGTATGGCCGACCTGATGGACTTTCTCCTTTCTCTTCGTGCTGAAGCCAAGGCAAAAAAGGATTTTCAGACATCAGACAGGATAAGAAACGAACTCAGCGCAATGGGGTTTGTGATTAAGGATGAAAAAGACGGAAGCACCAGCTGGACAAAGAATTGAAATTTATATCAGGCAATCTAAGCGAACCCAATTAATTTACAATATGAAGTTTGTCGCATTTATCACAATGGCAGCAATTGCAGTTACTTTTAACAGCTGTGGATCCGAGTCGGGAAAGAAAGATGTTCAGACTAATTCACAGGCTGAATCACATCAGCAAGTGTTGGTGCCAGAGTTTAATGCTGACAGCGCTTATGTTTACATACAGCAACAAGTTGATTTCGGCCCGCGTGTGCCCAACTCAAAGGCACATGCGCAATGCGCCGATTTCCTGTTAAGCTATTTTCAAAAGCTCACTCCTCACGTCCAGATTCAAAACGGACAAGTTCAAACTTACGATAAGACAAAAATCAACCTGAAAAATATAATCGCTTCCTTTTCACCTGAAAAGTCAAGACGGATTTTGCTTTTCGCACACTGGGATACCAGGCCTTGGGCAGATCAGGATCCTACAGATCAAAGCAAGCCTAACTTGGGGGCTGATGATGGCGGCAGCGGAGTTGGTGTGCTCATGGAGATTGCCCGGCACATAAGTGTCAGTGAGCCGCTCTTTGGAATTGACATTATATTATTTGATGCAGAAGACTGGGGTAAAAAAGGCGGGGGACACGAATCGGAAGATTCATACTGTCTGGGTGCTCAGTATTGGGTGAAGAATCCGCATCTGCCTTCTTACAGTGCAGACTATGGAATCCTCCTCGATCTGGTTGGCGGTAAAAATTCTCAATTTCGTCTCGAAGGCCACTCCATGAATTATGCTTCCTTCCTGCAACAAAAAATCTGGAAAACTGCAGTGAACATAGGCTATTCCGATTATTTTCTGTTTCAGCAGGGCGGATATGTAATAGACGATCATTATTATGTGAACCAGGCAGGAATTCCCAGTGTCAATATCATCGCAAGTTCTGCTACTACAGCCAACGGCTTTCCGAAGCACTGGCATACACATGAAGACAATATGGATGTAATTGACCGCAAAACACTCAAAGCGGTCGGTCAAACTGTATTGCATGTGATTTACAGGGAAGGGTCTATCTAATAGTATTCATCAGCTTTTTTGCTTTTTACTGATAGTTGTGTGTACAAGTAACAATCGTCAGAAAATCTTACATTTTTTTTGACCCCATAGTCTTCAGTTTTCTCATTAATTTGTAAGCTGTCGCTGCAATCAGCACTTTTTCAGCATCTGCTCTTACATATGAAAGATACCGAGTTTATTCCTCGGTGAATGAAGTCACCCTCCGGTAATTTGATCGTAATAGAGGTCAAAATATATCTTGGAATGAAAAAGAATTTTAACGGCATTATCCTGACAGGAATTTTATTTCTGATCATATCAGCCTCTTCAAACGCTCAGTACACAACAGCTGTTGGTGTTCGTGTGGGCAAGTTCGCATCCGGTTTGAATGTGAAACATTTTTTTGATACTAATGCCAATACCGGAGTGGAGCTTCAGCTTGGAGTGACACGCGAAGCGAAGGGTGGTTATATGTCAAAAGGATATTTTCTCAGGCAGATTCCGATTTTCGATTCAAAGCTTCAGATACCTGTTGATTTCATCTACGGAATTGGTGCACATGCAGGATACTTCAAGGAAAATTATTATCGCATCCGTGAAGGACAAGCCGATTACTATGAACCTAACACTATTTCAGCAGGTATTGATGCGGTGTTCGGACTGGAGTATGATACCCGTCGATTTCCGATCAGCGTGGGAATTGATGTGAATCCCTTCTACAGTTTCCTGAATCCTGGCCCGGAATTCATTGACTTCGGTGTCAACATCCGAATGAAATTCTGATAAAAGAATCAGAAATAAGTCCTGTTAAAACTCTGCATTCTTCGGAGTGCGTGGGAATGGTATCACATCGCGGATGTTTGTCATTCCGGTGATGAATAACATCAGGCGCTCAAATCCGAGGCCAAATCCAGAGTGTACGCAGGCTCCGTATTTTCTGGTGTCAAGATACCACCAAAGTTCTTCTTCAGGAATATGCATTTCCTTAATCCTGCGTTGTAGTTTTTCGTAATTCTCTTCACGTTGCGAGCCGCCGATAATTTCACCGATCCATGGAAATAAAATATCCATCGCACGAACAGTATTCTCATCGTCGTTCTGTTTCATGTAAAAAGCCTTGATTGCTTTGGGATAATCAGTGAGAATAACAGGTCGTTTAAAGTGTTCGACTAAATAATTCTCATGTTCTTTCTGAAGGTCTGTGCCCCAGCTTATAGGAAACTCGAATTTTTTTCCTGATGCCATGAGTACATCAACCGCTTTGGTGTATGTGAGCCGCTCAAAAGGATTTTCAACTACGAATTTCAAACGATTGATAAGCTCTTTGTCGTACTGGTTGTTGAGAAATTCCAAATCTTCCATGCCATACTCAAGAGCATACGAAACAAGATACTTCAGGAAATCCTCCGCCAGATCCATATTGTCTTTGATGTCATAGAAAGCCATCTCAGGTTCTATCATCCAGAATTCTGCAAGGTGTCTGGGTGTATTTGAATTCTCTGCCCGGAAAGTGGGGCCGAAAGTATATACCTGACCAAGCGCCATGGCAGCTAACTCGCCTTCAAGCTGCCCACTTACTGTGAGATTGGTAGATTTCCCGAAAAAATCTTCTTTAAAATTAATATCTCCGTTTTCATCACGCGGAATATTATTCAGATCAAGAGTTGTGACACGAAACATTTCACCGGCACCTTCCGCATCAGAACCCGTGATGATAGGAGAATGCAAATAAAAGAAACCTCGATCATTAAAATATTTATGAATGGCGAATGACATGTGATGCCTTAGTCTGAACACTGCACCGAACGTGTTTGTACGCGGCCTCAGGTGAGCAATCTCACGCAGAAATTCCATCGAATGCCCTTTCTTCTGCAAAGGATAACTTTCATCCGCCGCGCCGAGAATTTCAATACTGTCAGCCTGAATCTCTACCTTCTGACCCTGGCCCTGAGATGGAACCAAAGTTCCGCTCACAGAAATACAGGCACCGGTAGTTACCTGCTTCAAAGTCTCTTCATCAAACTTGCCCAAGTCAGCAACGGCTTGAATGGAATGAATGATGGAGCCATCATTGATTGCTATGAATGCAACCTGCTTGTTTCCTCTTTTGGTCCTAACCCAGCCTTTGACGCTGACCTCAATTCCTGTTTCTTTTGAATTTAATAAGTCGATTACTCTTGAAGCTTTCATTTTTTTCTATTGGAGCGCAAAAATGATAATTTAAAGGTGCTTGAACAAATACCTGCCTATAATCCTTTTAGGATCTGGGGAAGCTGATTAATAATATTGATACTTAAAATTCGTTTAATTCCGCTTATTCTGGTACTTGGCCTTGACAAAGGCTTATGGACTCGTCTTATGAATCTTGTTATCTTTGTAAACCTTCCATGGAACAACACATTGGCAAATATTTAGAACAGATCAGCGTTCCGGCTGACCTGAGGAAAATTCCTGAGGCTGAACTGAATGCGGTTTGCAAAGATTTACGCGACTATATCATTGATATTGTGTCTGTTAACGGAGGCCACTTTGGCGCATCACTGGGTGTGGTGGAGTTAACAGTAGCTCTTCACTACATTTTCAATACCCCTTATGACCAGCTTGTCTGGGATGTAGGGCATCAGGCTTACGGCCATAAAATCCTTACAGGGAGAAGGGATGTTTTTCATACCAACAGGATTTATAAGGGAATAAGTGGTTTTCCAAAGAGGTCGGAAAGCGAGTACGACACCTTTGGTGTTGGACATTCTTCAACATCCATTTCTGCAGCTCTTGGGATGGCAGTAGCTTCTCGTCTTAAAAACGAAAAAGACAGGCAGCATATTGCTGTCATTGGAGATGGAGCAATGACTGCCGGACTTGCCTTTGAAGCATTGAATCACGCCGGAGTTGAAAGCTCAAACCTGCTTGTAATTCTCAATGACAATTGCATGAGCATCGATCCGAATGTCGGTGCGCTGAAAGAGTATCTTACAGACATCACCACTTCACATACCTATAATAAAGTAAAGGATGAAGTATGGAAAATTTTGGGAAAGATCAGCAAGTTTGGTCCGAATGCCCAGGAGATTGTTTCCAATATTGAAAACGCGATCAAGACTTCATTGCTGAAACAGAGCAATTTATTTGAATCACTTCGCTTCAGATATTTTGGTCCGGTTGACGGTCATGATGTGAACCGACTGGTTAAAGTGCTGGGAGATCTAAAAGATATCTCTGGTCCCAAACTGCTGCACTGCCTTACAGTTAAAGGAAAAGGATACGATCTTGCTGAAAAGGATCAGACCAAATGGCATGCACCGGGATTGTTCGACAAAATCTCAGGAGAAATTTTCAAACCTGTTCAAAGTGGACCCAAACCTCCAAAGTATCAGGATGTGTTTGGACATACAATAGTTGAGCTTGCAGAAAAGAATCCGAAAATTGTCGGCATAACACCTGCAATGCCATCAGGCTGTTCTCTTAATATCATGATGAAAGCTATGCCAGAAAGAGCTTTCGACGTAGGAATTGCAGAACAGCATGCTGTGACTTTTTCAGCAGGTCTCGCCACACAAGGACTTGTACCATTTTGCAATATATACTCTTCATTCATGCAGAGAGGTTATGATCAGGTAATTCATGATGTGGCTCTGCAAAATCTGCATGTGATTTTTTGTCTCGATCGCGGAGGTCTTGCCGGCGCTGATGGGGCAACCCACCACGGTGCCTATGATCTTGCCTACATGCGTTGCATTCCGAACATGATTGTCACTGCTCCGATGAATGAGGAAGAGTTGAGAAATCTAATGTACACAGCCCAATTGGATGAAACAGCAGCTCCCTTCAGCATACGTTATCCACGCGGAAATGGCGTCATGACAGACTGGAAAACTCCTCTGAAGAAACTTGAAATCGGAAAAGGCAGAATGGTGCGTGACGGAGAAGAAGTCGCTATACTTACAATTGGCCATCCGGGAAACTTTGCTGTGGAAGCATGTAAAGAACTTTCACAGGAAGGTTTTTATCCTGCGCATTTTGATATGCGTTTTGTTAAACCTCTTGATAAGGATTTATTGTACATCATTCTTAATCGCTTCAAGAAAATCATCACTGTGGAAGATGGCTGCCTGATGGGCGGTTTTGGAAGCGCAGTTCTGGAATTCATCGCTGACCATAATTATTCAGCAAGTGTAAAACGTCTCGGCATTCCGGATGAATTTATCGAACACGGCGAGCAAAAGGAACTTTGGGCGGAATGTCATTTTGATGCGAAAGCTATTAAAAATGCTGTAAGACAAATGGTTGGTGAAAGTGTATTTGTCTGATCTCCCTCTCAATTTCAAGTAATTTCTATGAATTTTTTCTGATTCTGTAAGAAACTGAGGCAAATTGTCCGGGCTTTTCTCATTGCTTCACGTACAACTGGGTAATGAAAAAGACCATTTTATGCGCTTTGGCCGGAATTGCGTTTCAGGCCAGTATTATCTCAGACTCATTCGCACAGTCTAATGCGACAAACAAAGCCGGAAAGACAGACTTTGTTAAGTCTGCCGGAAAACAAGCTGAGCCGGGAACTTATCAGTTCATCGTGAGTCAGCCGGATCCGGAAGAAGCATTCACAAACGACATTTTAGTCATCATTGAAAACATGCGAGACGAAAAGCATGACAAGATTATCGCGCTTTCGAATCATACAAAGGTTAAAATTCCTTCCAGGGCGGAAATCAGCCGTGCCGATTTCAAGCCATTGAAAGAAACCGTTTATGTTTCAGTTCCACAAAAACCGAATCAGTCGAAATGAAAAAGGTGTTTATTCTTCTGGGCATTTTTACTAGCCTCAGCATACATGTGCTCGCGCAAGTCGGTTCCACTTGCGCGAACCCGTATATTATCTATCCAGCCACCAGTTCCAGTAACAATTGCGGAGCCCAATACTGTGGTTACATGCAATGCCCAACAGCCGACTGCTCTGGTTTTGTCACCATGAGCGGAAGTTCAGGTGGATTGAATCCTGCATGTACACCCGATAATGAAATCACTCAAAACGTGATGTGGATGGCGGTAACTGCCACCACAACAAGTTTCACGATTGAAAATAAAAAAGCATACGTTGGGTCAGGCGCAAACAATGCCAACACAAAAGACTACGTGGTATATTCGGGAACATGCGGTTCGCTCACGCAGATTGCATGCTATACGCTGGGGGGAAATGCGAATGCCACGGTTACCGGACTCACGGCCGGACAGGTATATTACATCATGGCATCACCATCGAGCTTAAACACTACCGCAGATGCTATCAGTGTGGCCATTACAAGCACTGTAGGGTATACCCCGCCTGGGAATGCATGCGCTTCTGCTCCTGCATTAGTAACAAACACCACTTATACACTTACAAATGCCGGTGCAACTGTCAATGGCCCGATCTGTTCAGGGTCTGTGGAGAACAATGTTTGGTATCAATGGTGTGCTCCTTCGAACTGGCCATCCGGACAAGCGGCTTATGTGAGTGTATTCAATCAGATTTGCAACTCAAGTCAGGGACTTCAGTTAACAGTATGGAACACTAACTCAAGCTGTCCAGGCAGTGCTGCAAGCCCTACTTTGGTTTGCCAAAATCCGGGATCTACCACTCAATATTATTATCAATGGACTCCGACTGCCAATCAATGTTATTACATAACAATTGACGGATACGCAGGAACTGCCTGCCAGTACCGGCTTACCGTGGGAAGTTTGATAGTTTTACCGATAGAACTCATTCGCTTTGATGCCAAGGTTCTCGGTAACAGCGTTCATTTGACCTGGGCTACCGCTTCTGAAATTAATAATCACTATTTCACCCTTGAGAAGAGCAAGGATGGGTCACGTTTTATTCCTTTGGCTGAGGTTCCGGGTGCAGGTAATAGCACGACGCTCAGGAATTATGCACACGAAGATCCTTTCCCGTTTTCTGGCGTGAACTATTACAGGATCAGGCAAACCGACATGGACGGACAGTTCAGCTATTCCAGCATAATTGCCGTCAATGTAAAAGATAAAGGAAATGTTTTCAGTGCCTGGCAGAATACGGCCAGCGGTTCCGTTGGAGTGATTTATTTTTCTACTGAATCCACCATCGGCCGTCTCAGGATGATTGACATTAACGGCAGGCAGGTGTATAACATGGACTTACATATGGACACAGGAAGAAATGACTTCAAAATAGACCGCAAACTTTTCTCGGCAGGCGTATATGTTATCATTCTGGAAACCGAGGATGAAGTTATGCGCACCAGTCTTTCACTGAGTGATGACCTTTAATCTTTGCCTTTCTTATCTTTGACTGCGTGTAAAACGGAACTTTCCGTTGTTCGCAAAATAAGAGAAGAGTGAAGCAAAGAATCTGCAAATATTTTCGGCTGGTATTTTTTTATCTGATTATGTTCGCATTTTGGCGGGCATTCTTTCTGCTGATCAACAGCGGCAGAAATCAATTCGAAATTTCAGAAGCTCTGCTTTCTTTCCTGCACGGAGCAAGGATGGATTTGTCCCTCACGGCTTATCTGATGATTCCGCCGCTGCTGCATGAAATCCTTTCTTCATACCTAAAAGTACCCAGGCTGAGGCCTCTCGCTTATGGCTATCATCTTCTCCTCATTGTACTGATCACATTTGTGTGTTCAGGAAACGTAATCATTTATCATTACTGGGGCGGACTTATTAATTACAGAGCGGTTTCTTATCTCACAGATCCTGTGGAACTGATGAATTCACTCACGCCACTTACTCTGATCATTTTTGTGTTTGCATTCCTTCTGATCATATCGCTCAAAGCGTTTTCTCTGAAAAGATTTGTTTTTAAAGAGAAACCTGCAGGATCTGAAAGTACGAAGGTGTTTAAAAAAGTTTTTCTGCACCTCAGCACCTCAGCACTGCTCGTCCTGGCCATGCGTGGAGGCTGGCAGATGCTGCCCATGAACGAAAGTCTGGTGTATTTTTCCAAAAACAATTTCCTCAACCAGACTGCAATCAATCCTGTATGGCATCTCGCATATGAATTCAAGAATGCAGGATCGAAAGACAAGAACCCATTCCAAAAGTTCGATGATGCTTTTGCAGACAGGATGACAGCCTATCTATTGTCTGATTCAGCGGGCACATGGCCTCAAGTGCTTGAAAAGAAGTTGCCAAATATTGTCATGATCATGCTGGAAAGCCATTCTGCCGATGTGGTCTCTGCTCTCGGAGGTGAGGACATTTCTCCAAATCTCGATAAACTCATTGCCAATGGATTTTCATTCAGTGAAATTTATTCAAGCGGATCCAGAACCGACCAGGGAATTGTTTCCCTGATTAATGGCTGGCCCGCAACTCCTTATCACAGCATCATGAAGGCTACCGAAAAGTCAAACCAGCTTCCTTCATTGCTTAAACTCTTCGCTGATTCAGGATATGTAAGTTCTTTTTATTACGGTGGCGAAAGCAATTTCTCCAATATGAATGTCTACCTGCTTAACCAGGGTTTTGACAGGACGATTGACCGGCGAGATTTTCCATCTGGTACGCCATCCGGAAGATGGGGCGTGTATGACGAAGAACTTTTCAAAAGAATGAGTGATGATTTGGATAAAGAGAAGAGGCCATTCTTCTCCGTATTGCTTACTCTCAGCAATCATGAGCCTTTTGATGTGCCGGGGCCAAAACGAATCGAAGGAAAAACGGAGCCGGACAAATTCCGTAATGCAGCTGCTTACACGGATGCATGCCTTGGTAAATTCTTTTTAGAAGCAAAAAACAAGGAATGGTTTAAGAACACTTTGTTCATCATTGCTGCTGACCACGGACATATTCTCCCTAAAGAACATAACGAAATCTGGCCTGAAAGCAAACACATACCCATGCTCTTCTACGGTGATCCTGTGCGGGAGGAATTCAGAGGGAAGAACAGCTCTAAGCTTGGCGGACATCATGATCTTCCCGCGACTTTGCTCGCGCAGCTCGGAATTTCAGCAGAACGTTTCAGTTGGAGTAAAAATCTGTTATCAGAAGGAACAAAAGAGTTTGCCTATTTTCAGATAGAAAGCGTAATGGGCTGGAAGCAAAAGGGAGATTTTCTTGTGTATCTCTTTACCAATGAAACCATCCTCGTCGATCAGGTTAAAACCGAAAACAGGGACAGCATGCTGGTACGAAGCCAGGCTTTTTTACAAAAACTCTACGGAGAATATCTGGCTTACTGATCAGACGAGAGTGAAGCTCTCCATGAACTTGGTGGTGTAATTTCCCTTACGGAAATCTTCATTGCGCATCAGCTGCTGATGGAACGGGATTGTAGTCTTTATTCCTTCCACAACAAATTCACTCAAAGCTCTTTCCATGGTGTTGATCGCTTCTTCGCGTGTCTGCGCTACTGTGATCAACTTCGCAATCATGCTGTCGTAATTTGCAGGGATCACATACCCTGCGTAAATGTGAGAGTCGACTCTTACACCATGACCGCCCGGAACGTGAAGTGTGGTGATCCTTCCCGGTGAAGGCCTGAATCCGTTGTATGGATCTTCCGCATTGATACGGCATTCGATTGCATGTTGGTTCGGAAAATAATTTTTTCCTGTAATCGGAATACCGGCAGCGATTTTGATTTGTTCCTTGATGAGATCGTAGTTGATCACTTCTTCAGTCACCGGATGCTCAACCTGGATACGCGTGTTCATTTCCATGAAGTAGAAGTTTCTGTGTTTGTCAACAAGAAATTCTACAGTCCCGACACCTTCATACTTTACGGCAAGAGCTGCTTTAATAGCAGCGTCTCCCATTTTGTCGCGCAACTCTGAAGTCATAAACGGTGAAGGAGTCTCTTCCAAAAGTTTCTGGTGCCTTCTCTGAATGGAGCAGTCGCGCTCACTCAGGTGACAAGCTTTTCCGAACTGATCCCCGGCAATCTGTATTTCAATGTGCCTTGGCTCTTCGATGTATTTTTCAAGATACATACCATCGTTGCCGAATGCCGCAGCGGCTTCCTGTCTCGCGGAATTCCAGCTGTCTTCAAAATCTTCCTGCTTCCACACGATGCGCATTCCTTTTCCACCTCCGCCGGCAGTCGCTTTCAGGATGACCGGATATCCGATCTGCTTGGCGACTTTTAGTCCCGATTTGATATCAGTCAGTAGTCCGTCCGTACCTGGAATTGTCGGTACGCCGGCTTTCTTCATGGTATCTTTTGCATTCGACTTATCGCCCATGGCATCAATCTGCTCCGGTGTTGCGCCGATGAACTTGATTCCGTGTTGTGCGCATATTGCGCTGAACTTGGAATTCTCTGAGAGAAATCCGTATCCGGGATGAATTGCATCTGCATTGGTGATTTCCGCAGCGGAAATAAGTCTGGGTATGTTTAGGTATGAGTCCCTGCTAGGAGGAGGGCCAATGCATACTGCTTCGTCTGCAAAGCGAACGTGCAAACTGTCTTTGTCGGCGGTACTGTACACTGCCACCGTATTGATGCCCATTTCCTTGCAGGTACGAATGATCCTCAGGGCAATTTCGCCACGGTTGGCGATCAATATCTTTCTGAACATTATCTATGAAAATTTATCCGCAGATACCGGAATTAAAAATATTCGTGACAATGCGCGGGAATGCGCATCAGCTCGGATCAACCAGGAACAATGGCTGGTCATATTCCACAGGAGAGGCATTGTCTACCAGCACTTTTACAATTTTACCGCTCACTTCCGATTCGATTTCATTGAAGAGTTTCATCGCTTCAATGATGCAAAGTACTTTGCCCGGCTTGATGTCGTCACCCACATTCACCATTGGTGGCTTCTCCGGATTGGATGCACGGTAAAATGTTCCGATCATCGGAGATTTTATTGTCACGTATTTGCTTTCATCTTTCGCGCTATCTTTTGCAGGCGCAGGAGTTGCAGGTGCAGCTGCCGGAGCAACAGACTGAGCAGGGGCCGGTGCAGCTGCACTTTGCGGAACATGTACGACCTGATGAACAGGTGCAGAAGCAAAGGATGCATGTGAAGTTTTAATTGTCAGGCGGAAATCTTTCTGCTCCAGACTGACTTCACTCACTCCGCTGTTTTGTACAAACTTTATAAGACTTTCAATTTCTTTCAGGTTCATGGATGATTCCTTGGATTGAGGTTTAGCTTTTTCTTTCGAAACGGATTTGGAATTCCTCTTCTTCATATCTGATTTTTAGGCCTCTGGCGTTTTGAATAAAAAACACAGAAGGAATTCAAACCTACATGAAATTTTAAAAAGCACAAAATATGGTAAAAAATATAAAGCCTTAATTCTCTGTCAATTCATCAATTTTTGATCGATTTTTAGACCGATTGATTAACTGACAAGATAAAAACGAATTGCGATTACTAAAAAACAGAGAATAACCACTGAAGAAGCTCCTAGTCCGAAGTCCAAGTCCGAACTCTTCATAAACCCGCACTTCCTGCTCGAACTTTATATGATCTCTGGAATCTCCGTGCAACCGGGATGTTTCTCACAGCCCTGAACCATTTTAATTCCTGAAGTTGTGAATCTTATACCGTTCAACTCAGCGTGAAACTAAGTAACAGTTCGAGTGAACAGGATAAATTTGAACTCTTAAAAAAAAAATCAACACCCTCCCATCATTACTTGAATTTAGTAGCTGCGTTAAACCTCAATCAAAGATATGGGAATAATGGATCTTGAATTAAATATCAAAATCAGATTTATTCAAAGAGGATACATTGCTTCACACAATTTGTTCAAAATCTGTAAGATTTTATCTGTTTTTTATAACAAATGTTACAAATTCATTTGAACCTTCAGTGTTTAGTTCCGTATTGAACATGAATGATTTGTGTTTATTTGAAAGCGAAAATTTCAGGTAAACAAACTTGATTATTTGCTGAAAGTTTCAATTTAGCTTGATAATAAGGATGGGTATGTAACTCATATCCAAACTTGATATTTCGTCATTTAGTTTATATGATTTTGATGGTATTTTGCACAAAAATTTTACTCTGGATTTCGTGTGGAAAGATTCATCTGCAATTGTCATGTTTTTCCATATCACTTTGCAAGCAAATTTTCAATCACTCAAGAGAAATATTCGGACGAAATGCTCTTCAGGTTCACTTAGTTTCGTCATTCATTTTATTAATACAAACATCGTCAATGGGGCAGCCGGATTATCTGAACAGTGCTTCAAATGTAGGTAATGCAGCATCCGCTACTGTTAATTTACCTGCAGGAACAGTGTTTGATAATTTGTTATTGCTGGGTTTGATGTTTGAAAAAGGAAATACAGTTTCGATCTCACCTCCCCCCGGATGGAATTTAATTATCAGAAGAGACAATGGTTCGGATGTTGGAATGGCAATATATTATAAAGTAGCAGGTGGTTCTGAACCGGAAAATTATTCTTTTGGATTAACTAACGGTGCAAAATGGGCCATCGCGTGCAGCCGTATCAGCAATGCGAGTTTATCAACACCGGTAAATGCTGTTGGTGCTCAGACAGGCTACGGCAGTTCGGTAAATGCACCATCATTAAATACTACTGTCAATAATACACTTGTTTTGTGTTTCTATACAAACAAAAAATTTTCGACCTATACACCGCATGCATCAACAATAGAGAGATATGATTTTCCCAACTCAGTTGAAGGGGTTCCTTCAAATATGATGGCATCTTTTGTCAGATCCGCTACAGGTTCTACCGGAAGTATAGAGGCTACCTCAACTGATGCTGAATCCTGGGTGGCAGCTCAGGTGGCTATTAATCCTCCAAGCACACTTCCGGTCAGTTTTCAATATTTTAAAGCGGAAGTTAGTCATCATGAAGCATTCATTAAGTGGGCAACTGTTTCTGAGGTAAACAATGACTATTTCATAATTGAGAAATCAAAGAATGGAGTTGATTTTGAGTTCGTGGACTTGGTAAATGGAGCTGGAAACAGCAATGAGTTGCAACATTACATAATTGCGGACCGTTCACCTTACAAAGGGCTGTCGTATTATCGTATCAAGCAAATCGATTATGATGGTTGCGTTCATTACTCGGTTTTAGTTTCACTGGAATTCATTAAAAATGAATGGGCGATTTATCTGCAAAATCCATTTGACGGAGAAACTTTAAGGATGAGTATTCAACAAGCAGATGATGAAGATGAAATAACAGTTGATATGTTTGCCTTATCCGGGAACAGAGTATTTTCCTCTTTGTTGCAAAAGCGTGAGGGTATTTGGAAAAATGAATTCACCTTGCCGTATCAATTGAAGTCGGGGATGTACCTCATAATATTGAACGGGAGAAATCGTACTTTTTCAAAGTGGTTATTGGTGTGGTAAAAAAAATCTTGCCTCCAATTACCATAACACGACCTTCTTTCAGCCGACGAGGTGCAAAGCAGGTAATCGGAGAATTCGGAATGTACTTAAGGCCTGCAGTTTATTTTCACAAATTTTAGTGTGTGTTTGAATGACAGTACAAGTGAACGGCATTAATACGAACTCCTCCTTTCTTTCATCTGATGAAGCGCATAGTCAGAATACTTATAAATTACATCTTTTTGTGCTTCCAGCGCCTGTGTGTCCAAAGCCAAAATGCAGGATCCTGGCGGATCAACTCCTCGTTTATGCGGGCGCATTTTTCGGTGATCTCATTCGGAGAGGCGGTCCTTGGTTCATCACTCACAAGTTCATAGCTGAGTTTGTAATGTCCGCGTTTCAGTTTCACAATCCTGCCATAAAGAACAGGATAGTCATACTTCTGCGCGTATTTCTCCACTCCGGTGAAAACGCAAGTATCCTGGTTTAAAAATTTCATCCAATGTCCGCGTTTAGGATCTGAAGGACTCTGGTCGTTGATAAAACCGTATGTACAAAGATCGTTTCTGTGCGCTTCAAAAAAATCAGCCACTTCGCGTGTGCTCATCAGCTTCATTCCAAACTTGGCTCTGGTCTTTCTGAGTTTTTGATCAAAGAACTGATTGGAAAGCCTCTGATAAATTCCTGTTGCTAAATGTGAGCTGTGATAAGGCAGCGTGATCGCAGGCCATTCCCAGTTACCGTAATGTCCCGTGGCAAGAATCAGACTCTTATTTTTTTTGTAAAATTCTTCCAGAAGAGAAGTGTTTTCAAGCGTCACTCTTTTCAGTAAATCATTCTGGCTTGCAGTGAATGTTTTTAAGCTTTCAAAAATCAAATCACAGAAATGCCTGTAAAATCTTTTCATGATGACTTTCAGCTCCGCTTCAGTTTTTTCCGGAAAAGAATTCCTGAGATTGCTCATCACTACCTTTTTCCTGTACGGAGTTATATAGAACAGGATAAAAAAAGTGAAATCTGAAAGCAGGTACATCAACCTAAATGGCAGCATACTTACCGGCATTATGACCAGATAATATAAAATGATGCTGGGCAAGTGTTTCATGTTTGTATGATGCGAGGCGGTAAAATTAAGATAATATAATCAGGCCCAAAAAAAGAAAAAGCCACTCCATACCGGAGTGGCTTTGAAACAATTTTCTAGAAATGATCAGTTTCTCTGGATCACCACTTTGAGTGTCTGAGTTTCTTCTGAGCTTAGAAGGCGCACGAAATAAACGCCATCAGATAATCCTTCAAGATTAAATCTTGTTACGATATCGGATTGTTTTCCTGCTGCACGAGCCTGTCGGAGTACAGATCCTTTCATGTCCATCAGACTGATAATTGCGTCAGAACCTGAATTGATGAACTGTACATTCAGCTCATTGGCTGCTGGGTTTGGATAAGCGATCAGGGAACCTGAAGAAACCTGATTTTTAATGCCGGTAGTGAGATTGATACTCATCGAGTCTGTCCATGTGCAACCATTCGCACCTGTAACTGTTACCCAGTGCCATCCGTCGGTAGTGACTGTGATTGTCTGACCTGTGGTTCCATCAGACCAGAGGTATGATGAGAAGCCAGGACCGGCATCGAGCACATAGGAGAAAGGTGAAGCAAGAATTGTGTCTGGTCCAATATCGGTGAAGACACCTGGTGATACATTCACTTGTACCGGAATACGGATTGAACCGCAGATGCCAAGTCCGCAATTTGCGAGTGAAGGAGTAAGGTTGGCATTTTGCACTCCTTTAGTCCCTGGTTCGCAGACAAAGTCTGTAGCATCATCATTATCAGAGTTCCCTGTTCTGCTCAGAGTGCCCGGGTTACAACCACTCGATACTATACCATTACCGTTCCACTTGTTTCCTATGTTCACAGTAAACCCGTTAACAACAGCAGCCATACCCTGAATGGCAGTTGCATTCCAGTCCCAGGCAATAAAATCAACTACATTGCCAGTCGGATCAATTATTATCGCCCAGCTGTTGCTGCCCGGGTTCCAGAGAATATTGCTTCCCCAGTAATTATCTGCAGAGTTATCACTCTTATATTGAATTTCACCTGGAGCGAAAACTCCAAGGTTCCACAGATTTGCATTTACAGAATTAATGTCAGTATAGCTGTTGCTAACTGCAACCACATAACCTGTAGCATCAAAGGTAGCGCCCGATAGATTCTGAATCTCAATATAGTCAGGATCATTGGAACTGCACTCTACAATCCTTAAGCAACCCGATACTCCGCTTCCCTGCCTGGATTCAGCATAAAATACTGTGTCTGTTGAAATGGTTGTGATGAGTGGAGAACCGGTTGCAATCGGATTGCCTCCATTGGCCTGGTCATACCATACAATTTCATCACCAGGATCCGGTGTTGCTGTGATGACTGTATTATTATCGCAACCTTGTTGTGGAGAGGCAGCGGTTGGTGAATTGGGAATAGTATAAAAATTACGAGTGGCTAAAATAGTATCGTTGTTTCTGTACTGGTCAATTCCGAGTGAGCTGAATGCCTGTATAAAATATTGTCCGCCTGTCACAGTAGAAATACTCTGCGGGAATGTGTGAGTGATATTAGTGTTTGCGGGAATTGGTCCCGGGATGGTGTCGTAAAATGTGTATGATGCCGGACCGGTGATTTCAAGTTGTACCGGAATATTCGATTGATCATTGCTGCCTATGTTTCCGACATTGATGGAGAATGTTACATTTTGCGATCCGCAGGCACCGAGAGCTGGAGGAGAAGCCAACCCAAGCATGACAAGATTATCGGCAAATGGAGTAAACTCATCCGCACCAATGTCTGGTGTCGATGGATTGCGTGGATCACCGTCGATATCTGTAGTAATGCCTGCAATGGGAATACCTACGTTGTCGATACCCGCACCGAAAGCATGAAGATCGCTCGCTGATACAAAGATCGGGTCAGCTGACACTGAGTTCACATCCCTGCCGGTTGAATCACGCCACGTGGTAATGTTATTAATATTTGAAGCATTCCAAAATGCCAGGTTTGGACCTGTAGAGTACAAGTCATTGAAGTCAGATACGCTCAGACTTGTTGTGGCTGAACTAGTGATATAATATGCCATTCCCCCACCGGTGTTAGCCATAATGTTGTTCTGCACAATCAGTTTTACTGATGTGGCTGCAGTTACATAGAAACATCTTGAAGTTGCACCGGTACCAGTTACATGAATCGAGTTGTGCCAGATGTTCATATTTGAACTGCCAGTGATAAAAATACCATATGCTGTACCCGAGCCTCCTGCATGAATGAAATTATTGATGATATGAATTGGCGCAGTAGACAAGCCGTGCGATCCGGTGAAGTACATTCCATATCCTCCGTTAGGTGAGCTTGTTTTGTTTCGCTCAATTCTCATGTCTTCAGCACAGGCAGTGAAGTATAGTCCGTAGAATGTGGCATAAGTCGAAGTGGTTGTAATAACATTTCCGATGATTACTGGAGAAATCTGGTTGCCAAGGTGAATCGCCCTTCCGTAATTATCTGTGAATGTATTGTTTGTAATACGTGTACCGTTTTCACGTTGAGTAGTACTGGCGCCTAGATAATACAATCCGTAGGAGCCTTTCAAAAACAAATTGTTGTTGAATACATTCATGGTATCATGAGATGTCACGCCTGAAGTAGAAAACACCACACAGGAATTTGTTGTGAGTGTGGTGGCATTTGATCCTTCAAGTATGTTGTTTTCAAAAGTGACATGGTTGGAAGAGTTTGTGAGATTGACAACAGTGCCGTAAGTATCAGTTCCAACTCTGCTGATGGTCATATTGCGGAATGTGATGTAATCTGCCCCGTTCAACTGCATTGTAAAATTATCTGTGGTAGTAGTGGAAGTAGGCTGAGTTAAAATTACGGCTGTACTATCTCCGGTCTCAGACTTGAATGTGACGGTGTTTGTGGCATTCGAGCCAATGATCTGTGGAATTATTACTCGCTCAGTGTATGTGCCGTTTCTCACATTGAACACAACAGGTCCTGAAATACCTAATGTGCTGAGGTCATTCACCGCATCGTTAAAGGTCGCGTAATCTGGAGTGCTGCCTCCGATTGTAAAAGTTCCGGTGAGCTGGGCATTGGAGTTTAAAACACCCGCTAACAGGGCCATTGCAAGTATCAGTATTCTCATGGTTATATTGATTTATAAATTTGCAGAGATTAAATATACTTATATTTTATTGAACAATTCCAAGGATTGTTTGAGCACTTTATTTCTATAAGATTCTGTTTTCATGGGAAATCCCCTCATTTTCTTTACAATGGGATGTTGCCATGTTTTTTTCTAGGCAGTTTTGCCACCTTATTTCTGAGCATTCGAAATGCACTGATCAGTTTCACCCTGGTTTGTGAAGGTGATATTACCTCATCAATATAGCCTCTTTCGGCTGCTTTGTATGGATTTGCAAAGAGCTTATTGTATTCGTCTTCTTTTTCTTTGAGTTTGGCTGCAGCATCTTGGGCTTCGGAAATTTCTTTTTTGAAAATAATTTCAGCCGCGCCTTTCGCTCCCATCACTGCGATCTCAGCACTGGGCCAGGCGTAATTCATGTCTGCTCCGATGTGCTTCGAGTTCATCACATCGTAGGCGCCTCCGTAAGCTTTTCGTGTAATTACGGTTATTCTGGGTACAGTGGCTTCCGAAAACGCGTATAAAAGCTTGGCGCCATTAGTGATGATCGCGTTCCATTCCTGGTCAGTGCCCGGAAGAAAACCCGGCACATCTTCAAATACAAGCAAGGGGATATTGAAGCAATCGCAAAATCTTACAAAGCGAGCTGCTTTTGTGGAGGCATGAATATCCAAAACACCGGCAAGGTGTGCAGGTTGATTTGCAACCACTCCTATGCTGCGTCCTTCAAGTCGTGCAAAACCAACCAATATATTCTCTGCAAAATCACGATGAACTTCAAAGAAGGAATCTGTATCCACAACTCCTGAAATCACATCGTGCATATCGTAAGGCTGGTTCGGATTTTCAGGAATGATTGAGTTCAAAGATGGCCTTGACTCGTTTGAAGGAATGTATTCCAGTGCCGGCGCATCTTCTTCGCAATTCTGCGGGATGTATGACAACAGTCTTTTTATATAATGAATGCACTCCATTTCATTTACGCAGGTGAAATGTGTTACTCCTGATTTGCTTGCATGAGTCATCGCTCCGCCCAATTCTTCTGAGCTCACATTTTCGTGGGTCACCGTTTTAACTACGTTCGGACCGGTCACAAACATGTAAGATGTATTTTCCACCATCATGATAAAATCCGTAATGGCAGGAGAATACACTGCACCGCCCGCGCAAGGTCCCATGATGGCAGAAATCTGCGGTATTACACCGGATGCCAGTGTGTTCCGGTAAAAGATGTCGGCATATCCGCCCAATGAAACTACACCTTCCTGTATTCGTGCTCCGCCAGAGTCATTCAAGCCGATTACCGGTGCTCCGTTTTGCATGGCTAAATCCATGATGCGGCAAATTTTCTGAGCATGGGTTTCTGAAAGAGAGCCGCCAAAGACAGTGAAATCCTGAGCGAAAACATATACAAACCTGCCGTTGATTTTCCCGTATCCGGTTATTACTCCATCGCCAGGATAAATTTCTTTATCCATACCGAACTCAGTCGCCCTGTGTGTAACCAGCATTCCGATCTCTTCAAACGATCCTTCATCAAGCAGAAAATGCACACGTTCCCTGGCGGTCATCTTACCCTTCTTGTGCTGGGCTTCAATTCTTTTCTTCCCTCCGCCAGCCTTAGCCTGCTCAATCTTTGAATCGAGAATTTCCTGTTTGCTTTTCATACCTGAAATTTATCCGGGCTAAATTACAATTTTACTTGCCTATCTGCCCTTTACTTATTTAAAATCCAAACACGATAATTCACATTCCCCAGTATCATGGTCTTTTGTTTATTTTCGCAGGATGAAAGAAATAGTTGTCAGCGGAATACGAAGCACTGGCCGGCTGCATCTCGGAAATTACTTCGGGGCAATGCGCAATTTTTTAAAGATGCAGCATGAATATAATTGCTTCTTTTTCATCGCGGATTATCATTCACTGACTACTCACCCGGCTCCGAATGATTTTCATGAAAACGTTCGGCAGGTATTGGTCGAATACCTTGCCTGTGGTCTGGATCCTGATGCTGCAACCATTTATGTGCAGAGCGACATTCCTGAAATCCCCGAACTTTATTTGCTTCTCAACATGAACGCCTACGTGGGCGAGCTTGAAAGATGTACTTCCTTCAAGGATAAAATCCGAAAACAACCGGACAACATCAATGCCGGTTTGCTTACATATCCCTCACTCATGGCCGCAGATATTCTTATTCACCGTGCAGTGAAAGTGCCTGTGGGAAAGGATCAGGAGCAGCATCTTGAAATGGCCCGAACATTCGGAAACCGCTTCAACAGAATTTACCGTACAGAACTGTTTCCTGAACCATATGCTTTTAATTTCGGGACGGAACTCGTAAAAATCCCCGGACTCGATGGCAGCGGAAAGATGGGAAAGAGTGAAGGTGAAGGCAATGCAATATTTCTTTCTGATCCTGAAGATGTGATTCGTAAGAAAGTGATGAGAGCCGTTACCGATAGCGGCCCCACTGAATTAAACCAAAAAAAACCGGAGGCCATTAAGAATCTTTTCCTGCTGATGAATGCAGTTTCTTCACATGATACCTATTCCTTTTTTGAAGATAAATATGCGCAGATGCAAATCCGTTACGGTGATATGAAGAAGCAACTTGCAGAAGACATGGCTGCATTTTGCAAACCCTTCAGAGAAAGAATTGAAGAACTTTCCAAGGACAGCGAATACGTGGGCAAGGTAGCCAGAGTGGGAGCTGAAAAAGCACGCGTCAGCGCGCAAGAGACGGTTCGAAATGCCAGAAAAGCTATCGGGATACGAAGTTTCTATTAAATTAATCCATTCAATATGAGTTAAATATAGGTAAGCGCTGCATTTTTGTCTAAATAAATGTTGCAACATATAATGTTTTAACGTACATTTGCATTGAATAAGTTAAAAAATCACAAAATCATGAAAAAGTTATTGTCCCTCCTTACGGCTTTGGCCTTTGTCACAATTGCCAATGCCCAAAACTGGAAACTGGATAACGCGCATTCCAAAATTCATTTTAGCGCAAAGTACCTGTTAATCTCTGATGTAACAGGAGAATTTAAAAAGTTTGAAGGTGTAATCAATTCCGAAAGACCCGATTGGTCTGATCTGAAAGCGGATGTTACAATCGATGTCAGCAGCATTAATACTGAGAACGGCATGCGCGATAAACACCTGGTATCGGATGATTTTTTCAATGCTGAAAAATATCCAACGATGACATTCAAAGCTACGGGAATGAAAAAGCTGGATGGTAAAAAATACGTGATGAGCGGTGATCTTACCATCAGGGACGTAACCAAAAAAGTTGATTTGCCAGTGGTCTATAACGGAACGGTTACAGATCCATGGGGAAATACAAAAGCCGGCTTCAAGGCAACCGGAACTCTGAACCGCCAGGACTACAATCTGAAATATGCGAATAAGGCTGCTGCCGGAGAAGCAGTAGTGAGCGACGACATCGATTTCACAATTGATGTAGTACTGATCAAACAATAAATAATTAATTAGTGTGAATAGCCCGGCCATCCACACTATGTGGATGGCCGTTTTTAATTTGAAATAAAATGAAACAATTCATGTTTACCTGTAAACTTCCGCCAGCTCTTTCTTCCGAATTTCTTTCTCTCATCCCTGAACAAAGGAAGGTTGTAAAGGAGCTGATGGAGAAAAATCTGTTGATCAGTTACACACTTTCATCTGACAGAAGTACGCTGTGGATGCTGATCGAATCTGAAACAGAAGCTGAAGCCATGCTTGTAGCTTCACAACTTCCACTCAATTCATTCATGGAGCATGAGATAAAGGAAGTGATGTTCCATCACAGTATGGATTTTTCAATTCCACAACCTTCACTTAACTGATTTTATAAAATGAAATACAAAGAAAACATACTTGTTATAAACGAAGGTGGAATCTATGAAAGCATGGCTCACGCCGGCTCTCATACTCTCAGCGGAGACGAGCCTGAAGAACTTGGCGGAAAAAATAAAGGGCCCACCGCTCACCAGTACATTTTAACTGCATTGGGAATGTGTGTAGCCATAACTCTGAGGATGTATGCCGAACGTAAAGGCTGGGATATGCAGAAAGTAGAGGTCGAACTCAACATGGAAAAGGGAATTGTAGAAGATAAGGAGAGTACCATAATTTATAAAAAACTGAAATTCAAAGGCGATCTCGATGAAAAACAAATAGAACGATTGAAATTCATCGCGGAAAAATGTCCGGTTCACAGAACACTGAGCGGGCCTGTGTATTTCAGGGAATTTGAAAAAATGGAGTCATGACAGAGAAGAAATATACCAATGGTGAAATCAACATAATCTGGAAAGCAGGAAAGTGTATTCATTCAGGGAATTGTGTCAGGGGTCTTCCCCTGGTATTCAGACCGAAAGAAAAACCATGGATAAGAACAGAGATGGCAGGTACAGAAGAATTGATTGAACAAGTAAACAAATGCCCGTCAGGAGCATTAAGCTATGAATTGATTATTCAAAAAAACGAACATATGGAAAATCAAAAATCATCAGAAACAAAAATCACCGTGGCAGACAAAGGTCCATACCTGGTGCGAGGCAAATTCATATTTGTTGACAAAGACGGTAAAGAAGAGATGAAAGAAGGAAACATTGCTCTTTGCCGCTGCGGCCTATCAAAAAATAAACCCTTTTGCGACGGCACGCACAAAACCAGCGATGTGCTGAATTATTGAGAATATTTTTTACCACAATTATTCTAATTAATCAAACTATCAAACGCCATACAATGAAAACCGTAATTCATCAGGAAAACGAAAGAGGAAAAGCCGATCACGGCTGGCTGAAGGCTGCTCACAGTTTCAGTTTCGCATCATGGTACGACCCTGCACGCATGCACTTTGGAATGCTTCGTGTTCTGAATGATGACCTGATCGCTCCAGGCAAGGGATTTGGCATGCATCCGCACAACGATATGGAAATTATAACCATCATCCTTTCCGGTGAGTTGGAACATAAGGACAGCATGGGTAATGGCTCGGTGATTCGTACCGGTGATGTCCAAGTGATGAGTGCTGGAAGCGGAGTGCTTCATTCGGAATTCAATCCTTCTGATAAAAACCCAACAAGGCTATTTCAACTTTGGATATTTCCCAAAGAAAAAAACATTGAGCCTCGTTACGGACAAAAGAATTTTAACATCAGGAGCTTGGAGAATAATATTCAAACCGTTGCTTCGGGATTCAATATCGGCGATGAGTTGTACATTCATCAGGACGCTGCAGTTTCCATATGCAAATTAAATGCGGAAAGCGGAATTCAATATGATCTTTTCCGTAAAGAGAACGGAGTTTACATCATGAACATTGATGGAAAAACTGTGGTGGAAGGTAACAAACTCGGAAATAGAGACGCAGTGGGTATAACCGAAAAGGATTATATAGAAATTAAAGCCATAGAAGACACAGAGCTGCTCATTGTGGAAGTGCCGATGAAATAGAATACTTTAATTATATAAATCATTTGGAGAATAAAAGTATGAAATTGGAAGATGAAATCGTGCAGAAGAAGTTTATTAATGAATCCCACAAATTGGGAATCAACATCATTTACACATTCAACTGGCTGAATGCCTTTCAGTCGCAACTTCTTAAGAAATACAAAATCACACCGCAGCAGTATAATGTCATGAGGATATTGCGCGGGCAAAGCCCCTCCCCCTGCAATATCAAGCTGGTAAAGGAAAGGATGCTGGACAAAATGAGCGATGCATCCAGAATCGTTGAGAAACTCCGGGCTAAAGGATTCATCATGAGATCTGTCAATGCCAGCGACAGAAGAGCCTGTGATGTCATCATCACTGATCGAGGTTTGGAGTTATTGTCGGAAATTGAAAAAGAAGACGTCACATTCCGCAAATTGTTTTCAGCTCTTTCCGAGTCTGAGATGAAAGAACTCAATCACCTTTTAGACAAACTGCGTGGTTAAACATTTGAAAATCCCGTTCATATCTTTTCTTGTAAATTTTCTTCCCCTGCATTTTTAGTTTAATTTTATGCTCGCAAAGAGTCTTGTGAGCACAGTGGAAAAATATATATGCGATCTTCTTTATGATCACGACTGCGTGATCGTGCCTTCGCTTGGAGGTTTTCTTGCCTCTAACATAAGTGCCAAGATAAATCCGTCGCAACAGACTGTATATCCTCCGCGCCGTAAAATCGCATTTAATATTTATCTGAGGCAAAACGACGGATTGCTCGCTAATCACCTTGCAAAGGCTGAAAACCTTCCTTATCCGGAAGCAGTTAAAAAACTGGATTCATTTGTAAGCAATGTTTTCACAAGCCTTGATTCAAATAACAAATTCATATTTGAGCACATAGGAACATTGTATTATGACAAAGACAGGCATTTGCTTTTTGAACCTTTCAGGCAGTCGCAGTTCCTCAGGGAAGCTTTCGGATTAAGTCCGGTGCGATTTCTTCCTCTTGAAAAGGACGATAAGATTCAGCGAATCACCAGCGAAAGAAAGAGAATCATGCAGGGAAGAAAATCTGTTCCGCCGGAAAGAAAAACTTCCAGAAGATTCGGAGCAGCACCCAGAATTTTGGGAGTCATTGCCGTTGCAGGAGCGGTGCTCTGGCTTTCGTTTAACCTCTTCCTGATTTCTTCTGAGAGCGGTGACAAAGGGTCCCTGAACCCTTTTGACATCAAAGAAAGCCTTTCTGTGAAGAGTGAAGCAATTGTCCCTAAACCGGTTGAAATGCTTCCCGCACCTGCTGAAACTGTTTATGTGGCGAGCACCGAAGCGCTTGATAAAGCACCGGAAGTAAAATCAGAAATTAAACCCGCTGTTCCGGAAATCAAAATTCAGGAGACTGTGCGGCCATCGGCTTCCGTGGAAAAGTATTTTGTAGTTGCCGGAGCATTCAAAGTACCTGAGAATGCTGAAACATTTACCAACGATCTCATTTCAAAAGGTTTTTTAGAAACAAGACTGATCAGGAAAGGAAACCTGAACTATGTTTGTTATGACGGCTTTGAAAACCGTGCCGGTGCCCTCGCTTTCCTGGACAGTCTCAGGAAACAGAACGCGGAAGGCTGGATCTGGAAACAATAGAAATATCTGATTCCCCTGTATTTTCTTATTATTTTTGCTTTGCATGCGACCTTGTGTCCTGGCTTTAACACATGAGTAATTTAAAACTTGGATTATATCAAAAGCTTCAACAGAAACTTTCTCCTCAGCAAATCCAGCTGATGAAACTGCTGCAGATTCCTGTGGCTAATCTTGAGCAAAGAATCAAGGAAGAGCTTCAGGAAAATCCTGCCCTTGAAGAAGGTAATGAAGAGGAGGAGGAGTATGAACTGAGGGATGAGGAAGAAATCACTGCCGAAGACGATGAAGAATTGGCAGAACAGGAAGAAGACATCAGCATTGATGAATATCTTTCTGATGATGACATTCCTGACTACAAACTTTCTTCCAATAATAGTTCTCCTGATGACGAGAGAAAAGTGATGCCAATGGTCTCACTCGGAGGATTCCATGATGTTGTCCTTTCACAGCTTTATCAGTTAAATCTTGATAACCGGGAATATCACATTGCAGAGCAGATAATCGGTAGTATGGATGACGACGGCTATATCCGCCGTGAACTTGCTTCTGTCGTGGATGATCTTGCATTCAGCCAAAATATAAGCACCAATACAGAAGAGCTTGAAAAAATACTTCATGCGATTCAAACTCTTGATCCTCCCGGTATCGGAGGAAGAAGCCTGCAGGAATGTCTGCTTATTCAGCTGAAGCGCAAGAAGAACGGTAAGGAGTCACTTGTTCTTGCTGAGAAAATTCTGAATGAGCATTTTGAAGAGTTTTCAAAAAAGCATTACGATAAAATCGCATCCGGACTTGGCATCAGTGAGGAAGAATTGAAGGAGGCAATTTCAGAGATATTGAAGCTGAACCCGAGGCCTGGAAATACAAGCAGCATGAGCCAAAGGAGCGCGCAGCACATCATCCCCGATTTCATCATCACGAATCATGACGGAGCTCTTGAATTGACACTCAATTCAAGAAACGCTCCTGATCTGCGCATAAGCCGCGATTACCGAGAGATGCTGGAGCATTACAGCAAGGAACGCAAACCTTCCAAAGCACACAAAGACGCGGTTCAGTTTGTAAAACAAAAACTTGACGCTGCGAAATGGTTCATCGATGCCATCAAGCAAAGGCAACATACATTGTATGAAACCATGCGTACCATCATGGAGTACCAGTATGATTATTTCCTTGACGGGGACATTCGCAACCTGAAAAAAATGGTGTTGCGCGATATCGCTGAGAAAATAGGAATGGATATTTCCACGGTTTCTCGTGTGGCAAACAGTAAATATGTACAGACTCCGTTTGGAACTTTTTTACTTAAAAGTTTTTTCTCTGAGGGTATGCAGACGGAAAGCGGTGAAGAAGTATCAAGCAAGGAAGTGAAGCAAATCCTTTCCGATTGCATTGCCGGTGAAGACAAACGCAAACCGCTTACTGACGCAGCTCTTACAAAAATCCTGAATAAGAAAGGTTATAACATTGCACGGAGAACCGTGGCAAAATACCGTGAAATGCTTGACATACCTGTAGCCAGACTGCGAAAAGAGCTATGAACAAAACTGTTGCTTATTTTTTATCGGTAGTGTTTCATCCGGTGTTGATCCCGACATATACTTTATATTACCTGCTTAATCACAATAATTATTTTTCGAGTACGACATCTCCCGCAGAAAAGTCTGCTTTGTATTCTATAATTCTGCTTAACACCTTCGCTTTGCCGGTGCTTTTGTCCTATCTACTGATCAGAAAAGGCTGGGTGAAGTCGTTCGAAATGGCAGGAAGGGAAGAAAGAATAGTTCCATTCATCACGAACGCATTGCTGTTACTTGTCGCATATTTTATGATGAGAAGCCTGATGCTTCCCCAGATTTTCAACCTGATTATTCTTGGTGCTGCCGGTGCAGTAGTGATTGCAGTGATCATCAATTTTAAATGGAAGATCAGCATTCACATGATAGGCATCGGCGGACTTGTGGGAACTTTTTTCGGACTATCTACATTCCTGCTTGTGGATCTGCGAATGGCTATACTGGTTTCATTGTTAATTGCAGGAATACTGGGAACTGCCAGGCTCACTTTGGGTTCGCATACACCAAGGCAGATTTATTTCGGATTCTTTGTAGGTTTTTTCTGTGAATATCTGGTGCTGAGCATTTGAGTTCGGGGGGCGAGTTCGGAGTTCGTGACTGACCTGGAAGATTTAAATACCCTTATATAATTTACAAATCTCAATCAATTTTAATAAGTGAACCTATTGCATTAAAAAGTTAATGCAATTCCGACAGAATAAGGGGTCATGTCCGGGCCTTTATTGTCTTTAAAAACATTGGACAAGCCGTAGTAACCTGAAATTCCTACCCTGCTATATCCAATTCGAAAAGTAGGGCCGTATTGAATAGAACTGAGATTGTCTATGTCGTATGTTTTGATCTTGTCGTCTTTGTTTTTGAATTTTGTATGGCTTTGGACGAGAAGCCCACCTTTAAATCCCAGGCTTATCTTGAATTTTTTTCCCTTGCTTCCTATAGGAGAGTGAAAGCGAAATTCAATTGCGGCATCGATGTAATTCAGGGATAGCTTATTCAGATCGTACTTTACAGAATCCGGAATCACCATCAGCTCGGTTTTATTACCTGTACTGTCTGGCCCCGGGAAGGCATTGCTATGAACATTGTGCGAGCTCATTCCGAATCCGTAAGCAAATCCCAGTTTCCCTTTGCTGTTTTGTTTGTCATTCATAAAAAGAAATGCAAAGCCTCTTGATCGAAAACCTGCTGTCTCCACATTGCTTGGCATGTCATTCCAGTTATCCCAATTAAAGAATAAAATAAAATTGTCGTTTGGAGAATACAATTTAGTCGCAGTTTTTTTCTCTTGTCCTGACACGTTAATGTTTACAAGGAACAATACGCAAAAAATTAAGTACAGAATTTTTCTCATGACATGTATTTTATCAAAAACAAGGTAACAAATTAATATCTAAAGGAATTTCAGGCCTAAATAAATTAAAACGCCCGGTCATGCCGGGCGTTTTGGTGGGCCCTGTTGGAATCGAACCAACCACCCACAGATTATGAGTCTGTTGCTCTAACCGAATGAGCTAAGGGCCCTTCGAGCGAAAACTCTGGGTTTGCGCTGCGAAATGGGCCACGAAGTTATATTTTTACAGGCAAATTCTAAAATTGTGGGTAAAATCAGGAATATCATCTTTGATCTGGGCGGAGTACTCTTCGACATTGACTATCATAAAACTGCAGATGCCTTTAAGGATTTGGGACTCAAAGATTTCACTCAACTATATACCCAGTTGAAGCAACATCATCTGTTTGATGAACTGGAAACTGGTAGGATCAGCGCGGAAGAGTTTCGCAGGCAAATTCGTGATCTTTCCCATAAGAATTTATCTGATTCGGAGATAGACTCTGCATGGAACGCTATTCTCATTGGCATCCCGGATCGAAATGCCGTATTGCTTGAAAAGCTTCAAAATGAGTTTGACTTGTTTCTGCTCAGCAATACGAATGAAATACATGAGAGAGCTTTTCGGGGATTTGAAGGAAAAAACTATGGCTTTGATAAAATCGAAGATCACTTCAACAAGGTTTATCTCTCTCATCACATTGGCATGAGAAAACCGGATCAGGAAATTTTTATGCATGTGCTCAAAGAAAATAACTTGTCTCCGCATGAAACGATATTCATTGACGATTCTCCTCAACATGTAGCCGGAGCGCTGAAACTAGGGATAAGGGCTTTGCTTTTATCAAAGGGAGAATGGGTTGGTGATTTGCTCTCTAAATATATGAAAGAAGAAGCTGTCAGGAACAACCATTGAGTTTGGAACAGAAAATCCGGAATCAGACATTCCTGTCTCTTTTTATACATATATATATGTGTGTAAGGACAGGCGGTACTTCAATTCAGCGCTAACGAATCTCCTGGCAAAGTTCCACCAGCACACCATTTGTACTTTTAGGATGAAGGAAACAAATTAGTTTGTTGTCTGCACCACGTTTGGGTTCATCATTCAGCAACTGAAAGCCATTGTTTTTAAGCTTAGTCATCATGGCATGTATGTCTTCCACTTCAAAAGCAACATGATGAATGCCTTCTCCTCTTTTCTCAATAAACTTTGCAATGGGACCGTCAGGTCTTGTCGATTCCAATAACTCGACTTTGCTTTCTCCAAGTGCAAAAAAAGAAGTAGTGACCCCTTCGCTTTCCACCGATTCGGATTTGTATGATTCTTTTCCAAGCAACAATGAGAAAAGCCTGTTTGCTTCTTCGAGGTTCTTCACTGCAATTCCAAGATGTTCGATTTTCAGTATCATGCTGAAATAATTTTTAGACGAATTTCAGTATTGAGTATCCGGAATAAATATATAAAAACTGGTTCCGTGATTTTCAGCACTCAGGAAATTTATCTTTCCGCCCATTTTGTCAATAGCGCTTTTCACGATAAATAAGCCAAGCCCGGATCCTGAAGAATCAGGATGACCCCTGTAGAACATTTCAAAGACTTTGTCACGCACCGTCTCAGGAATACCCGGGCCATTATCTCTCACCTCTGCCTGAATTCCGTCCGCAGTGCGTTCGCAACTCACAAATAACTCAGGTGCATTAGCATCACCATAATTGATCGCATTGTGAATGAGATTTTGAAAAACAGAAAGAACCAGGATCTTGTCTGCCCGGATCATTGCATCAGCGCCTATTTGTAATTCAGTTCGCACTTTTTCAAATCGGGGAAGATGTGACAAGGAAGAAAAAACTTCATCCACAAGCTGCTGTACACTGATGTCTGAAATCTTGCTGTTCCCTTTTCGCGTTCTCGCCAATTCAATCAGATCCAGGAGTGTATTGTCGAGTCTTCGGATGCTTTTCTCAATCAAATCAAAATACTGGTGCAAGTGATTGTCCGGATTCTCAAGTCGCGCCAGATTCACAATTCCCATGACGCTTGCAAGCGGACCCTTCAAGTCATGGGAAGCCTTATAGAAAAATGTATCCAGCTCACGATTTGATTCCAACAATTCTTTTTCCGTTTGCTTCCTGTCGGTGATTTCTGTTTGTACTCCCCAGGTTCTGATGAGCATTCCTTTTTCCACTACTCCGGTGTTGTTGTTCAGCATGTAGCGGATTTTACCGTTTCGGTCCAGTTCTTTTGATTCGGCATTGCTGATTCTGTAGTCATTTCCGATAAACTCCTTCATCAATGATGTCGTTTTCTCTTCGTCAAAATTGTTTTCGATGTAGTAGAAGTCGCGGATTCTCCTTCCCAGGAGTTCGGAGGAAGATTTGTAGCCATACATCTGTGCCATAAACTCGTTACATTCTGCGATTCTCCCTGTGTCAAGAAGAAGTCGAACCTGTTCATCAGGCGGAAGGGCCGTCGAGATCGGATTGCTGTATTCGGCGCGCCAGATTCCAACCGCACTTTGCTCAATAAATGTCTTATAGCCCTCTTCCTTTTCTTTCAGCATTGCCTGAGTTTTTTTTAGCGCGCTGATATCGGAGAGGACCAGCATATAACCGAGCTTGTTCCCGGATTCATCTGTGAATGGTGATCCGTTCATGTGGAGCCATATTTTTTCTGATTTTGATGTGATCAGTCCGCATTCGATACGGTCAGATATACCGGAATCTATGTTTGCTAAAAATTTCCTGATGCCTGCATTCTCTTTGCCTTCAATCTCCAGATCCCGGATACTTTTTCCCGTCCATGCTGCAGCTTCCTTACCGCTGATTCTGCAGAATGCATCATTCACCAGCCGGATCTTTCTCTGGTTGTCGATGTAAATCATTCCGTCATTCATATTCTCAAGCAGCGAAGTATACATCAGCTCCTGCTTCTGAATTTCATTTTTGTAATCTTCTTTTCGCTTTTGGATTTGGTCTGCAAGAATAGCGGCAGTAAAAATGGTCACAAGTGTGACCGTATGCTCAGTTTTCCATTCATGATGAAAGATGAGAAGGACAAGCAGGATCGTGCTAATGCTGAAAATGAACATCAGACTCTTGTAAAATTTGTTAAAAATGAGTGAAAAGGTTAAGATGGAAATGGACAATGGCAGCAAATACTGCAAGTCAAAATTTTTCTGGAAGGTGACATAGATTGCCCAGAAATGAATCAGAAACACTCCAAGATAACTCAGATTAGTGAACTGATTTTTTACAAAGGGAATGTAAAAAGACAAAGCAAAGTTTAGGATAAGCAATCCCGAAACAACATAAGCACTGAGAAGAATGCCCTGCGGACGGAATTCATCCTCGCTGATTAGTCCAAGAAATAGAATGATGATCGCTGAACTGAGGTTAAGCAGCCGCAGGTTGCGTCTTTCGATATCGGTGAGCCGGTCTTGAAGTGTGATGAACATATCTCAGGTGGGTGAAGATACAATAAGTAATCAGCAGCTGAAATGTGACTGATGGTTGTGTCGGGTTGCACATACAAGTATCATCTCATCATGCTTTTGCATTTTTTCGACCTCGTTTTTCCAATTGAAGTCATTTCAAAGTGCAAATCGGTATGATCAAAAACAGTTTTTCAGGAATTTTGTGTAAGTGACTTGCTTGAGGTTATTAACATTTTTTTCTCGGAGCTCTTTCTCGCTTAAAATCATTTTGCAGTTTCATTTTGAAAAAATATTTTATCGTGTCTTCTGAACGTCGCAACTGATCAATGTTTCCAAAGGTTTGTAAAATTAAAATCAAAAATAATTTCTCTTCATCAGCAGAAAATGTTGCGTTCCAAAATCCACACTTCGATGTTAAAAAACTTTTTTTACAAAATGTTGTAACCTTTTATTGATTTGCTAAGTTTGAATAGTCATAACATTCAAAAAAACCAATAACTATGGCAAAAGCAAAAAAAGCTGCTAAGAAAGCTACAAAGAAAAAAGCTACAAAGAAAAAAGCAGCTAAGAAGAAGAAGAAGTAACTTCACGCTTCCCGCAAACGCGGTTCGAAAAAAGTCCCCCGGTCTGATGACAGGGGGATTTTTCTTTTTATACTATTCCCATACGGACTATGATTATTTTTACAGCATGATGCGTTGGTCAATTCATCCGGTCAGTCTTGAACTGAAGTTTACCTGGAAAATTTCACGGAATACAAGCGATGTCAAACATAACTTGATCGTAAGAGTCAGCGATGGAAAGTTTTCCGGATTCGGAGAAGCCGCACCGAATATCCGGTACGGTGAAAGTTCTGATTCGCTTTTGGAAGAGTTCCAGATCTTTCTGGAAAACCAAAACGGTACAGATGAGCTCTTGCTGAGGGATGAGATGAACCTGTCGTACGCACTCAGGTTTGCGATCGATTCTGCCTGGACTCATCTTCAGGCAATGAAGAAAAATCAAAGCATACCTCAATTAAAAGGCCTGGCAACTCCTGAACAGATCGACACCGCTTTTACGATTCCGATCATGGATCCTGCGGCATGCAGAGTCTTTTACATGGAAAACGATCTGAAACGATTCAGGTATGTGAAATTGAAAATAAAGGGAACAGAAGGCTACGACACGCTGCATTACTTGTCCACTTTCACATCAGGTCGTATTATCCTTGATCCAAACGAATCCTTTCATGATGTGGATGAACTGATACGATTCAGTGAAAAGATCAGGAAACTCCCCGTTGAATTTCTTGAACAGCCTATGCCGGATGGAATGGACATCGAGTACCGCTATCTTAAAAAGTATGTTCATCAGCCTGTATTTGCAGACGAAAGTATTCATCACGATTGCGATTTCGACCGGCTGAAAGAAATGTTTGACGGCATCAACGTAAAATTGATGAAAGCCGGGAGTTACTACACTGCCATCAGGCAACTTCAAATGGCAAGGGAAAGAAAAATGGGAACCATGATCGGATGCATGGTGGAAACCACCTTGGGGATTTTTTCCGGAATGAATCTCACTTCATTGTGCCACTACGCGGACCTCGACAGTTTCCTTTATATAAAAAAAGAACCTTTTCAAATGATTGATGAAGATTCGGGTTGCCTTATGTTCAGGAACTCAGGAATACCCGTTGAACTTAATCTTGAATAATTAAACAGAATCTTTGGCGCTCTCAACACGGAGTTTCAGTTCAGCCAGCTGCTCTGATGAAATCTGTGAGGGGCTGTCGATCATTACATCGCGTCCCGAATTATTTTTAGGGAAAGCAATGTAATCCCGGATGGAGTCCGAGCCCCCGAAAAGGGAGCAAAGACGGTCGAAGCCGAAAGCTATCCCACCGTGCGGTGGTGCTCCGTAACGGAATGCGTTCATCAAAAACCCGAACTGAGCCAAAGCATCCTCATCGCTGAATCCAAGAATTGAAAACATTTTCTGCTGAAGCGATTTGTCGTGAATGCGAATCGATCCGCCGCCCACTTCCACGCCGTTAATGACCATGTCGTATGCATTTGCTCGCACAGACCCCGGATCGGAAGAAAGCTTTTCCATATCTTCCGGCTTAGGTGAAGTGAAAGGGTGATGCATTGCATGCCAGCGCTTATGCTCCTCGCTGTATTCAAGCAAAGGGAAATCAGTAACCCATAGTGCTTTGAATGTTGTCCGATCGCGTAAACCAAGGCGCTCACCCATCTCAAGGCGCAGCTCACTCATCCCCTTCCTGGTTTTGTTTTCTTCTCCGGCCAGAATCAAAATAAGATCGCCGCCAGAAGCATCACAGGCTTCTGCCCATTTCTTAAGATCCTCTTCGCCGTAAAACTTATCAACGCTCGACTTGAATGTTCCGTCAGCATTCACTCGCAAGTAAACCATTCCGTTAGCTCCGATTTGAGGACGTTTGACCCAGTCAGTGAGTTCGTCGATCTGCTTTCGGGTATATGCTGCGCATCCTTTTGCGCAAATGGCCAGAACTGTCTGCGCATCATCAAATACTTTGAAGTTTTTTCCGGCTGTGAGTGTTTTAATATCCTTCAGTTTCATCTCAAACCTGATGTCTGGCTTATCGTTTCCGTAATGCTTCATGGCATCAGCATACGACATGCGCGGAAGAGTGCCGATATCTGTATTTTTAATCTTGATAAAAAGTTGGCGAATCAGTCCCTCAAACATTGAAAGCACATCCTCCTGTCCGACGAAACTCATCTCGCAATCAATTTGGGTGAATTCAGGCTGGCGGTCAGCACGCAGATCTTCATCACGAAAACATTTCACGATTTGATAATAGCGGTCCATTCCTGCAACCATCAGCAGCTGTTTGAATGTCTGAGGAGACTGCGGCAGGGCATAAAACTCTCCCGGATTCATTCTGGATGGCACCACAAAGTCACGTGCACCTTCAGGCGTTGATTTTATCAGCACAGGTGTTTCAACTTCAGCGAATTTTTGATCGTTCAGATAGACACGAGTTTCGGCGGCCACTTTTGCACGAAGAAGGAGCGCCTCTTTTACAGGATTTCTCCTGATATCAAGATAACGATATTTCATTCGAAGGTCGTCACCTCCGTCAGTATTATCTTCTATTGTAAACGGAGGAAGTTCGGAAGGGTTAAGCACTTCCAGCGATTGAACAATAATTTCAATTTCTCCGGTTGGAATCTTAAGATTTTTATTACTGCGTTCTGCGACTGTTCCTTTGGCACGAATCACAAATTCACGCCCGAGTTTTCTTGCCTCCTCGCAAAGGCGGCTGTCTGTTTCCATGTTGAACACAAGTTGTGTAATCCCATAGCGGTCGCGAAGATCAATGAATGTCATGCCTCCCAGGTCACGGGATCTTTGCACCCATCCGCATAGCTCAACGCTTTTATTGATGTCATTCAGGTTTAATTCGCCGCAGGTATTTGTCCTCAACATGCTGTCAGATTTTGGTCAGCGAAGTTAAAAAATTAATTTCGGCTGCCTTGTTTGCAGGAATTCAAATGAGGGAACTAAAGGCCTTAATGCAGCTTGCTTATCTTCGCCAATAAAGAATCATGATGCTGGAAACAGATTTTTCAAGATATATGAATGAAGCGCTCAAAGAGGCGCGCCTGGCATATGAAGCTGATGAAGTGCCTGTAGGAGCTGTGGTAGTATGCAGAAACAGAATCATAGGACGAGGCCATAACCTGACTGAACGCCTGAATGATGTCACCGCGCATGCAGAGATGCAGGCATTCACTGCTGCGGCTAATTTTCTTGGCGGAAAATATCTTGACGAGTGCACACTTTATGTAACTCTTGAGCCATGCGTAATGTGTGCAGGCGCCGCTTTTTGGACTCAGATAGGGCAAATAGTTTTTGGTGCAAGGGATGAGAAAAGAGGCTTTATGAGTGTTTCAAAAGGAATCATTCATCCAAAAACAGTATTGACAGGAGGTATCCTGGAAGAGGAATGTGCCGGGATTATTAAAGAGTTTTTCAGGAAGAAGCGTCAGTAGTTGTCCTGACAGATGAAGCCAATGCCTTCAAAGATTGCTGAGTGAGGGGCTTTTCTAATTGTGAATGCACAAAAGGACTTGTGAGTACTTTTTCAAGCAATTCTTTTTTCTGAAAGGCGGACAGGATCACTATCCTGCATTTGTTTTTTATAAAATTGGGTAAAGAGGAAAAGGACTCGACAAACTCATAACCGCTTATGCCCGGGAGATTCATGTCAAGAAAAATCCAGTCCGGAACCTCTTCGGAATTGCGGCATTCGTTTTTGAAAAATTCAAGAGCTTCTTCAGCGGATGAAGTAATAATCACAGAGGAAGCAAAAGATGTAAGTTCAATGAGGCGTCGGTTAACCAATAGGTCAATCTCCCCGTCATCAATCAGCATGACTTTAGTAAAAAAGTACTCTCTGCTCATGGAAAATTTTAACCAGGAATCCTTTGATTCGGAATCAGACATTTATTGCTTCAAGCACAGCTTTATTGAGCGGCTTGTTAAGAAATTTTGAAACGTATTTGTTTTGATTGGCTTTATTCAGATCCTTGAAGCTTTCAGAAGTTGAAAGCATAATAACTCTACATGAGTTGCGAATCTTTTCATCAAGCTTGCCGAACTCTTCCAGGAAACCAAAACCGTCCATATGAGGCATCATGATATCAAGGAAGATGATGTTCGGAAGAGCCGTTGAACCGGAAGCGCGCTTTTTCAATTCGTCGAGTGCCGACTGGGCAGATATCTGCACAATCACTTCGGATGCGAAATTCTCGTTCTCAATTAGTTTTTTGTTGATGAAATTATCCAGCTCATTATCGTCCACAAGCATAACAACAGGATATCTCGAAGAATTGCTCATAATCAGGAAATTTGAGCGTAAAAATATAAATTTGAATGATGGTTCAAGCAATGTATCCAATTAATTTGAGAACACCTCGTTGAAGCATTAAATGAATCAAATCAATGACCACCAGGATCAGTGAAAACAGGGAGTGGCAGATTTACCTGCTGATATCCCTTCTAATTACCTTGTTCCTCTTCTATACTGACGAAGGTTATTATAATTTTAACTGGATGAAAGATCCGGGAGCGTGGATCGCTTTTGTCGTATATGCCTTTTCTATTTTCGCAGCGCAACTGGCATCAGCATTGCTTTTTAACAAACTAAAGCTAAAAGGCGGCATCAGGATTTTAGTTTCCAGTTTCGCGGGCATAATCGCAGGGATCATTTTTGTGATCAGTCTGATTTTCACCCGCTGGTGATGTAAAATAAAATCCGGATTATTATCGAACCAGCGTCACAGAGCCGTTTCTCGCTTTTTTACCTATGCCGGATGCAAACACCTGGTAGACATAAGTGCCTTGCTCAGCCGGTCTTCCGCCATAATATCCGTCCCAGTGTTCGTTTGGATTGCTGGTTTCAAATATCTTTTCTCCCCAGCGATTGTATATGAACAGACGAAAGTTTTTAATTCCTTCACCTTTTACACCGAAAGTGTCATTCAGTCCGTCACCATTTGGCGTGAAGGCATTTGGAATGTAAATGCTTGTCGGAGGTGTCACCTCTGCATAGTTAGATGTGCTGCTGACATGGTTGGCTCCTTTCTTATATGCCGTTACCCTGTATACTTTGTCCGGTAAAATGTCCTGTGCCTGTATTCTGTTGTGGAGAATGCAGACTGTAAACAATAAAAAAGTTCTGATTATAATTCCTGTGTGCATGTGTGTGTTGATGATACCATGCAAGATAACCCTGCACATAGGACAAGGGAGCGCATTCGGCTAAAGGCCTTTCAGATGTAAGGAATCAAACTTTTATGGCTTTTGGCTGTTTACAGAGTGCGATTATCAGGCAAAAACGAAGCTTGATGAAAATGAAAGAAATAAATTAAAGCTTAATTTTGTCGTCTGAATAAAGGAAACAATAAAACAATCAATCATGCCTTACCCCGAATACATTTGCGCCCCGATGCGTGAAGAACTTACGAGCAGCGGATTTCAGGAACTGAAAACTCCTGAGGATGTCCAAAATACTATACCCCAAAGCAAAGGGACAATGTTATTAATGATCAATTCGGTTTGCGGTTGCGCAGCCGGGACAGCCAGACCAGGAGTACGGATTGCTGTAAAAAATGCCAAACACCCTGATAAGCTCGTCACGGTTTTTGCCGGTCAGGATGTAGAAGCCACGGCTGAAGCCAGAAAACACACGGTTCCTTATCCTCCATCCTCGCCTTCTGTTGCACTGTTTAAAGACGGAAAACTTGTTCACTTCCTTGAAAGACATCATATCGAAGGAGCCTCAGCAGAGATGATTGCCGAAAATTTGAGAGCGGCATTTGAAGAATATTGTTGATTCAGGCAGACAAGTTTTGTCTGCTGCGAACATCCCCTTGAACTTTATGCTTTTCCGCAGAAAATTCGAGGGGATATTTTTTTCTGAGAGGAGCTGCCATTGCTTCAAAGACCTTGGCCTTGAGTTCTTCAATGTCATCATCCTTCATGCCCAAGGTTGGAATAGGCTCATGCACAATCACTTTGGCAATTCCTGGGTGGCCCGGGTATCGATGAAAATCATCCGGAAGCAAATCCCAATTATTTAAAAAGGTAACTGGAACTACTGGTACCTGCTCTTGTATAGCCAAGCGGAAGGGACCATTTTTAAATCTACCGATTGTTGGACCGTTGTGCACAATTGTACCCTCAGGGAAAAGGGTTACGCTGATGCCTTCGCGGACATCAGATGCTGCCCTCAAAAAAGCCCTGTGTGAATCCATTTTACTCTTCCTATTTACAGGAATGTTCATTTTATCGAAAAAACGACCAAAGAATGGCACCTTTCGAAGCTCCGCCTTTCCTATCGTATGAAAATAATTCGGGATGCTAATATATATAAGCATGATGTCCAGGTAAGAGGTATGATTTGGGCAGAAAACATAAGCCTGTCCTTTTTTCGGAACGAACTGGCTTTCAATTCTATAGAAAATAAAAGTAGGGAACAGGATAAAATGCGCCCAGATCTTTTTAAGCCTGAAAACTAGCGGGAACCACTTTTTTTTCATCAATAAAACTGCGAAAAATGGGAAAAACAGAAAAAAGGTAATGACAGCATTGATGAAAAAGAAGCTTCGCCACAGCCATGCGAGAGGAAACAACAAATATTTGAGCAATTTTTTCATCAATTATCGAATCGCGAAAGTAAGCACGGAATCATGAAAAAATATTAGACTGGAAAATATAGTTCGCTGGTCGAATACTAACTCATTCCTGCCGGATTTTTAGGCAATTAGTATTGATTATTTGCATTGTTTTTCTACCTTTGTGCCCCTTAAATTCAGGACGGGAAGGAAAATGTCAGCATCGAAGGAATTTGTGATTGATTTTGGTTCACTGGAGCCCGGAGAGCATGAATTTGAGTTTGAAGTTAAGGATTCGTTCTTTCAGGAATATCCGGATTCTCCAGTACTCAGGGCAAACCTGGATGTACTGGTTACTATGGATAAGAGTGAACAGATGATGTTGCTGGACTTTAATATCGCGGGCGATCTTTCGGTGAATTGTGACCGATGCCTTGAAGAACTCGAACTGGAACTGGAGACCTTCAACGAACTGATTGTAAAGTTCGGAGAGTCAGAAGAGGAGGATTCGGAAGATGTGATTATTATTCCGGCTTCAGAACATGAAATCGATGTAAGCCGATTCATCTATGAATACATCACTGTACTGATACCGATGCGTAACGTACACGAAGACGAGGAGGGAAATCCGCAATGTGATCCTGAGGCGCTGAAGAATATCGAGAAGTACATCAAAACTGAAAAGGAAGAAGGGAAAGACGATGACGACAATGATCCAAGATGGGACGCGTTGAGAAACATCAACCTGAATTGACAAGAGAAATTAATAAAGAAACAATAATTACTTAATACAATGCCAAATCCTAAACACCGCCATTCGAAATCGAGAAGAGACAAGAGAAGAACGCACTGGAAAGCGGAAGCTCCAACTGTAGCGACTGATCCTACAACCGGACAGCCTCATTTATATCACCGCGCTCATTGGTACGAGGGCAAGCTTTACTACAAGGGTAAAGTGGTGATGGAAAAGAACGAAACCGCCTGATTTGTTCAGGTTAAACCAAAAGCAGCTGAATACGCAAGTCGTTTCTCAGCTGCTTTTTGTTCTTTTATTAATTTGTTTAAAATTGTGCTCACATATCAGGCAAAATGAGAATTGGAATTGACATAATGGGTGGAGATTTCGCACCGCTTGAAACCACACTTGGTGCGATTGCCGCTCAGAAAGAGTTGAAGTCTGATACACGCCTTGTGCTCATCGGTGACAAGGCTGAGATTATTAAAGTGCTGAATCAGGAAAACGTTTCTACTGACCTTTTCGAAATCGTGCACACCTCGGAAGTGATCTCCATGTCAGATCATCCGACAAAAGCATTTCAGCAGAAAACGAATTCAAGCATCACAGTCGGTTTTCATCTCTTGAAAGAAGGAAAGATCGACGCATTCGCATCCGCAGGAAATACCGGAGCAATGCTGGTTGGATCCATGTTCACAGTTAAAGCCGCGCCTGGAATTTTACGCCCGGCAATCGCCTCACTGCTTCCAAAGGAATCTGGAGGATGGGGACTGATTCTCGACGTTGGCGTAAATGCAGATTGCAAGCCAGAAGTGCTGCAGCAATTCGCGGTTTTAGGGCATATTTACGCACAAAGCATTCTTCAAATTAACAATCCCGCCGTTGGGCTGTTGAGTATAGGCGAAGAAGAAGAAAAAGGCAATTTAATTGTGAAAGAAGCGCATCAGCTGCTTCGTGAAACGAAAGAAATTAATTTCATCGGAAATGTGGAGGGACGCGATCTCTTCAATGACAAAGCTGATGTGGTAGTCTGTGACGGATTCACAGGAAATGTAATTCTGAAAGAAGCAGAATCATTCTATGCAATGATTAAAAAGAGAGGCATCAAAGATGCTTACTTCGACCGCTTTGATTACGAAGATTACGGAGGCACGCCGATTCTTGGAATCAATTCAAATGTGATCATCGCTCACGGAATCAGTAAGGCTAAGGCAATCAAAAACATGATTCTTCTTGCGGGCAATGTTTGTGAGGCATCACTTTCTGTCAGGATCGCCAAAGCTTTCAGCAGGGAAATCGTGTCCTGATATATTCATTGATTAGTCAGGATTGAGATTAAACAGTCCTGCAGACTGGGAATAGTACAATAAAAAAATTCAATCGATAAAATGTCAAAGATCACAGCTGCAATCACCGCTGTCGGCGGATATGTTCCAGAATTTGTTTTGAGTAACGGAATTTTGGAGAAGATGGTGGACACAACCGACGAGTGGATCACAAGCCGCACCGGAATCAAAGAAAGAAGAATCTTGAAAGGTGAAGGAAAAGGTACATCCGACCTGGGAGCGCCTGCCGTGCTTGAACTCTGTAAAAAGGCCGGCATTGATCCGTTGGAAATTGATATGTTGATTTGTGCAACTACCACACCGGACTTTGTGTTTCCTGCGACCGCAAACATCATTACTGATAAAGTTGGCGCCAAGAATGCTTTTGGCTACGACATCTCAGCGGCTTGCTCCGGATTTTTGTTTGCGTTGGTCACAGGATCCAAGTTCATCGAGTCAGGACAATATAAAAAAGTTGTGGTTGTCGGCGCTGATAAAATGTCCAGTATCACGGATTACACAGACCGCACAACCTGTGTTCTCTTCGGTGACGGAGCCGGGGCGGTATTGCTCGAACCAAATACTGAAGGTTACGGAATTAAAGATTCGATACTCAGAAGTGACGGCTCAGGAAGAGTGTACCTGCATCAGAAATCAGGAGGATCCGTGAGCCCGCCTTCATACAAAACCATTGACGCAAAAGAGCATTTTGTATATCAGGACGGCCAGCCTGTTTTCAAATCAGCGGTGGTGAATATGGCGGATGTAAGTGCGGAAATTATGGAGCGCAATAATCTGCAGGGATCTGATATCGCCTGGCTTGTTCCTCATCAGGCCAACAAAAGAATCATTGATGCTACCGCAAGAAGGATGGAGATCAGTGATGAGAAAGTCATGCTGAACATTCAGCGTTATGGAAACACCACCAGCGGAACTATTCCCCTTTGCTTATGGGAATGGGAAAAGACCCTGAACAAAGGTGACAATCTGATTCTTGCCGCATTCGGCGGTGGATTCACCTGGGGAAGTGTATGGCTCAAGTGGGCTTACTAAGCTGAACTTTCATTAAAATAACTCATTTAGAAACCGGGAACTTCTCCGGTTTTTTTATTGTCATTTCTTCCGAATTGTGCATTTATAAAGGGAATGATGATTTATATTAAGTTTTTCTTATCAGATTTTTTGCAAGAATTCTGCGCTTTTTCACTCAACACTAATACTTCTGATCAGTTTAATAATAGAAACAACATCAGTTTCTCATGAAAAAGCAAATCATTTCAGGAATATTATTTCTCGCATTCTGTTCGACTTCATTGATCGCAAATGCGCAAATGGACAATCTCGCTAATCTCAGTCCGGAATGGATTCGCAGCGGAGCAAGAAACAGCGCGACCGATGCATCTGATGCAGTTGTGTACAATCCTGCAGGCTTGCACAAGCTGGGGAATGGTGTCCATCTGAATATCGGCAATCAGAGCCTCTTCAGAAAGCCAACACATACCTATGACTTCGGATTAGGTCATGGAGAAAAATCCTATGCTCAGGACGGTGCAGATCTTCTGCTTCCGAATATATACGGAGCTTGGGTGAAGAACAAATGGACTGTCTTCACCGGAGTATATGTTTCGGGCGGAGGAGCAACAATGAATTATCCGAATGGTTCCATTACCACAGACCTGATCGGTCTGCAGTCTGTAATGGCTGCCGGTGGTGCATATGCTGATCACAAGGACGCATATCTGAAGGCAAGTTCCATGTATCTGACAGGTACAATTGGAGTGTCATATACATTCAGTCCTAAATATTCATTCGGAATAGGTATTCGACACATCAGTGCGTCAAACACGGCTGAAACCGGAATTTCGCTGACAAGCTCGCCAATGGATCTGCCTGACATGCCACTCGCTTTGGAAATGGAAGAAAGCGCGAGCGGAACAGCATATACTCTGAGCATGAATTTTTCTCCTTCAGAGAAACTCAACATGTCAATGCGATATGAGTCAGCTGTAAAACTTGATTTCAAAACAAAACAGATCAAGGATGATTTTGGTCTGACAAAAGACGGTGACATGAACAGGCGCGACCTATCCTCAGTCTATGCATTGGGTCTGTCGTACTATATCAATGATAAGATCCAGCTTTTTACCGACTATACTTTTTATGCACAGGAGAATGCAAACTGGGGTGAAACCAGTTGGGGCAGTACCGTAAGATCATGGTCTGACATGGCTGGCGATGCATATACAATTGCCGCAGGTGCAAAATACCAGATTACACCAACTTTCGCAGCCAGTTTTGGCGGAGGGTATACGAATTTCTGTTATGCAGATAAGGACGCTTACTATACTAAACTGGGAAGTTTCGAAGTGATCTATGACAATAATGTGAATCTGAACAGTGGATTTTCTATCCACGCCACCGAAAAAGTTGACCTCAACTTCGGATACATGCATGCATTCTGGTCGGATCAAACGGTAAAAGCACTGAGTGCATCACCAATGGATGTAGATGTAAAACTGAAGAACTCCATGGATGCAATTGCCATAGGAGCGCAGATCAGGTTCTGATATACACAGAAAAGAATATTGAAACGGGAACCGGTATGGTTCCCGTTTTTTTTAGATCTGCTGTAGAGATGTTTTGTAAAGACAAATCGAAGACCTGAGTTTTAAAATCCCCCTAATTCTGAACTTCATAAGTCAAACTTTCTGTTAACGTTCACCTAACTTTTCCACAAATTACTTACCTCTGTGAACGAAACTCTGAGAAAGCGTATATTCGTCACTCAATCTCAGATTTCATCATGTCGTTGCGTTCAGGCAATATTGCCTTCTTTATAATACTCTTTGTATTTTCTTTTTTCACACCTGCTCAAGCGCAGGTGTCAATGGGCGAAAGAAGTCCATTTGCCTTCACGGTTCGCGGAGGATTGCTTTCCAACAACGGTGATCTTGCCACATTGCTTCGGCTAAAGACGGAGTGGGACAAGACCTGGTCTCTGAATACATTTTACTCCACACATGCTGAAGCTGTGCTTGGAATTGATTTGATCCGCTTGCGCACCACAGACATAGTGCTTCATCTCTCCGCACTCGGTTCAGAACCAGAAATTCTTGCGAAGGATCAGTTCAGCGAACACAGAGTGGCCATGAGCCGTCTGGGAATGGCCAGGGCCACACTTACATTTTCTTTCAACTCCGACGGATACAAAATGTTCAGTATGCCTTGGCATACTAATCATGAGGCAATTCTGGGTGTAACAGGTGCATACATGTATGCTACCGATATCGTCATGACGGATTTTGCCAAGGACAGTCTGGGAATCACGCAAATCAGAGCGAAGAAACCGGTCAAGTCAGTCGGACTTACTTTCGGATGGAACTGGAGAATCGCCAGCAGCGGCTGGGTAATTGGATTGAATGGTTCAGTGATGTGGTTTGCTGATGAAAATCCTCTTATGCGTTTTGAGACCGATGAGGCCTCACTTTATACTTCCGGATATCTGACATTCGCTCCGAGAATTTTGCAGGCAGGAATCGGATATCACTTTTAATCCTCTTCCTGTTTTACTTTTTTACGGGCAAGTTTTTTTTGCCTTTCCTTCTTCTTGTCGGGAATTCTTTTTTCCATAAACCTTCCGTCATAATAACCCTGTTGTTTGGCAAGCTTCCTTTGCAGTTGCTTTGCAAGCCTGTCCGGGTCATCCTTTTCCTTTTTTTTCTTTTTCGACACGGAGTAATTGTTGTTTAAAAATGAATTGTATGTCAGAAGCAAATTAACATTAAATCATTCGCCTTTGTATGCTGAAAATCATTTACACAATGATGTAAACTGATTTTCTTCGGAAAGGAATTCAATCTTTATAAATGAAGGTTTAGGATAATAGAACCTGAAACAAGCTAAAATAAAGGAAAAATGACGAATCTAAAACAGAAATAGGGCCCCTTGTCTCTTGACTAATTAAACGGAAATGTCTTAAATTTAGGCTTAGATTTTCTTTTATGACTAAAAATGTTTTTCTCTCGACTCTGAATCGCTTTTTGCTCCGCACTCTATGTGAACCGGAGTACATTATTCAATTGTTCAATCCTAAAAAAATTCTGGCTTATGAAAGTATACGATGACAAACACATTAAAAATGTGGTTCTGGTCGGAGCCACGAAATCCGGCAAGACAACACTGGCAGAGACCATGTTGTTCGAGGCCGGACTTATCAACAGAAGAGGTACTGTGGAAGAGAAAAACACCGTATCCGATTATCACGAAATAGAACACGAAAGAGGGAGCTCGGTCTATGCAACCACTCTTCATACTGAGTGGAAAGATTATAAGATCAACATCATTGATACGCCCGGACTGGATGATTTCATAGGAGAAGTGATCTCCTCTTTGCGTGTGGCCGATACCGCAGTAATGCTGCTCAATGCAGAAAATGGAGTTGAAGTCGGAACAGAGCTGATTTGGAAATATGTAGAGCAGTTTCAGAAGCCTATCATATTTGCTGTAAATCACCTTGATCATTCCAAGTCTGATTTTGACAATACTGTTGACATGGCACGTAAGCGCTTTGGAAAAGCGATTACACTTATGCAGTATCCGGTTGCTCAGGGAGAAGGATTCAATGCAATCATTGACCTCTTGAAAATGGTCATGTACAAGTTTCCGGCTACAGGCGGAAAGCCTGAGAAGTTGCCAATTCCTGATGATGAAAAAGAAAAAGCAGACAAGCTGCACAATGAATTGGTTGAAAAAGCAGCGGAGAATGACGAAAAACTGATGGAGCTTTACTTTGAAAAAGGATCATTGGACGAAGACGAGCTTCGCATCGGACTGAAGAAAGGAATGCTTCATCACGATGTATATCCTGTTTTCTGTTTGTCTGCAAAAAAGGATATGGGCAGCGGGCGATTGATGGGCTTTATAGATAATGTAGCTCCTTCGGCCACTGAACTTCTTCCGGAGAGTCTGGAAGGAGGAGGAGAACTGCCTTGTGATCCGAAGGGGCCTCCCGCAATTTTTATTTTCAAAACAATCATCGAACCTCATCTGGGCAAACTGTCATTCTTCAAAGTGATGTCCGGCGAAATCACTGCGGGTATGGATTTGGAAAACACGAGTACCGGACATGTAGAACGGCTAAATCAGCTTTTCATTATGGACGGAAAGAACCGTAATCCCATCAACAAATTCACGGCAGGAGATATCGGAGCAACACTGAAACTGAAAGACAGTCAGACCAACCACACACTTTGCAAAGAGGGCAAGGATATAACTTTTGAAAAAATCCATTTCCCTGAGCCAAGACTGAGGGTGGCTGTTGTTGCAAAAAATAAATCGGATGATGAAAAACTCGGCACGATACTTAATGAAATTCATCAGGAAGATCCAACATTGATGGTTGAGTTTTCCCGTGAGCTGAAGCAGGTGATTCTGTCCAGTCAGGGTGATTTGCATTTCAACGTGATCAAGTGGAAGCTTGAGAAAATTTACAAAGTGGAAGTGGACTTTATCAAGCCCAGAATTCCATACAGGGAAACAATCCAGAAAACATCACTGGCTTCATACAGGCATAAGAAACAAAGTGGGGGAGCGGGACAGTTTGGCGAAGTGTATATGAAGATTGAACCATACTTCGAAGGCATGCCTGAGCCAACCGGGCACAGCATCAGAGAAAAGGAAGTGATCGAACTGAGTTGGGGAGGGAAACTGGTCTTCTATAACTGCATCGTTGGCGGAGTGATTGACCAACGCTTTATTCCATCAATACAAAAAGGTGTGATGGAGAAAATGCAGACGGGTCCATTGACTGGTTCTTATGTGAGGGATGTCAGGGTAATTGTTTACGACGGGAAAATGCATCCGGTTGATTCCAATGATATCTCTTTCAAAATAGCAGGTATGATGGCATTCAAGGAAGCTTTCCATCAGGCGGATCCTAAAATACTGGAGCCTATTTACGAAGTGGAGATTCTTGTTCCGGAAGAGTTGATGGGAGACGTTGTGACAGATCTTCAGACACGCAGATCAATCATCATGGGCATGGATTCGAAAGGAAATTATCAGGTAATCAAGGCAAGAACACCACTGGCTGAACTTGACAAATACAGCACATCACTTCGATCCATCACACAGGGAAGAGGCAGTTATACAGGCCGCTTTTCTGATTATGCACCAGTGCCTTCAGACATACAAAGGAAGTTAGCGGAAGAATATAAGGACACGGAAAATCACTGAAAATTATTTGCAGTAATTCAGTGGCCTTAGAGTTTCAATTATCATTTATTATAAGGTGCTTCTAATGAAAGTAAAAGGCTGGTAAATGATATTACAAAGCAGAATTTTCTTACAATTCAGGGACCTGGTCTTTGCAGGATTTTAGCTAAAAAATACCGGTTTTATGTAGTATAGTTTTAACCTGAAAATGCTTACATTATTAAATAGTTCTCAAAAATGAGCGATTCATCCTGATTGTGGATTGATTCACCATCATGTGGGTTAAATTCACCATAATCACAGATTTTTCGCTTGTTTATAGTTTAATTTTACATCATTCACTCTAATCATCTGTTTATGAAGAATCCCGTCAGGTATTTAGTTCTCGTATTGTTTGCAATCTTATCCATGCATGCTGATGCACAAATTGTATTCAGTAAAGAATATGGCGGATCTGGGAATGAAGACGGAAGATGGATGGAGCAGCTTCCTGACAGCGGTTACATCATGGTTGGAAAGACTGATACCTACAGCAACGGGCAGTCTGATATTTGGGTAGTTAGAACAGATGCAAACGGAAACGTAATGTGGACTAAATCCTATGGCGGAGCTCAGTTTGAGTTTGGAAACATGATCAAGTTAACAAGCGACGGAGGTTTCATTATCGCTGGTTTTACAAATACAATCGGAGCCGGAGGCAATGATGCATGGCTCATCAAGACAGATCATCTTGGAAATGTAATCTGGGACAGAACTTTCGGAGACAGCGGTCTTCAGGAATTTGAAGCAGTCATTCAGACAAGTGATGGTGGATATGCTGCACTTGGCGTTGATCAGGGTCCGAATTCACAATGGTATGACTTTTACATGGTGAAGGTCAATGCTGCAGGCACTACACAATTCATTAAAAGATTCGGCGGACAAGGCTATGAGATTGGCAACAGCATACAACAGACTCCTGACGGTGGATTCATTTTAGCGGGTCAGTCTTACAGCTATGACGGTGAAGATGGCGACTATTACATGGTGAAAACTGATTCATTGGGAAATTTTCAATGGATGAAAAATTACGCCATGCCCGGACTTCAAGAATGCCATTATGTTCAGGTGGTTCCTTCGGGAGGCTTCATTCTTGTTGGTGATGCGGATAATATGCCAAATTCATTGGGCAGCACAGATATCTGGATGATCAGAACCAATGACCTGGGGGATACACTTTGGACGAAACTCTATGGCGGTTCAAAAAAGGACGGCGGTAAGACTGTAGAGAATACCAGCGACGGTGGATTTGTCGTAGCAGGAATCACCAGGAGTTTCAATCTTATCAACCCGAATTACTATCTCTTCAAAACAAACAGCAACGGTTTTCTGGAATGGTCCAATTATTCATATGGCACTGCATATCATGATCATGCTTACCGAGCAATCGAAACATCCGATGGCGGTTTTGCCGAGTTTGGCTATTTCAGAAACGCCTCCGGTGCGATGAATTATGCGCTGGTAAAACTTGCTCCCAATGGCGGCGTCACTAAAGACGTGGCAATTGATAACTTCAACACTCCCCTGCAGACCGTATGCCGCAGCCTGAATTCAACAGTGTCAATCACTCTTACGAATTACGGGCAAACCAATGAAACGAATATCCCGGTAACGCTCCAGATTGCTAATGCAAGCACAACACTGTTTACTTTGGATGACACGCTGCGTTCACCGTTGGCTCCCGCGGCAAGTTCAAACTTGTCATTCACGCAGAAAATAACTTTCCCTTCCGCCGGCACCTATTATCTTACCGCATACATCCATCACAGAAGCAGCGACATTTCCTACACCAATGACACAAGTTATCTGACAGTAACTGTAGTTGATCCGGTTCAGCTTCCTACCACAGTTCCCGGTCTGAATTGTTCTTCCGGAACAGTGACAATTTCTGCCACTCCTGCATCTCCTTCTGATTCGCTTTTCTGGTATACCGCTGCTACTGGCGGAGATTTAGTCTATATGGGTAGCACATACACTACTCCATCGCTTTCATCCAGCACTACATATTATGTAGAAGCACTAAGAGGTGTGGGAAACAAAGCGGGTCCAGCAGACAATACAATTGGCGGTGGTGGTACAAGCACCAGCAGTTATCTCAAATTCGACAGCCGCACAAACTGGATTCTTGTTTCAGTGAAAGTGTATGCGAGCACAACCGGCAACCGTACAATTGAATTCCGTAATGCTGCAGGAACCGTGTTGCAGTCGAAAACTGTAAATCTTCCTGTAGGTGAAAGCCGGGTTTATCTGAACTTCAATATTCCTCCCGGTAATGATTTCCAGCTAGGACTTGGTTCAGGTAGCGGAGCCCTCTTCAGAAACAATTCAGGAGTGAGCTATCCTTATGCTGTATCACGTGTTCTAGAAATCTACGGTTCAAGCGGAGGGTCTGGCAGTTATTATTATTTCTACGATTGGCATGTATATGTTCCTTATGAAAACTGCGGAAGTTCCAGACGTGCTGTGACAGCCCAGATCGGTTCGGGATCCACAACTGCATTTGACCAGAGCCGTTGCGGCACAGGCACGGTTACACTAAGAGCCAATTCATCGAATCCTCTTCAGTGGTATAGTGCACCAAGCGGAGGTACTCTGCTTGGAAGCGGAAGCACCTACACCACTCCATCAATCAGCTCAACTAACACCTACTACCTGGATGCCGGCAGCTGTTCTAATCGAATTGCTGTTCAGGCGATTGTCAATGCTGTGTCTGCAGCCCCATCTGCTTCCAATGTTCAGAATTGCGGACCAGGAAGCGTAACTCTGAATGCTACTGCAAGTGATCCTGTGTCATGGTTTGATGCAGCAAGCAACGGCCTCCTTCTTTCGGCAGGAAATTCCTACACAACACCTTATCTCACCTCTACTACAAATTACTTTGCCGTCGCAGGAACAGTTTGTCCAAGTAGTCCGGTACAGGTCAGTGCCATAATAAACTCAGCAGCTCCACCAACAGTCACCAATGCCAGTGCATGCGGACCGGCTTCTGTTACGTTGACAGCGAGTTCTTCTAATCCGATTGAATGGTACAATGCACCCAGCGGAGGTTCCCTGGTCGGAACTGGTCCTTCATTTACTACTCCGGTACTTAATTCTACTGCAACATACTACGCACAAAGCGTGAGCACCTGCGTGAGCGCAAGGACAGCTGCAACAGCCACCATTACAGTAGTTGATCCGCCAACCGGAAGCAATGCATCCCGTTGCGGTACCGGATCCCTGGTTGTATCTGCAGCGTCGATTGACCCTGTAACCTGGTGGAGTGCTGCAAGCGGCGGCACGCAGCTTGGTTCCGGAATCAATTTTACCACTCCGGTCATTTCTTCAACTACTACATACTATGCTCAGGCAAGCAACAGTGGTTGCAACAGTGCAAGAACCGCTGTGTTGGCACAGATCAACGTAACAGCTCCGCCTGTGGCAAGCAATGTTTATCGCTGCGGACCCGGACAAGTAGTACTGACTGCAAGTTCACCCGACAGCATTTCATGGTACGACGCGCCTAGTGGCGGCAACCTGCTTGGAACCGGTTCGAGTTTTACCACTCCTAATCTTTCGAGCACCACTACTTATTACGTTCAGGCTGGTGTTTCATGTCTGAGCGCCCGTGTTCCAGTGGATGCCGTTATTTCAAGTACTTCTGCAAATCCGACAGTTACAGCCGGTTCGAGGTGTGGCAGCGGAAGCGTGCAACTTTCCGCCAGCTCCCCGGATCCGCTGTCATGGTTCGATGCCCCCAACGGAAATCAGCTGGGAAGCGGCGGCACATTCAACACTCCGAGCATCAGCACAAATACAACGTATTATGCAGTAGCAGGAGTCCCGGGTTGTTACAGCAGTTTCATCCCTGTTACCGCCACTGTCAATCCGCTCGCTCCATCACCTTCTGTTACCAATGCACAAAGTTGCGGAGCAGCCATGCTTACCCTCACTGCGACCGCAACTAATCCAATTACATGGTATGATGCTGCCACCGGAGGTAACGTGATCGGTACAGGTAACACTTATCAAAGCACTTTCAGTGTAACTACTACTGTATATGCACAGGCGTTTAACGGTACTTGCCCAAGCAATCCGATTCCTGCGACTGCCACAATACACCCTGTGCCCAACGTAGTACTGGGACCAGATACTATCTTCCTGCTCACAGGTCAAAACACCACACTGAATGCCGGTCCGGGTTATACAAACTACCTTTGGAATACAGGAGCAACTAGTCAGACTTTGCTTGTGACCAGTTCTGGAGTATATAACGTAACTGTAACAGACCCGAACGGATGTACCGGCATGGGATCCATAGTAGTGAATTACATCACTGGCATCAATGAGCCGGGAAATGAAGTGCTTGTAACTGTTTATCCCAATCCAACTTCCGGAAAGCTGAACATGCAATTTAAACGTTTCCAGGGAGAAATGAATATCCGGATTGTGAATGCTGTGGGTCAGACGGTTTTCACAGAAACATTGCAAGGCGGGGCACAAGCTGAGAGGGAAATAGACCTTTCTTCAGAAGCAATAGGAGTATATTATCTCAGAATATTTTCCAATGACGTAATTGAAACCCGGACAGTCATTATTCAGTAAAGAAATAAACCATGACGAACTGGCCGGCTTGCCGGTTTGTATATATACATAGCTTAATCCTACAAATGAAAAAAACATTTTTATCCCTGCTTGCTCTGGCTTTTTCTTTATTTATTCCTGAGCTACTCAGCGCCCAGATTACATGGGAAAAGTTGTTCAGCAAGAAAAGCACAGACGTATTTAGAGATGTTGCGGAGGTTCCTGCCGGTGGATATATCCTGGCAGGATATACGGCCGATTCCAGCGTGAACGATACCGACGCATATGTAGTTCGAATGAATCTTGCTGGCGATACACTCTGGACAAGAAGGTACAACGGTCCAAACAGCGGAAAGGATCTTCTTTACAAAGTAATCAATACTTCAGACGGAGGATTTGTATTTTGCGGTTACTCCACCAGTTTTTCCGGTGGATTTTCTGATGACGCTTTCTGGATGAAAATGGATTCAAACGGAAATATCATCTGGACTCAGTTCTGGGGAGGAACAGGAAGAGACCGCGCGCAGGATATTATACAAACAAGCGACGGGGGATTTGCAATTGCAGGCTATACTACATCTTCGCCTGCCCAGTATTTTGATGCAATGCTTTTAAAGACCAACAGTGCAGGCGTGTTGCAGTGGAGCAAACTTTACGGCACTTCTGTATTTGATGATGCCAACACCTTGCTACAGCTTCCTGACGGTGGATACATGCTTGGAGGACAAAGTACCAATGGGGCGAACGGGCTCGATATGTACATGGTCCGAACTAATCCTAACGGGGATACATTATGGACTAAAAAATTCGGGACGGCGGCCGGAACAGATAATATAGAATCCATTATCCGCCTTAGCGATGGTTCATATATACTTGCCGGTGGTACAGATAATCCCGGTGGACTAGGAGGGAATGACGGAAATCTTGTAAAGACGGATTCATCCGGAACAGTGTTATGGTCAAAAATCTATGGAGGAAATTCTCAGGATGACTTTCATAAAGTATTTCGCACAACAGACGGCGGTTTCATTCTCAGCGGTACATCCAGAAGCTATGGCCCCCCTGTGCCTGCCATGTGGATGATGAAGACAAATGCCAACGGCGATTCCACCTGGTCAAGAATTTATGGTGGCTTGAATCATGACCATGGATACGCAGCTGTTCAAACTTTGGACGGAGGTTACATCTTTACAGGATACAGCAGCAGTTTCGGATTCAATTATGAAGAAGCTTATGTAGTGAAAACCAATTCAACCGGAGGAATCACAGACTTTCTGACTTATACCAGCGTTTCGGCTGTGGTAACACCGAATTCGGGTACATGCGGTTCAGCAGGAGTAAACGTGAGAGTCATAGTCAGAAATTTCGGAAGAGACACAGTGCCAAATGTTCCTGTGAATATCCAGATCACAGGAGCATTGACTCAAACACTAAATCAAACTTATTCTGGCGCTTTGCATCCGAACGATGCGGATACCTTAATGTTCACTACAAGCATCAATACCAGTGGAGGAGGTATTTTGAATTTTCTATGCACTACTTCAAATAACAATGATGTATATCCGAAAAATAACACCTACCAGACTTCTGTTTACATTCCTATTGTAAATCCTGCGCCTTCCGGCACAAACGGTGCCAGATGCGGAACCGGAAGCGTAATGCTTGGTGCTTCAGGTGCAGACACAGTGTTTTGGTATAATGCTCCTTCCGGAGGTACTCTTCTTGGTTCCGGTTCTACATTCAATACACCATCCATCAGCTCGACAACCATATATTATGCCCAGACAGGTTCGACTTGTCCGAGTGCTACACGCACAGCCGTTACAGCGAGTATTCTGACACAACCATCTCCTCCTTCAACAACTTCTGCACAACGATGCGGCAACGGAACAGTCACCCTGACGGCGAGCGCATCGGATCCTGTGAGATGGTTCACCGCGCTTTCAGGCGGAACTCAGGTAGGCACCGGAAATTCATTCACGACACCTACCTTGTCTTCAACAACGGTATATTACGCGGAGGCATACAATGCCGGTTGCGGCAGTTCCAGAGTGAGTGCAACTGCCACCATAAATCCTCAATCAGCTGATCCTTCTGGTGGAGCTGCTTCCCGTTGCGGCCCTGGCACATTAGCCCTCACAGTTACCGCTTCTGATCCGGTCACTTGGTATGATGCACAAACCGGCGGTAATGTGATCGGAACGGGGAATTCTTACAATACCCCTTCACTTTCTTCGACTACGACCTATTATGCGCAAGCCAGCAATGGCACATGTCCAAGCAATCTAGTCGCTGTAACAGCCACCATTCATCCCATCACTCCTGATCCTTCGGTCACAGGCGCGTCCCGCTGCGGCCCTGGTACCGTTGGCCTCAGTGCAAGCAGTTCTGATATTCTTATATGGTATCCGACATCAAGCGGAGGAACCCAGCTTGGCATCGGACCTAATTTCACAACTCCGTTTATCAACAGCAGCACCACTTATTATGTGCAGGCAACCAACGGACTTTGTCCGAGCGCCTACATTCCTGTACAGGCTGTGATAAACAGCAATCCTTCAGTCAATCTTGGCCCTGATACAGTGTACATTTTCAGCAGCAGTCATGTACTTGATGCAGGTGCAGGATTTTCTCAGTATGCATGGACAGGAGGAAGCACATCGCAAACTCTCAATATCACATCCTCAGGATCTTATTGCGTGACTGTTACTGATGCCAATGCTTGTACCGCAACGGACTGCATTTTCGTGGAGCTGATCACAAGCATTAACTCTGGCGAAGATCTGTCACGAATTGAAATCTATCCTAACCCATCCACAGGCAGGTTCGCGATATCCTATCCCGAGACAGCAGGATTACAGAGCATCATGATTATTTCTTCTGACGGAAAAATTGTTGCTGAGTATTCTGCTAATGCCGGTGCCGGAAAGACTGATGTTGATTTATATGGGATTTCGTCCGGAGTTTATTTTGTAAAAATTGTTGGAAGGGAATCTTCAGTAATTCGAAGGGTTTTAATAAAATAAACAAAGCCAATAATATTGAAGCCGTTCACACAGAACGGCTTTTTTATTTCCGCTCCTTATTCTTACTATTTTGCAGTCATGAGCGGGAAATTGCCGATTTACGATGTGGCTGATGAGGTTTTAAAAGGACTTGAAAGCAAAGGTGCCGTGCTTCTCACGGCTCCTCCAGGTGCAGGGAAAAGTACTGCTCTGCCGTTATTGCTGATGAATGAAAATTGGTTGGATGGAAAAAAAATTATCATGCTTCAACCAAGGCGTCTCGCAGCAAAAAATATTGCTCACAGGCTTTCTGAACAATTGAATGAACAAGCAGGTGAAAGCTGCGGTTATAGAATCAGGTTTGATACTAAGGTAGGTGCCAGGACTAAAGTCGAGGTGGTAACTGAAGGAATTCTGACCAGAATTTTACAGAAAGACAATGCACTTGAAGAATACGGACTTGTGATATTCGATGAGTTCCATGAGCGGAATCTCAATTCGGATCTTGCTCTTGCACTTTGTCTTGAAACCCGGTCTGTGTTGAGACCTGATCTCAGGCTGCTGATCATGTCAGCAACCATCAGTACAGAATCCTTGTCAGAGCTCCTTCCTGAAGCTGAGGTGGTAAAATCGGAGGGAAAGCTTTTTCCAGTTGACATACGATATGCAGAACAGGAAGCTGAGCACGATATCGGTTTGGCCACGGCCCAAACAGTGAAGAAGGCATTGTCTGAGAATCCGCATGGCGACATCCTGGTTTTTCTTCCCGGAGCGGGGGAAATCAGACGCAGCGCTGAACTGTTGCGCTCCGAAGAAATACAGGTTGAAATACATGAGTTATACGGAGACCTCCCTTACCGATTACAGGAGGCAGCCATCCTTCCTGATCCTCACGGCAGGAGAAAAATAATTTTATCTACCTCGATCGCTGAAACAAGTCTGACCATTGAAGGAGTAAGCATTGTGGTTGACAGTGGCTATTCAAGAACATCCAGCTTTGATGCTGCAAGCGGAATGAGTCGTCTTGTAACACATCGTTTAACGAAAGATTCTGCGGATCAGAGAGCAGGCAGGGCAGGCCGTCTGGGTCCTGGTACATGTTACAGAATGTGGCATAGGGGAACACATCAGCATCTTCGTGAACACAGGCTACCTGAAATTGCTGAGGCCGATCTTTGCCAGCTCTTGCTGGAACTATTCAAATGGGGTTGCAGTGATCCTTATAAACTTAAATGGCTCAGTCCGCCACCGAACTCTTCGGTTGACTATGCCCGAAGCATTCTTGAAAGCCTGGGCGCCTTGCAATCAGGCAAGATCACCCGACAGGGTATGCGTTTGCTTGACATGCCCACTCATCCCAGGATTTCGCACATGCTTTTATATGGTGAAGAGCATGGTATTGGAAGGCATGCAGCAGACATTGCCGCTGTTCTTGAAGAGCGAGATCCTTTAAAAGAAAAAGGCTGCGACATCAACCTTCGTCTTGAAGCGCTTTGGAAATGGAGAAAGGGTGGACGTGTGGACGCCGACAGAAGGGCTCTTGAAAGAATTCAAATGCTGTCAGACCAGTGGATGAAATACATGGAAAAACAGAATGAGGAAAATCTGAATGCTGAAAATACCGGACTCTTACTTTTTCAGGCATATCCTGAACGCATTGCAAGGAAAGATTCGCGTAAGGGGAAGTTTCGTCTAGCCAACGGGAAAGCCGGACTGATTCCTGAAACTGATCATATGCATAATGAAGAATGGATAACGGTGTCACACATGGATTTCAGACATGATAAAGGAAAAATATTTCTTTCCGCAGCAATTGATCCCTCAGAACTTTTAGCTGAATTGAAATTTGAGAAGAATGTTTTTTGGGATTATCAAAATGACACACTCATCAGTGTGAAAGAAAAAAGAATCGGAAGTCTTCTTGCGGAAACTCGTCCGGATCCATCACCTGAGATTGAAAGGACATTGGATGTCCTTGTTGAAGTGAGCAGAAAGTATGGAATGAAATTATTCAGCATGGACCAGAAAGCAGAACAATTCAGATCAAGAGTGATGAGTGTAAAAAAGTGGAACAAAGATGATGAGCTGCCTGATTTATCCGACGAATCCCTGCTGCGCAATCCTGAAGTCTGGCTTGCGGAATTTGCTGGAAAAATTAAAGTAAGAGCAGATTTCAATAAAATACCGATGGAGGAAGTATTCAGGAATATGATCAGCTGGGATCAGACACAAAAAATCGGAAGGCTTGCACCTGAAAAAATTGAAGTGCCGAGCGGATCTTCAGTGAGTGTGGAGTATTTTCCTGACGGATCTGATCCGGTGCTTGCAGTGCGACTGCAGGAGATGTTTGGATTGGCCGACACTCCTTCTGTCAATGACGGGAAAGTCAAATTGTTGCTTCATCTTTTGTCTCCAGGTTACAAACCTGTTCAAGTGACACAGGATCTGAGAAGTTTCTGGAACAACACATATCAACAGGTACGTAAAGAGTTGCGTGTGCGCTATCCTAAACACTCATGGCCGGAAGATCCATGGACGGCAGTAGCTGTGAGAGGAGCAAGAAGAAGTAAATAAAAAACCCCGGATTGACCGGGGTTTCGCATAAATGGAAAGCTTCATTGGGTTCGGACACCTTTCTCCAATTGTTCCAAATTGCCGTTAATTCCCTTTTCAGAATACGGCTTCACATTGAAAATAACATTCATGCCGCCCTTGTCATCACTCATGATTTCTTTTCCGGACAGGGCGACCTCTTTGCCTGTGAAAGGAATGTTTGAGATTCCTTCAGAGAATTCAGGCTGGCAGCTTATGTGTGTTTCGTTAAACTTCAATAACGGCATAAGCTCCGGAAAAGGAAAATCAACAGAAAGTTTTTTTACAATGTTGCTCCAATTTCTGAATTCCATTTTATCAGATAAATCGTATGTCAACTCAGCTATACCCATTATGATAAAAGTTTAAATCCAAGTTCAGTTTAATCAACTGTAAAGTTAGCACCTCTGCTGTGAAATTGTATCGGTCATTTTTCAACAGCAGGTAATATGTGCTGTTTATAAATGTACAGACCGTTTCAAGATGCCCTCTGCATACTATTTTTCAAACATTGAGGGACTGTACAAAAAAACCTGTTGATAAAATGTAATTTATCAACAGGTTTTCAATGTGTAATTATTTCCATGCGCAATTACATGGACGTTGTTTTAAGGCAATTTCAGGCAGCCCGGAAGTCAGATTATTTTATCAGATGCTCTTGCAGAAAGAGCGCGATAGCGGCATAGGTGAATTCACGGTTCGGTTTTTTACCCAGGCCATGGCCTTCATCTTTTGCCATCACATACCAGACAGTCTTACCGTTTTTTGAAAGAGCATCCACAATCTGTTCTGATTCGCTTAAGGGAACTCTTGGATCATTTTTTCCCTGGTAGATAAAAATTGGTTTAGTGAATTTGTCCAGCTTGTTGAGTGGTGCGATTTCCTGAAGGAATTTTTCCATTGCAGGATCTCTCTCGTCTCCGTATTCAACTCTTCTCAAATCCTGTCTGTACGAGCTAGTGTTTTTCAGGAATGTAACAATGTTGCTGCTGCCAAAGAGATCCACTCCGCAACGGATTTTATCTCCGAGTTCTGTCATGCACATGAGTACCATTGTTCCGCCATAAGAACCACCCATCACAGCAATTCTTGAAGCATCAAGATCGGGCTGTGTGCCTATCCACTGGATGAGATATTCTATGTCTTTCACAGCATCAAGTCGCAGGAATCCATTGTCGAGTGTAGTGTAAGTTTTGCCGTATCCGGTGGATCCTCGGATATTTGGTACCAACACCGCGATGCCCAGATCTTTTACCATGAACTGTGTGTTGGAGCTGAAGTTAGGAACCGATTGCGATTCAGGTCCGCCATGGATTGAAATCAAGACAGGTAGTTTTTCTCCAGGTTCTGTTTTAGGTTTGTAAAGGAATGCAGGAATTTTTCTTGTCTGTCCGTTTACTTTATCGAAACTCGGATATTCAATCGCTGAGCAGCTCACAAAGCTGTTACGATCCAGGCTGCCCATTTCACTTTCAGTCCAGCGAGTGATTTTTCCACTCTTCAAATCATAGCTGTATGCATCCTGGCTCTGCGCGGAATTCTGGTAATTGAATCCCAGGCTCTGTCCGTCGCGGCTGAAACTGAAACTTCCTACAATGCCTTCAGGAAAACCTTTCATATTACTGTGGGTAAATGTTTTCGGATCAAGAGTGAATAATTCCGAGAAGCCGTTTTTATTCAGGCGGAAAATTATTTTAGTTCTCTCCCTGTTATAATTCACTCCTTGCACATCCCATCCCATTTCAGGAAGCGACCAGGTATACTGCTTTTTTTTCAGATCGTAAAAGCTCAGGTATGAAAATTCTCTTCCCTGGTCTGATCCGATGAAAATTCCTGTACCGTCGCTGTTAAAGAATGCCACAGTAAATGCAATAATGTCATCTGTCAGATTAATCTGGCTAAGTTCACCTGATTCCAGATTTAAAAGGTGGAGGTTGGACTGATTCACTGAAATATATTCCTGCAGAATCATGTACTTTTCATCCTTACTCCAGTCTGAGATTCCCCATCCGCCCCCTTTTCTCTCCAGAATCAATTTAGCATCCGAAGGATTGGCAAGACTTGCTATGTACAGATCCATGTCCGCGGGATTTCTTCTGTTGCTTGTGTATGCAAAACGTTTTCCGCTATGGCTCCATTGAAGTGAGCCATGCTTGGATTTTCCGTCAGTCAGCAAACGGCTTGAAGAATTATCAAGATTAAAATAGTGAAACTGAAAATTTTCATTTCCGCCTACATCTTTGCCATATATAAAACCATTGACGCTTGTGTCAGGACACACGGAAGCCCAATTCACAGGTTCTTTCTCAAAAGTAAGCTGCTTGCGCATTCCCATTGGCTCCTTCACAAGGTGAATCTGATTCGTTTCACCAAAGCGGGTAACTACAAGCATGCCCTTTTCTTTTTTCAGCCAGCCTGTGAATGTAGCGGTACGGATATCATTATACCGGTTCATTTGTTCGGTCAGTGATTCCGGAATTTTTGGAATGTTTTGCGTAAGGAGATTACCTATTTCTGCCTTTTGGGAAGAAACCGTTGGACTCTGCATTAAGAATGCAATTATGCAGGCACTCAGTATTTTTTGAATACTCATGTTGTGATGAATTTTGTTTGTCGTAAATATCTTAATTAATAGTTTAATATGTCTGTTAATATAAATGGGGAACTTCAGATTTATCTTTTCTTTAACTTTTATATTCATCCTGTAACCAGATAAACAGGAAAGCGTAAGAATGCCAATAAAAACAACCAAACCATGACAAGGAACGAATTCTGGCTTCGCGCAACTATACTTTTTTTTATTGCAACATGTACTGTGGTTTCTGCCATAGTCTGATTTTTATTCCGTTATAATTAGGAGAAATAGCCAGTTCTGAGAGGGAAAATTCTTTTCTTTGTAAGTAAATTTACAGGGAAATGAATGTACTGATACTTGGATCCGGAGGCCGCGAGCACGCCTTCGCATGGAAAATTTCCCAAAGCCCTTTGTGTTCCAGTCTGTTTATTGCACCCGGCAATGCAGGCACATCAGAACTTGGCGAGAATCTTGACATCAGGGTAAGCGACTTTGAATCGATCAGAACCGCAGTGTTGAAGTATAAAATTGACTTTCTGCTGGTGGGCCCTGAAGAACCATTGGTAAAAGGCATTCGCGATTTTTTTGAATCAGATCCCGATTTGCGTAATATTCCACTGCTGGGCCCCGGTTCTGCTGGCGCGCTTTTGGAAGGCAGCAAGGATTTTGCGAAAGCATTCATGCAAAGACATTCAATTCCCACAGCGTCATATAAAACATTCAATAGGGGAGATTATGAATCTGCAACAGCTTACCTCGACGAAATTCCTGCCCCATATGTGTTGAAAGCTGATGGTCTTGCTGCCGGTAAGGGTGTTCTCATCTGTGCTACGAGAGATGAAGCAAAAACGGAACTCGGGAAAATGATGCTCGAATCTCGTTTCGGTAATGCAACAAACAAGGTTGTGATTGAAGCATTTCTTGACGGAATTGAGCTTTCGGTATTCGTACTGACTGACGGTAATACATACATGCTTTTGCCTGAAGCCAAGGATTATAAAAGAGTCTACGATGAAGATCAGGGGCTCAACACAGGTGGCATGGGTGCTGTTTCACCTGTGCCATTTGCTGATCCCTCTTTCATGAAAAAGGTCGAGGAGAGAATCGTGATTCCTACTGTTAACGGATTGAAAAAGGATAAAATTCCTTATTGCGGATTTGTTTTTATCGGACTGATGAATGTAGCGGGTGATCCTTACGTGATCGAGTATAATGTCAGAATGGGAGATCCGGAAACGGAAGTCGTGTTGCCCAGAATTAAAAGTGATCTTCTGGAACTGCTTTCATCCTGTGCTCAAAAGAAACTGAGCAGAGCCAATCTTGAAGTGGATGAGCGATGCGCTTTAACCGTCATGCTCGTAAGCGAAGGTTACCCAGGAGATTATTCAAAAGGAAGAGAGATAAAGATTCAGGAGAAACTGAATGACAGTCTTGTCTTTCATGCAGGCACAAAGAAAAATCAGTCAGGCATGACAGTCAGTGACGGCGGACGGGTGATTGCTGTTACTTCCCTGGCTTCAGGCATTGAGGAGGCCAGAGAAAAAACATATCAAAGTATAAGCCACATATATTTTGATGGAATGCATTATAGAAAGGATGTCGGGCTTGATCTTCTGAAGGATTATGCCGCTAAAAAATAAAAACCCGCGCAATGGCGGGTCAAGATTTTTTTTACTTAATCAATATCAGTCAAATTTTTCAACTTCCTTTTGCTTGCTCATATAGTTGAGCCATAGAAAGAAAGCGATGAATCCGATTACGATCAGAAATTTGTTGAACCACAATCCGAAGAATGGAACAACCTTGAAGATTGCCTCAAAGAAGCTTTGGAGAAAATACCAGAATCCGTCCATGATTTTATTATTATTGTTGCAAATATAGGATGAATTACGAGATTCACACCAAATCAGGCACAATTATCCGAGGATGATTCGTTTTTTCAAATCTCCGCAACCGGCGGCCTTGTTTATTATCCCATTCTTTGTCATGTTATTATGGGGCAGAGGAGTCTTTGGAATTGATATATGGCAGGGATCTTCGGAAAATCACTTATGGAATCTGCTTATCGGAGTCTTTCATTCGCTGCCTTCCTGGCTGAACACTTTGATCATGGCATCGATGATTTCCTTCCAGGCGATATATTTCAACCTTGTACTCAATAAGCATGAGGTTCTTTACAGGAACTCATATCTTCCTTCACTGTTTTTTGTGCTGTGTATTTCTTCATTTTCTGAGTTCATACAGGTTCATCCTGCTCATTTTGTGAACCTGATTATGATACGTGTTTTTGATAAATGCTTTTCTATGTTCAAGAATGAAAAAGCAATGAGCGAGATTTTCGATTGTGGTTTTTTAATATCGATAGCTGTGCTCTTGTATTTTCCGGCAGTGCTGTTTGTGCTCGTTCCTATGAGTGCCATTGTAGTCTTGAGGGCTTTTAACATGCGTGAATACATTGTGCTAATCACAGGTCTGGCTTTGCCATTTTTCTTTGTAAGTGTAGCCATGTTTTGGGGCGGCAATCATATTGCTTTTTGGAACAGCCTGATTTCCGGATTCAGGAATCCGAATTACAGTTTGGAGTTGAACCTGGACAATGCCACAAAAGCGGTCATTTACATGTTTGCCGTCATGCTTCTCCTCTCTCTTATCAGGATCCGCAAAAACTACTATAAGAACGCTATCAGGACAAGGTCTTACCAGCAGATTATTTTCTTTTACCTGCTGCTAGCCATCACCACTTTTGTATTCGTGAAAGGAATGGTAATTGCGCATTTGCCGGTACTTTCCATACCAGCAGGAGTTCTGCTGGCTTACTTTTTTCTGACATCCAAAAAGAGACCAATGCTCACTGAGGTATTATTCTGGACTATGTGCGCGATTATTGCCTGGTCCAACTTCTCCGTGTAGGTGCCAGGTTTACTTTGCTCTTGCTTTGAACTTGTTTTTCAGATAATCATCCAGCCACAAATCTTCCAGTTCTCTCATTTCTAATTTTTCTTTTAAAGTTTTATCCTTCTGACCGAACAAGTGTAAAAGACCGTGTACCATTACTCTCAGCAACTCATTTCGAAATGTGGTTTTGAAATGTTCCGCGTTCTTGCGTACGCTGTCTGCTGATATATATATATCTGCAGAAATCTCGCTTTTGACTTCTGAATTGTCAAATGTGATGATATCTGTATAATAATTGTGCTTGAGGAATGTCTTATTCAAACGAAGAATTTCTTTGTCGGAGCAAAAAATGTAATTCAGGGTTCCGGTCTTCCCTTTGTTTTTCTTTATTATTCGGTGCAACCATTTTTTGACGCCTTCTTTGTCATGGAAACGAAATGAAACTTTGTCTTTGAAAAATCGGATAGGATCTTTGCCACTCATACTTTGTAAATTTAACCAATGATTTCCGGATGTTCGTACATTTATGCAAATTAATACATGAGGAAGAGTCTTAAACTGATCATCCTGATTTTATTGTCGCACGTTCACGTGCGTGCGCAGGATGAATTTCTCTGGTGGGTGGAAAAGCACGACTGGGACGGAATCAGTCATTGGTCGAGGTACATGACATTTTCAACTTCATTCATGGGGCCTTCGGCACTTCCTGTTCCTGAAGTAAGAAAAGGTAATTTTGAAAAGCGCTTTGAAGTAGAACAGATGGCCGGTGCACATTTCAGCAAGGGCGAAAATACTCTGGATTTCTTTTCGAGAGTATTGCTCCCGATCGCTGAATCAAAAGCTGCATTGGAATTCTTTGTAATGCCACTCGAATTTTTTGACACTGATACCATCACCAGAGATGTAAGAGCTGCCCGGACAAGAGAAGGAAAGGGACATTCCGGTGGAGATATATATATAGCAAGTCTGATTCAGATTGCCTCGGGGCGAAAAAATTTTCCGGATATCATGCTCGAACTCACTTTGCGGACTGCATCCGGAACCAGGCTAAGGGATGCCCGTCACACGGATGCTCCCGGATATTACATGAATCTTTCTTCAGGAAAAACTATATCCCTGGGTCAGGACAGAAAAGATTCACTCAGGCCGCATGTGATGGCTGGGTTCTATTCATGGCAAACCAATGATCCCGATCATTTTCAAAACGACGCTTTTTTGTACGGTGCCGGTTTGGATTACATCCGGGATGCCTTTTCTGTTTCCGCTACCTTGTCAGGCTATTCAGGCTACCTCAATAATGGTGACAGTCCACTCGTATTTCGTGCGGAAGGAAAATGGGGATTCAGAAATAAAGACATAAAACTTTGGTATAGAAAAGGCCTGAAAGATTTCGATTATCAGAGCATCCGTGTAGGTGTGATTCTGCATTTCAGTATGAAGAGTTGAATACCCGGCCATTTTAATTCGGAAAGATTTATTCATATCCGGCTCAAATTCATTTGGAATTCTTCAAATTTAATATCGGGTATACATCTTCGAGAAATTACTTACATCAGTATTTTGTTTAATTCTTGTTCCCTCAGACAAGATCACTTAAATAATCCAATATTTCCAGTTAAATGTGATTAAATAAAGGAAAGCCTCTTGCATTCAGATGGCTTTGTCTTCAATGCCTTTCTGATTGAGGATTTCCGAGGCTAGCTTGTAATACTCAATCTAATAAGCTAAGGATTTATGAAATTACAATTCTCTAATTCAAATTGGTATCACTACAGCATTTACAGTTTAAAACTGATTGCAAGCCTGACGCTTGTCATCTTACTTGGTGCTCAGAATGCAACTTATGCATATGGAGCCATCAGTTACTATTCAAGAATATCAGGCGGTTGGAATAGTTCTATATGGTCTACGGTTTCTTCTTCAAGTCCTTCCTGCTCATGCAATCCAGGTTGCTCAACCACAGATCAGATTGATGTGTATCATGATGTGACCATTTCAGATTGCAGTCCGTTCAGGCTGACCGGAAACGTAAAGGAATAGGTTCGCAACGGAAAAAAACTTATTATAAACGGGACATTGGAAATGTCCGGAACCAGTATTGTGGATATAGGGACTGGAAACATCCTTATAGTAAACGGGAATGTTAATATGACTGGTAATGCAAGCATGCAGATTGCAGGTCATTTTCGCATCAACGGCAATCTGAATATGGATGGAAGTACTTCAGTCTGCGGTTCAGGGATTGGCAATGTATCCAGGACAATCACAGGCAGCTGATGGTGATTTGCTCAGCCATTGCCGGTACAGTTGACATTTTTCAGTGGTATGCAGACACTGAACACTCAGGTCATACTTTCCTGTCAAACTGCCAGCGAACAGAACTGTGATCGTTTTATTTTGAACGATCGCCTGAGGGGCGTGCTTATCATATGATCGGTGAAATAGGAGCTGCAGGAAACTCCACAGTTATCAGAAATTATTCTTTCCCGATTTAAGACCCATGCCCGGGTATAATTATTATCGGCTGAAACAAGTGGATTATAACGGAGTGGTAGAATATTACATGCTTGAATATGCCATACACTTAAAAAAAGTTCAAGGAGTAGCTGTTTTGTATCCAAACCCTTTAGCAAGAGGGAGGAATATTTCAATTCAGTTGTCTCATCAATCTACTTCGCTTCGATTGTTAATTCATGATCACAGCGAAAAAGTTTTAATCGAAAGTATTCCGCAGAGTAATGTAAGTTCCAACATATATGCTTTGCAGACAGATCATTCCCAGTTGCCGAAAGGATTTTATCATTACACACTGATGGAAGAAAGGAGTATTATTTCTAATGGTAAACTAAGCGTTTCAGGAAATTAATCGGGAATTGTTGAGGGGTTGCAAAAAAAAAGAGGAGCCATGATGGACTCCTCTTTGCTTTATGTAAACCTAAAGATCAGGCGTTCGCTATTCTGAAATTCATTTCAACCACTCTTCCGTTTTCGGAAAAGATAAGCTGGTCAGTGAGATGCTTCATCAGAAAAATCCCTCTGCCGCATTCCTTCTCAATATTTTCAGGTGAGGTGGGATCGGGGAGATTGTAATAGTCAAATCCGGGACCCTGGTCAGTAATAGTGAATGTGATTGAATGAGGGTTGTGCATCACAGTTACATGAACCTTTTTTGAAGGATCTGATTTATTGCCGTGATAGATGGCATTGGTCACCGCTTCGGTGATAGCCACCAGCATATTGCCGTACATATCTTCGCTGACATTGTACTTGTCGCGTACCTCGTCAATCATCCTCTCAACGGCTGAAATGCTGTCAGGACTTGAGTTTAGTTCCATAGTCTGACTTTCACCGTCCACATGCATAATTGTGCTATTTTTCAAGAGATTGGAAATATTCGTTTACTTTTTGTTTGTAATAGGAGTTCAGTGATGGAGGAACAGTTTTGAGCAGTTCCATCTCCTTTAACTTAAGTTTCTTATACTCCTCAAACTCCGCAGGGTTACGCTGAAAGAGATTTTTTGCTTCATTGGATTTGCGCTGTTCGTCCTGATCTCTTTCCCGCTCTGCGCGCTCGCTTTCAAGCAAACGGGTTAGAATATCCTGCTGGCGTTTCAATGTCTGCTCGGAAATCATGCGGTTAACAATGTCTTTTTCAGACTCTTCCATTCTCTTTGCGATATCTTCAAGGTTACCGAGGGCATTGCGGCCGTCCTTGTTTTCTTCCTGATTCAGTTTCTGCAGTTCACGACGGATGAATTCCTGCTGGGCGGCCATTTTGGCCAGTTCCTCACTCCAGCCTTGTCCGCGCGCCTTCTGGCCAGGCTTATTGCCTTCCTTCTCCATTTTCTCCTTCATCTTCTGCATGTTCTTATTCAACTCTTCCTGCATTTTCCGCATTTCAGAAAGACTTGGCTTTGAATTACCTGGCTTGTTGCAATTGGCTGTTCCCGGTTTTGATTTCGCCATTTGCTGTTGCATTTGATTCAGTGCCTCGCTCAGCATCAGCGTGAGGTTGTTCACTGAAGTCATGATAAATTGCTGCCTGCTTCTACCCTGAGGAACCATGCGGTCCTCAATGTTTTTCAGGGCTTCGGCCATGTTCATGTTGATGGCGGAAATTTCCTGATTCACTTTTGCCTGAATTTGAATCACTCTTTTACTCAGCGCAAACAGTGAATCTTCGATCATCTTCGCGTTGTCTTTCAGTTTTCTTTGTTGCTGTCCGACTTTAAGGTATTGAGGATTGTTGATGTCCATGCTACGGAGGTCCTGCATCAGCTTTTCCTGGTCGAAGGAGAGGCGGAGCAGATTTTCAAGCAGCGCCCTCAAAGCCTGCATGTCTTCTTCCTGTTGCTCCTGCTGCATGTTCTGTTGCATCTGCTGCATTTGCTGGGCCATTTTCTCCATCTTCTGGGTAGCGTCCTTCTGAGATTTTCCTGCCTTGTTATTTTTCTTTTGCTCCAGCTGATCGGAACTGTTCTTCATGTCCTGCTGAATGCTTTGCTCCTGGTTTTCGGTGTCAGGCAGATTCTGCTTTTCTTCCAGTGCATCATTCTTCTTCGCCAGATCGTCCATGTCCTTACGGAAATCTTCAAACTCCTTGTTCAGCTGGTCCTGCTTCTCTTTTAGGTCCTGACTGTCGGCGTTTTTCTCATCTGATTTTTTAGCAAGCTCATCCTGCTTTTTTGCAAGCTCATTGAGTTTATCAATATTTTCCTGAAGCTTTTGTTCGAACTCAAGCTGCTTGAAATGTTCAATTGCCCGCTCAAGTTCTTTCTGAAGATCTTTGTTGTCCATCTTCAATTCGCTAAGCTGCTCCTGAAGCCGGCTTTTGTCCACATTCTCCATCAGCTTTTCCAGTTCTTCCATGAGCTTTTGCATTTCAGGTGACATCACCTGATCCATCAGTGCCTGAAGTTGTTCCTGTTTTTGAAGGATGTCTTCATTAACCCGTTTGTACTCCTGTTCCTGTTTGTTTTTCTGTTCAAACTTCTTTCTCATTTCTTCTAGAAGTTTTTCCAGTTCTTTCTGTTTTTTCAGCAGATCTTCAGCTTTCTTTTTGTCTTCCCAGCTGAGTTCTTTTTTGTCCAGAAGTTTTTTATTGAGATCATTCAGTTCTTTCTGAATCTGCTCAGCTGTTTTCATGCTCTTCTTCAGGTCATCCTTGATGCTTTGACTGCTTTTCTCCGAGTTCTCTGCAATCTCTTTCAGTGTAGGAGCTTTGAAAACCTGTGTCTGAGAACGAGTGCTTTTCGGACCCGCCAGACCGTCGTTGTCGGATATCTCAAAGTAATATTCAATCTCATCACCTGCCATCAGATTCACTTGTGCAAGATCCCAGAAATAGAAAAACTGATCGCTCGTATTGCTCTTGCTTACGGCAATTTTATCTGTGAAAGATTTGTTCCTTTTATTTTCGAGTGTGTCGTTCGATTTGAGAAAACGATAATGAAATGCCAGTCCGCTGAAACCATAATCGTCTTTCACTAAACCTTTGAAATAAGTCCGCTTGGTTGAAAACGAATCGCGCTGTTGTTCCACTGAAATTGTTGGATACAAATCCGGAATCACCGACACCCCAAAACGAATCGAGTCCTTGTTGGAAAGAAATTGGTTACTCGTAGTAATGATATAAGCATCATTTCTGAAAAACTTCCTGTTATAAGCGAACGCATTCTGTCCGCTTCTATCAAGGCGGATGACGGTGTCTTGAAACACCATTCTGATAAAATCCGTGTTCTGAGTGTTGAAATTCCAAATGACTTTTGTCCCAGCTGGAATCACAAGGTCGCCTGTATTTTGTAGGGATTCATTTTTCCTTCCGAGATATGCGGGGTATTCCAGGCTCACCTGAAAATTCATCAGCACCGGGTTGGGTAATGCTTCGAGTGTGTATGCACTGCTGTAAAATCCGTCTGCAAAAAGGCGGAATGACTGATTGCCCTGTATGTTGCGGAAATGATGATGAAAGGCATTGATGTTTTCCTTTTCAAGTCTGATCAGGTTCCCGTCAATCTCAATGAATGCTTCAGCGGGAATCTCATTGCCTTTTGTTTCAATCTTCAGTTCGAAATCCTGTTGCTGAATTGCCTGAAGCTTTTCATTCAACACGACAAATTCGAATGGAGCTGGTTTTTCAAACTGCGTACCATGACGGATAAGTCTCTGTGTACTGTCCTTGATCATGGACGGAGCAGAAAAAAGTATGATGAAAAATGCCAGCAGGGGAATGGCTGCATATTTCAGGTACTTTCTGTTCTCGGAAATGTTGATGGCATTTACGAAAGGAACCGGTTTGATCTCCTTAATTTTCTGGTCAATGCTGGCATGAATCAGCATTTCATTGTTTGTTTCAGATGCGCTGATCTCCGACTGTTTTTTTAGCTGCAGAATATTGAGCAGCTTATCCTGCACATCAGCGAAATGCTTACCAATGATTTGCGCCGCCTGCTCATAGGAAATGATTTTTCCGAATCTGTAAAGATGTGCTAAGGGAACAGCGATGAACTTTCCCATGATGAAAAGCATTCCTGCCAGGAATGTGTAGAAGAGGATTGTTCTTGGTAAGGGAGCAAGATGACCAAAATGTTCAACCGCAGCTACTATAAGGAAAAAAGCCAGGACAAGGGCAAAGGAATAGATTAGTCCTTTAATCAGCTGATTCTTATAATACTTGCGGATAAAACCGTCAAGCTTATTAATTAGATCATTATAGTTGTTGTTCGTCATTAAAGGCCCTTCAGATATGGCATTCAGGGAATTACAAATGTACGAAATAACGTAAGAAAGGCTTCATTTATTGAGTGTTAATCAAGGTTAATGATCCACATTAAGTTTTGAATTCATATTTTTTTTCCACTAAACTGAATCTTTTACCTTCGCTGCATGCATCTTTTAAGCCCAGATGGTTTTGATGATTACGAGCTCATTGATTGCGGGAACTTCCTGAAACTTGAGCGTTTTGGTAAATATGTTACGATTCGCCCGGAACCGCAGGCTGTTTGGGATCCTGTACTCAGTGAAAAGGAATGGAATAAAACGGCCCATGTGAGATTTGTGCCAAGATCAAGTTCTTCCGGTGACTGGAAAAAGCTCAGGGAAATGCCCGATCGATGGAATGTCCGGTATAGTCTGAAAAACAAGAACAAGACTAAGGCGGCAGATATTAGTTTTCGTCTTGCCCTTACTTCATTCAAACATGTAGGCATTTTCCCGGAGCAGGCCTGCAATTGGGATTTCATACATGAGAGCATTGGCAAAATGAAAACAAAGCAGGCCAGAGTGCTGAACCTCTTTGCATATACTGGAGGCGCTTCACTCGCTGCAAGGTCAGCAGGAGCAGATGTGGTTCATCTGGATTCGATCAAACAGGTGGTAAGCTGGGCGAAAGACAATATGGAATTATCAGGATTGAGTGATATTCGTTGGATAGTGGAAGACGCCCTGACTTTTGTAAAAAGGGAAGTGAAGCGGGGTAAAAAATATCACGGGATTGTACTTGATCCTCCTGCATACGGTCACGGTACTGGCGGACAAAAATGGAAGCTCGAAGACATGATCAATGAAATGATTGCCCTGGTGAAGCAGTTGCTGGAACCAGAGGAGCACTTTCTTTTGCTGAACACTTATTCTTTGGGTTTTTCTTCCCTGATCGTGGAGAATTTACTTAAGGGTCCGGCTGCTCTCCAATGCGGCGAATTATTTCTTAATTCATCTCAGGATACAAAATTGCCTTTGGGGGTATTTGGCAGATATCTTCAAACCTGATTGTATAGATCTTTGATTTTTTAATCAGGATTTTGATTTTCATGCGCATGAAACTTTTCCACAATTGCAGAATCAATTGAATGGAAACTTACATTTATACCATCATTTTATTAAATTTAAATATAGATAAAGGGAAAATATAAGGAGAAGACATAAATGACTATTGAAAGTTTACAGCAAAAGCTTGAAAATCAAAAGCGCTACATTGCGCAATTAACTGAAGAAAACGAGGAATTGTATCATCAATTCAATCATCTGATGATCAGAAACACCAAATTGCTAAAGCGTGTGGATGACCTTCAGAAAATCATTGACGACCTGCACATCCGGATTGAAGAATTGCAGCTCATCAACGGAAACATGATGCAGCTGAATGACAACCTGAGGAAAAGAACGGAGAATGCCATCAAAACCGGAAGTGATATTCAAAAGATACATGGTGTTATTTCAAATGCTTATAATGATGATATAAAGTATTTCAGCACCCTTGCCAATATTCAGGATCCTGCCGACCAGTTTGATCTCGATGATTTGTTCGACCGCTGGAAGAATTATCCCGGACAGCAATCGCAAAACGCTCCTAACCTGAGAAAGCAGGTGCTGATGATGGTGCATCTATACAATAACAAGTCTTTGCGTGCTTCCGATCTGTTCAACCTGACCGGTGTGGGTGGAGTGACAGGTGCACGTTATGTGTCAACCTTGAAAAAGCACGGGCTAATCCAGTATACCGGAGCCAGGAAGAAAGGGCATTATCAGATCACTCAGTCGGGCAGGGATTTTATTGAAGGAAAAAACCAGCCTCAGAAATCTCCTCTGACTCGCGATCTGGAAGTATCCAATGCCATGCCGCATGGGAGAAAAGATCCTCTGGTTCATACAGCCACGGAAGGCGAGTCCTTCCATATGTCTGAAGACCTGTAAAACAAATCTTTTGAAACACAATGCAGCTAAACCCGGACCAGAATTCCGGGTTTTTGCTTAAAGGCTTTGTTCAATCATGAATCTCAATATGAAATCCTAAATTTGCCGGCATGAGTTCGAGGAAAATCAGAGTGCGTTTTGCGCCCAGTCCGACAGGCCCCCTGCATATGGGTGGAGTCAGGACGGCTCTTTATAATTATCTCTTCGCCAAAAAGCAGGGAGGCGATTTCATTTTGCGCATTGAAGACACAGACCAGAACAGGTTTGTGAAGGGTGCGGAAGAATACATCATCGAGTCGCTTAAGTGGTGCGGAATTGAACCCAATGAGGGAATTGGTTTTGGAAACGGTCCCCATGCGCCGTACAGACAGAGTGAAAGAAAGGAACTCTACAGAAAGCACGTGGAAGAGTTGATAGCAAAAGGAAAGGCTTACTACGCATTCGACAGCGCGGAGGATCTGGACATTATTCGCAAGCAGTGGGAAGCTGAAAAGAAAACTTTTGCTTATGATTCTTCCACAAGATTGAATATGAAGAATTCGCTCACTCTGGATGCCTTAAAGGTGAAGGACTTGATTTCATCAGGCGCTTCTTATGTGGTGAGACTTCTGGTTCCGGAGAACGAAGAAATTCACGTTCAGGATATCATTCGTGGTGAAGTGAACGTAAACAGTTCCCTGATTGACGATAAAGTATTGTTTAAGAGCGACGGCATGCCGACATATCATCTTGCCAATGTGGTGGATGATTACCTGATGCAGATCACCCATGTAATTCGCGGAGAGGAATGGTTGCCATCGGCGCCATTGCATGTGCTGCTTTACCGTTCCTTCGGATGGGAAAGTGTGATGCCTCAGTTTGCGCATCTTCCATTACTACTGAAACCAGAAGGCAACGGAAAGCTCAGCAAACGGGATGGTGACCGTCTGGGATTTCCTGTCTTTCCGTTGGAGTGGAAAGACCCTGAAAGCGGAGAGGTTTCTTCAGGATACCGTGAGAAAGGATATTATCCCGAAGCTTTTATTAATATGCTGGCTCTGCTTGGATGGCATGCAAGCGGTGATAAGGAGTTGTTTACCATGGAAGAGCTTATTCAGGATTTTACTCTCGAGAGAGTGCACAAGGCCGGAGCCAAGTTTGATCCGGAAAAAGCAAAATGGTTCAACGAACATTACCTGCGTTTAAAAAGCGATAAAGTACTTGCCGCTCATCTGAAGAAAATTGCTGCCGATGAATTCGGACTAAAAGGTGATGATCATCGTTTGAAGGATGAGTTCCTGCTGAATGCGGTTCGTCTTCTGAAAGAACGTGTACAGTTTGAACACGAAATGGCAGAAAAAGGAGTGTATCTGTTCATGGCTCCCGCAGATTACGATCGTCCTCTGATTGAAAAAAAGTGGAAGCCTACGCACGGAGGATTTTTCCAGGCGCTTTTGAATTCCTTATCAGGAATGTCTGGTTTTTCCGCGGCTGAGGTGGAAAGTGTTTTCAAGGAAACGGCTGCTGCGCAGGGCGTCAAGCCCGGTGAAGTGCTGCAGCTGCTTCGTGTTTTTGTGAGCGGACAGGGCGGAGGCGTAGATTTATTCGGAATGCTGTCATTGCTTGGAAAGGAAGAAGTGCTGGAGCGACTTGAGAAAGCAATGAGTACGGCAGTGAGTGTTTAAAATTTAATATTGAAATTATGTCAACTGAAAAGGGACCGAATTTTCTGGAAGAAATAGTTGCGGAGGATGTCAAGAGCGGTAAACACGGAGGCCGTGTGCTTACTCGCTTTCCGCCGGAACCAAACGGATATCTGCACATCGGTCATTCCAAATCAATCTGCCTGAATTTCGGCCTTGCCGAGCAGTTCAACGGAAAAACAAATCTCCGCTTCGATGATACCAACCCCGAGACAGAAGAAACCGAATATGTGGAGAGCATCAAGGAAGATATCCGCTGGCTTGGATTTGAATGGGCTAATGAGTTTTACGCATCGGATTATTTTCCTCAACTGTATGATTTTGCTGTGAGTCTGATCAAGAAAGGATTGGCTTATGTAGACGATTCCAGCGCGGATGAAATTGCCTCCATGAAAGGTACTCCAACCGAACCGGGCCGCAACAGTCCTTTTCGAGACAGAAGCATTGATGAAAACCTCAACCTCTTTGATCGCATGCGCAAGGGGGAATTCGAAGAAGGAAGCAGGGTGCTGAGAGCGAAGATAGACATGGCCTCACCGAACATGCACATGCGTGATCCCATCATGTATAGGATAAAGCATGCGCATCATCACCGTACGGGTGACAAGTGGTGCATCTATCCGATGTATGACTTTGCGCACGGACAGAGCGACTCCATCGAAAAGATCACGCATTCTGTCTGCACACTCGAGTTTGAAGTGCACCGGCCTTTGTACGAATGGTTCATTGAAAAGCTGGAGATTTTTCCAAGCAAACAGTATGAGTTCGCGAGGCTCAACTTGAATTATACTGTGATGAGCAAGCGCAAGCTGCTGCAGCTCGTGAATGAAAAGCATGTAAGCGGCTGGGATGATCCCAGGATGCCAACCATTTCCGGACTGAGAAGAAGAGGGTACACACCTGCGAGCATCCGCAATTTTGCAGAGCGGGTTGGTGTGGCAAGAAGAGAGAACATCATCGACGTGGGACTTTTGGAGTTTTGCATCAGAGAAGATCTCAATAAAATCGCATTGCGCAGGATGGTGGTACTGGATCCGCTAAAACTTGTGATCACGAATTACCCGGAAGGGAAAACTGAAATGTTGCCAGCAGAAAACAATCCGGAAGCGGAGGACAAGGGAGGAGAAAGAGAGATCCCTTTCAGCAGGGAGCTTTGGATTGAAAGGGAAGATTTTATGGAGAATCCGGGAAAGAAATATTTCAGGCTCGGGCCCGGACTGAAAGTGCGCCTGAAACATGCTTATATCATATCCTGTGATTCATTTGAAAAAGATGAACACGGAAAGGTGACCCAGGTGAATTGCACATACATTCCGGAAAGCAAAAGCGGACATGACACCAGCGGCATCAATGTGAAAGGAACCATGCACTGGGTGAGTATTCCGCAGGCGGTACCGTGTGAAGTGCGTTTGTACGACAGGTTGTTCAGGGTGGAGGATCCCGCTTCCGCCGAAGGAGATTTCAAGGATCATTTGAATCCGGAAAATCTGACTGTTGTAAAGCAGGCGATGGCTGAGCCTTCTCTGCTAAATACTTCTGCAGGAGATAAATTTCAATTTATCAGAAAGGGATATTTCTGCACTGATAAAGATTCGAGTGAAGGCAAACCGGTGTTTAACCGCACGGTTACATTAAAGGACACCTGGGCAAAGATTGCCGGAAAGGATAGTTAACCCGGGAAAATGGTCATCGAATTAAATAATCTGCGCTTTTATTCTTTTCACGGATGTCTTGAAGAAGAATCCGTGATCGGCGGTCATTACACTGTGGATGTGAAAATTTTCACTGATCTGGATAAGCAGAAAATAAAAGATGAGCTTTCCGAAACGGTGGATTACTGCGACATCTTTGAAGCTGTAAAAAAAGAGATGGCAATCCGTTCCAAGCTGATTGAACACGCAGCACAAAGAATAGCCGGGTCACTGCTAAGTATAAATGAAAAAATTACAGATGTTGAAGTCTGCGTGACCAAGATCAGTCCGCCAATGAACGGAGACGTGGGGAGTGTGAGTGTCAGGCTACGCGCTTCGCGCTCCGTGTGATGAGTGTGGGTGCGGGTGTGAGGGAGTGATTGTTCACTCTCACTGTTTCTCAATCTTACACTTGAAATTTATTCCATGTATACACACTACTTGCTTCGTTTGGTGAAAGAGGGTGGGTAAAGAGTTCGTGGAAAGGGTTTGGAGTTCGGGTAGGCACTTAATATATTGGCGTATTGATATGCAGATTTATCATATTTGCCTCAATGCCTTTTGTCCTTTCTGGCTGGGAACCAATAAAATACCACAAAACTTTAAATTGACTTAAGCGAAAGCTATGCTTATATTTGCATTCCTTTGAAAAAGGTCCTGCTTGTCCTTCAGAGCAGCTTGATGCGACGAAGTACCGCCTACGCTAAAGCTACAGTTGGCAGGGAGGTCAAACCACCTGGTGGTTGACACAGCGGTTCAAATCCGCTATAAAAAATTTGAAATGGTCCTGTGGCCGAGTGGCTAGGCAGAGGTCTGCAAAACCTTGTACAGCGGTTCGAATCCGCTCGGGACCTCAATAAATGAAAAGCCCCGTCCGCCATTTGGCGGGCGGGGTTTTATTTTATTCCAGGCAGATCAAAGCAAGCTTTGACTGCCTGGAATAAAATAAAACCAGGCTGCGAAGCAGCACTGGGGCTTATTCATTTTGACTTTAGCTGCAATGCGGATCATGGAATAATCCCTGCCTGCAGCAAGCAGGCGCTCGGGACCTCAAGTTTCATCCCATTAGGGTTCGTTAGGCTTCTTTAGGCTAAAACGGGCCCTTCTGCTTTTCATTAGGGCTCGTTAGGAGCCGTTAGGAGACACAACTGATTCGCTGTAGATTCGCTGATAGCCCAAGGAACGATTCGCTGGACGAAAGTGTCTGCGGAAAAAAGGCGGGTGGCAGCAAGATTTCTTCGGATGAAATTTTGAAATTATTCAAAGCCAATGAGCCTTGAACAGTGGATGAATATCCACGGCTCAAAGGTAACGGACGAATGTTCGTCGAAACTTCGTTAGTTTTTTAAAATGTATAGCACATGGAAAATGGCTGACAGGTTCGACGCAGCAGGGTTATTAAATGTAGTTAAGTACTCTTATATTGTGGTATGTCGTTAAGCGATTCTATTAATTCTATACCTGACTTAGAGGAGTACAAAAAGCTATTGGACAAGTTATTCCAAAGGACCAGGACAATGACTGTCGTCGATGAAATAGGAAATTTGTTTTATGATACAGTGCGGATCAACCTCAAAATGGTTAGGCTACTACCACAACAGGCCGCAAACAATTTCTATGTCTACAGATCCCGAGAAATTAAAAAAGAGCTCACTGCTAATCTTTCGTCTGTGGGGACATTTGCCTATCCTCCGTCTTCTGATTGCACGGAGAACGGGCGATTGAACTTAGCGGGGTATCCTGCATTCTATGGTTCAGACCAAGTTAGTACTGCTTTAGCCGAAACCCATCTAACCGAGGCTTGTGTTCGGTTTTTAAGTGTATGGTCTATTAGCTCGCCCGAAGATGTTGGATCTTCGTCATTCCTGACGAAGCAACTGCCGGAAAGAAATTTGTGGAAAATGTTTGTTCCGAGCAACTACAATGAGATGATAAAGATGGCAAGAAAGACTGCTCCCGATAAAATACCACAACTTGAATACGGGTACAATTGGATAAACCGTCTTTTCGAAATTGAGAACGAACCTTATCCGCTGACGTCCTGCCTAGGTCATGACTTGCTTTATCAAACAAATGCAATGATACAGATGGGAGCGATCTTCAAGAGAGCAAAGGTCAATCTGGTAATTTATCCCAGTTATGTCACAAGAAGAAATACCTGCAACATTGCTATAAACCCAGGCTTTGTTAATAGGCACATGAGACTGCTCCGAGTTTATAGGCTTTACATCTCAAATGTCACTGGTGATAATTTCAGTTATGAGGTAATGAGTGTGGGAATAAGAGATAGAAATCATATATCTTGGCACGAGGCTACGGAACAAGAAAAGATAGACGGAATAAAAACTCCACGCAAAATAAAGGGGAAACTCGTTTGGGTTCCAACTAAAAAACAGATTCCTCAAGACGGAGCCCGGTAGCACGTAATGTACACTACTGCTCTTCTCCCCTGCTGTGACGGACTTACTTCCCCTTTCTTTCAAAACGTGGAGCTGATCCGACGGACATTCGTCCCTTGTTTTTGAGTGGTGGATATTCATCCACTGTTAACCACTCATCGACTTTCATAAAGTAATGCACAATGTAAATGATTTTAATTTCATAGCCGGCACAAAACAACCATTCATTTATAACATCAAATAATATCTTGACAGGAAATGTCAAAGGCTATTGCCCGGAAAATATCACTGGGCGGCGAAAACCATTAAATTGTTTTGCACTATCATTAATGATTCCTACCTCAAAATCGTTATCAACTTCTTATTAATATAAAGCTGATATTTCCCCAACCCCTGATGTTGCAGGAATTTATTTTCTGTCAACTGTTTTAAGTAACGGGTCGCTGTTGTGTAGTGAATGTCCATCAGGCTACCGAGTTTTACCGGTGTAATAATTGGGAATGAGAACAAAATCTCAGCCAAATCGGAAGAATAAATATTCGGACATTTTTTTTTGATGTCAATTTTATATAGGTACAGAAGGTCTCGTACTTTTAGTAATTGTTCTTTCGTTTCCTTCGCCTGTAGATAAAAACCCCGAAGCATGTACTCGATGTACTCGCACCAATTCCCTTCCTCGCTTACTTGTTTGAGTAAACGATAATATTCAGCACGGTTACGATTAATATATCCACTGATGAATAAGATTGGATAATGAAGCAATTGCCCCGCTCGGCGGAATGTTTGCGTGTAGGCCGGAACGTAGGGGCATTCCGCCACACACAGTACTTCAATTTAGATCTGTCGCTTCATACAATAACACTTAGACAAATTCTCCTAATATAATGGCTGAAAATCCTCCGCTGTCGATAGTATTTTCATCGCATGCCATATGCTTATCAAATTCACAAGCAGGAAGCCGCTTATTTCATGACCCTTACTTCGATTGATTGGGTTGATATATTTACAAGGGACTCATACAAACAACTGCTCTGTGATAGCCTGAATTATTGCGTTGAAAAGAAAGGGCTTGAAATATTTTGCTATATCATTATGACCAGCCACATGCACATGTTTGCAAGAGCAAAAAATTATGATCCCCCGCTGCGCAGGATTTGCAATCAGTACTGTTCGAAACAATCATCAACATTTGAATTTTGATAAAAAACCCTGAAAATTTATTACTTGAATAATTTGGACACGTACAATTTGTATGCGTGCCAAAGAACTTCTTCAATTAATTCCCGAAGAGGAATTAGATGTATTTGCAGTTGAAACACGA
>QQVM01000003.1 GCA_003389385.1 Bacteroidota bacterium
ATATATAAGATGCTTCTGCATAACGCAGCGACCCGATCCCCGAAGGGGATCAACCTGAGTAGAAAAGTGATTATTAAAAAAACAAGCCTGAAGGGCTTGAATATGTTTTCCGTAGGTGGTCTGAAATTGTAAGGGTGGTCCGGGCGGAATCAGCATTCGCACTTGTACCATCGCACAAGATTCCGCGATGCGGGGGTAGTAAAAAAATATCCAAAAGTAATCGACCGAGCATTTTCAAAAATATATGATGCATCTGCATAACGCAGCGACCCGATCCCCGAAGGGGATCAACCTGAGTAGAAAAGTGATTATTAAAAAAACAAGCCCGAAGGGCTTGAATATGTTTTCCGTAGGTGGTCTGAAAATGTCAGGGTGGTCCCGGCGGAATCAGCATTCGCGCTTGTACCTTCGCACAAGATTCCGCCAAGCGGGTCTCCAATCAACGGAGTTCCCCTACCATTAAACCTCACGCACAAAGACTCTGGAGATAGGATTCGTGGGATTAATTTGCATTAATAAACAATTTTTCTATTTTAGTCACTGAATTTGAATCCTTGTATTTTTCATGAACTATTTATAATAATTTACATCTTCGATATCTTCATTCTCTTATTCGAATGAAACACTCTTTGCTACTGGCTTTCTTTGCATGCACTTGCACATTGTTTTCCTTCAATGCAAAAGGACAGGTAAATTTAGTACCTAACCCAAGTTTTGAAATATTGGATTCTTGCCCCAGCCAACATGGTCAATTGAATTATGCAAAAAGTTGGAAAATAATACATAGAAGTCCTGATCTACTACATTATTGTTCTAGCCATTTTGCAACTCAAATACCATTAAATTTAGGAGGATTTCAATTTCCAAGCAACTCAATTGACAGTAGTTTCGCTGGATTGTTTTTTTTCTATGATTGTAGATTCTGCTAAAGAAATTATAGGAGTTGAACTTGAAGAAGCACTAGAAACCGGAAGTAAATATTTTATTACATTTCAAATTTCAGCAGGATCAAATTTAATTTCTTCTCCATGTTATTGCAATAAAATAGGAGTAAAATTCTTTAGGAATATTAAATTCCTGGCTAATTTTAATGCATGGTTGATTGATGACCATGCGCACATTTTTGAAGATTCCATAATGACCGATACAACAAACTGGAATCTTTTCCAGGGTAGTTTTATTGCGGATTCTGCCTACAAAGCAATTTTGATTGGTAACTTTTTTAATTTGATTAATATTAATTACACTTGCCTAAGGCAAGGTGCATTGGCAGCATATTATTATTTCGACCGATTTTGTGTCTCTACCGACTCCCTACATTGCGCAAGATACAGCCGGGGTCTTCCCCTGCCCAATCAAAATCCTCCGGATGCATATCAGATTTCTTTTATTGACAATGAAATTCAAATTTTTTTGGAATCAGATCAGCAAGACCTCATGGTGATAATTTTCGATACAGCAGGCCGGATGATTTTTAAGAATCAACTCAGGCCGGGTATAAACAAAATAAATTATTATGATTTTGCCTCAGGGATGTATTTGCTGAGAATTGGTACTAAAACTTACAAGTTTATTCGATGATCAATTTTAAAATAAAATACTATGAAAAAATTATTCAAAACAGAATTGTCTATTTTAATTGTGTTTCTGCTTATAAGCTTTCCTCATTTCATTTATTCTCAAGCAATTTTAATCAATCCTGCCACTATATCCGGGAGTACCATTGGTGAAACGGATGTCTCAGGCAACCAGATTTCTGCCATTGGAATCGGGGAGTTTGTAAATAATGGTGATGAACCACAATCTGCGCTGGATGTTCGTGTTCCTTACTTATATCCTTCGAGCATTCCTTATGATCCTGCCGAGGTCTTTCATACTACTACAGAAGAGTATTATGGCTCTTTCTGGCGTATGTTCTCAGGTGTACATTCAAATTCATATAGGGAAAAATTTCATATAAAAAATTATGCCAACAGTTCACATGATATTGAGCTCAATGTGTTACAGGAAGGCGGAAGCATGAATTTCTTCACTCAGGACCTTCACTGGATGCAATTGAGAAGCGATGGCCACCTGGGGCTGAATAATGGTGTGAGTAATTCCGTTCCGTGGAATAATTTTTCTCCTCAATCTATTCTGCCTATGCCGGGCGTAGTCAAAAGCGCGGTTAACGAATTTGATCGAAGTGAAAACGCTTCCTCGCGCAGACTACGCCCTCACAACAAACAAGATGGCAACCAACTGAATATAGCCCTCCCATGAATCCTTTAGCCGCTTGAAATGATGATCCATTATCAAGTAGACTAAAACAGAGAATGTAATTCGATGGGAGTAACCTTTACCGGACTTTTCTTTCCTGCGTAATCTTTGGCGCTGCTATAAAGGTAGTCTTCCGCACGATCCACAAAGCCCTCTTCTAATGGGTTATTGTGTATGTATTTAATCTTTGAAAGCATAAACTTTGAAGACCATATTTCTTCAGCATGATTATTTTGTTGCCACAGCTGGTAATTTTTATTCCTTGAATTCTTCAGCCCGGCTTCGAGAAGCATTGGCAATATCCATTCCTTCCTGCTCTCGTTCGATTTCTTTAATTCCAGAACAATCATTTTACTGCTGATTTCTTTAAGCTTTCCAATGACAGAACTCAAATTATTATTTCTTGAACCAGCAATCATATGAAAATGACTTGGCATGATTACGTACGCATAAATCTCTAGTCCGAAATTATCAACGCAATGATTTAGCCGGTCTGTCAGGATTTGTTTATACCTGTCCCGGATAAAAATATCAATCCAGTTAATGATAGTCGGAGTCAGAAAATAGGTTCCATCCTGTTTATGTATTTGGTATGCAATAGACATGTTTAAATATAGCGAAAGGCAAAAGGTGATTGCAACCAATAAGAGATGGATATTTTAAAATTTATGGCTACAACATACATGGGAAGAGCGTAGTCAGCGCGTGCCAACTACTAAATATTGTTGAAAAGTTGAATGCGCGCTCTTGACTACGCTCAGCATAGAGAAATAATCCTTGGCTAAATGTATTAAACTCACAAGTTACTTGCAGGATGACGGCTTCGTAGCCAGAGACAGATCAGGAACTCACAAGATCCTTACTGGATAAAAAAAAACGCCGGTCGTTGAACCGGCGTTTCCATAATGTGTGTCAGATTACTCTGCTATCACTTCGAAATTGATTTTCGCTTTCACATCCTTGTGCAGATTCACGGTAGCGGTGTATGCACCGAGTGCCTTGATGTGGTCATCGTCCAGGTGAATCTTCTTGCGGTCAACGATCACATCGTGCTTAGCAAGAGCGTCAGCAATCTGTAATGAAGTAACGGAACCGTAAATTTTTCCGCTCTCGCCCACTTTAGCGCCGATCTTCAGCACCATTGCTTCAAGCTGCTTGGCGACTGATTCAGCATCACCCTTTATCTTCTGTGCTTTGTGAGCACGCTGCTTTTGGGTTTCTGCCAGCACTTTGCGGTTTTCCTCGTTGGCAATGATGGCCATTCCGCGGGGGATGAGAAAATTGCGGGCATAACCCGGCTTCACCTTCACAATCTCATCGGCATAGCCGAGATTGTCCATATCCTGTTTTAGAATAACTTCCATGTGATGCCCTCCTTATTTTAAAAGATCTGATACATAAGGCATCAGCGCAAGGTGGCGTGCCCTCTTAATAGCCTGACCGACGTGGCGCTGGTATTTCAATGATGTTCCGGTAAGACGGCGAGGTAGAATTTTACCCTGCTCGTTCACCAGCTTCACCAGGAAATTCGCGTCCTTATAGTCGATGTATTTAATGCCGTTCTTCTTGAAGCGGCAGTATTTCTTCTTGCTGGTATCAACCGTTGGCGGGTTGAGGTAGCGTACTTCGTTTGATTGTGCCATCGTTTTCTGAGTTTAAGATACTTTTTCTTCTTCTTTTTTCAGCGCGGCATTACGGCGCTTCTTTTCATTGTACGCAATCGCGTGCTTGTCAAGACGTACGGTGAGGAAGCGCATGATTCTTTCATCGCGTTTGTAATCCACTTCCAGCTTGTTGATCAACTCGCCGGGAGCCTTGAACTCGATGAGGTAATAAAACCCTGTGTTTTTCTTCTGGATAGGGTAAGCCAGCTTGCGCAATCCCCAGTTGTTCTCATGAACAATTTCGGAACCGTTGTCGGTGAGGATTTTCTTGAATTTGTTGACTGTATCCATCATCTGTTCCTCCGAAAGAACAGGAGTCATGATGAAAACTGTCTCATACTGGTTAGACATGTTGTTTTTTTAGGTTTTACGGAGATTTTTAATGGGTGGCAAAGGTAAACAAATAACCTTAAATCCAAAATATAGCGAGATGAAACTTATTTGCTGCCTGATGAATGGCAAAGCCCTATTGGAATCCTTTAAAAGTTGATTTTTTTCAGGAAAAGGGCAATCTTCAGCCAAATTTGTGTTGAAAAGTCTGAAAGCGGAGTGAAATATTTCTCCTCCAGAGACTCAAAATTTTTTTTCATTTTTTTCGATGATTGGAATGCTTATCACCTTGACTTGCAGCAATTATGGCTTATCTTTGTGCAGGCTTTCCAATTTACACCTCAACATTGTTTATTGCTTCCTCAATCCGCTGGAATTGAGGACTTTGTTATCCGGACAAGAACCGGAATGGTGCATTTATCGGGAATTGAATCATATGTCAACACAATTACAAAGTTATATACAGGGTCAGTGGTATGCCGGAAACGGCAAGGCTTCCCCGCTTTTTCATGCCATCACCGGTGAGGAAATTTTCAGAATAAGTTCTGAAGGAATTGATTTTAAAGCAGCTCTTGAATACGGAAAAAAGAAGGGCGGCAATGCGCTGCGTAAGATGACTTTCCACGAAAGAGCCCGCATGCTTAAAGCCCTGGCTCTTTACTTGAACGAGAACAAGAAAAATCTTTACGCGCTCTCAGCTGCCACAGGCGCAACCAAAGCCGATTCATGGATTGATATTGACGGTGGCATAGGAAACCTCTTCGTTTACGCGAGCAAAGGAAGACGCGAACTTCCGGATGAGTCATTCCTGGTGGATGGCAACATGGAAAAGATTTCGAAGAACGGCACTTTCACCGGACATCATATATGTGTCCCGTTAGAAGGCGTCGCGGTTCATATCAACGCTTTCAATTTCCCTGTTTGGGGAATGCTTGAAAAGATCGCGGTAAATCTGCTTGCAGGTGTCCCCGCCATTGTAAAGCCGGCAAGTTCCACCGCTTACCTCACCGAACTCGCGGTGAAAGAAATCGTGAAAGCAGAAATTCTGCCCGAAGGCTCTCTGCAACTTATCTGCGGTAGCACCGGTGACCTGCTGAATCACCTCGACTGCCAGGATGTTGTGACATTCACCGGCTCCGCGCATACAGGTAAATTATTGAAGTCGCATAAAAATATTTTAGATAATTCAATTCGCTTCAACATGGAGGCAGATTCCCTGAACTGCTCCATACTTGGACCGGATGCTACACCGGAGACAGAAGAGTTCAAACTCTTCATCAAAGAAGTAGTCAGGGAAATGACTGTCAAGGCCGGTCAAAAGTGTACCGCCATCCGCCGTACCATTGTGCCTGAAAACCTGAGCGAAGCTGTTCTCGCCGCGCTAAGTGAAAGACTCAAAAGCACGGTAATCGGTGATCCTTCCGTGGAAGGTGTGAGAATGGGACCGCTTGCAAACAAAATGCAGGTGAAAGATGTCAAAGAAAAGGTGCGCCAGCTTATGGGCGTCTGCGAAGTCGTTTACGGCGATATTGAAAATGTTTCTGTAGTCGGCGCTGACAGCGAGCGTGGCGCATTCATGTCATCCATGCTGCTTTACTGCAAGGACCCGATGAAACAATCGGAGCCGCATTCAGTAGAAGCCTTCGGTCCGGTGAGTACGGTCATGCCTTATAAGAATACCGGAGAAGCTATTGAACTTGCCCGCATGGGTAAGGGCAGCCTGGTAGGATCGGTCTTCACATCAGACAATAAATTCGCCAGAGAAGTTGTGCTTGGATCAGCATCCATGCACGGACGCATGGTGATCATCAATAAAGATTGCGCAGCTGAGTCGACCGGTCACGGTTCTCCCCTTGCCCACCTGGTGCATGGAGGTCCGGGTCGCGCGGGAGGCGGAGAAGAAATGGGCGGCGTGAGAGGTGTGTATCATTACATGCAACGCACCGCGCTACAGGGTTCTCCTACCACTCTGATGAAGATTCTGAATGTGTATCTGCCGGGAGCGAAAATGAAGGAAGACGCGATTCACCCTTTCAGAAAATACTTTGAAGAAATTGAAGTCGGTGATACACTTGTCACTCACAAGCGTACAATCACCGAAGCGGATATAGTGAACTTCGCCGGAATCAGCGGTGATTATTTCTACGCGCATACGGATGAAACCTCCCTGGAGGGATCAATCTTTGAAAAGCGCGTGGCACACGGATACTTCGTGATTTCCGCTGCAGCCGGCCTGTTCGTGGATCCGAAGAAAGGTCCTGTGCTGGCAAACTACGGACTGGATAATCTCCGCTTCACCCAGCCGGTGTATGTGGGTGACACCTTGCAAGTCAGTCTCACCTGCCAGAGAAAAACGAGGAAGGAAGACCGCGAAGGTCAGATTCCTCAGGGAGTGGTGGAGTGGTACGTGACCGTATCCAATCAGAAAAATGAAATTGTGGCGATCGAAACAGTATTGACCTTGGTCGCCTGTAAAAAATAAATTATTAGTTAACCATTAAAACCATGAGCCATGTTACTCTATGACACACTCGACAGATTCGAGAAAAAGTTCGGACACCTGAAGAAGAAGGGGCTCCGCATTAACGGCCTCAAGATGGTGGATCCAAAAAGAAAAAAGCATGTGATCGATGTCAGCCGTCCGCTGGTATTCGACAACAGGCTATTGCCAAAATCTTTCGAGGGGCTCGACGTGAAAGCAATCATTCACGGAGACCTTCCGCAGGAATTCAACATTGACCGCAGCAAACCTGACTGGCAAAAGAGGGAATACATCTGGGCGCCAGAGAGGTTTGAGCATTTCGTGGACCGTTGTTCCGCGGAGATCAAGAAACAACTTGGAAACCCTGCGATGACGCGGGATGAAATTCTCTCCGCGCTGTGCTTCGGCGATTTCGAAGCGCACAAGGAAAAAACCACAACTATGGTGAAAGAAGGAAAAATTCCTGCTTACAACAATAATTGACATTTTCAATAACACTTCAGAGGGCCGTGCAAGACGGCCCTTTTTATTTTGATCCCTTGCAATCAAATTTTAATTTCGCTTACGAATAAACCAATTCACATGTCAGAAGGAAAAATCAGCGTTGCAAAAGAAAACGGCATTACCACAATAACTTTTTTTCATCCGCAGAGCAATTCCATGCCCGGGAAACTCCTTTTCGAGCTTGCGGAAGCAATTAAATCTTCTGGCGATGACAAGGATGTAAAGGTGATTATTCTGAAAAGCGAAGGTGAAAAGGCTTTTTGCGCCGGAGCTTCCTTCGACGAGCTGGTATCAATTGAAAACATCGAACAGGGCAAGAAATTCTTTTCCGGATTCGCTGCGGTTATCAACGCCATGCGCAAGGCGCCGAAGTTTGTCATCGCGAGAGTGCAGGGCAAAGCGGTCGGTGGCGGCGTAGGCATTGCAAGCGCAGCGGATTATACGCTCGCACACGAAAGCGCCTCGGTAAAGCTGAGTGAACTTGCCGTGGGCATTGGCCCTTTTGTCGTGGGTCCGGCTGTAGAAAGAAAAATCGGTAAATCGGCATTCAGCGCTTTAACAATTAATGCCACAGCATGGCAGGACGCAGTTTGGGCGAAGCAATGCGGTTTGTATGCGGAAGTATTCAGCAGCATAAATGCACTCGACAGCGCGGTAGACAGTCTGGCGAAAACGCTCGCGGCCAGCAATCCCGATGCCATGAAGGAATTGAAAAAGATTTTCTGGAGAGGTACAGAAGACTGGGATCAGCTGCTGGCAGAGCGGGCGGAAATGAGCGGCAAGCTGGTGCTTTCGGAATTCACACGCAATGCGATTGCTAAGTTTAAGGCTGGGGTGCGGTAAAAGATGTCTGAACTGGGATTTATGGGATTGTTGGGATTTGTGCAGTTGAGAAAATCGCAAAATCCAATTTTAAATCTTTTCAGCCGCACTGCTTCTCACACTCGGGCTTTCCGACAACTTTCTATGCGTTTCGTTATTTGATATGGGTTTGAGTTCGGGGTACGAGTTCGTATTTCCACTGTTCACCCGCACTGCTTCTCACACTCGGGCTTTCCGACAACTTTCTATGCGTTTCGTTATTTGATATGGGTTTGAGTTCGGGGTACGAGTTCGTATTTCCACTGTTCACCTGGACTGTTTCTTACACTCGGGCTTTCCGACAACTTATTAAACGTTTCGTTATTTGATATAGGTATTTGTTCGAGGTACGAGTTCGTATTTCCACTGTTCAGCCGCACTGTTTCTCAAACTTACACTTGAAGGCAGATCGCTCTATGCGAATTGTCGTGTGAAAATGATGTCTGAACTGGGATTTATGGGATTGTTGGGATTAATGGGATTGTTGCCCGCTTAAAGGCAAGGTAAAATTTTGTGCGATGACATAAGATCGAACGCTGATACAGATATAAGCAGCTGTAAAATGATTAACCATCATGCACGACAGCTAATATCAACCCAACACAAACGAAAAACATATTCAAGCCCTTCGGGCTTGTTTTTTTTAATTGCCGATTTTCTATTGATGTTGATCCCCTTCGGGGATCGGGGCGTTACGTAATTCTGATTTCTATTTATGTTGATCCCCTCCGGGGGATTGGAGCGTTACGTAAACCGACTTCATTTCAAGTTGAAACCTATGGGGATTGTGTCGTTACGTTAACCGACTTCCAATGATGTTGGTCCTCTTCGAGGATCGGTGTGCTTCGTTCAGCAGCATCATTTTTTTAGACAATTGATCAAGTTTTTATACTAGCTGCCAACCAGTCCGTCTTTCGGCAAACGTTTTTCAAAATCAACTTCCATACAACAAAGAAAAATTTAGGCTGTCGTTCAATCAGAAGGAATAAGAAATTCCGCCGAGCACGTTGAACTTCTCGGATGGATAGTTGTACCATCTCTGGTAGCGGCTGAACCCAAGATTGTTCATGTTGAGGTACACGGAAAGGATCTTTGAATAGCGGTACTCAACACCAAGATTGGCGTCTATGTATGAGTTGATCTTCTCCGAAATAAATCCATTGGGCACGATCATGCGTGCATAGGATTTTCCACGGTGGTAAACTGCTGCCTTTAAATTGATCTTGTCGCGCAGCACATACCTGGCCTGAAGCTTCATTTCATTCGCCGGCATGTGCCAGACCTTGTCCTGAAGATCTGTTGAGTATGAATACTGGTCCACATGGAAGGATATCTCCGTGTTATTGGTATGATATCCTATCTCGGCATGCAAATCAAGAATGTTCACATCGTCGTAAATCAGATCAAACTGGTTGAAGAATACACTGTCGGTGACAAAGAGCGCCTTGTCCTTGTAAGTGGAGTACTTCGCCCATGCAGAGAATGAAATGGTATTGGAAAAGTTGCCTGTAAGTCCGCCCTGCAGTGACAATGCCCTGTTGGAATTCTTTGCCTCCACAGCAGGATTCATGAAGGGATTCTCAAGCGTGAGCGTACGAAAGCTGTTCTTCTGCACATCGCCGTCAACCCTGGCAAAAGCAGATAGAATATTATCTGCGATCGGAATGGATACAAGAATGTCTGGATATAAGTGCAAATCGGAATCAAGGTTTTTCTCAATCACTACTTTTCCGCCAAGCTCAAAACGCACTTTGTCTTTGTTCAGGTTAATTTTGGGAGAGATCCTTACAATGTTCCTGTTCAGATTGGAAAGCAGACTGAGTGTTTCATTCTCAGCAGGTGTCTTTTTGAAGTAATTGAACTCCACAGCCAAACTTCCGTACTTCCCGTTCATCTCTTTTCCTAACATTCCCTTGAAAGAAAAGTCGTTCTCCCCTACCTCGTATGCATCGGATGTATTGGAGAAACCGAAACGCGTGTTGTAGTTGAGCCTGTCTTTCGAAGAGTGATTGGATGCAAGCCCCGCGCTGAAGGCAAAGGTGGAAAAACGCTGCCTGATGCTTTTCTTGTCGATGATGGTATCTGCAGTGTTAAAGCCATAGTAATGCACCACGTCCCGGTCGTAATCCGCCTCGCCACTGAATACGACATTCTCCAGAAAATATTTCCCGTACACCTCAGCGTCATTCTGGCTGTATGATGCGTCGCCGACATTTTTCAGATTAGGCGAAGCGGATAAATGCTTCGCTGAAAGTCCGAGCGAACCCTTTTTCGATCGCAATGAATTCACATACAGTTCGCCGTTATACTTTGAATAGTTCCCAAGGCCGAGTACGACATGATTTCTGTACAGTTTTGAAAGACTCTCATCTTTGATCTTCACTGCTTTGATTGTGGCAGTCTCGAACTCCGTCTCAGCCTGCTTCGGATTGATCCTGTAATTCTGCGCAGGCAATGCCGCGCTGGATGTATCCGCTTCCGGCGAATCAGAAATCTTGAATGACTCTGCAAGCACAGGCTTGTAATCCTTCACGATGATATACTCCTTATCGCCCAGGTTATCTTTTTCCTTCTGCTGCGCATAGCTGCTGAAACAGGAAATAGCGCTGAGGATGAATCCTGTCCCTATGGCGTTCAAAACTTTATTCATTGAAATATTCTTCTGCAATGTTTATAGAGAAAGATATTACTCTTCCGTTTCTTCATTCTCCGGTACTTTACTCTGCTTCTGCTCCATCAACCCGGCTTCCTTTCTTCTTGCATCAGCGATGAGCGCGTCCAGTTTCTGTCTTGCGATCTCGCGCAGGTCATCCGGATCTCCCGGTGATTTTTCGAAATTATCAACTATGCTCTTGTATGTTTCCCTGGCCTGGAATGTGTCTGCTTGAGCAAGGTAATTGTCGCCGAGCAGAATAAACCCTTTCGCAACCCAATAGTCATAAGAAGGTACCTGCTTCTGAATTTCAAAAATAATTTTCTGGCTTTCCTTGTAATTGGATTGCTTATACTCTATCGCAGCGAGATAATATTTACTTTCAGCTGTCATTTCACTGTTCGTTCTCTTTGAAACAACAGAAAGACTGATCTTCGCTTTTTCCAGCTCGTTCAGAAAATAATGTGATTTACCCGCAATGAGATGAGCCTCATTCATGAGGTCTTTATCGGATGTATTGGAATCAATAATCTTTTTAGCCTGCTCCTGTGCGCGTGCATAATCTTCCAGCTTGAAATTGCAACGCATTTGTCCGGCCTGTGAAGCAAGAATATTCTCTTTTATTTCTGCGATGTTCTCCAACTCAGAAAAATTATTCAGCGCCTCGACGTATTCCTTGAAATGAAAATTAATCAGGCCTGCATGCAGCAGTGATTTCTCCGTGAAAGAATTTCTTGAAGCATCGATTACTACATTATAAGCTGTAAGCGCTTTTTCGTATTGCTTGTTCCTGAAGAGGCAGTCTGCTTTGTAATAATTGGCATTCGTCCTGAATAATGCATCAGGATATTTGGAAAGGTAGGAATCAAATTCACGGATTGCCTGGTCGCATTTCCCCTGTGTGTACAAAAGTTCAGCAGCTTCGTATGAAAGTGAATCTTCAGAAGCCTTGCTGATATCCGCATTGGGCACGGTCTTCACATAATCGAGGAACTGATTCACCTTGTTCTGGGATACAGAAATATTTCTGATTTGCGCCAACGCTTCCCGGGATTCAGGTGTGTTCGGATATTTCTTCACAATGTTCTGGTAAGCCGCCAATGCCTTATCATCTTCGTTGTTGTTGTAATACACGAGCGCTTCTCCCAATTCAGCTTTCTTCACATAGCTGCCGCCCGGAAAATCTGTGATTACCTTCCTATAATAGGTGAGCGCCTGGGCATTATTTCCAGCGATCATACTGGCAGAACCGGCTTCATACAGCGCGTCGTCGTAATAAACTGACTTCGGATACTTGTCGAAAAGCTTTTGAAGTGTAGCAACCTTATCATTCATTCTTCCCTGTACACCCTGAATGATGGCTTTTTGAAAAATTGCATAATCGCTTGACTTGGCATTGGCGGCAATGGCCTGGTTGTAATAATCCAACGCGTTTGCCTGGTCTCTCATCATAAAGAAACAATCTGCAACACGAATGATTGCGTCATTGTATCTGCCCGGGTCTGATTGACTTTTTTCCTGCAGGTATTTTCTGAAAGCGGTCTGAGAATTTTTATAGTCTTCTTTTTTGAAATGAGTATAGCCAATGTTGTAATTCGCCAGATTGTAGTATTGGCTTTTCACCGCAGCCGGTGTGTACAGAAAATCATTGTATGACTTCAGAGCCTTGTCAAATTCACTCAGGCGGTAATGTGCTTCAGCTTTCCAATAGTGAGCCAGGGCAACAAGATTCTGGTCATGCGGATTAGAAAGTGATACATTGAAAAGTCGGATGGCTTCCGAATTGTTATTGTCCATGAACAGTTCAATCCCTCTGAAGTATGCCACTTTCTGATATGCCTGTTTGATACCAGCTGACTTTACTTTGATGGATTCAATCGCTGAAAGTGCATCCTTGTAATTGCGCGTATTTGAGTACAGCGCCACCAGCAATTCATTCGCCTCGTCCACATACACTGAATTTGGAAAATCACGAACGAATGAGCGGAATGATTCCACAGCCACTGAATGAAAATTCAGTTCATTTGAAAGTTTGGCATAGTTGAAAGCAGACTCTTCCCTGATCTGATTATCGTATGTCATCTTCGCAGCAGATTGAAAGGCTGTGCGCGCGCTTCTTTTGGCATTTGTCTTCAGGTATGAATCAGCCAGCATAAAGTACGCATTCTGGGCAATCGCATCATCCTGTGATGTAACTTTCTGAAAATAGGAAATAGCCTTTTCAAATGAGCCTGTTTTGTAGTGGCAATATCCGATCTGGTAATAATCCTGTCTCCCGGCATTGGAAGAATTCTTCTCATAGTCGAGCAGATAAGGCAGGGCTTCCCTGTAATTGCCCTTACGGTAATGCGATTCCCCCACCATTCTGCCGATCTCCAGTCCGTTCTTCGCGTCAACTGAATCAAGTGCTCCCGGCGCGAAACGGATCAGTTCATCGTATTTACCCTGCTTGTAATAAATCTGTGTGATATAATACGGAGCGACCGGACCGAACGATTCCGAATCTTTCAGCTTCATAAATCCTTTCAAAGCGGTTTCGTAATTACCGTTCACATAAGCCATGTGTGAATAATAATACCCGGCAGCGGAAGCGTATTTGCTGTCACCGTCTTTTACATTGAAAAATGACTTTGATGCCTGCTCATAATCATTCGTCATGTAATAAGCATATCCAAGGCGAAAATTCAGCTCGTCTCTTTTCTGCTGGCCGAGATCATTCTGATCTATCAGCACAAATCTTTCCTGAGCTTTTTTATACTTCTTCTGGCGATAATAAAAATTTCCGAGATCCAGCTGTGCGCTCAGATAATTCGGATTTTCCGGATAATCGACCATATAGGAAAGCAGCAGACTCTCAGCATCCTTGTGAAAGAGTTCCGCAGCGCAGACGGCATGATAATAAGCTGCATTTCCCTTGATCTCAATCGGAACATTTTTATCAGAATCAAGGATATGCTTGAACTCTTTCTGCGCCGCAGTGAATTTTTGTTTCTGAAACAAATTCAAACCTGTTTCATAGGAGCTGGCAGGATCGGTATAAACTGCAGTCTGCTGTGAATATGCGCCAAGGGTAATGAACAGAAATACCGATAAAAGCCGGAAAGACATGTGTATGCTTAGGAATTTTGAGATTAACGGGACCTTAGCAAAATTATTGCAAAGCCCTTGCAGGCAGGTTTGAAAGCTTTGTATTTACCAACATAGTTTTAAACATAAAAACAATTCTTTTCCGCTTCAGTCAGCCCATTCAATAAACATCTTACATTTGTTAAGGCAAATACAAAAATCAAATCATGAAACTGATTCAATCATTCGGATTGCTTATCGTTTTTGCATTTATCATATGGTCTTGCAAAAAAGATGAAACCAAACTTGAATTTGATATTCAGGCGGCACAGGATCACGCACTGGCTGAAGGAATATTCAATGATGTGATGAGTATCTCAAATCTGGCTATCGAGAATGGCGAGCCAGGAGTGCAATCGGCTTATCGCTCGGGTGAAGGCAGCAATCTGCTTGCAAGCAACTGCGCAAGAGTCAGCATCACACCCGACAGCAGCGGACAAGGCGGCTTCATTGTGGTTGATTTCGGAAGCCAGAACTGCAAAGGGAGCGATAACCGATACAGGAGAGGCATCATTAACATCAGCTATACAGGTTTTTACAGAGATTCGGGAACGGTCATTACCAGTACCATGCAGGATTACTACGTAGGAATTGACAGCACGAACATGTATAAGGTTAACGGAACCAAGACACTGAAGAACGAAGGAAGAAACAGCAGCAACAATATATGGTTTTCAATTTCGGTTAACAGCCAGATCACCAACAAAGGCAACTCTGTGCTTACCTGGAATTCAACCCGACAGAGAGAGTGGATTGCAGGAAGCACCACGACCGGATGGCTGATGTGGCTTGATGATGTGTACAGCATCACCGGCTCTGCCAGCGGAACAAGTTTTGAAGGAAAAAATTTTACGGTGAACATCACCAAGGCGCTTAAGGTTGCTCTGAATTGCAAATGGATCACAGAAGGAACCCTGGAACTTACACCTGAGGGACTCACACCAAGAGTATTAGACTACGGCTCAGGAACATGCGACAATGACGCGAGAATCACTGTTGGCGGAGCCAGTTTTGATGTGAAGTTGCGTTAAGAGTCAAGGATTGTTAACAGAAAAGCCTCGTCAGCTTTCAAGTTTGATTTTTCATTGTTTATTTTCGCAAAATGTATATCCTGAAAGTTAAGGGAACGGCAAAGATTCCTGACTATGTGCAATTGCGTGATGACAGCTTCACGCTGCTTGCATACTTTCGTGTAGACAGGCCTGAGAAAGCGATTGCCAAAGCAGGATTCGCAGATCGCGAGGAGGAAATCATCAGGATAATCAATGAGATTCCCTACGGCAAAATGCAAAAGATAAACCTAGATTAATCATTTCGCTTCATGTCAGAAGAAAGCATTGTATCCATACGAAACGCCAATATTTTCCAGTCGAATAATCTTGTGCTTTCAAATGTCAACCTTGAATTTCAGCGCGGCGAATTCGCTTATTTGATCGGCAAAACCGGCAGCGGAAAAAGCAGCCTGCTTAAGATGCTCTACGGCGATGTTGAGCTCTCTGAAGGAGAAGGAAAAGTTTGCGGATTTTCTCTGAACAAATTACGCGTAAAAGATGTGCCATTTCTACGGAGGAAACTGGGAATCGTGTTCCAGGACTTTCAGTTGCTCACCGACCGCTCAGTGAATTCCAATTTATTCTTCGTTCTAAAAGCGACTGGCTGGAAAGAGAAAAAGAAAATGTCGGAGCGCGTCAGTCAGGTTCTTGACAAAGTCGGACTGTCAACAAAAGGCTTCAAGATGCCGCATGAACTAAGTGGCGGTGAACAGCAAAGAGTTGTAATCGCACGCGCTCTTCTCAACGATCCCGACCTGATCCTTGCCGACGAGCCGACCGGCAACCTTGATCCGGAAACATCAGAAGGAATCATGCGCCTCTTGCTTGAGATCAGCCAGAATCAAAAGGCGGTTCTTATGGCCACACATAACTATTCCCTCATTGAAAAATTTCCCGGGCGCATCATACGTTGTGAAAATGGAAAACTGCTCGACTCAAAAGTGATGGCTGAATCTTATCAATCCTGATTAAAAAATCAGCCTGACAAGCTTTTTGGCATTTACAGCATTTGAAAATTTTTCATTCAAAATCTTTCTGCGTTTTTCAATTTCAGCTTCTGAAAAACTTCCGAGCTTCATGATTTTTTTCAGGGAAGCTTTCATCTCTGACTCCGAATCTGCAATTGTACAAAGTGATTCCAATCCGGTATCTTTTACCATAGGAGAATTCACCAGGCAGTACCTCCCAAGGAACAGGGCAGCGAGAAACTTCAGCTTAATTCCTGTCGCCTGAAAAGTCGGCAGGACATTGCAATGTGCCTGGCTGATTAAAGAATAAATTTCCGCAGGCGATTTGTCAGTAATGAGTTCTGCATTGGCACAGTTACGCACGGCCCGGATCAGTTCTTTAGAAGGCTTGGAGCCTGCAATTTTTAACTGAAGCTTCAGTCCGGGCATTATCCTGTTCACTAAATACAAAGCAGCTTCATTATTTTCCCCGATTGAAAGGTTGCCGTGATAAAGCACGTAGTTTCCAATGCCCTTTTCTATCTTCACATCATCGAAAGGATGAAAGGCAGGCACATATTCAACCTTTTTAAAAAGCCCTGCATAATACTTTCTGTCATTCGGTGAAATGGCGGCAACCATGTCTGCCTGTTCAAGCACATTTTCATACTTCTTCAACTTTCCTGCTTCGTTGTAGAAGTAATATTTTTTAAAAATGTTGCGCTCAACTTTTGCCAGGTTTTCATAGTAATCATGCTCCACATTATGAGTCCTCACGATCTTTCTTCGACCTGCAAGACTCTTATCCGAAAGGAGAAATGTTGAATGCAATCCTTCCATCAGCACAGGATAGTTGTCCTTCAGAAGATTCTTCCTGAGCTGATCACTCTGACGGCTCAAAACTATATATGGAAGGGTATTGAAGAGCTGGGATCGGGCAGTGTGCCTGGGATAGTAATGAACCTTTCTGCATATCTCTTTCAATTCGCTCGCATGTGTTCTCCCATACTCGAAACAATGCAAGTGTATCTGTATTCCAGCTTCGTTGAGAGCTTTCAATTTGTAAAACACATCAATTACTCCGCCATAATCAGGAGGATAGGGTATGTCAAAAGAAATGACGTGTAAATGCTTTTCAGAGGACATCTCGGTAAATATCGTACAGCTTTTCTTCTTCTTTTTCCCAGTTCAGGTCACTGGCGGCAAGTTTCAAATTTTCCCTCCACATGTCAAGTCTTTCCTTGTCGAAGAACATATTATTCATGTATTCAGCCAGAACAACCGGGTCATGCGACTTGCAAATCATCCCGATGTTATATTTTTCCACAATATTTCTCACTTCAGGAAGATCAGAAGCAAGAACGGGAAGTCCGGCATGGATATAATCGAAGAGTTTATTGGGTAAGGAATATTTATAATTGATATTACTGTCACGATCCAATGTCAGTCCTGCATCCGCCATGCGTGTCAGCCCCCTCAGTTTTTCCAGCGGGACTTTAGGAATGAAAAAGACTTTATCACTGAGATTCAGACTGACAGCTCTTCGTTTTAATTCCCCAATTACATCACCGCTGCCAATGAAAAGAAGGACAGCGTCATTCACATGCAGCATCGCTTCGAGAGCTTCTTCAGCACCACGGTGAATATTGATTCCGGCACCCTGAAAAAGAAATATTCGCTTGCTCTCTGGCAGGCCGTATTCGCTTCGTAAGGCTCTCTCCATAGAATGCTGCCTTGCAGCAGGAAGATTTCGTATGACACTTACATCGATACCGTATTTTTTTCTGTACAGATCGGCGATTGAGTCATTGACTGTGTACATGTTTTTTAGCCGGGGTAAAATCTTCCTTTCGATCATCATCCAAAGCAATTTTACAAATCGCCTATTCTGCAGTTCCGGAACCTCGGTAAAATACTCGTGGCTGTCGTAAAAAAGCGGAATCCGCTTAATACGAGAAATCAAAAAATTCGGCAGCAAGGTATCAAGGTCGTTCGATACAAGTACATCAACTTTTCTGAACAACAGAAAGAAGAACAGGCGAATATTGTATGAGGCGTAAAACAAAGGGCCTTTTTCAAAAGGAAGACTGAACCTATGGGTTTTGTACTCACGGCTTTGAATTTCCAGGCTGCTTTTCATTTTCCTTCCCACCAACAAAATGTTCATTCCTCGCTTTCTCAAACTATCAGCCGTACGATGTACACGTTGGTCGGTGACCAGGTCGCTAATCACAGAAATAATGAAGATTTTTCCTGCGGAATTCATGATTTTACCAATCAGGGGTCAAGCTATCAAATAGCTTTCAGATCTGAGTTATGATTTTGATTGAAGGCCCTAAAAACGTAGATTTGCAAGGATAATTCTTTTATTGATGAAAAAACAGAGTTATTCCAATCATAAGCGCTCAGGACTGTTTTTTAACGGATTCTTTCTGAGTCTGATCATCATCACCCTGATAGGATCACTTATCAATCTGAACATGGCCCTAGACCGGGGAGGAATCTTGTACCCCTCAGCACTCTTAGTGGCCACAAGCATTTTGATGCTGATCATGTTTCATTTTCTACGCACATTCAGCATTCGATTACAGGATCGGGTAATACGTTCGGAAGAGAATTTCAGACACTACCTCATAACGGGAAAACCGCTGGACAGCAGGATACACATCAGACAGATAAGTTCATTACGGTATGCACCAGACAATGAACTTGCCGAATTGGCGAAGGAAGCTGCAGAAAGGCAGCTTTCACCTGAAGAAATAAAAAAACTGATAAATCGCTGGAGGGGAGATTATCACAGTATATAACAAATGATGACTTTGATCATTATATAATGATACTGCGGAAATTAACTTAAACCTTGTTTCAAAATCATGATAAAAGATTCGGAAAAAGAACTTGAAAAAAAATTCCAGGAAAAGATCGACCGGGGAGAATCCATTGAGCCGAAGGACTGGATGCCTGAAAGGTATCGCAAGCAGCTCATCAGGATGATGGGACAGCACGCCCACTCAGAAATTGTGGGTATGTTACCTGAAGGAAACTGGATCACAAGGGCTCCCAGCTTAAAGCGCAAAGCGGTGTTGTTGGCAAAGGTGCAGGACGAAGCCGGTCACGGACTTTATATTTACAGCGGCACGGAGACTCTTGGAATTTCAAGAGATGAAATGAATTCCGAACTGCTCAGCGGCAAAGCAAAATACTCAAGTATCTTCAACTACCCTACACTCAGTTGGGCGGATATGGGAGCAATTGGATGGCTTGTTGACGGAGCCGCCATCATCAATCAGACTGCTCTTGCGAAATGTTCTTACGGGCCGTATGCAAGAGCCATGGTAAGAATTTGCAAGGAAGAAAATTTTCATCATAAGCAGGGTTATGAGATACTTGCCACATTGATGAAAGGAACAGAAGAGCAAAGAGAAATGGCACAGGATGCAGTGAACAGATTCTGGTGGCCTTCCATGATGATGTTCGGGCCATCAGATAAAAACTCCCCGAACAGTGAAGAGCTGATGAGATGGAAAGTGAAGCGCTTCTCCAACGATGAACTCAGGCAGAGATTCGTAGACCGTACAGTACCTCAGGCAGAAAACATCGGAATTAAAATCCCAGATCCTGCATTGAAGTGGAATGAAGAAACAAGACACTACGATTTTGGTGAAATCAACTGGGAAGAATTTTACAATGTGATCAGCGGAAAGGGAATTTGCAACAAGGAAAGACTTCAGGCAAGGAATGAAGCTCATGACAAAGGCGCATGGGTAAGAGAAGCAGCACTAGCTTACGCGAAAAAACAGGCATCCCAGGAATTTGCTGCATAAAACCCAGCTCCTTCTTCACACAAAAACATAAAACAAAGAAAGCATATGAACAACGAATGGCCACTGTGGGAAGTTTTCACCCAGAAGAAAAGCGGCCTGCCTTTTGAACATGCAGGAAGTCTTCACGCCCCTGACAAGGAGATGGCACTACAGAATGCCAGGGATGTGTATTCCAGAAGAAACGAAGCCACGTGTATCTGGGTGGTGGAAACAAAAAATATAGTGTCCAGCACACCTGAAGATGTAGGTTCATTCTTCGAACCGTCGAATGATAAGATTTACAGACATCCGAATTTTTACAAAACTCCGGGAGCAGCTTTTGAATAAGCCCAGAAAACATTGCGATGAAAAACACCTCAGAACATTTATTTGAATACTGCCTTCGTCTGGGAGACACTCCCCTGATACTTGGGCAGCGACTTGCAGAATGGTGTGGCCACGGTCCGATACTGGAAGAAGATATTGCCATGACCAATATTTCTCTCGACTGCATAGGGCAAGCACGGGCTTTTTTGACATATGCAGGAGAAATCGAAGGGAAAGACCGTACTGAGGATGACCTGGCATACTTCAGAAATGAAAGAGAATTCAGGAATCTTCTCATCACTGAACAGCCTAATGAAGATTTCGCTCAAACTATGCTCAGGCAGTTTCTCATCAGCGCTTTTCATAAGCACTTCTACTCTGAGCTCATGCGCAGTGCAGACAAGACACTTTCCGCACTGGCAGAAAAATCACTGAAGGAAGTGAACTATCATTTCAGGCACAGCAGCGAATGGTTGAAAAGATTCGGAAATGGAACAGAAGAAAGTCGCACGCGCCTGATGAACGCCATGGATAATCTCTGGCGCTATACAGGAGACATGTTTGATATGGATGAAACAGACAAACACCTGGTCGAATGCAAAATTGCCGCCGACTTAGATAAAATCAAAACTCTCTGGAACAAATCAGTTGAGGAAGTTTTCAGCGAAGCAGGAATTGATATGCCCAAAGACGTGTTCATGATGAGCGGAAGCAGGAAGGGAAAACATACAGAACATCTGGGCCACATACTTGCAGAGATGCAATCGCTCGCCAGATCATTCCCCGGTGCGAGCTGGTAAACAATTTTCTTTTCAGTTTGTCATCTAATTAATGAAGAGCAAGGAAGAAATCTGGTCGATTCTTGAAACAATACCTGATCCTGAAATACAGGTAATCAGCATAGTTGAACTCGGCATCGCGCGTGATGTTCAGATCGAAGGAGACAAAGTTGTTGTCTGCATCACACCCACTTACAGCGGATGCCCTGCCATGGATGCTATCACACATGACATAAGGGAGAAGTTTGCAGAGGAAGGGATCAAAAACACAGAGATAAAAATGATTTATTCCCCAGTCTGGACAACAGACTGGATCGGCGAGGAAGCGAAAAAAAAACTGAAGGCCTACGGCATTGCTCCGCCCGACAAGACATCCACAGATAAGTCATTAATTACAGGTAAGAAAAAAATCATTCCTTGTCCGAGGTGCGGATCCGACAAAACAATACTTGTCAGTCAATTCGGATCTACGGCCTGCAAGGCCTTATACAAATGCGAGGAATGCCTTGAACCATTTGATTATTTCAAATGCCATTGAAAATTCAATTCGAAAATGCAGAGCACATCAATCCTTTATTCAAAAGAAAATAACATAGCCATTATCCGCCTTAATCGTCCGGACAAATTCAACAGCTTTAACAGGGAAATGGCACTGAACATGCAGGAAGCACTAAAGACTGCTGAGCATGATGAAGAAATCCGCGCTGTATTCATCACCGGAGAAGGCAAGGCTTTCTGTGCTGGGCAAGATTTATCTGAGGCCATTGATTCAGACGGTCCGGGCATTCCACGAATTGTGGAGGAGCATTACAACCCAATCATATTCGCACTACGCAATATCCCGAAACCGGTTGTTTGCGCAGTGAACGGGGTCGCCGCAGGAGCAGGCGCCAATATCGCCCTTGCTTGCGATGTGGTGCTGGCAGCTAAATCCGCAAGCTTTATTCAGGCCTTCAGTAAAATCGGACTTATTCCTGACAGCGGAGGTACATTTATCCTTCCTCGTTTGATCGGCTGGCAAAAAGCAAGTGCATTGATGATGACAGGAGACAAAGTGAATGCAGAGGAAGCCCTGAACATGGGAATGATTTTCAAAGTCTTTAATGATGAAGATTTGCAGGCTGAAGCCATGAAAATTTGCTCAGGACTTGCAGCTATGCCCACACGTGGACTGGGTCTTACAAAGAAGCTACTCAACAATTCGTTTCATTCGACTCTTGAACAGCAATTGCATCTTGAAAAAATCATACAGGAAGAAGCGGGAAACACTGATGATTACCGTGAAGGAGTGAATGCTTTTCTTGAAAAGAGAAAGCCTAAGTTTACGGGCAAATAAATTCAAGATGAGATATAGGTAATAAAAAACCCCGCCGGGGCGGGGTCATGTTTTTCGTGCAAAAGGTTTTACTTGATTTTTGCAGAAAGCTCAGAACCGGCTTTGAATTTAGCCACTTTCCTGGCAGCGATTTTAATTGGCTTACCAGTCTGAGGATTGCGACCGTTACGTGCAGCACGCTTCGCCACGGAGAATGTTCCGAATCCAACGAGAGCAACACGCTCACCCTTTTTCAGAGTCTTGGAAGTTACATTCATAAATGCTTCGAGTGCGCGGCTTGCGTCAGCTTTGGTGCACTTAGCTTCTGATGCAATTGCATCAATCAGTTCAGCTTTGTTCATTTGGTGATTGTTTTTAGTGATTGAGTTAAATGACATTTCAAAAGTATATACAGGTTTGGCCTGTTGCAAATTTGCGAACAGCAAATGCTCTGTTTTGTTGATAAATATTGAGCTTTGTTGAAAACTTTGGCGCAAGTCCGCTATTATCAAGCTTCACAGCAAGTTTAGTTTCAGAAATGCGCGCATCAAAAGGCTTTCCGGCAAGACTCTCATCAGGAACTCCAATGTTTCTTGCATTGAATTCACATACACATGATCTGCACATATTTATTGCTAACGCTTGTTGCAGCGCTGAATCTCTTATCTTTGTTTCAAATTGAACATGGAAAAATTCATAGTATCCGCACGTAAATACAGGCCTGTCACTTTCGACACAGTGGTAGGGCAACCTTCTATAACCACCACTCTTAAAAATGCCATACGCAACAATCATCTTGCGCAGGCATTTCTTTTTACCGGTCCGAGGGGAGTGGGTAAAACCACTACAGCCAGAATATTGGCAAAGACCATTAATTGCGACAAGCGGAGCGAGAACATAGAAGCATGCAACGAGTGTGAATCTTGCAAATCATTCAATGATGGGCATAGTTTGAATATTTATGAGCTTGATGCCGCTTCAAACAATTCCGTGGATGATATCCGTGCTCTTGTGGATCAGGTGAGATATGCGCCACAGATCGGTAACTATAAAGTGTATATCATCGACGAGGTTCACATGTTGAGCGCGTCGGCATTCAATGCCTTCCTTAAAACTCTCGAAGAGCCACCGTCGTATGCCATATTCATTCTGGCAACAACGGAAAAGCACAAGATCATTCCGACCATTCTTTCACGTTGTCAGATTTTTGATTTCAACCGTATCAGTGTAGAAGCAATCGCGCAGCAGCTTGCATCCATAGCTGAAAAGGAAAACATCTCGGCGGAAGAAGACGCATTGCATGTAATCGCTCAGAAAGCGGACGGCGCTTTGCGTGACGCACTCAGCCTTTTCGATCAGATGGTGAGTTTCTCAGGCAACTCCCTTTCTTACAAACATGTAATTGAGAACCTGAACATCCTAGATTATGATTATTATTTCAGAATATGCGATGAGCTTCTTGCAGGAGACATCCCGGCTGTTCTGCTTTCTTACAATGAAATATTGGGTTACGGATTTGACGGACATAATTTCATCAACGGACTTTCTGCGCACTTCAGAGACCTGATGGTCTGCAAGGATGAAAGCACACTTACATTACTTGATGTGAGTAAAAATGTAAGAGAGAAATACAAGGTGCAGTCCAGAAACTGCAGCATGCCCTGGCTCCTGGCCCAGCTTGATATCGCCAACAGAGCGGATGTGCAATACAAATCTTCAAAAAATCAGAGATTGCATATTGAGCTTAGCCTGATGAAAATGTGTACTGTGGAAACTTCTGGGTCTGCTCCTGAACTTTTCAAAAAAAAAGCCTCAACTGAAGCAACAGTAAAAAATCTTCAAACTTCTTCACCTGCAGCAAAAGAATTCAGCCAAAGTGCTGTTGAACCAAGCCCTGCAGTTGAAAAGAAGGAAGCTATAGCCAATACAGCAGCAGCAGCAGCAGCAGCAGCAGCACCAACAACAACAACAGAAACAAAGCTTCCTGTTCAAGCAAACAAACCTGCAAGTTCTCCGGGAGGAAGAAAAAGCATTTCTATTTCCGGACAACTTGGAAAAGACAATGTCGAACAAAAAGAAATAAAGGCAGCAGAAATTTTACCAGATTTGAAAAATGAATTCTCCCAGGAGAAACTGTCAGAAACCTGGAGAAAATTCGCCGACAGCATAGGAAAATCCGGTAGGCTTACACTCAATGCCGCACTCACGAAAAGAGAACCTGTACTTGGCGAAAACTTCAAGTTAGAATTTACGGTCGACAGTGCAGCCGTTGAAAAGGACTTGAATGAAATCCGCAGTGAACTGCTTTCATATCTTCGAAAATCACTTTCCAATTATCAGATCAGTCTTACGATTCTTTTAGGTAGCGGTGACACCGGCAATCATATCCCTTACACTCCGTCTGAAAAGTTCAAAAAGTTCGCGGAAGAAAATCCGCTTATCCTGGATATGAAAAATAAATTCGACCTCGAAATTGAATATTGATCTGCTCAATTTATAGCTCAAAAAGCTTGCTCCGGTCGTAAAAAATATGACTCCGTCTTCTCTATAAATCTGCCAGTATTCAGGTAACTTTACAATATTTCAGACTTTTTATTGTATTTTTCTGATTTTCAATATATTAACAACAAAATAGTGAACAATTCTCTGTCTGAAAATGAAGCAATTAGATCCACCAAATAATTGTTGATAAGGCCTATATTTTGTAAGTTTACAAGCTATCAGGCTGATTAAAAAAATCGGCCTTTTTAGTATCTGTTTAACAGATCCGGGGGGGATAATCAAGATTTAAAAAATGAGTGAATTTATCAGAGAGCAAGTGAGTAAACAGGACGACATTACCACAAGCAAAAACAACAAATCACAGGATTACTCAGCTGACAGTATCCAGGTTCTTGAAGGACTTGAAGCAGTCAGAAAGAGGCCTGCCATGTACATTGGCGACATCGGTTTCAAGGGTCTGCATCACCTCGTGTACGAGGTCGTTGACAATTCAATTGACGAAGCTCTTGCAGGCCATTGTAAAAACATTGACGTCATCATACACATTGACAACCGCATCACTGTGAAAGACGATGGTCGTGGAATTCCAACAGGCATTCATCCAAAGGAAAAGAAAAGCGCTCTGGAAGTTGTAATGACCGTGTTACATGCTGGTGGAAAATTCGACAAAGACTCCTACAAAGTATCAGGTGGTCTGCATGGTGTGGGTGTATCCTGTGTAAACGCATTATCAACCAGTCTCAAAGTACATGTCCACAGAGAGGGAAAAATATGGATGCAGGAATATGAACAGGGGAAACCTGTATCGGACGTAAAAGTGATTGGAGAAACCAATCGTACAGGAACTGAAGTGACATTCCTTCCAGATGCGGGAATTTTTATCACAACCACTTATCATTACGATACTCTCTCTGCTCGTCTGCGCGAACTGGCCTATCTTAACAAAGGCATACGTCTGAACATTACGGATGAAAGAGAAACTAACGGAGACGGAACGTTTCTGAATGAATCATACTATTCGGAAGGTGGACTGAAAGAGTTCGTTACATATCTGGATGCTAACCGTGAAAAGCTGATACCAGAGCCAATTTATATTGAAGGAGAAAAAAGCGGCATACCTGTTGAAGTAGCAATGCAATACAACACTTCCTTCAACGAAAATGTGCACAGCTATGTGAATAACATCAACACTCACGAAGGCGGAACGCATCTTGCTGGATTCAGGAGAGCTCTTACGCGTACACTCAAATCATACGCGGAAAAGGGCGGCTTCCTTGACAAGTTAAAATTCGAAATCAGCGGCGACGATTTCAGGGAGGGTATGACAGCAATCATTTCCGTGAAAGTTGCAGAGCCACAGTTTGAAGGACAGACCAAAACTAAACTCGGTAACAACGAAGTGATGGGAGCTGTCGATCAGGCTGTGAGTGATATGCTTTCAGCATACCTGGAAGAACACCCACGCGAAGCAAGACAAATCGTTGACAAGGTGATTCTTGCCGCCACAGCACGTCATGCAGCGAGAAAAGCACGTGAACTGGTTCAGAGAAAAAATGTGCTTACAGGAACAGGATTGCCAGGAAAACTCTCGGATTGTTCAGACAGTAATCCTGAAGCATGTGAGCTCTTTCTCGTTGAGGGAGATTCAGCGGGAGGGACTGCAAAGCAGGGCCGTGACAGAAGATTCCAGGCCATACTTCCACTCAGAGGTAAAATCCTCAACGTAGAAAAGGCACTGGATTACAAAATCTATGATAACGAAGAGATCCGAAATATTTTCACTGCACTTGGAGTGTTCAGAGATGAAACCAAGGAAGGAAGGCCACTGAATATGGACAAGATCCGTTACCACAAGATTGTCATCATGACAGATGCCGATGTGGACGGAAGCCACATCACCACTCTCATTCTCACCTTTTTCTTCCGTCACATGAAGGAACTCATTGAAGAAGGCTACCTATACATTGCCACACCCCCGCTCTACCTCGTGAAGAAAGGTAAAGACCAGGAGTACGCATGGAATGAAGAACAAAGACTTGCCGCAATTCGCAGGCTTGCAGGTTCTGGAAAAGAAGAAAGCGTGCATACTCAGCGTTACAAGGGTCTCGGGGAAATGAATGCAGAACAGTTATGGGAGACAACGATGAATCCGACAACACGCACCTTGCGCAAAGTTACCATTGACAGCGCGGCGGAAGCTGACAGGATTTTCTCCATGCTGATGGGCGACGATGTTCCTCCGCGCAGAGAATTCATCGAAAAGAATGCCAAGTACGCCAAGATCGATGCCTGATCAAATTATCAAAATACAGAAAGAGCCATGTGTATATGGCTCTTTTTTTATGCTTATTTCTGCGCTGAGATGATCAAAGCATTGCATTCTATCTTCATTTTCCCATCCGGACACAGTTTATCAAGTCCTTCGAAAACGGCTTTCTTAATCTTCGAACGGGTGGCATCATCAGCGGCAGACATTGCTGAAACGACTGGCGCAGCAAGTTCATTCATAAGTTGCCAGTAGTGCTCCTTACTTTCATATTCCACGTGAGAATCAAGGTCAGTGACATTTACATCGCTGAATCCGTTGATAGATAGTAAATCTGAAATGTAATTCTTGGATGCGCATCGAAAAATTCCCGGAGCATCAGAAGGAGGATGAGGCAGTTCCATGATTTCAAAAATGGGTTTCATTGTGACTGTCACCCATGGATTTTTTTCTGGCGGCCCCCAAACGGATGTAGCAATCCTGCCTCCCTTTCTCATTACCCTTTTCATCTCCTTCACCGCAAGATCAGTATCAGGAAAAAACATGAAACCCATCCTGCAACTAACAGCATCGAATGAATTGTCTTCGAAAGGCAACTCGGTAATATCACACATACGGGTTTTGAAATTCTGAAGGCCTTTCATTTTCGCATTTTCATCCGCGATCTTTAACATGTTTTCAGAAATGTCTGTTCCAATCACACTGCCCTTTTTCACAATTGATGCAATGGTAAGTCCGGGCTCACCGGTACCTGTTGCCACATCCAGCACCGTGTTATCTTCATGCAGATGCAAATCGCGGATGATGGCATCTCCCATTGGTTTGAGGAACTCCATAGTGAAATCGTCCCATTTTTTCCAGCCAGGGGCGAAAGTGTTCCAGGTTTGCTTTTGTTGGTCTCTGATTTTTTCTAGTGTTGCTTCCATGGTTATTTCATTTAAATTAAAAAGTAAAATATTAAACCAAATTGACTCCAACGAGTCAGGTATTGTAAGCCATTCTTAAATTTAACAATAATTATTAATTTTATCATCCTCATTCGAAATGAAAAGCATGCCATGAAGACATTTACAAGGAATCTCGTCGTTATTGCGGCATTATTTATTTCTGCCATTTGCCATGCACAGCTGAGGACAAGTATTGGCATTGGTCCGCTCCCTGCAGACAATGAGCCTGTTTGTCCTGTTCAGATATTCGGCGGAGGATTTAACACCAGTGGCTACCAGGAAACAGATACTGTTCCGGATTTTACATTGTATGATCTGAACGGTGACAGCATGAACTTGTCAAGCACATTAAATTCAGGTAAGCCAATATTACTGATTGCGGGAAGCTATACTTGTCCGGTTTTCAGAAATAAAATCGCCAGCATAAATAACGTAGTGAATACATATGATACACTAATCAGTGTATTTGTCGTGTATACTTTAGAAGCTCATCCGGATGTGGATATCAGCGTGTATTCAGGCAATGTAAATCCTACATCTGGAAATATAGCAGCCGGAATATTATATCGTCAACCCACCACGTACGGAGAAAGAAAACTCATCGCACAGGATCTTCTGGATTCTATGGCTATTAACGCAAGAGTTTTGATAGACGGACCCTGCAACAACTGGTGGCTGAATTACGGCCCCGCTCCGAATAATGCTTACCTGATTCGGCCTGACGGAGTTGTCTTTGCAAAGCACGGCTGGTATGACAAGAGTCCGGAAAACATTCTTTGTGACCTGGATTCATTATTGGGTTTAAACGGCAACTGCAATACATCCACAGGTGGAAATGGTACATTCACTTACCGAATGCTTACTTCTAATCAAATGACCGGTCCTCAGGGAAGCACAATAACAATCAGCGGAGAACTTCAAAACAACGGCGGAAGCGATATCGAAATCATCATGCAAAGACTGATCAATGATATTCCTTCCGGATGGAGCACTTCTTTGTGTGCGGATGTATGTTATCAGACCTTTGAAGATTCCGTTCACTTCATTCTGCCCGATGGCTATCTGCAGCCTTTTCACTTTTACTTTTTCACAAGTATGGGTCTTGACACAGGAATGGCCCGTGTTCGATTGATGAATGCAAGGAACAATTCCAATTCTTATACATTCAATGTATTCGGGCGAACAAATGGACAGATCACATCCGTTGATGAGTCTCAAATGCAAGAGGAGTTGTTTAGCTTATACCCAAATCCGGCCAGAGGTTTCGTTCAGATCTTTGCAAAAGGAAATTCAGGTGAAAAATTAAATCTTGACTTGCTGGATGCACAGGGAAAAATTGCGTTGTCCCACTCAGGCATTTTACCGAATTCGATTCTCAGGATTGACATATCAGATCTTTCGCCGGGAATATATTTCGCCAGACTCGGAGAAACTGTGAGCAGACTGATAGTGCGTTGATTTATAAATCAGGATTGAAGTTCCTTCAGGGCCATCCAGGCCATCATACCCATTCCAATTTCAAGGGCAGCTTCATCGATGTCAAATGTACTGGTATGCACCGGCGATGTAATTCCTCTCTTTTCATTTCTCACACCTAAACGGTAAAAGCAAGCCTTAGACTGCTGTGAAAAGAAAGCAAAATCTTCCGCTGCCATCCAGATTTCCAATTCCTCGATATTCTCCTTGCCGGAATATTCTCCCGCATATTCACGAAGTCTTGAAGTAAGCTCCTCATCATTCACAAGAAAAGGATAGCCTCTTCTGATTTCAAACTCGCACTTCCCTCCCATGCTTTCAGCAATGCCTTCAGCCATTTTTTTCATTCTTGCATGTGCCTCGTCACGCCATTCTTCGTTAAGTGTCCTGAATGTTCCTTCAAGATAAACTTCATCCGGAATCACATTGGTAGCACCACTTGCAATTACCTTTCCGAATGAAAGTACAGAAGGAAGCGAAGGTTTGGCATGTCTGCTCACAATTTGCTGCAGAGCGACTAAGATCTGAGCAGTGATCATCACAGGATCTATGTTCAGATGAGGCATCGCTCCGTGTCCGCCCTTCCCCTTCACTCTGACATATATTTCATCAGTGCTGGCCATGTAAAGTCCATTTCTGAAACCGAATTTTCCTGCATCGATCTGAGGCATTACATGCTGACCAATTACAACATCAGGCTTTGGATTGTCTAGTACACCTTCTTTGATCATCATGCTTGCGCCTCCGGGAAGCTTTTCTTCTCCCGGCTGAAAAATAAATTTCACTGTTCCTTCGAAATCATTTCTCAGATCAGAAAGAATTCTGGCCACGCCCAAAAGAGATGAAGTGTGCACATCGTGTCCGCAGGCATGCATAACTCCTTCGTTTCTTGACTTATAATCAGTATTATTCGTTTCCTGAATTGGGAGTGCATCCATATCAGCTCTTAGTGCAACCACTTTCTTTCCTTTGCCTCTTCCTTCAAGCAGTCCGACTATGCCGGTGTTTGCCATTCTTGCAACAGAAGAAAATCCGAATGACTTCAACTTTTCTTCCACGAACTTTTGTGTGTTGTATTCATGAAAGGAAAGTTCCGGATTTGCATGCAAATGCCTCCGGTATCCCACCACATCTTTGTGGTATTTCGAAGCAAGGGATTTGATTTTCTCTAACAAGTTTCCTGCAGACATATTTTCAGATAGTAATTACGATAACCTACCCGGAACAATCAGAAATCCAGCCCGAGTGAAAAATAAAATTTATATGGAAGCACTACACGGTTCTCAACACCCCATGCCCAGTCAGCGCGCATGAAATATCCAAGCAGTCGACTCCTGAGTCCGAATCCAAAGCCACCGACAATCGGTTCATTCTGACTGATGAGTGTGATCCTGAATGGCTGCAGGAAGAGAGTACGATTGTTGAGTGCGTTGGTAGAATCATACGGTGAATCACCGTTCCATGCAGTACCCACATCCCCGAAACCTACAACCTGAAAGTTTCTGATAAAATCAGATTTAATAGGACGATTGAGCAGGTATTTGAACAGCGGAACACGAATTTCACTGTTGATGAGCGCGAAAGTATTTCCGTTTCTGATATTCTGGTCGAAACCTCTCATGTTTGTGGCCAAAGCCTGGAAATAATAATTCTGAGTGAAATCGATCGGGGTTTCATTATTGAACGACGGAACAATCCAATTGTCTGTAGATCCCATGTAGAAAATCACTTTTTCTTCTCCGAGAGAAGTGCTGGCGGCAACACGGTTTGCCCAGATAATTTCTCTGTGTATTTTCTGATAATGCCTCCAGTCAGCGCCACAAACTATCATGCCAGATTCCGAAACATCCATCTGTTTGTAGTATTCAGTAAAAAACTTGCCGCGTGTACCATTATACAGATTCACACCGGTACTGAGAGTATTATCGAAAACATACTCAAGTTTACCAGTACCCCAATGAAGATAATCATTGGGAATTCTGAGAGTAAAATCATTCACAGAAAGAATGGTCAGGCGGTCATTTCGATAGGCGAAAGATCCTCTCACGCTCGACACATCACTGAATGGCCATTTTCCTCCGAAGCGGAATTCATGAGAATGCAGCTTGGCTCCGAATTGAGCAAGCAGAAGTGCCTGTCTGTAAAAAGTAAATTCCTTGTCAAATCGCTTTTTCAGATTTTCATATTTCAGGAAATATTCGTTTGAATTGAGGTCACCGGCGAGTTTAAATCCGCCTGTGATTCTGAAGTCCTCCATCAGGTCGCTGATGCCTAACTTAAAGAAACCGTTCAGTCCCGGATTATAATAAACCGCTCCACCTCCGGTGAAAATCTGGTAATTCTGGTTGAGTAAAGTATTGTCGAGCTGGCTGACAAAATAGTTTGATGAAAAAGCAGTCTCATAATTTCTTTGCTTTGGAAGTGCCAATCGCAGGGAATCGGTAACTGATATTTGGCTCTGTGCAGGAGTTTCATCCTGTACACTTTCCTTTTTCTTTTCCTTATCCTTTTTGCTCTTTGATTTCGGAAAATCACTTTGGAAGACATAATTTTCGATGTCCACAAAATTCGTATCAGTGACAGATTCGGATTTTTCTTTGACTATCTCCGGCTCCTTCACCTGAGTGTCTATTACAGGCCGCTCGATCACCCGGCTCCTGATTTCTTCATTCCGGTAAAGTGTTTTTGGCAGCGTGATTCCTGTGAGGGAACTTTCACGTTTTCTTTCGACTGTAAGCTTAGTTTTTCCTTTATCGAAAAAGATCTGGCTCAAATGTTTTCCTGAAAAATTAATGTCATGCTGTATGATATTCCTTGAATAGTTTGACTCAGGAGAATTGTTTACAATCATCCTGTAATGTTCTACTGTATCAACAAAAGCGATGACGCTGTCAAGGTGAGCGAGATATCTGTTCACCACCCCGCTTTCATCACTCAAATAGGAAATATGCTCCTTGTCATAGGGCATCGGCTGAGTTTCATTGTAATTTACGGTATTGGTGAGACGGCGAACCACAGGTGCATTGCCTTTGTAATCGTAATAAAACACATCGAAGTTATTCTTCTCTGTCAGCACAGGCATCACCTGGTGGTTGATTGTGTCATTGAGCCTGTTTGAAGAAAATACAATTGCTGTATTGTTTTTTATAAAACGCGGGTGATGGTCATCATAAAAATCCTGTGTGATTTGTTTATAAGTACGAGTCCGCAGATTGTAAACAAAAATATCACTCTGTCCTTTTTGAATCGCCGACATGACCATCAATTGTCCGTCATCCGAATATGAAAAATCCAGCACCTTTTCGAAATTGAATAATTTCCCTTCCGTGAATTTTCTCTCCCTTAGAGGAAAAGTTCCCATCCAGATGAAACCTTTTCTCTCCCTTATTACGGCGAAGAGTTCTCCACTTGGATGCCAGGCAAGCAAAGGGAATGATACGTCTGTCTCCTGAGTATAGGATCTGTATCCGCCTTTGACAATTCGCTTTCTTTTCTTCTTTACATGATCATACATCATCACCTTGTAGCGACCAAGATCATTCTGAACGTAAATGCTGTATCTTCCTTCTGCATTCGTTCTCAGCTGAGTGTAATTAAATCTGCTTTTGGGTTTCTTCACCAGACCTTTTACCGGAATGCTGTCTGTTCCTTTGTCGCTGTTGTAGTATCTGCTCCTCATTGAGTTTTGCCAGTTCTTTGAGAGCTCTTTCATGTTAATGCCGAGCACATAAAGAAAACCGCTTTCAATGTTGCGGTTTATCCTGGTCATGTAAAGCAGGTTTGACACCGCAGATTCGCTGTAAGTGTCAATGATGTATTTCCAGATTGAATGGCCTGCGATAACAGCGTCATCACCTGTAAGCCTGTTGAATTTACGATAGCGACCGTTGAGAATCCCGTCACGCATCCGGTTGTCAACTTCAACAGTCCAGCCGCCTGACACATGAGAGATAAGTCCGTTCACATACCAGTCCGGCAAGTGCAGAAGCGCAGAGTTCTGAATCCTGTCACGCACATCGCCACCATACATGATCTGGTCAATCAGCACTTTCGCAATCCCGGCCCTGATCTGTTCCCTGAATTCCTCGTGATCGCCGGTGAAATAAAGGAATACCTTGTTGCCCACAATGCGTGTAATACCACCTGTATTGTTGTTGAGCTGATCCGTTTCGAGGCCGATATTCGACTGCTTGGCATCACTGAGTTTATTATAGATAATGAAAATGATACGGCCATCCAGCTTGTAATCAAAAAGCTTCTCTATCTCTTCAAGATCTTTGTCTGCCGTTCGTCCTGTAAATGCTGCCAATTCCAATCCACCCAAATAATAATAAGTGTCGAAGTTTTTATACTTCATAAAGGACCAGAAACGCTCGTCGTACTGTACTCGATTCTTCCCAAACTGCATTTCATATCCGCTGTAAAACTGTGCAATTGACACATTCAGATGAACCATGACAGAAACGATCAATATCAATGAAAACTTCCAGTGAAAAGTGCGGAAAGGCGATTCAAAACTCATCATTCTGATAGTAATACCGGTATGAGGATTAGCAATAGGCGAATATAAACAATTCAAATCAGAATAATATCACGATAAAATCAGATTGATCAGGTCAGAAAGGACGAATCCCTTACCTTTGCAAAATGATAAAAGTACAGTCCTTCACCTTCAACCCTTTCGCTGAAAACACCTTTGTGCTGCATGATGAAAGCAAGGAAGCGATTATCATTGACCCGGGATGCTATGACGAAAGTGAAAAAAAAGAACTGGCCGCATACATTGAGACTATGGGTCTCAAGCCGGTTAAACTTATCAATACGCATACCCATATCGACCATATCCTTGGAAATAATTTTGTGAGCGGGAAATACAAGCTCGAGCTCTGGATGCACAAAGACGATGAGCAATTACTGAAAGCTGTTTCCGTGTACGGACAAACCTGGGGAATAAACTGTGAGCCATCTCCTGATCCTTCACATTTCCTGAATGAAGGTGATGTGCTGCACTTTGGTAATTCCGAATTGAAAGTTCTGTTCACCCCTGGCCACAGTCCGGGTAGCATCAGTTTTTATTCTGTGGAAGACCGATTTGTTATAGCCGGCGATGTGCTTTTTCAGGGAAGCATTGGAAGAACTGATCTTCCCGGAGGAGATTATGACCAACTGATAGAAAGCATTAAAACAAAACTTCTGACACTTGGCGATGATGTGATTGTATATTGCGGTCATGGTCCCGAAACAAAAATTGGAAACGAAAGACGTCACAACCCATTCTTAACAGGCGCCTGGAGTCAGTGAAATTAACTTTTCCTGATTCTGTTAAGAATAAAATTTTCTACTTTCTTAGTATGCCAGATTTTCTGGATGTTTTTCATTTTCATTACCTCATTCATGATTTCCTCCTGGCGCATTCCGTTTGCAAGCGCTTTGGAATAAGGGGTGTGGCTGAACGTAACCTGAGAATACAAAGGCAGCCATTTTGAAGGGTGAAGCTCATGCATTCTCGCTTCAATTTTCTTACGAAGTAAAAACTCAGGATGACCTACTTTGTCGCGCATCTCATAGAAATTCATCACGGCAAGTTCGGCGATCGCGTCCGCATCAGGTTTCCTTGTACTCTGAAATTCCGGAAGTATTTTTGTCCAGTCATCCTTGTGCTTGTTCATCAGGCGATCCAGCACGGTACAATCTTCAAATCCGCAGTTCATGCCCTGACCGTAGAATGGAACAATGGCATGAGCAGCATCGCCAATCAGGCAGGCCTTATCCTTGTATGCCCATGGAAAGCATTTCACTGTCACCAGGGAGCTTGTAGGATTTCCGAAGAAATCTTCTGTGAGAGTGGGCATCATTGGCACCACGTCCGGGAAAACTCTTTTGAAGAAGGCAACACATTGTTTCTTTGTTCGAATTGATTCAAAAGAATCCTTTCCCGTAAAAGGGAAAAACAATGTACAAGTAAAACTTCCGTCCAGATTCGGAAGGGCGATAAGCATATAACCTCCGCGAGGCCAGATATGCAGCGCGTTTTTTTCCATTCTAAAACTGCCGTTCTTACCGGGAGGAATCAGCAGTTCTTTGTATCCGTGATCTAGATATGACTGGCTGTACTCGAAACGGTCAGTTGTAATTTGCTGTTGAAGTCGCGCAATGGAGAATGCCCCATCAGCCCCGAAAATCAGGTCACTGTCGATTGTGGTAGCCATATTTGCAGCTTGATTTTCCATTCTCGCGGTTCCTTCCTCCAGGTCAACCCAGGTGCAACGCTCATTGAAATAAATCTTCACTCCGTGCTTTTCCGCGAGGTTCATCATTTCGCAGTTAAGGATTCCACGTGAAGCTGCGTAAATCGACTGATTCTTTTTTCCGTAAGGCTGATAAGAAAGCTTTCCCTTCTGGTCATGCATCATCCTTCCGTGCATAGGAATTGCAATCTCTCTGATTTGCTCCTCTATGCCAACACCGCGTAAACCCTTCCAGCCTCTGTCACTCAATGCCAGGTTGATTGAACGTCCTGCGGAAATTTTCTCTTTCCTCATATCAGGCCTGCGTTCATAAATGGTGACATTGTAACCGCGCTTTGCGAGATAAATTGAAAGCAGGCTGCCAACCAGACCGGCGCCGAGTATTGTGATGTCCCTTACTTTTTTGGATTTTTTCATATACACTTTATGTTATCTGATTAAAAGGGCTGCTCGATTCTACTGAAGGCTTTGTTCGAGGTGCATACCAAATGTAAACACATCTTCAAATGAATTATATAAAGGCACAGGCGCGGCACGCATGACATCCGGCTCACGCCAGTCGACAATCACTCCCTTTTTTACCATATTCTCATAAACGCTTTTTCCGTTTTTACGGATAATCATGGAAAGTTGGCATCCTCTCTGTCCAGAATCAGCCGGTGAAATAATTTCCACCGGCTCATCAAGGCCGGCATTCATGCGGGATTCATTGATCGATCGAATGATGAACTCCAGATATGCTGTCAGCTTTTGGCTCTTTGCTGCGAGGCGGTTCATTCCGGCTTCTTCAAAAATATCAAGGGATGCTTTCAGAGCAGACATTGACAGCACAGGCGCGTTGCTCAGCTGCCAGCCTCTTGCGCCTTCAGCAGGAACAAATTTCCTGGGCATCTGAAAACGGGTATCCGGGTCGTTACCCCACCATCCGGCAAAACGGGGAAGCGCGGGATTGTTCTTATGTTTTTCATGCACAAAGATTCCGGAAACTCCACCGGGACCGGAATTCAGGTATTTGTAACTGCAAAAGCAGGCATAGTCAACATTCCAGTCATGGAGCCTGAGTGGCACATTACCTGCAGCGTGGGCTAGATTCAGTCCGTATGTAGCTCCCGCTTTATGAACAGCTTTTCCGATTGCATCGATTTCAAAAAACTGTCCGGTATAATAATTCACCGCACCCAGCATCACTGTGGCAAGGCTGCTGCCATGTTCTTCGATTTTTGCAATGATGTCTTCAGTTCTCAGCACATGTTCACCTTTTCTGGGTTTAAGAAAAACCACAGCATCATCCGGGTTGAATCCGTGAAAAGCTGCTTGTGACTGCACTGCATACAGATCTGAAGGAAAAAGATCGTACTCGCAAATTATTTTATAACGCTTTTTATCAGGCCTGTAAAAAGAAACCATGAGAAGATGAAGATTGGTTGTGAGTGAATTCATTGCCACCACTTCATCATTCTGAGCGCCCAAAAGATCTGCGATCTGTACAGTGAGAAAATCCTGATATTCAAACCATGGCATACGTGCATGAAAATGTCCTTCAACACCCCAACTCGCCCAATCTTCAAGTTCCCTCAGTACGTAATCCTGAGTGCTTTTAGGCTGGAGCCCGAGTGAATTGCCTGTCATGTAAATCACATCTCTACCGTCCATCTGCGGGAAATAGAATTTTTCCCTGAAGCCGGCCAGGCTGTCCTGGTCGTCCATTTCCCATGCAAATTCAAGAGTATTTTCAAATCCTTTCATTGTATTTCTTTCATAATATCAAATTACTATCATCAAATGTCATTTTCAAATTGACAATTCCTTAGGTAACTTTGCCAAAGTTAGTTTTTTGATTTTTTAATTACGCAATTACAAAATGAAACAGGAAAAATCAAATGATCTTTACAGGAAAGCCCTGAATTATTTTCCGGGAGGGGTAAATTCACCGGTGCGAGCTTTCCGTTCTGTAGGAGGAACTCCGATATTCATAGAAAAAGGCGAGGGATGTTATCTGACGGATGCTGACGGCAATACATACATTGATTTTTGCTGTTCATGGGGACCATTGATTTTAGGGCATAATCATCCCAGAGTCAGGGAGTCCATTATTGACTCACTTTCAAATGGAACTTCATTTGGCGCTCCGACAGCAAAGGAAAACGAACTCGCAGAACTTATACTTCAACACAATCCTTACATTGAAAAAATCCGCTTTGTGAGTTCTGGGACAGAGGCGGTTATGTCTGCAGTACGACTTGCCAGAGGATATACCGGGAGACCAATCATTGTGAAATTTGAAGGTTGTTACCATGGACATGTGGATAGTCTGCTTGTAAAAGCAGGCAGCGGCCTCAGCACATTTGGGATATCATCATCGGCAGGCATTCCGGAATCCGTTGCTTCTGACACGATGGTTTTACCACTCAATGACAAAAGAGCTTTGGAGGTTGCCATTTCAGATTTCGCGCATGACATAGCAGCCATCATCATTGAACCTGTTCCTGCAAACAACGGCTTGTTGCTTCAGGAAAAATCTTTCCTCGAATTCCTCAGAAAAATTACGGCCGATAATAATATCATGCTCATTTTTGATGAAGTTATTTCCGGGTTCAGACTTGGTTTCACAGGAGCTGCGGGATACTATGGCATTCAGCCGGACATAATCACCTACGGTAAAATAATCGGAGGGGGTTTGCCAGTGGGAGCCTACGGAGCCAGCGCTGAAATCATGTCGAAAATTGCGCCTGATGGTGATGTATATCAGGCTGGAACACTTTCAGGCAATCCAGTTGCCATGTCGGCAGGCATCGCTCAGTTGAGGGAATGCCTGAATGATGTATTGTACTACGAACTGGAAAGAAAAACAATCAGGTTCTGTGAAAAACTTAACGGGTTTGCCGAAGACAAAAGTTATGACTTCCGTGTATTCAGTATCGCTTCGATTTTTTGGTTTGCATTCACTGACAAAGAAAAGATCAGGTCATCAGAAGAAATAGATCCGGAAAGCATGAGGCATTTTAAAAAGCTGCACAAGATTCTGCTTGAAAACGGAGTTTATCTTGGACCTTCGGGATACGAAGTAGGCTTTATATCAGCAGCACATACAGAAGAAGTTCTGGAATCAGCTGCAGAAAAAATCTGCAATGCATTAGACCAGGTCTTCTCGGAATTACCTGAAGGGATTTCCAAAGTTTAAAAAACTCCAGAAAGATTTTTTTTCTTTCTTCTTGTCGTGCTGTTGAATTTCGAAAGCGAGCTTCAGCCAGGATTTTTGCTTGAGTCGTAGCAACAATGCAACTGCCGTTTTATTTCCTGAACAGGCATCCACAAAAGCGGCCATGTCACGGTTTCCGGATTTGATCAGCCAAACTTTTGCATTGTCATTTCCCATCAAAGCGTCCAGCGAAGCAGCAAGTTCTTTATGTTCGCTGTGCATCAGAGTGTTGAATTTACGAGTATCGCCGTCATAGGCATCCCAAAACTCCAAAAGTTCAGGATCAGATGAGGCAGCCAGCCATTGCCTGGAATACTCATCTTCAGACCTTATGACTTCTATTAAAAAATTAATGGATTCTTGCGAGTAAGATTTCATGAGATCATTAAAGTTACGAAAAGAAAACGGACATGCATCATTCCGTCTGAATAGAATCTGCAATAAAACGATGAAGGCGAATCCGGGGTACTTTTAATTACATAAGCAGTAAGTAATATTGATGAAACTAAAGCTGCGAAAACTTCAAAGCTGATCAAATCTGAATAAAATGCAGCAAGATCTGCGATCACAATTGCAGCTAGAAGAATCAATCCACCAGTCTTGAATCGCTCAGGGCCGAGGGAAAGCGCAAGGTTTACAATCCCTCTTTCAGAATCTTTTTTCATGTCGCGGATTTCAAACGGGATGCACAGGACAAGCACAAAAATCGCTGTAGTGAAAAAAGTAATAATTACACTTAACAAACTTACCTGATTTTCGGATTCGATGTAAGGAACGATCACTGTGATAATCGCCCAGCTGACAGATAGCAAAGGCAGTTTCATTACGGAAACTTCACGAAGTGTAATACTCTTTCCCCTGTATTTGATAAGAGGAAAGGAATAAAAAACGCTTAAAAGAAAAACCAGAAAGAAACATAGCAATACTTCAAGGCTGACAAAAAACAGACATATCACAAAAAGAAGCATTGACAGAATAATAAGTGTTGTTGAAATTCCAGATATGCCTGCGTCTTTCCAAGATCCTGTAAATTCTTTCAATGATTTAAAACGAAGCATGAATGAATAAGGATGAATTGAATAATACGCTACGGTTGAAGAAACGACCATCAGGGCAGATGCTGACATCTTCAAATCAAGTCCAAATATCAACCGGTTAGATTCAAAAAGCGACAATGCGCACAAACCAATAAATAGATTCAGGGAGATTAGTCTGTTCAGCAACATTTTAAATGTCGAAGGAAAACTCGTATCACCAGGACGAGTGACCCGGAATTATTCAAAGAATGATGTTAAATGCCACTACAAAGGCTGCGAATCCAGACAAGCCACCCAGCAGAGCATTTCTGATTTTACGGTCACGGGCTTTGCGTTCATATCCTTCTCTGTATTCAGGCACTATAACGAGGGACTTGTCGGAAAATGAAACTGATTTGCCATAGTTGTCCAATGTTTTCTGATATTCCTTTTGCAACTCATTGGGCTCTGATCCAGCTTCCGGAAACAAGGATACTTTCATGCTGTCCATTTCACTCACTTTGGCGGAAACTGCTTCCTCAGCTGCAATTTGCTTACGCAGCCGCTTATCAAGATTCGGTGAATACGATCCGACAACCGTTGAATAAAGAGGAGGAATCACCAGTCCGTAGAAACCTAAGATACCCGCACCGGCGCCTACTCCAACGGCCAGCACTTTGTTAAGATCATTTTTATAATACATGGCGGCATCCTGCTCACCTTTGATAAACATTCTCATCTGGCTGACGCTGAATTCCAGAGGATCAAGAGTGTCCGGTTCAAACACGACCTGCTCCCTACCATCGCTGAATCTGACAGAAAAAACACGGTCAGGATGAATAAAACGAAGCTTCGATTTTTTATTTTTCCCTGTTTGGGATTCTACTTTTCGGTATGCAATACCATGATCACGGATTTCGACACTGTTTACGAGTATAGTTTTTCCGTTTAGCAACACAATGGTGTCCTGAGCTGAGGATTCCGTTGAATAGAATATACAAAGAGCAAGGCTTATTAAAAAAGTGAAACCGCTGAATCTTTTCATAGTCTTCAAAACTACAATAATTTAGTGTGACAGAAAAGAAAAATTGAATGCCAGAACTCAGTCTGAACGTTCAGGAATGATTACATTTGCAGTCAAATTCCTAAACCAAAATCCTGTGATTACAGATTTTTCTTCCCGCCACATTGGACCTGATGAAAATGATCTCCGCCAGATGCTTGAAGTTGCCGGTGCTAGTTCTCTTGACAAGCTTATCGACGAAACTATTCCTTCATCCATTCGTCTTGAAGAAATGGCCGAATGGCCTGCACTGGGAGAAAGGGAATATCTTCAGATCCTGAAAAATATAGCAAGCAAGAATAAAGTATTCAAATCATACTTAGGGCTTGGCTATTACGATACTGTAGTTCCAGGGGTCATTCAAAGAAATGTTCTTGAAAATCCAGGATGGTACACTGCTTATACACCATACCAGGCAGAAATTTCTCAAGGCCGGATGGAAGCGCTTTTGAACTTCCAGACAATGGTTATTGACCTTTGCGGACTTGAGATTGCAAATGCATCTCTGCTCGATGAAGCCACAGCGGCAGCCGAAGCGATGCACATGTTTTTCGCATCCAGATCGAAAGAGGCCACGAACAGGAATGCGAACAAGTTTTTTGTAGCAGAAGACTGTTTTCCGCAAACGATAGCTGTGCTTCAAACACGCTCTGAACCATTAGGAATTGAAATCATCATCGGAAGAGCTGAGGATTTCAATCCTGATAACAGTTTCTTCGGGGCTGTTTTGCAGTATCAGGGAATGAACGGTGAAGTTCACGACTACCGCGAGTGGATTCAGAAGGCTAAGACTCAGGAAATCCAGGTGGCCGTTGCCGCTGACCTTATGTCACTTGTATTGTTAACTCCTCCTGGAGAATGGGGAGCGGATGTGGTTTTTGGCAACTCTCAGCGTTTCGGTGTACCACTTGGATATGGCGGTCCGCATGCAGCATTCTTTGCAACAAAAGAACATTACAAGCGAGACCTGCCTGGCAGGATTATCGGAGTTTCCATCGACGCACAGGGCAACCGAGCACTGAGAATGGCACTGCAGACTCGTGAACAGCACATTAAAAGAGACAAAGCCACTTCCAACATCTGCACATCACAGGTATTGTTAGCCGTTATGGCAAGCATGTACGCGGTTTATCACGGACCACAAGGACTCAGGGAAATAGCCGGTAAAATACACAGCACCAGCGTGAGAGCTGCAGGAATTCTGAATTCAATTGGATTCAGGCAGCTGAATAAAACCTACTTCGACACCTTGCTGATTGAATGTAACGGACAAGCGGAAAGCATTTACAGTTCCTGTCTGGCCAAAGGAATCAACATCCGGAAGATTGACGAAAATCATCTGGCCATCAGCTTTGACGAAACCACAACAGAATCTGACTTCTCCGAATTGATGCATGTTTTTTCCAGTGTTTCCGGTAAAAGCATTCAAACAGAAAAGAGAAATGCAGAGGCAACTGTGATCAGTGGCCACATGAAACGCAACAGTACCTTCCTGCTTCACCCTGTTTTCAATACGCATCATTCTGAAACGGAGATGCTCCGTTACATACACTTTCTTGAGAAGAAAGATCTCTCCTTGAACCAGAGCATGATTGCGCTTGGCTCCTGTACCATGAAATTGAATGCCACCACGGAGATGATGCCATTAAGCTGGCCTGAGTGGAACGGAATTCATCCATTTGTTCCGCTTGATCAGGCTGAAGGCTATATGCACATCATCCGGGAGCTGGAAGATTTTCTCTGCAAGATTACAGGTTTTACAGCTGTTTCCTTGCAGCCCAACTCCGGAGCACAGGGAGAATACGCCGGATTGCTCGTCATCCGTGCATTTCATCATTCCAAAGGCCAGAGTCACAGAAATATCGTACTTATTCCTTCTTCCGCTCACGGAACTAATCCTGCGAGCGCCGTGATGGCAGGCCTGAAAGTGGTTGTGGTAAAATGCGATGATGCAGGAAATGTCGACATCACTGACCTGCGGAGCAAAGCGGAATTGCACAAAGACAATTTGTCATCAATCATGATCACATACCCTTCCACCCATGGAGTGTATGAAGAAGGAATCAGAGAAATCACAAAGATCATCCACGATTGCGGTGGACAGGTATACATGGACGGTGCAAACATGAATGCACAGGTCGGACTTACAAACCCGGCGAATATCGGTGCGGATGTATGCCATTTGAATCTTCATAAGACTTTCGCGATACCGCATGGCGGCGGAGGTCCAGGCATGGGCCCAATCGGTGTAGCCGCTCATCTGGCGCCATTTCTCCCTTCACATCCGGTGGTAAAAACCGGGGGACAAAGCGGGGCGGTCTCCGCGGCTCCCTGGGGAAGCGCGAGCATCCTCCTGATATCATATGCCTACATACGATTGCTCGGCAGCAAAGGAGTGACAGACGCTACACGATATGCAATTCTAAATGCAAATTATATCAAAGCCCGTCTTGAAGGTCATTACCCCGTGCTTTATGTGGGTAGCAGGAACAGAGTGGCACATGAAATGATCATTGACTGCAGACAGTTTAAAAATTCTGCAGGCATAGATGTAGTTGATATTGCAAAGCGACTCATTGATTACGGATTTCATGCACCTACAATGTCATTCCCTGTACCGGGAACAATGATGATAGAACCAACAGAAAGCGAATCCAAATCGGAGATTGACAGATTCTGCGAAGCGATGATTTCAATCAGGGCTGAAATTGAAGAGATCGAAAAAGGCAAAGCAGACCGCACAGACAATGTTCTAAGGAATTCCCCGCATACAGTTTCTGAACTTACGGCAGATGAGTGGAAGCATACTTATCCAAGAAGCAAAGCCGCTTATCCCCTACCATGGCTGAGGGAACATAAATTCTGGCCCGGAAGCGCGCGAGTGGATAACGCTTACGGCGACAGGAATCTGGTCTGCGCATGTCCGCCGGTTGATTCGTACGAAGAGGCTGCAATATGATTAAAAAGGCCTGAAAAGCGCTTTCATCAGGCATTTCCGCATTTCACAACTACAGGTTAAAATCCCTTAAATCCGGGATTTGTACATCTGTTATTTTAATTTAATTTTGAAAACCTGAAACAATCAAATACGAAGAAATGAAAAACTCTACCAGATTTCTTGCAGTGATCCTCATGGTCTGCTGCTCCAGTTTTGCTTTTGCAACACAGAACCGGAACGCTCATGTAGATAACTCTGCGGGCAAGCCAATCAACAAAGTTACAGTTCCTGCAAAGATGAACTCCACTCCTTTTTACAGTGAAGACTTTTCCGGAGGATTACCGGGAAGCTGGACTGCTGTGGACAGTGCAGGCAACGGTGTTAACTGGCGTTGGACCACTACAGGAATTTTCAATTACGGCACTCAGCCCGGACTGGATTCACTTAGTCACAGCGGCACTACCGCCTCCAACGGATACATGATTTATGACAGTGATTCTTCCGGTGGCAGTGTAGGCGGAGAAAATGCAGACCTTATCAGCGGCTCTATTGACTGCTCAGCATATAGTGTGGTTCGCCTGTCTTTCAACCAGCTTTTGAAGCACTTTAATGAAATCGCCACAGTGCATGTCAGCAATGACGGCGGAACTACTTGGAGTATGGTTTACAACGCAAGTGCAGGCCTGACTCCGCACCAGGCGACCAGTAATCCGGATGCCATTGATATCGACATCAGCGCAGAAGCAGCAGGACAAATGGATGTGATGATCCGTTTCAATTTCACAGGCGATTATGACTTCTTCTGGATGATTGACGACGTGATGCTGTACGAGCCAACATCAAACGATGCTGCCCTTGTTGACATTACTTCACCTCAAAATTCCTGCACAGGCTTATCGGCTACTGAAATTGTAACCGTGCAGATCTTCAACAACGGTAGCGCAGACATCAGCGGCTTCGATGTTTCTTATGTGTTGAATGGAGGAACTCCTGTGACTGAAACTGTTTCTGCCACAATCAATCCAGGCAACACACTTTCATATGATTTCTTCATCACAGCAGATTTGTCTGTACCAGGTCCTCATACAATCCTTGCTTATACTTCCCTCGGCGGAGATACTTTGAACAATAATGATTCACTTTCCATCAGTGTTTACAGCGGACCGTACACAGTGTCATCAGCTTCCAATTTTACGATGGGATTTGAAGACAATGAAGACCTGAGCGGATGGGCAATTGAAGACGGAAATTTCGATGGCAACATGTGGAACCTTAGTACTACCCTTCCTCGCACTGGTGCTGTCTGCGCTCGCATGAACACACCTGCAGCAGGCACTGTCGCTGATGACTGGCTGTTCACCAGCTGCATTGAACTCAGTGATACAGTCAGTTATGATCTTGAATACTACTACCGTACATTCTCTACCAGTACCAGAGCAATGTTTGAAATCATGATCGGAAGTGCGCAAAGTGCTGCCGGCATGACCCAGGTACTTGAGCCTTCTTTCATGGTATCAAACCTGAATTACGTGCAAAGAGTATCTAACTTCACTGTTTCACCTTCCGGAACTTATTTCATAGGATTCCATGTGACTAATGCAGATTCTGCAACTTCACTTCGTTTGGATGACATCAGGATTTCTCCTGCAAGTGGAACTGGAATCATGAAAAACACTCATTCAGGAATCAGCATTTATCCTAATCCCACAAGCAACAACTTACAAGTTCAGGGATTGTCTAATGGAGATAAGATTGAAATCTACAACAGCTTTGGCCAACTGATACATACACAGCATCACGCAGGCAGTGAAAAGGCAAATGTCAATCTGAGTTCTCACGCTACTGGCACATACATTATTCGTGTAATTGGAAACGAAGCAACATCCACGCATAAGATTAATCTTATTCGTTAAATTTTTATACGATTTAATACGAGCCGGTTCCGCAAGAACCGGCTTTTTTTTATTTGATAAAAGACTGAAATTGAAATACCAAGAATTGACTGCACTTTAACGTTTTTATCTATTAACTCAATTTGCCACCTTCTTAAAAAAAAGTAATTTTGTCATCAATCACAACTCTAACCAATAAATTCAAATCATGAAAAAAATTACCATGTTGTTTTCTGCTTTGTTTCTGGCATCTATGGCATTTGCCGGAAATCCAGAATTCAACAGCAATTCATCTTTAAAAAGTCACCCTGCAAAATCAGAAGGATTTAACAAGAAGATTAATCAAACCAGCAATGTAGGAATTTCGAATGCCAAAATCCGCAATTCCTCTCCATCAATCAACAGTGTTCCTTTCTATACTGAAGATTTTGCCGGCGGAATTCCTAACACCTGGCAGATCGTTGACAGCATTGTCAGCGGTGTAAGGTGGGGCTGGACTACAGTGGGAGCTTATGACCGTACTGCGGCCCCAGGTTCTGACTCATTGTCTCATTCAGGTACTACTGCTTCAAATGGTTATGCTAAAATCGACAGTGACTCTTCAGGTGGTTCTGTGGGAGGTGAGCACAGTGTACTGATTTCTGAAGCGATCAATTGCAGCGCTTACTCTAACATCAACCTCAACTTCAATGAGTTTTTCCTGTTCTATCAGGCAGCAACACCTGCGCAACCAAATACAGCAAAGGTTTATGTGAGCAACGACGGAACAAACTGGACTCACGTGCATTCTGCACATGCCGGACTTGCAAACTTTGAAGAGACTCCGAATCCAAACAGAGTGTCTGTAGACATTTCTGCTGTTGCTGGAAATCAGGCCACTGTATATCTGAAGTTCAGCTTCACAGGTGACTGGTCATACTGGTGGTTTGTTGATGACATCCAGCTGAGTGAGGTTGGCGCCACTGAAGCAAGCCTTCTCGGAATTGTTGATCCATTCAATGGCTGCGCACTTTCTTCCACTCAGGACGTGACAATCGCAGTGAAGAACGTAGGTGTGGATTCTATCTCCAACATCAGCGCTGCTTACACAGTAAACGGCATTCCGGTTGGAATGGAGACAATCACCGACACAATTGCACCTGGCGACACCTTGCTTTACACATTCACTACAACAGTTGATCTGAGCACTCCTGGATTGTACACCATCCTTTCTTACATCAACCTGACTGGCGATACCGATCAGAATAATGATACAGCAGCAATCGGAACAGCATCTGTTGCTACAGGCATGATCCCTTACACAATGGGTTTTGAAGCTGCTGATGACCTGAGCGGCTGGACTACTTTCGATGCTGACGGCGATGGTAGAGTTATTGATATCACCAACGTTTCTGTAAGAACAGGACTCGCAGCTCTCCGATTCCTTTTCCCTACAACTCCTACCAACAGCGGTGACAACTGGGTGTTCAGTAATTGCATTGATCTTACAAGTGGTACAACATATCAGTTGAGCTTCTGGCATAAGTATTTCGATGTATCTAATGCATATACTGTGCAGGCTTACATCGGAACAGACCAGAATGTGCAGTCTATGACATTGCTGACTAATGCTGTTCCTGCAACAGACACCACTTTCTACTATAATACGATCACCACATTTACAGTACCAACAAGTGGTGCTTATTACCTTGGAATCAGAGCTTTCGGAACAACAGTTCTGAGCACTACACGCGTAGACGACATCTGGCTGGATTTCAACACAAACGTTGGAAAAACAGACATCAGCAATGCTCTCGTTGTTTATCCTAATCCAAGCAGCGGACGCATCCAGATCGAAAACAGAAACAGCTCTGATCAGGAAACTACTGTTACAATCACCAACGCAGTTGGTCAGGTTGTATTCAGCAACAAATACGACAAGCTGGTTCGTGAAATCGTAGACATCAGCACTCAGCCTGAAGGAATTTACACAGTTCAGATGAGAACCAATTCTGGTGTGGTTACAAAATCAATTATCAAATCCAACAAGTAATTTATACTTGCTTGGGCAAAGAAAAAGGCGGTTCAGTTGAACCGCCTTTTTCTTTTTCAAATTTTCCGATCAATGCTTTTTTATGCCTTTCGCCAGCTTGCTTGCGAAAATAAAATCGTTGAGCTCCTGGTTTTCTGTTCTCAATATATCCTCCACAGTTCCCTCCCACCACTTTTTACCCTGGTGTAAAAACAAAATCTTGTCGCCCACTTCAAGCACAGAATTCATGTCATGTGTATTCATGATTGTGGTGATGTTGTATTCTTCCGTTATTTCTTTAAGCAGATTGTCAATCACAATTGAAGTGCGTGGATCAAGACCGGAATTGGGTTCATCACAAAAAAGATAGTCGGGTTTTGTAGCAATTGCTCTGGCAATAGCCACACGCTTTTTCATTCCTCCGCTCAATTCTGAAGGGGAAAGTTTGTTCGAATTCACAAGGTTAACACGCCTAAGGCAGAAATTTACACGCTCCAGTTTTTCTTCAAGTGTCTGATTGGTGAACATGCTAAGCGGGAACATGACATTCTGCTCCACATTCAGAGAGTCAAACAAAGCACCACCCTGGAAAACCATTCCGATCTCCTGGCGAAAAGGTTTTCTTTCTTTCCTGCTCAGTCCGGAAAATTGCTTCCCGTCATATATGATTTCACCACTGTCGACTTCAACAAGGCCTACCATGCATTTCATCATCACAGTCTTCCCTGACCCGCTGCCACCTATGACCAAATTGACATGGCCTTTCTCAAATGAAGTGCTCACATTGCTCAGGATACTCCGGCCATTGAATCCTTTTGATATGTTTTTTAGCTCTATCATGTAAGAATCAACTGCGTGAGAACGTAATCGAATATCAAAATCAGAATGCTGCTGTAAACCACAGCATTTGTGCTGGACTGTCCCACTTCAAGAGCGCCGCCACCGGTATAGTAACCCTGATAAGCTGAAACGGTTGTGATTAAATATGCGAAAGTGAGAGTTTTGATTATCGCAAATGTGATATTGAAAGGAACAAAGGAATCCTGGATTCCCATGATGTAGTCTGTTGAGCTGATCACCCCCGCTGCCGTACCTGCAACCCATCCGCCAAAAATCCCAAGGAACATGCTGATGATAACAACAAATGGAAATATAAATATGGCGGCAAAAATTTTCGGAAGTACCAGATAAGCGGAAGAGTTGATACCCATGATTTCTAAGGCATCGATCTGCTCGGAAACTCTCATGGTTCCGATCTCTGACGCAATACTTGATCCAATTTTGCCGGCAAGGACAAGTGACATCATGGTCGGAGAAAACTCAAGGATGATGCTGTCTCTGGCGACAATACCCACTGCAGTCATGGGAACCAGCGGGTTCACCAGGTTATAAATTGTCTGGATGGTAATTACCGCTCCCATAAAAACAGAAGTGAGTGCGACAATGCCCAGCGAACCCCATCCGAAATTATTGAGTTCCCGGATAAACTGCTTCCAGTAAAGTGAGTACTTTTCGGGCCGGGTGAACATTTCCTTCATAAACACCCAATACCGGCCAAGATGAAATAACCAATTCATTTGCGCGTTAAAAATAACAAGAATTGACAGACTCTTCCTGTATTAAAAATGCATTTTTCACAATCAGAAGTGTGAATGAATTTCTTTGGAAGAATTGCATCAGGATTGTCTTAACTTTGCTTCCATGATTAAGCCGAATCGTCTGCATATTTTTATTTTGTTCCTGACACTTGCCTTCTTGCAAAGCGGATGCTTTGTGTTCAAAAAAAAGTGCGATTGTCCTCCTGTCGGCAAAAAACCGGAAATCAGTCAGGAAAACCGGATTTAGGCATGAGTGATATATTTTCTTATCCTGAAACTGATATAAATCATGCATTTATTCAACAAATTAGCTATTTTTGAGTCCTATTTATAATCATTCTAAATAACAATGGCTAACTTATCCGGGCTCCTTTCCGGGATGAAAAAAGGACAAAAAGGAATCATAGATTCCTTCACCGACCCGGATCTTTCATTGAAGTTACTTGAGATGGGTTGCATCCCGGGTGAAGAAGTTGAAATTGTCCGCATTGCTCCTCTCGGAGATCCAATTGCCATCAATGTTGCCGGATACATTCTGGGACTCAGGAAATCTGAAGCAGGAACAATCCGTGTAAGGATGAATGCAGGCAAGTGATAATTATTTCAAAGCCCATTATTAATGTTCAGTTAATCATTCTGACCTCATCAGGGTCTTGAATGCTTACCCAAATAATCTGCCTATAAAGTGATCGAAACACATCTTAAAGTTGCACTGATTGGAAATCCGAATAGCGGCAAATCATCTGTATTTAATCTGCTGACCGGATTAAATCAGAAGATTGCGAATTTCCCCGGTGTCACTGTCGAGAAGCGCACAGGCTCAACAGTGCTTAAGAAATCTGATGGCCGCCGGCTCAGGGCAGAAATCACAGACCTTCCAGGCACCTATTCACTTTATCCCAAATCCCCCGAAGAAGTAATTCCATTTTCAATTCTCTGCGACCCTGACAATGCTGCTCATCCTGATCTTGCGCTTGTTGTGGCCGACGGTACAAACCTCAAACGTAATCTATTTTTGTGTTCTCAGATTCTTGACCTGAAGATCCCTGTGGTTCTCGTAATCAACATGATGGATATTGTAAGGTTCAAAAATATAAACATAGATATTGAAGGTTTATCTGCAAGGCTCGGCATTCCGGTTATACCTATGAACAGCCGCAATGGCGAAGGGCTTGATGAACTCAAGGCAGCAATGGCTGAAGAGATAAGTCCGGCAGCTGATAAGTTTATTGACGTAGCCTCATTCTCTCCTAAAGTAGTTATGGAGACAAGATCCATGATCAATGTCAACAGCGACTACAACGCTTTTTTAGTAGCCAACAACCTCAAACTTATCACAGGTTTTGAATTACCTGAATGGAAAAAAAACAAGATAGCACAGATCTGTGCTGAGGAGAAATTTGATTCCAACACAATGCAACAAAAAGAAACCCTTGAAAGGTACAAGGTGATTTCTGAAATTATGCATCATTATGTGAAGGTGCAGCGCGGACAATTAAAGTCGTACACAAATAAAATCGACAGTCTTCTCACCCACCGAATCTGGGGCTACGCAATATTTCTGGGAGTTCTTCTTTTAATTTTTCAGGCAATTTTTGCCTGGGCCAGTTACCCCATGGACCTGATCGATTCAGGATTTCAGTCACTCAGTATTGGACTTGCATCAGTTTTACCTGAAGGCATACTGAGCGACTTGCTTATTAACGGAGTTCTGGCAGGTCTCAACGGTATCGTAGTATTCGTGCCTCAAATCGCATTGTTATTTTTCTTCATTGCGATTCTGGAAGATACCGGCTATATGGCCAGAGTCAGTTTCATCATGGACCGTCTCATGCGCAAATTCGGACTGAACGGCAAGTCATTGATACCTCTTATCAGCGGAGTAGCCTGTGCTGTTCCTGCAATCATGTCGACTCGCACGATTCAAAGCTGGAAAGAAAGACTGATCACAATCATGGTCACTCCTCTGATGAGTTGCTCGGCAAGGCTTCCGGTGTACACTCTTCTGATAGCGCTGATTATTCCCAAATCTACTTTCATGGGCTTCAATCTGCAGGGACTTGTTCTGATGATGATGTACATGCTTGGCTTTGTTGCTGCCATGGCAGCGGCTTTGGTGATGAAATACATCATACGATCAAATGAAAAGAGCTTTTTTGTGATGGAGCTGCCCATGTACCGAATTCCCAGATGGTCTTCCATTGTCATGCATCTGGTCGAAAAAGTGAAGATCTTCCTCTTCGAAGCAGGTAAAGTGATCATTTCTATATCTATCATTCTTTGGGTGATGGCTTCCTTTGCTCCTTCCGGAGCCTTCAATACAATCGAGGAAAAATATTCGGAAACAGAATTCACTTCAATCCTTACTGAAGAAGAAATCAGCCAGAAAATTCAATCGGAAAAACTGGAGGCTTCTTATGCCGGACGGCTTGGCCACATCATTGAACCGGTGATTGAACCACTTGGCTTCGACTGGAAAATCGGTATTGCCCTCATCACATCCTTCGCTGCGAGAGAGGTTTTTGTAGGCACGATGTCTACGATTTACAGTGTGGGAATGGATGAATCTTCGTCAATGACAGTAAAAGAAAAAATGCGTGCGGAGATAAATCCTGACACCGGAGGACCGCGATATAATTTTGCAGTCGGGCTTTCACTCATGTTTTTTTATGCTTTTGCAATGCAGTGCATGAGCACTGTGGCAGTGGTTTACCGTGAGACACGAAGAATCCGCTATCCGCTTATCCAGGTACTTTATTTAAGCGGGCTTGCCTATATCAGCAGTCTGATTATTTATCAGACTCTGAGTTGAGCATCACACTTGTCTGTTGAAAAAATCGAATCAGGTTTAATAATTCCGGGATTTGAAATTCTATTTTTGAATTGGGACAATTCCTTATGTCACAAATTGAAATTAAAAACATATTAGGCAAATACCTTCCAGAAGGAAGCGTAGATATATGTGCATTATGGATCACGGAAAAAAGCATCCACCTGAAAATCACAAGAGGCCGCGCCACAAAGTACGGTGACTATAAACCGCTTGGCCCGGGAAAAGGACACCATATCAGTGTCAATCATGATTTGAATCCATATTCTTTCCTCATCACATTTATTCATGAAGTGGCGCATCTTCACTGCTTCAATATGTACGGACAGAGGCATGATCCGCATGGACGTGAGTGGAAAAATGAATTCGGATATTTGCTTGGATATTTCATTCAGCAAAATGTCTTTCCCCAGGATATGGAGGCCGTGCTGAAAGAATATCTGAAAAATCCTTCAGCTTCCTCATGCTCAGATCCCGACCTGCACAGAATTCTTAAAAAATATGATCAGAGTCTTAAGTCAGGAGTTATACATCTTGAAGAACTGCCGCGTGATTCACTTTTTTACTTACACCAGTCAAAATCCGGTCAACTCTTTAAGAAAGGAAAGAGGCTGAGAACACGTTTTCATTGCCTGGAATTAAACAGCGGCAGGGAATACCTTGTCAATGCGCTTTCTGAAGTTGTGCCGGCAGCGAACAGTCACTGAATGACAACCGTTCAATTAATCAGCACGAGTTTCCAGCTTGTGAATTCTCCTGAATTGGCAAATAATTAAGAGTGAAATGGGCCTTCATTTACATCAATAATCATTACATTTGCCATAAGCAGTTTCTTTAACACGGCGCATATGCAAGAAAGCATCATAGCTCAAAACGGAGGCTTACATGTTTCAAACATGGCAGAAAACCTTATCGGTTCTGAGATCATCAAACTCGCTGCTGATATAAATGAAAAAATTCGCAACGGGGAAACAATTTACAACTTCACCATAGGTGATTTTGATCCTTCCATTTTTCCAATTCCTTCAGAACTCAATGATGAAATTATAAAAGCATACAGGGAGAATCATACAAATTATCCTGCTGCTAATGGTATGGCTGAACTCAGAAATTCCGTTTCGGATTTTATCAGGGAAAATATGGGGCTTGACTATACACCCGATGAAGTTCTCATTTCCGGCGGATCTAGACCATTGATTTACGGAGCCTATGTAACCATTCTTGACAAAGGTGACACGGTGATTTTTCCTGTTCCCTCCTGGAACAACAATCACTACTGCCATCTGACTCATGCTTCTTCAATTCTGGTTGAAACCAAACCTGAAAATTTCTTTATGCCAACAGCTGAAGAACTGAAGCCGCATTTGTCAAGCGCGACATTTCTTGCTTTGTGCTCACCGTTAAATCCTACCGGAACAGTATTCGCGAAGAATCAGCTTGAGGAAATCTGCGACTTGATTCTTGAAGAAAACACTCGCAGAGGCCCCAACATGAAACCTCTGTATCTTATGTACGATCAGGTTTACTGGGTACTTACTTACGGACACACAAAGCATTATGATCCTGTGAGCCTGAGACCTGAAATGCGCAATTACACTATTTACATTGACGGTATATCAAAGTCACTTGCTGCAACAGGTGTGCGTGTGGGCTGGGCATTTGGCCCTAAGAGAATTATGGATAAAATGCGAGCGATCCTTTCACACATCGGGGCATGGGCTCCAAAAGCAGAACAGATCGCCACAAGCAGATATCTGAATAACAAGACTGCATTAAACACTTTTTTATCGGGGTTTAAAAAAGAAGTGGACGAAAGGCTGCAGTCATTCTACCAAGGATTTATTCAACTGAAAGACGAAGGTCACTTCGTGGATGCGGTAATACCTCAGGCTGCAATTTACCTTACAGTGAAAATTGATCTTAAAGGCAAGAAGACTAAGGAGGGAAAAAATCTGAATTCACAAAAGGTTGTCACACAGTACATTCTTGACACAGCAAAGATAGCCATCGTCCCATTCTCGGCCTTCGGCGCTTCCGATGATTCATGCTGGTACAGGCTTTCTGTAGGCACATGCCGAACTGAGCAAATCCCTTCTGTGATCGAATCACTGAGAAAAGCGCTTGAGTCATTGACATAAAGATTCTTTCGCGACAATAAAAAAATCTGAAATCATTCCCGGAATAAAATTGAGGGTGCGCATAGAGTAAAAAACTCCCTGATTAAAATATGAAGAACAACTACTGCATCATCATGGCAGGCGGCATTGGAAGCCGGTTCTGGCCCATGAGCAGAAACCATAATCCGAAACAATTTCTGGACATTCTTGGAACCGGCAAAACGCTTATCAGGCAAACATATGAGAGATTCCTGAATATATGCCCACAGGAAAACATCTATATAGTCACAAATGACCATTATATCAGCCTGGTGAAAGAACAAATTCCGGAAATCGGTGACAACCAGATTCTGGCCGAACCTCAGCGCAGAAACACTGCCCCTTGTATAGCATATGCTGTATTTAAAATCGCATGCATTAATCCGAATGCGAACATGGTAGTTGCCCCGTCGGATCATGTGATCACTGATGAGAAGAGATTTCAGCAAGCAATAATGAAAGGACTGGATTTCACATCCACAAACGATGGCCTTCTTACCATCGGAATCAAACCCAGCCGTCCAGATACCGGTTATGGTTATATTCAGTTTAAAGAGAACAGCTCTGTAGAAGATTTTCGCATCAGCGAAGTGAAAACATTTACCGAAAAGCCGAACCTGGAAATGGCCAAGTTTTTCCTTAAGAGCGGAGAATTTCTTTGGAATGCCGGCATATTTCTTTGGAATGCACGCAGTATAAAGAAAGGTTTCGAAATGCACCTTCCTGAAATGTACAACCTGTTCAATTCAGGGAATGAAGTCTACAACACTCCGGGTGAAGATGAATTTATCAGAAGAGCATATACCCATTGTACCAACATCTCAATCGATTACGGTGTGATGGAAAAAGCCAAGAACGTTTTTGTTCTTAGCGCAGAGTTTGGCTGGAGCGATCTCGGGACTTGGAAATCACTCTATGAACACCTTCCGCATGATGAGCAGGGCAATGCCATGACTGCAGCCAATGTCATGCTCGATCATACTTATAATTGCATCATCAACACAGGCAAGGAAAAACTTGCCGTGATACAGGGACTGGAAAATTTCATTGTGGTTGACACAGAACAGGTTTTGTTCATATGTCCTAAAGATGACGAACAGAAAGTTCGCAACCTGGTGAATGATGTGAAGATCAAGAAAGGTGAAAAATACACCTGAGTTTTTCCATCTGCACAAAATCAGGCTTTCACTTTGCTGATATCACCCACCATGTCTTCGGGTCTTACCCATTCTTCAAACTGTTCGGCAGTCAGATAGCCAAGCTCTATCGCCGTTTGCTTTAGAGTCAATCCCTTTTTGTGTGCGGTCTGCGCGATCTCCGCAGCTTTATAGTAGCCGATCTTTGTGTTGAGTGCAGTCACCAGCATAAGTGAATTGTCGAGATTCTTTTTGATGTTCTCTTCAATAGGACGAATACCTGTTGCACACTTGTCATTGAAGGAAACACATACATCTCCGATCAGTCGTGCAGAATGCAGGAAATTAAAAATCATTACAGGTTTGAAAACATTAAGCTCGAAGTGACCGGTAGCTCCGCCAATATTGATTGATACATCATTGCCAAGAACCTGGGCCGCAACCATTGTCATTGCTTCGCATTGCGTAGGATTCACTTTACCGGGCATGATTGAAGACCCCGGCTCATTATCGGGAATAAAAATTTCGCCTATACCCGATCGTGGTCCGGAAGCGAGAAGCCGAATATCGTTGGCGATTTTCATCAATGAACAAGCTACAGTTTTCAGTGCGCCATGTGATTCCACTATAGCGTCATGCGCTGCCAAAGCCTCGAACTTGTTCTCAGCGGTGATAAAAGGAATTCCGGTCAGTTTCGCGATATGCGCAGCCACTTTTTCAGAATAAGCCGGAGGCGTATTTATTCCTGTACCCACTGCAGTTCCTCCAAGGGCCAGCTCAGAAAGATGAGCGAGTGTATTCTTAATCGCCCTCAGTCCGTGATCAAGCTGAGACACATATCCTGAAATCTCCTGTCCGAGGGTAAGCGGTGTAGCATCCATCAGATGTGTCCTGCCGATCTTGACAACATGCATGAATTCATTGGCTTTAGTGCGTAATGTGTCACGCAGCTTTTCAATGCCCGGAATGCAAACATCAAGCAGAATTTTATATGCAGCAATGTGCATTGCTGTTGGAAATGTATCGTTTGATGACTGCGATTTGTTCACATCATCATTCGGGTGAAGCACTTTCTTTTCATCAGTCAGTTGCCCTCCACTGAGCACATGAGCCCTGTATGCAATCACTTCATTGACATTCATGTTCGACTGGGTTCCTGAACCTGTCTGCCATACAACGAGCGGAAACTGATCGTCCAGTTTTCCTTCCAGGATTTCATCACATACTTTACCAATCAGATCACATTTCTGCTTGTCCAAAACTCCAGCATCAAGGTTTGTAAGTGCAGCGGCTTTTTTCAGGTAAGCGAAAGCATAGATTATCTCCAAAGGCATTCTGTTGGTATCAGCCGCAATTTTAAAATTCTCAATTGAACGTTGAGTCTGTGCGCCCCAGTATACATCAGCCGGAACTTCCACAATTCCCATTGTATCTTTTTCTTTCCTGGTTTTCATATCAGTCTAGTTTAAACTTTCTTAAAAAATATGTGTATCAAAGCATTTGCTGAATGAGTTCAAGCGGTCTCGCGATGAATGCTTTATTACCTTTAATAACTATCGGCCTTTCGATAAGAATCGGATTCTGAGCAAGAACCTTAATCCATTCTGAATTGCTCAGCTTTTTACTTTCGTATTTCTCCTTATAAAGCGATTCCTTTTTTCTGATAAGTTCTTCAGCTTTCAAGCCAAGTAATTTCAAAAGTTCTTTAATCTCCTTTTGCTTTGGCTTTTCAAGCAAATACTCATACACTTCTGCGTCTTCTCCGCAATGCTCCCTTATCGACTTCATCGCTTTCGCGCATGTGCTACAACCTGATTTATGCCAAACCCTGATCATATCTTCAGTTCTTTGCAGTTTCCATCAGATATGCCTTTATGAATTCATCGAGGTCACCATCCAGCACTGCCTGCACATTTGAAGTTTCAATGTCTGTACGAAGATCTTTCACCAGTTTGTAGGGATGCAGGACATAGTTCCTTATCTGAGAACCCCATTCGATCTTTCTTTTATTAGCCTCCGCAGCAGCCTTAGCTTCCATCTTCTTTCGCATCTCCAGCTCATAGAGCTGAGACCTGAGCATTTTCATGGCTCTCTCTTTGTTAGCCATCTGAGAACGCTCTACCTGGCATACCACTACAATTCCGGTTGGCAAGTGAGTCAACTGCACCTTGGTCTCGACCTTGTTTACATTTTGTCCGCCCGCGCCGCCGGAACGCGATGTCTGCATTTCAATGTCTGAATCCTTGATGTCGATTTCGATGGTTTCATCCACTACCGGATATGCAAAAACAGATGCAAAAGACGTATGCCTTCTTGCGTTTGAGTCGAAAGGCGAGATGCGTACAAGACGATGGACACCACTTTCACCTTTAAGATAACCGTATGAATAGTCACCGTCAATTTCCAGCGAGCAGGATTTTATTCCGGCTGTGTCGCCGTATTGCAGATCAAGTTCCGTGACTTTGAATCCGCGTTTTTCCGCCCACATGATGTACATTCTCATGAGCATTGAAGCCCAGTCCTGACTCTCTGTACCCCCTGCACCGGAATTGATATTGATAATGGCGCTCAATGAATCTTCAGGTGCACCCAGCATGTTTCTGAATTCGAGATCTTCGAGCAGATGAAGAGTATCCTTCATATGCTTTCCAATCTCTTCTTCGCTCACCTCGCCTGCCTTGTAAAAGTCAAAAAGCACAGCCAAGTCCTCGTAAGAACTGCGCAGGCCTTCATAATCTTCAATCCAGTTTTTTCTTTGCTTGATCCCTTTCAGGATTTTCTCCGCCCCTTTTGGATCATCCCAAAAGCCGGCTTCGTGAGTTAGCGCTTCCTCTTTTTCGACGAATTGTTTCTTCCCGTCGATGTCAAAGATGCCTCCTCAGGACGTCTGCGCGTTCCTTAATCTCTCTTAATTGTTCAATGGTCATAATGGGCGCAAAGGTAGTTTATTTGACTAAAATGAAGAAACTACAGCCAAGCTTATCTCACTCATTTTCACCGCGTCCGAGTTCATTCCAAACGAGATCGGATTCAAAACCCCTGCTGATCGCATATGAAGCCAGCTTGAACTTTATTTTCAGAGGATCTTTTTCTTTGATAATTTTCTTCTTGCCCTTGATCACCTTACGCAAGACTTCCAGGTATTCACTATCATCAAGAGAATTAAGAGCTTGAGAGATTAAAGCGCCGGAAACTTTCTTCTCAGTCAATCCTTTTCGTATCAGATTTCTTCCCCATTTCTTTACCCTCATTTTTCCCTGAGCATAAGCCATTGCAAAACGCTCTTCTTTTAAAAAACCTTCGCTGATCAGGTTGGAAATTATCTGCTCACAAAGACTGTAGTTCAAGCCCCATGACTTCAGTTTTATCCGCACTTCATGCTGACTACGCTCCTGGTAGGCGCAGTAACTTTGAGCTTTTGCAAGGTATTTAGAAGATTGTTCCAAGTCTTGGCGAAATTCGTCTGTAAATCTAAAGATTCGATTCAATCAATGCACCTATTAAATATATTTGCCACAATGTCACAATCGAACGGAACAGGAATCTTTAAAAATCTGGCACGTAAGCTGGTTTTTCCTGCAGTCAATTCCATGGGCATTGAAAAACTGTTTTCCACTTTAAGCAGTCATTCAACTTTAATCCTCATGTATCACGGAGTGGTGAAGCATCAGGATCTTTCACTCTCTGTTAATCATATTTCAGTATCTGATTTTGAAAAACACCTGGAATATTTCAGCAGGAATTTCAAGATAATTTCTTTGGAAGAAGCTTTTGACAACTACCGGTCGGGAAAAGCTACCAAAAGAAAATCTCTTGTTATCACCTTCGACGACGGATACGAGAATAACTATCTCAATGCTTATCCACTGCTGAAGAAGTACAATTTTCCCGCGACAATTTTTGTCACCTCCCAGTGCTTGTTAAATCCGGAGCGTTTACTGTGGTATGATCAACTTGACCTTTGCAAGTCTGTGATCAATTATGAAAAATTCAGCAAAAGGGAAATACAACTGAGCAGTCAGGATGAAAACGGAACATTAAAGATCAGAGACATACATGCATTGAGGAGACTTATGAAAAGCGTGAATGCCAAAGACAAGGAGTTGATTCTTTCAAACGTCATCAACAAAGACGAAGCAAAGGATATCATAAATAAAACGGATCCTGAATATTACCGGCTATTAAAGAAAGATCAAATCAGGGAAATGGCTGATTCCGGACTGATTGAAATCGGTTCTCATACGGTATTTCATCCTAACCTTGATACGCTTCAGACAAAGGACCTGGAATTTGAATTGAATGAGTCAAAAAAAATTCTGCAACTCGCAAGCGCGAAAAAAATCAATTCAATCGCATTCCCTGACGGCGCATACAATCAGGATGTAAAGAGAATGGCTGAAAAGGCAGGATACCAAAACCTGCTTGCTGCTGAATACAAAATACAAGAAGACAAAGCAGACAAAGGCATACTTCCCCGTCTTAGTATCAGCAATACCACCAGCCCCGAATCGATTTTCATTCAGCTGCACATGGCTTTCAGCAAACTTGGCTTCTGATTAAAAGGTATCCAGATCGGATTGAGTGAAGCGCATATTTTCCGGTGAATCTTTTTGAAGAAAATCAAGATAGCCTATTGCGAGACTTTCCTGTCTGTTCAGCTTTACCTGAATTTCAGCCATCACATCATCCGCTTCACTTCCTGTATAAATAATTTTATCTGCTCCGAGTAATCGTGCAAGGGAAATCAATTCTCTGATGACTCCTTTAAATTCATCTGGCTCACAAGACTCCACATCTCCCAGATACATGTAGCCATCAAGTTTTATCCAGACTTTCTTGCCTGAGATTTCAAGCAACACTGAGCCTGACTTCATCTTGTACTGAAGAAATTCCGGCTTCCGCTCGACATGGGAAGAATCTCTTCCGGAAAGAAAGTGTGAGTTATATGCTGACGGAATCGTTATATACTTTTTTAGTATAGCAGATGACAAAATCTTATAGAGTGGTTCGAAAAATTTAAATCGTTTGGCAACTTTTAGAAATGGAAGAGTTGTTATCGGAATTCTGTATTCGATGAGATTCTCCCTGTGAGTCCAGTTCAGCTTACGGACAAATCCCGGATAAGAATTTTTGTTTGGAAAGCCAAACACAAATGACACACCTTCTTTGGCTGCAAGTTCATACGTCAGTTTAGCCAGTTTGGTGAACAGGCCTTTTCCCATGTGATCCTTGTGGGTCATCGTGTCGCCTGACTGGGCAGCGACAGCACGTTTACCGTGAGACATCACTGGATAAGCATACATGCCGTAAAAGGCTGCGGGTTCTCCCTTTGAGGAATACGCTATGTATCCCAGATTTGAATGGCCGAGGAAATGCGTATTGTTTTTCTCAGAATAATACTCGTAACCCGGATCGAAACCAAAGGCGCTGAGAGAAATTTTTCTCAGGTCATTATAATGACTTTCATTGAGCCTTTGAAAAGAGTATTCTTCCATCGGGAATAGATAATCAGGGAAGAAATGGAATTATAAAAATTATTGCTGAATCGGATAGTACACCATGGTCAGCCACTTGCTGGTGTCCGGCTCTGCACCTGGATCGGTTACATACACCTCCCAAGGCACACCTGAAACGGTGAGATTATTCTCAGCTACGTAAGCATCTATCATTTGATGTGCATTGCCCAGACTTGAATAATCTCCGTAATGATGCCCCACCACAGCTTTTCCAGCCATGATCTGCCCGGCTCTTACTTTTCCTGACGATTTACCGGGTTTATCTACAGGTATGGCTGAATCAAAATCGAACCTGCCCTCACCACCGGAATAATAAATAGCGAAAGGTTGTCCGCCGTAATTAAGACCCTGTACCTTCATGGCCTCAGCGACCAGGCCGTAATTCATCCCGAGCTTCATGCTGATGGAATTATAATCCGCTGTATCGCGAACAGCGAGATAGTGCAAGGGAGTTACATCCACAATTTCTATTTTCATTGCTGAAGAGTTGAACGATTCTGATTCCAAAACCGACTTGAGATTATTCAAACCTTTCTCAAAATCCTTTGCAATCATTCCGTCCATGAATTTACCCATGATACGAAGCAAAGGATTGAAACCTGTTTCAAAATTGAATGACCAGGTGAATTTGGTTGCCTCCGCCTCTTCGTCCAATTTATACATTGCGTATGCAGTCCCATTCTCCATGAAATTTAGTTCGAGTGCAATAGACTCCGGCTCTTTCACTTCAGTGAATGTCATGCTGCCCTTTCCCACGTTTTCATGTGTACTGTTCCAGTTAAGTTTTGCACCCGTTCCGGAGGCGCTGCCTTCAATGACATAGCTGGCATTCGTATCCAATGCATGCCATGGAGACCATGTATTCCAGTTGTTCAGGTTATTTACATAATTAAAAACTGCTTCCCTTGGCTGATTGATTACGATTGAACGTTCAACCTCCACTTTGGATGGGAGGAGAAGTCCGATTGCGGTAATCACCAAAAGAATTATTGCGAGAACAAGAAGAATGCGTTTGATTATTTTCATGGTTCTAAATAGATTTTAGGAAGGCGAAAGATCGTACTTTTTATCAAAATAATTGAAAAGACGGTGCAATTTATCTGAGATTTTTCTAAAGGAAATTGATTTTACCGCTTAATTTATGTACAGACTATAATCACATTATCAGTTTCAAATTTGACTACATAATTTGAATTTGGATAATAACAATTAATCCTTAATTTTAATAGGCTATTTCATGCACAGAATTATCAATTTCGGCCCTGATATTTTGATTGAAATTCAAGTTTGTTTCCAAAATAATTTAAAGCTTTATGAAAAAACAATTGCAAATTATTACTTGCTTTTTTACGATTGCTCTTCTCACCTGCATTGACCTGTATTCTCAAAACTGCAGTACAGATTCGATTGTCCGAACTTTTTACTATTACCGAAACTCCCACATTGCTAGTGAGCTTTGGACAGACAGCTTTGATATCAGTACAAATCAAATGACTCACACCAGGCAGGACTTCACTGATATGTCTGTCATATCACAAAGCAGCGGGTCTTTTGCAAGAAGATTTATCCAACGTAACAGCCTTGGCGACACGCTTGTGTATATGAACCTGGGCACTTCTTTTCCTATATCAAAAATCGAAATCACATACGACACAGTCAGTAATGAGAAACTTAGCAGAAACACGTTTTCATATTCCGGCGGTTGGATTCCAAGCCAAACTGAAAGTTGGACTTACAATGTCTCCAACCAACTTGTGCTGCATGAAAAATGGAGTGCCGCAACCGACTCGATTAGAATCACACATTCCTATTCCGGCAATCAGAAACAATCCATTTTACATGAAAGCTTTGACGGCAGTGGTTGGACGAATAATATTTTATACCTGATAACATATAATGCAGGAATCAGAGATTCCCTTCTTTTGAAAAAATGGGATTTACAAAGCAGTACCTGGGCCGACAGCTTATTTGGAATCTATAATCCCTTATTTAATTTTCAGGTAGAACTCTCAGATACGGTTTTCAGTCCGGGCATTTTTAAAGTTTATCATCAGTTTTATGATACACTCGATAGATCCACCATAGAAATTGTTTCAGAAACAAATACGGGGATAAATTTTACAAGTAGTACAACTGATAGATTCATTTACATACGATCCAACAAACTGGTAAGTCGCAATTCTCAATCCAATAATTCTGGCGGGCATGGCGAATACAATTATTCGTATAATCCGGCAGGATTAATAATCTACTGGGGATCAAGTACCGGCACCGGTGGGATCACAAGTTACTACAATACACATTATTCATACGACAGCTTATACAGGAGAGCAACGGAAGAAAGTACATATTCATCTATGACTTCCTGGAGTAATACAAACTACATTTACTCTTATAGTTCCGCGAATAATATTGGTGTGACCATCGCACCTATCCGTCAATTTCAAAATGTCAGTTCAAAATATTTTTGTGCGGGAGACACTATGCAGCCTCTCGTGATTATTGATGGTGGATGCGGGCCTTATACCTACTTGTGGACGCCATCCACTGGACTATCTTCAGACACAGTTGCCAGTCCAATAATAACCCTTAGCAATGATTCAATTGTCTACACGCTTACCGTGAGTGACACAAGTGGTAATGTCACTCAGGCAATTTTTGAAGCATTCCCTGTATCCACCACAAGCATTCAGTTCAATGCATATACCACTTCAGCAGGTCCGGTAATGCTTCATGCCATGAATCCTTTCTGGGGAGCAACTTATCAATGGTATCTGAACGGAATTCTTGTTTATTCTTCCAATGACAACTTCTATAATGCCACAACAACAGGATATTACAACGTAGTAATTGTAATACCCGGAAGGTGTAGCATCCATTCTGATACAGTTTGGGTGAATACTGATGGTCCGGCAAGACTGTTTGGCAGAATATTTCTGGACAAAGATTCCAGTTGCTCCTTTACTCCGGGAGACTCACCGCTTACTGAACATAATTCCGAAAGATTTTTTATTGAACACTTCTTTCGTGGTGAATTTTTAACAATACCTGACAGCAATGGCATGTTCAACCTACCCAGTGACACCGGGATTACCATATTAAAAATCATCAAACCGTCTCAATTGTACTCAAACATTTGTGGCTTGTCGGATTCCATTATTGTTTCAGTTCAAAACTACGGAGATTCTATTCCGGGACTTGATTTTATTTACAGAAGAGACGCTTCCTGCAACTGGCTGGAAGTTTCAATCAGTACATCCCTGTTTCAATTATGTCAACCTGCAAAAATTCATGTAAAATATTTCAATAACAGTATACAGTCAGAGAATAACGGTGTCATCAGGCTGAATATACCCCCGGAGCTTACAATCCTTGGGGCAAATCTTCCATTTAATCAGATAAATAATGCACTTATCTTCAATTTACCCGTTCTGGCACCATTTGAAAAATCACTTATAAATATAGATGCGGAAGTTTCATGTGACACAAGTCTTAATGCAGCCACCCTTTGCATTGATGCTGAAATAAGCCCGAAAGACTATTGCCTGTTTAATCCTGGCAGTAATTGGGATGAGAGTAATATCAGGGTAAGCTCATATTGTTTGAATGATTCACAGGCTTGTTTCATCATCAGAAATGAAGCTTCGACAGCATCGGGCGATATGTCTGATTCTGCTTCCTGGAGATTATACGATGATAATGCACTCCTGAATTTTGGTAATTTTAAGCTAGCCGCGTATCAGGATACAAGCATCTGTGTACCTTCTGACGGAAGTACGTACAGGCTTGAAGCAGATCAAACTTCAGGTTTCCCGGCTCTTGCGAACAGCGTATCAAACATTGAAAGATGCGGCCAGGCAAATTCGTATTCCTTAAACCAGATTAACCAAAATTACAAATCCGGAAATCTTCCATTTTATAAAAGTGCTTGTACTCAAATTACAAGTTTATCTAATAATAACAGAAAATCCGTCCAACCCTCTGGAGTTGGAATATCTAATTATATTGACATTGGCCAAAGAGTTAATTACCGAATAGATTTTCAGAATACCGGACCTGATACTGTGTTTTATCTTAAAGTAATTGATTTTTTAAACCCTGCATATTTTGATGTAAAAACTTTACAGTTTTCAGGCTCTTCCCATCCATGCAATTTTGAATTAACTAATAATACAGCATATTTCAAATTCACAAACATCCGTTTACCTGACAGCACTACAGATCCTCTTGGCAGTATGGGATATGTTGAATTCAGTATTCTGTTCAACCAACAAATTTCAGGTACATACGCAATCAATTATGCAACCATTTTATTTGATAATAATACCTTTATATCAACCAACATGGCTCGTATACTACCATGTACATTGAATTTTCCACTTATTCGGATAAGCTACGATTCAAGCTTTTGCATAGGAGATACATTGAGAGTTACCGCAACTTATTTTAATACCGGACCTAATCCTACATTTACTTGGAATGTAAATAATACTGTCTTTTCTAACAACTCACCAATATTCGAATTTTCCGGAATTAAACCCAGTGATACAGTCTCTTGTCGCATGGCACTCAGCAACTATTGCTACTTCCCTCGCCCGGTATACAGCAACAATCTCATTTTTCACAACTATTCAATTCCATTGCCGGTAATATCATTTATTACACCAGATCTTGTTTCAACTTCTGCATATTCCTATCAGTGGTTTATTGATCAAACAATAATTTCCGGGGCAAATGCGCAGTCATATCAACCTACTGTGAATGGAACATATACTGTGCAGGTTTGGGACTCTAACGGCTGTACAGCTGTATCGGACCCCTATGTGTTCATCATTGGCGGAACTTCATTGACTGATATAAATCCGATATCTGTTTATCCGAATCCGGCAAATACATCAGTAATAATTGAGTCAAAAATGCTTATTAATAAAATTATCCTGAAGGATATTTCAGGGAGAGAAGTATCCGGCAAAAACATTCAAATTGGAAACAAAGTAGCGTTCGACATTCAAAATATCAAACCAGGAAAGTATTTATTAGGCGTCTACACAGAAGAAGGAGTATTCCACAAACCGCTAGTTATTATTCGGGATTCGGATTGAATTAATACCGGGCAATAAGATTTCGCTCCTTTGAAGCTTTGTCCTATCAAATTCATTTGTTCGGTGTATATGGCGAATCTGCAATGCTAAGTGATAAATAAATTGCCTATTCACTTATTGGATCAAATCTGAATGCATGATAAATTCTGTCATAGCGGTCGTTCAACTCCTAAGTTAAATTTCCAGGCGTTCCTTTATAGATTTGATCAAGAAAGAATTTTAAAGACATTTTTCCTCTGCTTTCTGTCTCCAGCTTATATACAAGAATGTATCGCATAAAACACGGACTTATGTCGAATTTCCTTTCTTGCAATCACCAATTAAAATTGCAAATGAAAATTGATACAATTCCATCTAAAATCTACACGATATGGAATCAAAATATCACGCTTGATTTTGATCTCGCAGAACTATATAAAGTACAGACCAAGAATCTCAATTTAGCAGTAAAAAGGAACATAGATAGATTTCCCAAAGGCTTTATGTTTCGTTTAAGCAAAGATGAGTGGAAAAGTTTGAGGTTGCAAATTGAAACCTCAAATGGTCGTAGTGGAGCCAGCTATTTGACTTATGCGTTTAGAGAACAAGGTTTGGTAATGCTGAGTGGGTTAACATCTTGTGTGGATTGAATGCATTAAATTATTGCCTTAACTGAATTATTGCATCGCCTTGAAAGAATTGTTATTGATTACTTCAATATACTAAAAAAATGGCATTAAAATTGGGATCCATTGTAAGCTCCCCTTTTTTTCAGGCCATTTAAAAATGGATTATCGAAGTTAACATTTTCTGGTTTTCTGATATTGAAATGTTGATAAGTCAACCCGATGAAAATAAAAGAGACTTATCAATATTTCAATATCCTAATATCATTTACTTTTTTCATTTCCTCGGGCGTTCGGTAATTCAATGCAGCATGAGGTCGGTTCGTGTTATAGTCCTGTTTCCACTCCAAGGCTTTTTCCCGCACTTCATCGATCGTTCGAAAAATATATGCGTTAAGCAATTCCTTACGGATGTTTCCATTGCAACGCTCGATGAATCCATTCTGCATTGGTTTGCCCGGTTGAATGAAGACCAGCGTGATTCGGTTTTCTTTGCACCACATATCCAATGCATGTGAAATAAATTCTGGTCCGTTATCTACACGCATCATTTTAGGTAAGCCCCGGCTTTGCTTCAATGATTCCAAGACACGGATCAACCTTGCAGTTGGTAAACAACTGTCTGCTTCAATCCACAACACTTCCCGGTTATAATCATCCAGAATGTTCAACAAGCGAACTTTTCTTCCATCCCAAAGGCTGTCAGACATGTAATCTACGCTCCAGACCTGGTTGATTTCCTCAGGCTGGAACAATGCATGTTTTACCCTTGCCGGAAGCCTCTTCTTCATACGCCTTCTTATGTTCAGTCCCATTTTAGTATATACGTTGTATACCCGTTTGTGATTCCAAGTAAATTCCATGCGTCTTATACGATGGAAGCATTGCCAGAATCCGATTGCCGGATGTTTTTCAATCAGTACTTGCAACTGCTCACGAACCGGTTGATTGGAATCTGGACGAGGAACATACTGATAATTGCTGCGTGGAATATTCATTAACCGACAGGCCTGACGAATCGTTAGGTTTTTCTCTTCTACCATGGCTCTTGCTACTGCTAACTTCTCGGCAGGCCGCCGAACTTTTTTTCGTACACATGTTTCATGGCATCGATCTCCAGGGTCATGTTGGCAACAATGCGCTTGAGCCGGGCATTTTCCTCTTCTAACTCCTTCACACGCCTCAATTCATTCACATCCATGCCTCCATACTTGGCTTTCCAATTGTAAAATGTTTGATCGGCTATGCCGTGTTCACGGCATATGTCGCCAACCTTTCTGCCGTGCTCATGCTCCTTGAGGATGGCAACGATCTGTGATTCGGTAAATCTTGATTTTTTCATAGGCAATTAAATTTAGAGATTTGTTTTGATTTTCTCTATTTTTAATTGGCCGATTTTCAGGGAAGCTTACACCATGAATTGGTCTCTATCCAGTGTACAGCCAAGCATGATACATTAAATACATAATGTGATAAATTCTAACTGCACTGATGTGTATTTAGTTTTCTTTAAATAAAATCCCGCACAAATAAGTTTCATTTTTTTCTGAAAAGATCCATTTTACGTTTAGAATTAAATAAAGAATATGCACTTATCAAATATTCAATCTCGAATTATTATAATACGGGAACAGAGGGTTATTCTGGATTACGATCTCGCAGAATTGTATGAAACAGAAACGAAAAGGCTGAAAGAAGCTGTTCGAAGACACATTGAAAGATTCCCGGAAGATTTTATGTTTGAACTGACCAATGATGAGTTTGAAACTTTGAGGTCGCAATTTGCGACCTCAAACCGAGGTGGCTCCAGATATCCTCCTTTTGCCTTTACCGAACAGGGTGTAGCGATGCTTTCCAGTGTACTAAACAGTAAAAAAGCCATCGATGTAAATATTGCAATCATGAGAACATTCGTTGCCTTAAGACTTCACTTTTTAAATCAAAATGAACTGGCAGACAAATTGAAAGAATTGGAGATAAAATATAATCAGCAGTTCAAGGATGTGTATGCCGCAATCAATTACTTATTGAATAAAGACAAATTGGATATAAGCCAAAAAGAGAGAAAGAAAATTGGGTTTAACCGATGACGAACGAAACCAAAGGATCGGTTATCCTTTGCGCACTATTTCGATATAATAAGAATGCCAGAATAGAAAATCCGAATGAGCCATGTCCCAGATTGCTATATTGGTGCTTCCGAAATTCAAATCTTTATCTCTTCTTCCTGTTTATTGAAGAAGTGATATTCCATGAAATGATAGTTATTGTTCGCGAGTACTTTCAGCTTGAATTTGTACTTCTTCTTCCACTTGTGCGCCATTGAATTTAAAAACAGTCCCTTGTTCAGATATGCTTCGATGAATGGATGCACAATCAGGACAAGTTCCTTTTCGTTCTGCTCTTGCACGAAATAGCGCAGGTTGTTTTCAATTTCATCGATCAGCAGTACGCTTGCTTTGATCTCGCCGGTACCCTCGCAGGCCGGACATTTTTCAACCGTGGTGATGTTTGTCTCGGGCCTTACTCGCTGACGCGTGATCTGAACCAGTCCGAACTTACTTGGAGGCAGGATAGTATGCTTTGCCCTGTCCTTTTTCATTTCGGTTCTCAGCTTTTCGAAGAGCGTTTTTCTGTTGGCGGCATTGTTGAGGTCAATAAAATCCACCACAATGATTCCTCCCATATCCCTCAGTCGCAGCTGCCTTGCAATTTCAGCTGCCGCATCCAGATTTACATTCAGGGCATTGATCTCCTGGCTGGCATCTCCGTCGGATTTGGTACGGCCTCCGCTGTTCACGTCGATAACATGCATGGCTTCGGTATGTTCGATGATGAGGTAGGCTCCGTTGGCCATGGTGACCGTTTTGCCAAAAGTGATCTTGATCTGCTTGTCGATTCCAAACTGCTCGAATATTGGCAGGCGTCCTTTATACAGCTTTACAATATCCGTCTGCTCCGGAGCAATGCCACTGATATAGGATTTGATTTCCTCAAACAGCACAGTTTCATTCACATGAATGGCGTTGAAATTTGGATTAAGCAGATCACGAAGTATGGTTGAAGTGCGATTCAGCTCACCCAGAATTTTGTAAGGAGGCTTGGCCGTTTGAAGAAGCTGAAAAGCACCTTTCCATTTTGCCACGAGATCCTGAATATCCTTGTCGAGTTCAGCAGTTTTTTTCCCTTCGGCAACAGTGCGCACTATGACTCCGAATCCCTTGGGTTTAATACTCATGGCGAGTCGCTTGAGTCGCTGTCTTTCTTCGGAGCTTTTTATCTTCTGGGAAATAGAAACCGTATCAGAAAATGGCACCAGCACCACGAATCTTCCGGCAAGAGAAAGTTCCGAAGTAACCCTGGGGCCCTTTGATGAAATGGGCTCCTTTGCCACCTGCACCAATACCCACTGATTGCTTGTGAGCACCTGGTTTATCTTCCCGCCTTTGTTGATGTCGGCCTCCAGCTGAAAACCGTTGAGCAAAGGATCCGGGTTTTTACCGGTGGTAGTAAGTTTGATGAGTTTAAGCAGAGACTGGACCTGAGGACCCAGGTCAAGATAATGCAAAAAGGCGTCCTTCTCGTGTCCAACGTCCACGAAAGCCGCATTCAGACCGGGAATGAGTTTCTTCACCCGACCCAGGTAGATATCACCCACCTGGTATCCCTGATCTTTTTTCTCGCTGTTTAACTCGACCAATCGCTTTTCTTCAAGCAAAGCGATTTGAACCTCTCCAGGTGTCGAATTAATAACTAATTCGTTATTCAACTAAAAGTAGTTTATCACACCATTTCAGCCGCGGAAAACAGAATTTTCCTGAAAGAATTGTGCAGATCCGGAATCAAGATTACAGAAGACTCATCGACTGCAAAGAATCCTTTTTGAAAAACCGGCGCCGGAAAAGATCCGGCAGGCTGCACAAAACAAAAAGAAGAGGCATCCGGGTGGATGCCCTTCTATTATTTATTCTTCTTCTTGTGTCTGTTCTTTCTAAGACGCTTCTTACGCTTGTGCGTAGCCATCTTATGTCTTTTTCTTTTTTTACCGCTTGGCATGATTCAAGTGTTTATTGATTATTAATATGATTGATAAGCTTATCCACTTCCCGGAGTACTTCCAAATCGGATGTGAATTTATTCATGTCTTTTAAAACCTCAAGAGCTTTTTCTTTATTCCCATTCTCAAAATAAGTTCTTCCTAAAAGATATCTCGCTTCGATTCGGGACGGATTGATTTTGAGGACTTTCTCAAAGCGCTCGACAGCCTTCTCATTTTGTCCGGATTTTAAAGAAAGTATGCCCAGATTATAATGAGCATTTTCATGATCCGGATTTTTTTCGACGACTTCCCTCAGCATCATAATACCCTGCATGGGATTTGAAGTTCCTTCGGCATAACAAATTCCGAGATCTGTCTTGGCATTCAGGTTGTCAGGATTAATTTCCAGAACCTTTTTGTATGCCCGAATCGACTTCTCAACCATCATGGCTTTTACCATGCTGTCGGAACTTCCTTTGAATGCATCAAAATACCGGAATGCTGCGTTTATCCAGTTTGATTCAGAAGGCTGGCGGTTGGCAATCTTCTCAAAGTAATGAGCTGAGACTACCGGAAATCTTGCTTTGTCCCAAAGACGGGCAAGAGTATCCATCAAAGCGACATTGCCTGTGTCTTTGGAAAGAACGTCTTCTGCCGATCTGATGATCTCCAGTTCAGAGGCATCAAGCTGGCTCTTCGCCTGCTCAATAATCAGGTCATACCCGACTCCAAACTCTTCAGCTTCGACTACATTTTCACTTTGGTTGATCTTCCTCGGAAAAAAATACAGTGCTGCGGTGAGCGCAAGCATGCCTGCTATTAAAATGAACTGAAGCCGCTTTCGGTTCATATAAATCAGTCGATAGCTTCAGTCGTCTGATTCTTCTTAATCTTTGCATTCTTCACCTTGTTTGCAAATGTCTTTGCAGGCTTGAATGCAGGTATATTATGTTCAGGGATAATGATTGTAGTGTTTTTAGAAATGATTCGTCCCAGTTTCTGAGCACGCTTCTTTACAATGAAAGAACCGAAGCCACGCAGGTAAACATTCTCGCCGTCTGCCATGGTATTCTTAATCACTTTCATGGTTGCTTCAACTGCCTGCAATGCAACGGTTTTTTCAATACCGGTCTTGTTTGAAATCTCGGCCACTAATTCTGCTTTTGTCATATCTTTGAATATTAAGTAATTGAGTAATTATGGGGGCGCAAAGATAGTGTATCCTGATTAAAAGGAAAACCCTAAAAATCAATTTTTTCAGAGTGAAAAAATTTGAATTGCACTAAACGTGAAATTTTACTGAAAAACGCACAAAATCAGTTCCTTAGCATTAAAAAATGTTGATAAATATTTATTAGGATTTCGCTTACAGACTGAAATCCTCATTGAAATCAGATCAATATAACCAGTTGCAATACTTTATTATCAGACTTTCTTGCTCAGGATTTCCACGAGCTTGTCTACAGTCTTGGCATTATCCGTAAACTGTTTGCTCAGCCCAAGATCGAACTTCCCGCTCTTCTTAAAATAGATCCGCTGCACATCCAGGATCTTGGATTGCAGATCCAGCAATTTTCCCAAATCCCGATCAGTAAGCCTTACGCCTTTCAATGAGTCGGCTTTCGGTGGACGTCCTCTTCCGCGTTTGGGTTTCGCGATGGTCACAGAAACTGATTTTGGTTTTCTTCCCCTTTTAGCCATTTGAATTAATATTTATTGATTAATTAACATTGATAAAAATAAATTAAGTCTACACGCTGATTCTGATTCCAAACATTTAACTCCGAAAAAAAACTGGTTACATACCCGGAATCAATGGACAAAGACATTTTATAATCCAAAAAGAAGTGCGAATAAAACTTATATCAAATTTAATTATTTTTTTTAATTAATCAAATAAATCCATGCCGAAGGCTGTGCCAGCATGTATCATCAAATTCGTCGATGCTTCCTCGAAAACAGGTAATTTTCGAGAGCAATGATACCTTTGCATGCATGGAATTCACTTCGGAACTGATAGCGTGGTATGATGTCAATAAAAGAAATCTGCCTTGGAGAAACACCCGTGATCCTTACAAAATATGGTTGTCTGAAATAATATTGCAACAAACGAGAGTAAATCAGGGAATGAAGTATTATCATCATTTTACTGAGGAATATCCAAAATTGAAAGATCTGGCTAATGCAAGTGAAGAAAAAGTTTTGAAGTCATGGCAAGGCCTTGGATATTATTCGAGGGCGAGAAATCTGCATCAGGCAGCAAAACTTGTGATGAAAAATTTCAAAGGGAAATTCCCTTACCGGTATAATTCCATTATAACACTTCCTGGTGTAGGAGAATATACTGCAGCAGCCATAGCTTCATTTTGCTTTGAAGAAAAGCATGCTGTGGTAGACGGAAATGTATTTCGTTTTCTCTCACGGCATTTTGGAATTGATACTGCAATCGATTCATCATCCGCCAAAAAAGAATTTCGCTCGCTGGCCGAATCCCTGATGGGCAAATGCAAGCCTTCGATTTTCAATCAGGCCATCATGGAGTTCGGTGCGCTTCATTGCAGGTCACAGAATCCCTCTTGTGCTGATTGTCCTTTCTCACAGAGCTGTTATGCACGGCAGAATGATATGGTTTCTGTTTTTCCCGTCAAAGCCAGGAAGCAACTGGTCCGGAACCGCTATTTTCATTATTTGGTGTTGACAGATGCGGAACATGTTCTGCTGCAGAAAAGAACCGGAAAAGACATTTGGCAAAGCCTCTATGAGTTTCCGGTGATAGAAAGTTCCAGCACCGCTTTTGATGATGTAAAAAAAGATCTATTAAAGCTGACAGGATTTGAATACAGCCATATAAAGGCATCCAAACTCAAATCAAGTTCTGTTTACAGGCATGTGCTCAGTCATCAGTATATTCATGCCGTATTTCACAGAGTCAGCATGAAGGGCTCCATTAAGTCAAGTTCAAAAGCTGACAAAGTCAGAATGGAAAAACTTAAAGATTATCCGGTTCCAAAGCTGATTGAAAAATATCTTCTTGAGGAATTTGAACCTTACGACTGAATCTGATCCTACCTCTATAAACAAACAGGGAATAATCATTATCTTTACATTAATTAAGGCAGCAAATAAAAACCATCATTGACAGCATTTACAAGAGGAATAGGCGGACTTATATTTGCTGCATAAACATCACCCATCATCTGTAACGAACAGACATGGGCTTAACAATAATCTAAAAACCAAAAATCATGAGCGGAGTAAACAAAGCAATCCTTGTAGGAAATGTAGGTAAAGATCCTGAAGTAAGGTATCTTGAAGGCGGTGTAGCGATGGCACGTTTTCCATTAGCCACATCAGAGTCTTACAAAAACAAAGAAGGCCAGAAAGTAGAAACAACTGAGTGGCACAATGTAGTATTATGGCGTGGCTTGGCAGAAATTGCCGAAAAATGGGTTCGTAAAGGAAAAATGCTCTACATAGAGGGAAAGATCCGTACACGCACTTATGAGCAGGATGGCGTAAAAAAGTACATCACTGAAATCATCGGCGAAAACATGACTATGCTGGGCGGCCCTCGTACCGACGATAACGGAAGCCGTGTGCCTGAGCATGCTGAAGCAGACAGCGCAGTGCCGGCACAATCGCCCGCAGATGACCTTCCATTTTGATGAATGGATTGATCAGGACGTAATTTTATAAATTGCGTCCTGATTTTTACTTTTACGCCTTAAATCAACATTCAAAACACATTGGACCCCGACGGTTGTCTTTTTCTGATTTTACTGGAGGATACTTTCTCCTATCTCCAACCCGAGTTTAATTTCAGCTTAGATTTTCTCATTGAGTTATTCGTTCTTGCGATATTGCTTTTGGCATCCGCATTCGTTTCAGCAGCGGAAACCGCTTTTTTTGGCATCACACCTGCGGAGCTGATCGGACTGAAAAGCCAGAAAAGCACATCTTCAAAACTTGTACAGAAACTTCTTGAAACGCCCAAACGCCTGCTGGCAACACTTCTCATATCGGTGAATTTCGTAAACATCGGAATTGTGGTAATCTCCTCCCTGATGATTTCCCAGGTTTTTGATTTCAGCAGAAATGAACTCCTTGGATTTTTGATTCAGGTGGTTGCTGTGACATTTGTAATCGTCCTCTTTTGTGAGGTTATGCCTAAAGTTTGGGCAACGCAGAATGCGGTGAGGTATTCAATTGTCAGTGCTATTCCTGTTTTTGTGTTGGATAAAATTTGCAGGCCTTTCAGCGCATTGCTTGTAAATTCTACTGCACTGGTCGACAAGAGAGTTCAGCAAAAAGGATATGACGTGTCTGTGGATGAACTTACCCATGCGATTGAAATCACTTCCGACAAAAACACTCCTGAAGACGAAAAGAAAATCCTGAAAGGCATTGCTAAATTCGGCAACATTGATGTCAGGCAGATTATGAAACCCCGAATGGATGTAATCGCATTTGACCAGGATTCAAAGTTCAGTGATATACTTCCTCTCATTGTGGAAAACAAATACAGCCGTGTTCCAGTGTTTGAAGATTCATTTGACAAGGTAACAGGCGTACTTTACATCAAAGATTTGCTACCGTACCTGGACAAAGAAAACGATGATGCATTTGACTGGCTCAAACTCAAAAGGCCGGCGTATTTCGTTCCTGAAAGTAAAAAGATAAATGATCTTCTTCAGGAATTTCAGGAGAAAAAAATTCATCTTGCAATTGTGATTGATGAATACGGAGGATCTTCAGGCATTGTCACTCTCGAAGACATCCTTGAAGAAATAGTCGGTGAAATCAATGATGAGTTTGATGAAGAAGAACTGTTCTATTCCAAGCTTGACGAAAACACTTATGTATTTGAAGGCAAAACGCTGCTGAATGATCTTTGCCGCGTCACTGAGCTTGACAGGAGAGTGTTTGAAACTGACTCCGAAGCACAGTCTGACACACTTGCCGGATTCCTTCTTGAGTTGAAAGGAATGCTGCCTCAAAAAAATGAACAGATCCAACACAGGAACATTAGCTTTTTGGTGGAATCTGTTGACAGGAAAAGAATCAAGCGAGTGAAAATCACAATTCATCCTGAAAAAGAAGAAGAGCCGAAACAATTCACGGGGAAGGGCCTTCTCAAGATACTGCTTCCGATTTTATTGGTTTCAAGCCTGTATTCATGCGATGAATCTTATATTCCCAAGCCGAAAGGATATTTCAGAATTGATATGCCTGAAAAAGAGTACAGGCAATATTCAAATCCGGAATGCGCATATTCATTTGAGTCCCCCGCTTACAGCATTGTATCGGCTGATACAGGACGATTATCCGAACCTTGCTGGCTGAACGTGGAATACCCGCAATTCAGGGCTACACTTTATATCAGCCATAAGAAAGTCGACAATAACCTTTCAAAATTCCTGCAGGACAGCCACGAGCTGTCAATGAAGCACATTTCAAAAGCTTCAGGAATTGAAGAAGAAGACATATCCCGTCCGGATGAAAGAGTGTTTGGAAGTCTTTACCGGATTAAAGGAAGCACCGCAAGCGCATTGCAATTTCACCTGACTGACAGCAGCAGTCACTTTGTGAGAGGTTCACTTTACTTCTATGCTGTACCAAATCCGGATTCGCTGGCTCCTGTATTGAAATTTCTGGAATCAGACATCCGGCACATGATTGAGACTTTCCGCTGGAACTGAGGCTTGTTTCTTCAGTTTGCAAGAGTGACAGCTTCACTGCGCGAGTGTTCCCTAAGGTAGCTTGTATGAATCAGATAAAGATTCAGAGAAAATATTAAAAATGCTCCAATCTGGTGAAGAGATGCCAGAGTGATTTCCGCTTTACTGAGAAGAGTGAATACTCCGAGAAGGAACTGAAAGACCACAGAGGCCAAAAAGAAATCAGCTAGTTTTCCGTTTTGGTTTGTCCGGAATTTCCACCAATAACGGCATATCAGTATGAAAAGCATGATCGCAGTTCCCCTGTGTATGAACTGAACAGTCACTGCATTATCAAACAAATTCCTGATCCATGGTTCGAGGAATCCCATTCCGGGAGGAATCAGATGTCCGTTCATGAGCGGAAAAGTATTGTACATTTTTCCTGCATGCATTCCTGCAACGAAAGCTCCATAAACAATCTGTACAAAAAGCAGGATGAAAATGATCTTCAGTGATCCGAGGCCGGCTTTTGATTTGCTTCTGTTCCTTCCCGGATCCAGCATGTCCAGCGCATACCAAAATGTAAAAGCGAATGTGATGAAAGCAGCAGACAGATGTATCGCCAGTCGTATGTGACTTACACTTGTTCTTTCAGTAAGACCGCTGCTTACCATATACCAACCAAGAAAACCCTGCAATCCTCCGAGAGCGAAAAGAAAAAGACTTTTTCTGATCATCACTTTATCAATTTGTCTGGTAACGAGAAACCATACAAAAGGAATGATGAATACAATACCAAGCAGGCGACCGATCAGTCGGTGGATATACTCCCACCAAAATATTTTTTTAAAATCATGCAGTTCGAAGTGAGGATTCACCAACTCGTACTGAGGAATTTGTTGGTACTTGTCAAAAAGTTCCTGCCACTCAGCTTCATCAGTAGGCGGAATCGTTCCCATGATTACATTCCATTCCGTGATTGATAAACCCGATCCGGTCAGACGTGTAATCCCACCCACAACAACCATGACGAAGATCAGGAAGCAGCCGCTCAAGAGCCAGATTGCGACACGACGATTCGCTTTGGTGTTCATCGGAATAATCGGAAGAAATTAATCATATCGAGGCTTGATGAACCAGCGGTCATTCAGCGTAAATCCAAGTGAAAAGCGCAGATAATTTTCGCGTACAAGATTGTTGTCGACAGTTCCCCTCATTCCTGCCTCTGCTGCAAAGTGAACTGTTGTGCCGACTCGCTTTACAGGAAGACCTAGCCCAAGACTGATTCCGTACTCATTCAAACGTGATTCATTCAACTGTAAAAATGTCTGTGAGTAATTGAAACCCGCCCTGTACTGCATTCATTTCCAGTAAGATTTGATAGCGCGATCATTGGGTGTGTACTGCACTCCAGCGGCAATTTTCCAACTGTCCGACAAAGAATCAGTCCTGTCGAAATATCTGAAGTCCTGCCAGTTTTGTAGTGTATAGTCGATATTGATCAGCCATTTGTTACCCTTCCTCATTGAAAGGCCAACCCCGGCGCTTAATGGAAGACTAATTTTTCCTTTGACGCTTTCAGTGTTTTCGATTGTATCACGAATAACTTCTCTTTCTGTTCCTGTGGCATACTTGAAATTGTAGGCGATTACGGATTCTTTTGCATCAAGGTTAAGTTTGGGGCTGAAGATAAGACCTGCACTCAAGCTCCAATCGCCTTTTGCTTTACGGTTTCTGACAAGAGCTCTCTGCTTCTTGTCTTCTGAAATGGCTTGTTCAGCAGAGCTTAATGCTGATTTGAAAACATTTTTTTCTTCCTCGCTCGTAGAAGCTGCAATTGCTTTCTTAAGAGTAGATACTGAATCAGCATTCAGTTTAATTCTTTTGTCAAACATTAACAGTGAGTCGGAAGGAGAAAGTCCCAGGCTGTCGAATGTATAATGCAAACCAAAATTAAAATGGAAAGAGCCGACACTGGTGCTATTTACAATTCTGGTGTTAAAATAATTGAAGTTGTTAAATTCAATGCTTCTGTCCTGTTCGATTACACCAAAGAGGTAAGAAGTGTTGACTCCGAGTTTCAAGGCTGGGCTAAGATTAAATCCATTGCTGAAATAAAACTGGTTTAGTCCGCCAGAGCCCTCATAGAATCTTGACGCGGGTGTTTCAGAATTTTCGAGAGTCTGTTCGATTTTGTAGCCAACATTGCTGTAAGGAAGCAATCCGAATCCCATTCCCCACTTGCGGCTTAAAGCCGGGAATCCCAATGCAAAATATGCCAGCGAGGCATTATTGCTGACTTGTGATCCCGAATTGTTTTCCATCTTAACACTTGAAAGACGAAGTCCTGCCTGATATGCAGTGAAGTTTAAAGCCCCGTAAGTGGCAGGGTTTAATGAATTCAGAAAGTGAGGATGCGCGACTGCAATTCCAGATCCGCCCATTCCGGTGTATCTTGTAAATGACTGATTGTTCGGATCTCCCAGCGCGAATCGTGAATAAGGTGAGGAAGTCAGATTCTGCGCCTGCAATTGGTTCAATTCAAGGCATGCTGCAATCAGGAGAAAAATAATGAGGCCCTTATTTATTACTGACATTAAAATTAAGGATGTGGTTTAGTCCAAGACCTATCAGGTCAGGGGCCGCAAAGATGGGCAAATTTAGTTGTTTGACAAAATAGACGGAATCCCTGCCGGTGAAAATGACTTTTAACTTTTCATGCTGCTTTCGATACCTGCTGATCATACCTTCCATTTCAGACAGCATGCCATAATGCACTCCACTGAGCATGGACTGGTCAGTTGTTTTTCCTGTCAATCCTTCAGGCCTGGAATATTCGAGCATTGGAAGCGCATGAGTATAATGATTCATTGACTTGAGACGCATGACCAAACCCGGACTGATACTTCCACCGAGGTATTCCTTCTTTCTGTTGACAAAATCGTACTTAACGCATGTACCTGCATCTATTACGAGAACATTTTGTCCGGGAAAAACAGAAACCGCCGCTGCAGCTGAAGCAAGCCTGTCCATACCCAGCGTTTGCGGACTTTTATACTTCAGTTTAAGGGGCACCTTTGTTTTATGGCTGAGCAAGATAAAATCAGTTTCTCGCTTAAGAAGACTGATGATGCCCGGCTGATTCTTCACCACAGAGGAAAGAATGCTTGCCTGAATATCATACCTTTTCAAAAGGCGCCTGAGATCCTGTAACTTCAGCTTCCTAAAAGTTCCACTGAACAGAATGGTCTCATTCTCAAACACAAGAACTTTTACATTCGTATTTCCTTGGTCGACAGTGAGATTCATATGACAACGTGAATGATGCCGCAAGATAATTTTTCCATCCGTCCCGGCATTTGAAATGTCTTTAAATCATTAATTTTTTTTGGCAGGATGAAAATTTTCCTACTTTTGCGCACTCTAAATGCCTTAACAAGGTGATGTAGCTCAGTTGGTAGAGCAAAGGACTGAAAATCCTTGTGTCAGTGGTTCGATTCCACTCATCACCACCAAACCATCCCGATTCTCAGAAACAGACATGAAAGGTTCCGATAATTCTGTAAAATTTGATAGGGTACTCTTGGTTGATGACAATGACATTGACAATTTCATCAACGAAAGGATGATCACCACCAACATGTTTGCAAGTCAGGTGATTGTAAAGAATTCTACTGAGTCAGCTTTAAGTTACCTGAAAGGTTTGGGAGATAATGTCGATTCATACCCTGAGGTGATATTCCTTGACTTGAACATGCCGGTGCAGGACGGTTTCGCTTTCCTTGAAAAGTATGAAGAGTTTCCTGAGGCTCTCAGGAAAAACTGCAAGGTGATTGTGCTGAGTTCAAGCATCAGTCCTGAGGACATCAACAAAGCTTCAACTAATCCTTACGTAGTAAAATACATCAATAAGCCTTTGAATGAAAAATACCTAGACGCCATCAGTTGATTGCATCCAAAAAAAGAAACCGGCCCTGAAGCCGGTTTTTTTATGTGCAATGGCTGTATTTTAAGCTTACTCAATCATCAACAAAATCGGAATCATCCTGCAAGGAACTTGTGTATTCCCGAACTAACCACAAAACAATGTCATCCTGTAAGGAATGATCTTTCGCAGAGAATTTGGTGATCGGCTTAATTTTTCACAAATTTTACTGAGCGCAAATCATTTCCACTACTTATCTGACCAATATAAACTCCACTTTCGAGAGAGCCGGTTTGAAAAGTGAAAGAATAATCTCCGGATTTCAGATTGACTGATGGGGACACAGAATGTATGAGCTGTCCATATACATTGAAGATCTGAAATCTTATTTGTTCGCTGCTATTAGTTCCGAAGTAAAAATTAATTTCACCGCTGGTTGGATTGGGTGAAGCTTGCAGAAATTTAATCGTTGGCAGGTCTGTCATTGCGAATTCTTTTCTCTCATGACCGGGCTTTACGCGGCGCATAGGAGGACAGGAAGGGATCAGTACATTGTCTATGCTGGCGGTAAATTGTGCACCATCTTCTACAGTAAAGCCTTCTTCCAATATGATTTCCTGACTTGCTTTAAAATTAACTTCTCCTCCCATGAGTATTTCATAATCTCCTGTTTGATTTCCAGGTGACACATTGTTTCCTGCCTTAATTAATGTACCTGATTCAAAATTTAAAATGCGACTGGATATCTGTTCCTTTTGCAAGAAGTATTCATTTCTTCTTCTTGTGATTGTACCACCATTTTCAAGCACATTATAACGATTCACGTTGTACTGATTAGTCAATTCATTTTCAAAAACAATTTCAGAACCCGGCTTTACATCAAATGTACAATCGTAAATATGTACGCAGGGTTCTATGGTTAGTTTGCTGCCACTTTCAAGTTTATATATGGAAGCATATGATGGATCGTTTGGAGGATAGGAAGTATTCGATCCCTCATATCGCAAATCTGTCACTATAGGAAAATCACGTTCTTCATTGTTAAAAAATGCAAAATCATTTTTTAAATCACTAGTTTGCACTTCGTATTCATCTTTATAGGCATAAGTCCCTCTGGCAGTTAGAAATGTATAATTTGCCGGGAATATTAAATTGTCTGCTGTGATGCTTACTTCGGATGGATTGTATATCTTTTTTTCCAGATTGTTGATGTCACGTAGATCAATATTGTTGTTGATGAAATAATTATGCGGCTGGCTGTACTGGCCGTTATGATTTAATCTTGTGAAACGGCCTTGATCTAACTTCATTCCTGCGAAAAATTCGCCAAAGGCACTTCTTGGAAAAGTACTTGCTACAAGTGAATAGGGTGGTGGTTGAATATTAAAATAGGAATATGACCAATCATGAAACAACTCAGAAGAATTAGTTACATCTGAAAAATTTGCATATTGACAATTCCTGATTAATTCACTGAAAGGAAAGTAGTTTATAGAACCACCTTTTATATTAGAGTAACCCAATCCTGAACAATAATTCCCTGAACCAACCTCACTATATGCTTCACAATTTTCTGTACCGTCATACGTACCATTGCCATTGCATTGATAAATCTTAGGAGTTATAAGAATGTCATAAAATACATTTTGTCCAAGATATAATGTAGAATTAATTGGAAAAAAGGGCTTAATATCTCATTAAGCCTCGAGTGTGGTCGTAAATAAATGATACTTCTGAAATAACCTGGCTATTGATATCATCGCCACAATGAAATCTGATTGTATGCTTCAACACAGAATGTGGAAGTAGATCTCTTTCATTTAATGCAGGGCCATTGTCTTTAAATGATACACTTACTAAAGCTTGCGATACGGCTGGATCAGCTGTAGTTGCTGTCCTGTGTGCAAAACCGTATTGATCGAATCCTTTGCTTAATTTGTTTCTTAGTCTGCAACTCGGACCATTACAAGAAGTATATTCCCAAGATGTAATGTCTGGATCTGGATTGTATGAATTGATCTGGGGCATTTCAAAATTACGTTGATTTGAATTATTTGCACATGATATTGGGTTCGTAAAAGCACAATCTATAGAAAATGGGAACGAGACAACTTCAATTTCATAAGATTTGAAAAAATCATTAGGATTGTAATTATGTATACTGTTATTAAACATTGCGCCAGCTATACTTTGAGTGTTCATATACGGTAAATGATTAATATTTATCATATATTCTCCTGTGTATGGTAAAGGTGTTGACAATGCATAATCAAATGTAAAAGCTGGAAAACCATGTCCTGCCGGAGATGTAAAAACTGGTAATTGTGATATCTGAAGGTGCTGTCGATATGCATAGGCATCAATCAAATCTTGACCCAACAATGTTCTTGGACATAAAATTATATAAATGGAAAGACAGAGAAAGGATTTAATTTTCATAAATTTTCCGATAAAAATATTTTTAAAATAAACGTATGATGCTTGTTATTTACTCTGATAAGATGAATCCCACCCGATGTTTTAGGAATAAAAATTTGATTTCTCGAATTATTTACCAGAGCATTTACTTTTTGGCCAAGTAAATTATAAATTTCTATCTGGCAATTCCCACTAATACATTCAAAGGGTATATTCCTATAAAAAGAATTGTTTCCATATTGAATTTTGAAGATTTGATAAGGCGTTAATGTACTTATATTCGTATTAAGGGTCCATCGCGCTAAATTACTTGTACCGGCTACTTGATTTCCGGCAAATGAAAATAATCCACCAACTATTAAATCACCTCTAAACGTTGTCAAACAAAGTCCGGGTCCTGAGATCCCAGCGGATAGAGAGTCTAGCGTCAGAGGTGAGTATATTCCAATGTTTTTTGGTGTATTAAAATGTCCAGTAATAATTAAACTTCCGTTATATTCTGTCATTGAGCGAATCCCTGGATCAAGCGTACCTGAGGTTAATGGGTATGTATATGTTTGCCAATCATTGTTCGCCCATTTGGCAATAAATCTTTTGTAAGGCCAAGTACTGGTCTGGAAATTACCAGATGTAAACAATTCAGTTCCATAATTATAATAACTGTATATTTTACCACCTAACTGTGATCCCAAAGTGTTCCATATTGTATCTAACCAAATCTTTGAACCGAAGAGTCCTCCGGCCAACAAATCAGAAGTGTTCGAAAAAAGTGTAATTGCATCTCCAGTCAAACCTTTACCACGACACATCCATTTTGAACCATTCCATTTGGCGACAAACAAGACAGTATCAGTACCCGAATAGTTAAAGCTACCACCTGCGAATATTTCGCCATTGTGTAAAACCAGACAATTTACATTATCATTAAATCCTTGTCCCACGGGATGCCACCTATTATGATCCCATCGTGCAACATTATTTGCAGCAATGCCTCCGATGCTGTCAAAATTTCCACCAACGTAAACCTCATTATTATAAATCAAAATTGTTTTCACACTCCCTCCTGCATTAACACCTCCATTCAAGACATGCCAGTTTAGCCCATCCCATTTTGCAATGCCATTTACGTATGTACTCCCAACCCGGTCGAACCATCCACCCACGTAAAGTTCATCCCGCACAGAATCTACCGCAAGCGCATACACACTAAAGCTTGCACCGCCTCCAAGTGATTGCCAGGATTGGGCATGGCTGTATTTAATTAATGTAAAACAGAAAATCAGGAGGAATAATTTACGATTCATGCTTATCTTTCAATAATGTTTGTTTCAGCTAAAGCCATTTAAATTAAGTTTCTAGATTATACAGAACTTCCCGGCAAATACTTTTTGGCCAGCAATGATCCTGTATAGATATAATCCGGGTGAATAATTTTTCATGTAGATCTTTTCTCCATTCCTGATAGAAACAGATTCCATGGATTTTCCATTTAAATCAAATATTTCAAATTCGAATCCTGTTATGTATACAGATTCAGGAATTTCTATTGCTGAAATTACATCATCGTTTATTCTGAGACGAATGATTCTTTCAGCATCGTCAGTTTCACCAATTTCTGTATTCAACACCCATCTTGCAAGATTACTCGTACCTGGCACTTGATTTCCGGCATAGTTAAAAATACCACCTACAATCAAATCATTTCTGAATATTTCAAGACAATTACCCGCTGCAGAGACACCCTTAGATAAGGAGTCATATGTTGTTCCATTAAATTTAGCAATATTTGCAGGTGATTTGAAGCTGCCAGTTATAACAATCTCTCCGTTGTATTCTATTATATCACTAACATTTGGATCAAGTGTATTATTCACATTTGGGTAGGGCAAAACTTGCCAGTCATTATTTTCCCATTTAGAAAAATATCTAATTACAGGTGCATTACCTCGTGCAAACCGACCTCCAACATATAACTCACCCTGAACAATTTTCAATTTAAATACATGACTTCCCAGATAGGTTCCTATAAACTGCCATGAATTTCCGTTCCATTTCATAGGCGATTTTACGCCAGCAATAATCAATTCATTGTTATAAGAAACGGATGCCCATATTGGATCTGTCAACCCCACGCCTTGGTCGATCCAATTAGATCCATTCCACTTAGCTAGAAAATTAGCCGAATTAATCCCAGAGGTTGAATAGTTTCCTCCGGCATAAATCTCTCCCATATGAACGGTTAGAGTAAAAACTGTTCCATTGAATCCATGCCCAATTGGATGCCATGAAGAATGATCCCATCGTGCAACATTATTTGCAGCAATGCCTCCGATGCTGTCAAAATTTCCACCAACGTAAACCTCATTATTATAAATCAAAATAGTGTTCACACTCCCTCCGGAATTGACACCCCCATTCAAGACATGCCAGTTTAGTCCATCCCATTTTGCAATGCCATTTACGTATGTACTCCCAACCCGGTCGAACCATCCACCCACGTAAAGTTCATCCCGCACAGAATCTACCGCAAGCGCATACACACTAAAGCTTGCACCGCCTCCAAGTGATTGCCAGGATTGGGCATGGCAGTATTTGAATAATGTAAAACAGAAAATAAGGAGAAATAATTTACGATTCATGCTCATTCTTCTTTTCAATAATTTTAGGCAATTTTCCATTATTCGGTATTGATTTCATGCTCGTGATTCATCATTGCTTATTGAGTTCATTTATCCTGCTTTCAAGATGAATTACATAGAGATTTAATTCTTCAATTTTCTTTAAAAGAATTGTTTGCATTTCAAGCAGATCTACGCCTTTATCTTCTACTTCTGCAGCAGAAGGAACGCCCGGCAAATGCTTATTCTCTTTTATGAATTTATCTAAATCTTTGATGGGAAGCAAGAAATAATTTTCATCAAAAACGTAGTCGGCCCATCCATTAGAAGGCACATCCACTTTTATACCCCGCTCGGCGTAGTTTAAGGCGAGTTATGCAATAAAATAATTGAATCATGTTTATTCCGCCGAACTACGCCGTACAGGTACTGATGTAAGCAGTAGCTTAAGCTGAATAAAACAATTAAATATATATAATATTCTGATATAATTGTTGATTTAAAAACCATCATGTATTGAATTGATGATCTTCTTTTAAGGTGATAAACTTGCATATGCCTTATGTCTACCAAATTCATAAACAGGACGGAGTATATTTTCTGACATTAACCATAGTTGGCTGGGTTGATCTATTTGTTAGAGACAGGTATGAACAAATTGTTGTGGATAGTTTAAATTATTGTACAACGAACAAGGGATTACTGGTATTTGCATACGTCATCATGCCAAGTCATTTGCACATGATAGTAAGTTCAAACAATAATGATCTGAGTAATGTGATTGCGTCCTTCAAAAAGTTTACAAGCCGTAAATTAACTCGGACGATAAAATCTGAAGGCGAAAGCAGACAAGACTAGCTATTGCCAATATTTAGGGAAGCAAGAGAAAAAAATGTGAGAAATAAAAACTATCAGGTCTGGCAGCAACACAATCATGCTGAAGAGGTATTTTCTCCCGGATTTACATTTACCAAGATAAATTACATTTATCAAAATCTGGTAGAAGAAGGATTCGTTGACAGGCCGGAAGATTATTATTATAGCAGTGCAAGAGATTATTCGGGCAGAAAAGGGCCAATTCTTGTTTCAGTGATTGAACTGCATAGATTGGTTTAAATTAACTAATTGTGCCTTATGGATTTCATTCGATACTGCTAGTGGTGATGCATTTCGGGGGAGAATTTTACAACTGCGGCGTAGTTCGGCGGAACAAAATACAGTACAATCAACAAACAATATTACTCGCCTTAAACTACGCCGAGCGGACGGTTTCGCTTTCCTTGAAAAGTATGAAGAGTTTCCTGAGGCTCTCAGGAAAAACTGCAAGGTGATTGTGCTGAGTTCAAGCATCAGTCCTGAATACATCAACAAGGCTTCAATCAATCCTTATGTTGTGAAGTACATCAACAAGCCACTCAACGAAAAATACCTGGACGCTATCAGTTGATTGCATCCAAAAAAAGAAACCGGCCCTGAAGCCGGTTTTTTTATGCCCAAACGGAATTCTGTTGAAATTCCATTTGAATATTATTAGAAGCAAATTAATCTTTGATCGGGTTTGCAAGGCGGCGAATCATCGCATCGTCGAGCTTCACATACCAGAGGATTCCGCGACCACCGGCATTAGATTCCTGAAATGCATTGTAGATCTCATTGAGTCTTTTCACTTTTTTCCTGAACTCTTCCGGCTTAATTGCAGCTTTCAGAAATTTGATGAAGATTGAAGCGGAAGTGAATGTCTGTTCGTCATCATTGATCTGCCTCTTGATGCTTTGCAACAGCTGGCTGCAAAGACCGTCCTCACCTACAAAACAATACTGCAGAGCCTGGAAGAGCTTGAATTCGACATCAGTAAACAGATATTTCTTAAGAGAAAGTTCGTTGCGCAGGTTATTAATCACACGCGCCGCGCCAGAATAGTCTCCTTCATAGAACTTAGAAATTGACTGGAACCTTTTGTATGAAATATATGGATACGGTTCATTGGTATGCACGTCATAACTGCTGTCAAGATCCGAATTGATATCAGTCAGGTCCTCAATACGGCTCGTTTCCATATATCTTTCAACTTTCGATTCAAGGAACTGAGTGACATAAAAGCTGAACACAGGCTTGAATGAAATCTCCGGAACATCTTTGTTGATGATCTTATAATAATGATCGGCTCTTACTGCATTTCCGGTTTTCTGATAATATTCGAAATACAGGAAGTCGACCATGAATTTTATGCTCTGATAAAACGTATCAAGCTCATACTTCTCAAAGTTCTTTCTGATTTGCTGAAGAATTGTATCGATTTCAATTTCGAGCGACTTCAGGTTTTCAGTGCGGCTTGTGAACAGACACATGTAGTAAATACGTACAATATTGTACATCACAAACAAGCGGTGTCCCTGGTACAGTTCGGATATATTGGTGAGTTCGCGAAGATTGGCCTGTACAGATTCAAGATCTCTTTCATCTCTTGTAAGAATGTAATTGCCGGCTCTCTTTACAAAATCATAGAAAAGATCCTCTGCTTTTACAACGGCAAGGGAGTAAGCGACGTGCCTGTTGTATTCCTTTTCATAATAATTGTAATCGCCGTTGTACATACTGAGTCTCGCCAACGCTTTATATACAACGATAAGCTCGTTTGACAGATCATATTCGATCAGTTGCTTTTCCAGGTTTTTCAGGGCTCTTATTGAAACATCGCGGTCGTTGCTGAATACCATTGCAGGCACCAGGGCCACTTTATCCTTCAGGACACTGATCGGATTTTTAACGTTCTTTGAAAGGTACTGAGCAACCCTTTCATTCAATCTTGATTTAAGCGTATAATAGGTACTTGGATTGACGCCGAGCATTTCCATCATCTGAGATTCGTCAAACTGATTTTTACGTGCGGCTTCAAGCACCAAATACGGCTTGTTGTTTTTTCTTCCTGCGACTGCCGAAAGCAATTCCTGATATTCGACTTCGCTGAGTTTTTTAATTGTCTTGCTTAATGATTCCATAATATGAGCTGAGATGAATTAATGTCTGTTTAGAGAGTTTATAACGGAGCAATTCGCATTAGGATACACGCTTTTAAAATTTAGCAATACCATTATCAACTTTTTAATCTCAATGAAACATTTGACACAAGGCCATTTTTAATGCCATTTTCAGCATTTACTATGTTTTGATCTGTTAAAATCATGCAATCAAGCATACAAATCTTACACATGTAAGACTATGGGCTAATTGCAGGAACATGGGTAGTGCTTCCAAGTATATATTGATCAATAAGAAATTAAATCAATTTATAATGAAAACAACTACTTCTCCAGTTCAGGATGGCATCCAACCTTCTGGCATGACAATTAACCTGAAATCAAAAATCAGTAAAAACCGCTTCGGTGTTTATGCGCTTGAACTTGTTCTTCTTTATGTTCTTGTATTCGCCACCATCAGCGCATTTGCGCAAGGTCCCGGCATCGCAAGTTCAAAAGGTCCTGGCAAGCTTGAGTTCGTAAAAGAAACAGCAGTATTCAATTCAGGTAAGGTGTACCTCAACTGGGTTGCGAAAGCACATTCTGACGATTGCATATATGTAATAGAAAGATCGCTGAACGGTGACGAATTTGAACCGGTAGGCTTGAAAGAAGGTATCGGATCTCCACTGGAACTTCTTTACAGCTGGGTAGACAGTAAGCCTGTAGCAGGAACTACTCTGTACCGTATCAAACAAATCAATACTGAAGGATCACTTGTAGCTGAAGCAGAAGCACTTGCAGTCACATCTCCTGAAAGCAGTCCTTTGTATTTAAACAAAAGCAACAGGCTGGTTCAGGTTAAATAATAGGGAGGATCAGAAAGAAGTCGGTTACGGAAGACTTCTTTCATCAATGATCAGTATTAAAGCTTATGGGAAATCTTACGCTAAAAATTGAATTGAAATTTCTGCTACCGGCAAAATTAGCTCTGCTTATCTTGTCGGTAAGCTTTGTCGCGCAAGGCAACCCGACAGCATCCTTCACTGCCAGCCAGACTGCAGGATGTGTTCCGCTCAGCGTGCAGTTCAGCAACACATCCACCGGAGCTACATCGTATTACTGGGATCTGGGAAACGGAAACACTTCTTCCCTACCCAACCCTTCAAATACATTTACCACTCCGGGAACATACACCATCAGGCTGATAGCATATAACAGTTCAGGGCAAAGTGACACGGCGGTTTATACGAATCACATCACAGTGAACGGCAAACCATCGGCCTCATTTACCTGCCCGGTTACAACATCCTGTCTAGACAATAACCAGATAAGTTTCAGCAATACTTCAACCGGCGCCGTCACATACCTTTGGGATTTCGGTGACGGAACCACAAGCACTCAGACAAATCCTGTTCACAGTTACAATCAGAGCGGACAGTTTACAGTCACGCTCATTGCCACCAACGCATTCGGCTGCCAGGATGTGCGTATACAAAACCAGCTGGTAACAATTCATCCTAAACCCAATGCTAACATAGGGACGAATTTCACCACTGCATGCAGGCCTTCAGATACATTTCAGTTCAGCAACATCGGACAGTTTCATAATTCCTGGTACTGGACTTTCGGAGACGGAAGATCAAGCACGCTTCAAAATCCTTCACACATATACTCATCTCCAGGAACTTATAATGTAAATCTGATCGTCACAAATACATTCGGGTGCTCTGATACTTCCGACCAGCCGACTGTTGTCAATGTAGAATCAGGAAACTGGGGTGTCTTCAGCAGTAATGTCGACAGCGGATGCGCTCCTCTTACAGTCACATTCGGCAGTATCAATGTCAATATTGCTTCATACCGCTGGGACTTTGGCGACGGAGGCACATCAACTCAGTCTAATCCCACCTACATTTATAATACACCGGGCCTTTACACAGTGCGTCTGATAATGCAAAGAAACGACGGCTGTACAGACACTGTGGTGCGGACAAACAAAATCTATGCTGGTGCTAAACCGACGGCAAGCTTTACTTATCAAAACAGCGTCGGATGTGGGCCACTCACAGTAAGCTTTACAAACACCTCACAGAATTTCGTTTCATGTCTCTGGGTATTCGGTGACGGCAACACATCAACCGCAACTAACCCTGTGCATACTTACAACAACAGTGGAACATTCAATGTGACGCTGAAGACCTGGGGACCTTCAGGTTGCACAAAAAGTATTGTATATTATAATATAGTAAAAGTAACACGTACAAGAGCAATGTTCAGCGCGACTCCAAGAATAGGATGTCCGCCATTGAACACACAATTCACCAATCTTTCACCAGGCTCCGGACTGACATACACATGGAACTTCGGAGACGGAACAACTTCAACAGCAGCAAATCCATCACATACATATAACAGTTCGGGAAATTTTGATGTCACACTGATTGTCAGGGACTCACTGGGATGCACAGACACTCTCAGGAAACCTTCCTTCATACAGACTGTTAACCCGGCAGCTAATTACATTCCCCCGCCAACTACATCAGGTTGCGCGCCACTCACCACTCAATTTACAGATGCAACTGCAGGAAGCACAGCCTGGCTTTGGAATTTCGGAGACGGCACAACATCCACTCTGCAAAACCCGGTGCATACATATACCAGGCCCGGACTTTACACTGTCTCACTAACAACAACCAGCGCGGGCGGCGGCTGCACTCAAACAATAAACAACTTCAGCACATTCAATGTGCAGGGAGGATATGCAGGATTCACACATTCCGCAACAACCTGTCCACCGTGGCAGGCATCCTTCGTTGACACAAGTCTGAATGCCGTATCATGGTTCTGGGATTTTGGTGACGGCACCACTTCCACCCAGCAGAATCCCACACATAACTTTACAAGACCAGGATACCACAGCGTTTCACTTACCATAACCACATCTGACGGCTGTAGCTACACTACGATGCAGAGCAACAGCGTTTACTTCACTCCTTTCGGTGCGAACTTCTACGGAATTACACAAGGAGGATCATTCCCGATGCCGGTTCAGTTTTATGCGAACTCAGTCGGAGCAACTGGATGGCTCTGGGACTTTGGGGACGGCACTACCTCAACACTCGAAAACCCATTGCACATTTTTAACACTTATGGCAATTATAACATCACCCTCACGATAACTAACGGAATCTGCACCTTGTTCTATGATCCGCCACCGTTTAATTTCGGTGCACCAGACACGACTCCTGTAGATGTAGGTAATCCCGGCACACCGGTGGAGCAACGCGGTTGTACGCCCTTATCAGTCACATTCACCAACAAAGTGCCTAACTCAGTCAGCTGGAATTGGGACTTCGGCGACGGTAACACTTCCACTCAACAGTTTCCTTCACACACTTATACCACACCCGGAATATTCACTGTCGTTCTCCGGACAACAGATGCGAATGGTACAGCCAGTGTGCTTCGAATGGACAGCATAGTAAAAGTATTTGGACCAAGGGCAGGATTCAGCTTTTCGCAACTTGCAAGTTGCACCAATACACAAGTTACGTTTACTGACACTTCATTAAATGCAAGCGTATGGCAATGGGATTTTGGGGACAGCACATTTTCCAGTTTAAGAAATCCTGTTCATGTGTATAACTCAGGAAGACCAAATTACATTGTCAAACAGACGGTCAGAGATACATCAGGATGTGTAAGTTCCATATCCACAAGTTTGTTTTCCAATTTTGTGAGCCCGCTCATTGCGAGCGAAACAGAAATTTGCGGAAGAGATACAATCCATTTCTTCACAAGCATGCAGAATTTCCCTTCATACTTGTGGAATTTCGGAGACGGAAATACATCCACTCTTCCTAACCCTTCTCATGTATATACAAGCGAAGGTGTTTTCAATGTAAGTCTGACAATCACTGACGCTTCAGGTTGCAGCCAGACATTCCATATAACGCCGGCAATAACAGTACATCTTCCGGTTGCATCATTTACATCCACGGGCACGCAAGGGTGCGACAAGCTAAATGTGTTGTTCACTAACACATCACAGAACGCAGATGCATACTGGTGGGATTTCGGTGATGGAACCAGTTCGTCTTTGACTAATCCATTACATCCATACATGAAGCCGGGCAAATTCGACGTGAGTCTCACTGTTATGCGAGGCAATTGCATCAGTAAAATCGAAAGGCCCCGATACATCAGTGTGGACACTTCATTCGCGGACTTCAGCAGCACAGTCACTGCCATCTGCACTCCATTTACAGTTCAGTTCAATGACAGGTCAGTGAACGCAGTTAGCTGGAGCTGGGATTTCGGCACAGGAGACACTTCGAATCTTCAGAACCCTGCTTATACATTCCAGGTGTATAACAGCAACAATATCCGTCTGGCAATAGTTGACTCAAATGGCTGCCGCGATACAGTATATTATCCTCAACCGGCTCCGCTTTTTGCTGACTTCACTGCTTCCATAGATTCAGGATGCGTTCCTTTACAAGTGACATTCAGAAACAACTCAGCAAATGCAGTTTCTTATTTCTGGGATTTTGGCGACGGGAACACATCCACTCAGATGTCCCCATCTCATATCTATACACGTCCGGGAAATTTTGACGTGATGCTGATAATTGCTTCACATCAGATTTACGGGCCATGTTATGACACCATCATCATGCCTGCACGCATCAATGTTAAAGAGCCAATTGCAGATTTCAGCACACCAGACCTTATGGCCTGCGCTCCTTCACTCGTGAACTTCACTGATCTTTCAGTAGATGCAGATTCATGGTTATGGGATTTCGGAGACAATACCACTTCAACAAATAAAAACCCTTCACATATTTACAATGATCCGGGAATCTATACTGTATCTCTCATTGTGAAAAGCAATACAGGATGTTCAGATACTCTGGTGAAGCAGCAATATATACATGTATTAGGACCAGTAACACGATTCAGCGCATCAGCAACTGAAGGATGTGTACCTTTCAACGTTTCATATACAGATCAGTCGCAGAATGCAATTGACTGGTACTGGAATTACGGAGACGGCCACACTTCAATCACTCAGAATCCACAGCATACCTATCAGGATACAGGCATATTTACTGTTTCACTTGTTACGACAGACACAGCTGGTTGCAACTCGTATTATGAGCTTCCGCAAAAAATCATAGTTCATCCATCACCTACCGCCCTGATCGCCACTCCTGACTCTATTGGGTGCCATCCATATGCCATTTCATTCAGAAATCTATCTACGGGATATACAAGCTCTGTATGGTCCTTTGGCGACGGAAATACAAGCACCCTTAACAATCCGCAGCACACTTATCAGCAACCGGGAAATTATTTTGTCACACTGGTTGTATCAAACAGTTTCGGCTGCACCGATACATTCCGGCTTTCTAATCCGATCAGAATTGTTCCAACCCCAACAGCAGCTTTCACTCCTTCTTCTACACAGGGATGTTCACCTTTGGTTGTGAATTTCACCAACCAGACAAGCAATCAAAACGGAAGCACATATTTCTGGACATTTGGAAACGGATACACTTCAACAAGCCCGAATCCAGTTAATCTTTATACAGCACCCGGCTTCTACGATGTAAGCCTGACAGTTACCAACCTTCACGGATGTTCGAATACTGTAACATACACTTCTCTGATACATGTGCTCGACACAAATCCGCCAGCAGAAACTAAAATCTATAGTGTAAGTGTACTTAACAACACGAGTGTAGAAATCAAATGGGAGAACAATACCGATTTGGATCTTTATGCTTATTTAATATACAGGCAAAATGCACATACCGGAATGTTCGACGTCATACATACCGAAAGGAATGTGCAGAACACCAACTTTGCTCTGGAGTCATCATATACTGATGCAGGACTGAACACTCTGTTAAATTCATATACTTATAAAGTTCAGGCTATCGACATATGCGGAAACGCCATTCCTCTCCATCGCCTGAAATCGCACACGACAATAAACGTATCCTCAGTTCGTGCAGGGGAGTTTATTCGCGTTAGCTGGACACCTTATGGCGGATGCCCTGTAAGCACCTACCAGATTTTCCGAAGCGCGCCAGGAGAAGAATTCCAATATCTGACCACAGTGCCATCAGATTCATTGGCTCATACTGACTCCACCTTCCGTTGTCCTTATCCGTATTCATATAAAATAATGGCAACCGACCTGTGTGGAACCACCTATATTTCATATAGCGACACTTCACGCACCATTCCGTTGAATACTTATGAAAACCAGATAGTAAGAGTAGTGCGTTCAACAGTGATCGACAATCACTCAATATTAACCGAGTGGGGAAAACCAACTGTGCAGCCAGAAAATGTGGCCTACTATGAAATTTACAGGTCAACAGACAATATCAACTACCGATATCTCACCAGTGTTTCGTCAAGCCAGCACGATTACATCGATTACAGTGTGGATGTTCAGAATCAAAGCTACTATTACAAGATTCTTGTAGTGAACACCTGCAATATCAATGAGGACCTGAGTCCGCTGACAAATACCATCGTTCTGCAAGGAGAAATGGATGAAGGAAGACATGTATACTTAAAGTGGACCAGGCACAAAGGCTGGGAATTAGGAGTTGAATATTATATCATCGAAAAACTCGATGCTAACGGCAACTGGCAGTACCTGAATACTGTTGACGGAGAAACAACAAATTTCGACTACCAGGAATAATTCTTCTGCTGTCTTTCTATGCAGCATCATCAATAAGCAATTTCTTTTTTATTAGTAATTTGCGGTCGCTAATGCGTCCCGTAATTTTTTTATATGTACTGGCTTTTTACATCCTGCTTCAGTTTTCCTGGTGGGCCTATCTCCTCATTGACCTGAATAATGAAGTATTTGAACACCGAATTGAAAATGTAGCTCTGACTGCTGTTTCGGAAGAAGCCAAGCAAGCTGAAACAATCCTTCTTGAGAAAAAAATCAGGCAAAGGCATTTGATGGTAATCGGGGAGGGAGCCGTATTTCTTATTCTTCTTGCATGGGGCGCTGCAATATCCATCAGATCATTTAATAAAGAAGTTGAACTGGCCCGACAGCAAAAAAACTTTTTGCTGTCAATCACTCATGAATTTAAATCACCGCTCGCATCAATAAAACTCTATCTGGAAACTATTCTGAAGCATAAACTTGAGAAAGAAAAAGAAACTGCATTTATAAACAGCGCGATTAGAGACGCAGAAAGACTCGATAATCTTGTGGAGAATACACTTCTGGCTAATCTCATGGATCATCAGGGATATAAATTTGCAAAGGAAGAAATCAATTTTTCCGCCTTTGTTAGGCTTATTTCCCAGAAGCTTCAGACCATTCCGAACCAGGCAAAACTAATCTGCCATATTGAAGACAATCTGTTTATCATTGGAGATAAAAACGCACTGAGCATGATGGTCTTCAATCTGGTTGAAAACGCACGCAAATATTCAACCCCTGACAGCATAGTGGAGCTAAGGCTCGAAGACAGAAAAAATTCCGTTGAATTGTGTGTGATGGACAATGGTATAGGTATCCCTGACAATGAAAAGCAAAAAGTCTTTCATCGATTTTATCGCATAGGGAATGAGGAAAAAAGAAAAACAAAAGGAACCGGACTTGGCTTGTTCATTGTTAATTATATCGTAAGCGGACATAAAGGAACGATCAAAGCAATAGACAATAAGCCAAAAGGAACAATAATGAAAGTGAATTTGCCCAAGATGCAACTCAGTTGAAAGATTTCAAAGGAGCAGGTTAGAGAAGAATATGAATGAAAAAAGATATGTGATTCTGGCGGATAAGAGCGGACAACTTGCGAATCAGATAGTAAGGCTGTCACATTTTATTGCACATTCGGCGGAACACAAGTACATACTATACAATACTTCTTTCCAGCCATTATTGCAGTACTTTGTAATTCCGAAGAGCGAAGAATACGCTCACATTCGGCTAAAACATAGCTCAAACAAAAAACTGAATGCATTCCTGTTTAAAATTGTAAGGAAGTCTTCTTCTGTCTTGCAAAAAATCAGTCGTAAATCTCCCTGGCATGAATGCATCAGCACATATAAGCTGGAAGTGAATGCCACACACCTGGACTTTTATGATCTCGAAGGATCTGAATTTCTAACCCTTCTTGAAACAAAAAAGTATTTGATTCTCAAGGGATGGAAATACAGGAGCAGAAAACTTCTTCCGAAACACAGGGAACTGATAAAGAACTTTTTTCATTTGGCTCATCCATTCGCACGTAATGTGAAGCAAAAAATTGATGAGGGACGCAATGAAAGTGATTTACTGATCGGTGTGCACATCCGGAGAGGTGATTATGCTTTTTTTGAAGGTGGAAAATATTTTTATCAGGATGATGTTTACCGCAGATGCATGGAAGATGCTCAAAGACTGTTTGCCAATAAGAAGATAAAGTTTCTCATTTGCTCCAACGAAGCGGTAAATCCGGTTTCATTCACCGGTCTGGATTTCGTGAACGGAACCGGACATTTTGTGGAAGACTTATATTCACTTGCAGGATGCGACTACATCATAGGTCCACCATCCACTTACTCCATGTGGGCTTCCTTTTACGGAAATGTACCCTTCAGAATGATCAGAGCATCTGACGATCAGATTAACCTGGAAGATTTTCACGTATTTACCATTTGAAATTAATTCAGACCGGTTCAACGGCGGATTTTTGTAAATTTACGAACTCGGAAAAGCGAGAATTACACTTAGCCGCCTGTTCACATGAAAACAATGGCTACTCATCAAAATGACCCGCAATAAAAAACTCGTACTGATAATAATGGATGGCTGGGGCAAGGGACCAAAGAATGATTCTAATGCCATTTACAAAGCCAATACTCCATTCATTGATTCATTGTATCAGAACTATCCGAATGCAGAATTGCTTACTTCAGGAGAAGATGTGGGCCTGCCTGAAGGACAAATGGGGAATTCGGAAGTAGGACATCTGAACATCGGCGCGGGCAGAGTAGTGTATCAGGATTTGGTAAAAATAAATTTAGCTATTCGTGATAAAAGCTTTCACAAGCAGGAAGCTATCCTTTCCGCAATAAATCATGCGAAGGAAACAGGGGGCAAACTTCATTTGATTGGTTTACTCTCAGATGGTGGAGTCCATTCCCATATCGATCACCTGAAAGCATTATGTGACATATGCAAGTCTGAAAAGTTCAGCGATGTTTTTATTCATGCATTCACTGACGGCAGAGATACAGATCCTAAATCCGGACTTGCTTATCTGACAGACCTTCAGAAACATTTGGACCAGTCTGCAGGAAAACTGTCCAGCGTGGTCGGAAGATACTATGCCATGGACAGAGATAAAAGATGGGAAAGGGTGAAACTAGCCTACGACATGATGGTGCATGGAACAGGAAAACACACGACTGACATTCTGCAAGCAGTTAAAGAATCTTATTCAGAAAACATCACAGATGAATTCATACTGCCAACTGTGCTTACAGACAGTTCCGGAAATCCAATCGCTACAATCAAAGACGGGGATGCAGTGATTTGTTTCAATTTCAGAACTGACCGATGCAGGGAGATTACCATGGCGCTCACACAGCAGGACTTTCACGAGCAAAATATGCACAAGCTCGACCTGCATTATGTGACCATGACTAATTATGACGACAAGTTCCGCAATGTAAAAATTGTCTATGACAAGGATAATCTGAACAATACACTAGGAGAAGTCATTTCCGCGGCCGGAAAAAAACAAATCAGAATCGCTGAAACTGAAAAATACCCGCATGTGACATTTTTCTTTTCAGGTGGCAGAGAAGATGTTTTCAGCAATGAAAGAAGAATTCTGATCCCATCTCCAAAAGTCCCCACATACGATCTTCAGCCGGAGATGAGCGCACCGGAAGTTTGCCAGGCGATTTGTTCCGAACTTGAAAAAGCTGAAACTGATTTCTTCTGTCTGAATTTCGCCAATGCTGACATGGTCGGTCATACCGGCGTTTTCGATGCAGTTATAAAAGCTGTGGAAACTGTTGATGATTGCACCCGAAAAGTTGTGGAGACCGGACTTCCCAAAGGTTATTCATTCCTGATCACTGCTGATCACGGAAATGCTGATTACATGATAAATCCGGATGGAAGCCCGAACACCGCACATACAAAGTTCCCTGTTCCACTTTTTCTGATTGATAATGAATTTAAACATATCAGCAGCGGTCGGCTTGCCGACCTGGCTCCGACAATTCTTCATATATTGGGGATTAAACAGCCGAAAGAAATGACAGGCAAGATTCTGGTTTAAAACGTAAATATTTTTAAAGCAATAATAACATGGAAGCAACTCAAGATTACATTAAGAAAAACGAAAAGAAATTTCTGGATGAACTATTCGAATTACTGAAGATTCCTTCAGTGAGCGCCGACAGCAAGTATAAGAAAGACGTAGAGCGCGCAGCAGAATTCATCCGCTCCAGTCTCGTCGAGGCAGGTGCAGAAAATGTAGAAGTTTGTCCGACTAAAGGACACCCGATTGTATACGGTGAAAAAATAATTGATCCGAAACTCCCTACTGTAATTGTGTACGGACATTATGACGTACAGCCGGCAGACCCTCTTAACCTCTGGGACTCCCCTCCTTTCGAGCCTGTCATAAAAAACAATAAGATCTACGCACGTGGAGCATGTGATGACAAAGGGCAGGTATTCATGCACATCAAGGCATTTGAAGGAATGATGAAAACCAATACGCTTCCGTGCAATGTACGTTTCATGATCGAGGGCGAGGAAGAAGTAGGCTCTTCGAATCTGGGCACATGGGTAAAGGAAAACAAGAACCGTCTGAAAGGTGATGTGATTCTGATTTCTGACACTTCAATTATCGCGAATGACATTCCTTCTATTGAGGTCGGTTTACGTGGACTCAGCTATGTTCAGGTTGAAGTGACCGGACCTAACCGTGATCTCCACTCCGGAGTGTACGGGGGCGCTGTTGGAAATCCGATTCAGGTATTGTGCAAAATGATCGATTCACTAAAAGATAAAAACAACAGAATCACCATTCCGGGATTTTATGACGATGTGTTGGAGCTGTCGAAAGAGGAAAGGGAAGAACTGAACAAGACTCCTTTTGACGTCGAGGAATACAAAAAAGATCTTGGAGTTGAAGAGCTGATGGGAGAAGCAGGATACAGTCCCCTGGAACATACAGGCATACGTCCTACTCTTGAGCTTAACGGAATTTGGGGTGGTTACACAGGCGAAGGTTCTAAAACTGTGCTTCCATCCAAAGCTTATGCAAAAATCAGCATGCGGCTTGTTCCAAATCAGTCTTCAGAAAAAATCACTAAATTATTTTCAGACCACTTTGAAAAGATTGCACCTAAATGCGTGAAAGTAAAAGTACTTCCGCACCATGGCGGAGAACCTGTAGTGACTCCTACCGATTCAATCGCCTATAAAGCGGCAAGCAAAGCCATGGAAACGACTTTTGGCAAGAAACCTATTCCTACACGCGGAGGAGGAAGTATTCCGATTGTGGCTTTGTTTGAAAAAGAACTCGGACTGAAATCCGTGCTGATGGGATTCGGGCTTGACAGCGATTTGATTCACTCACCCAATGAAAATTACGGAGTATTTAATTTTATGAAGGGAATCGAAACCATTCCTTTGTTCTTCAGAAATTTCACTGAAATGAGTAAGTAAAATTTTCTTTGAACAAAATAATCCCGGACAGATATAGCCTGCTCCGGGATTATTTTTTATTGATGAGGTATACTCCGATAAGAATTGCAGATAATCCTAATATGTGGAGAAGATTAAACTCCTCATTTTCCACAAGTCCCCATAGTGTTGCAACTATCGGAATGAGATAGGTTACAGACGAAGCTGTTAGCGCTCCGGCAATTTTGATAAGCTCATTGAACAGCACCGTGGAGAGCGCGGTACTCAGCACTCCTAATAATACCACATAAAACAAACTCATTCCTGCACCGGGCAAATGTTGCAGCCGCCAGAGAAAGTCTGTAGAAAAAAGCAATAATCCCATTGGAATGCCTGCGAACATAAGAGCAAAACCGGTATTTCTCACTGATCCAATCTCTGTAAGCTTATACCTGAGAATGTTCACGCTGAATGCGTAGCAAACAGTGGCAAGAACTATGTACCAGGAATAAAGTGGATTTCCATCCAGGCCGGGCCCCGGACTGCTTCTGGTATTTATCAGGATCAATGCGCCTGCGAGTCCGATAAGCAATCCTGCAATTTTGTTTCTGCCTGCAATCATTCCGAAGAGTGATAGCCCGACTACAAATGTGAAAAGCGGAGTCATTGTATTGATCATTCCTGCCACGGCACTGCTGATATTGGTTTGCGCGAGAGGAAAAAGTACCGCAGGAATTCCATTACCCAGAAGACCGGTCAGTAAAAGAAATTTCCACTTTGATTTTTCAATGACAGTAAATGAGCCTGCCACAAAAGGAAAGACACATAGAAATGACACGAAGATCCTGATTGCCCCCACCTGGAGCGGAGTGTATGCTACAAGACCACGCTTGATCAGAATGAATGAACTGCCCCAGATTACAGCCAGCACAAGAATTAAAATCCAGGTCAGGTTTTTATCGGAGATTTTTTTCATCAGAAAGCGTCAGGCAAACATACTGAAGGGAATCATCTTTTCTTTTTCTTCTTTGGATGAAAGGCTCCTTTAAACTCCGGATCCTCCCTTCTCCTCTGCTCATCAATTCTCCTGAGCATGTCCTGTTTTTCCTCAAAGGAAGTTTCCTCCAAAGTTACTTCCTCGGGGATTTCCAACACAGGAATTTTTTGACCGATGAGTTTCTGAATTTTCTTCAGATGATACTCGTCGTGGGGAGCGCAGAAAGTGATTGAATCGCCTGTACGCATAGCCCTTCCGGTGCGACCTATCCGGTGCACGTAATCTTCATACACCAGAGGCACATCAAAATTTATCACATGACTTACATCCTCAATGTCGATGCCTCGTGCAGCGACATCAGTGGCCACAAGGCAACGAACTTTATTGTTCCTGAATGCGTTTATTGCGCTCAGCCTTGCATTCTGGTCTTTATTACCATGAATTACTCTTGCACTTCCTTCGCCTTGTTTTCTCTCAATGTACTTGCTGATGTTTGTGGCGACGGCTTTGGTCTTGCAAAATATCATGACTTTACTAAGGCTTTCATCTCTTAGCAAACTGTCGAGAAGGTTGATTTTTGTTTTAATATTAGGGACAAAATAAACCGCCTGAGAAACGCTTCCGGCTGTTTTCACTTCAGGTGACACACGAACTTCCACAGGAAGCTTCAGAAAATCATCTGCAATCTGGCTGACTTTTTCATTCCATGTCGCTGTAAACAGCAGATTTTGTCTTTTGCGGGGAACGACTTCCAGTATACGATTGATTTGAGGCTTGAATCCCATGTCGAGAAGTCTTTCAGCTTCGTCCATCACGAAGATCTCAATCTTCTTCAAATGAAGATGTCCTGGAAGGTAAAGATCCATGAGCCTTCCGGGAGTTGCCACGATGATATCAACTCCTTTTGTTATTGCTTCAACCTGCGGCTTCATTCCTGTTCCACCGTATAGAGATAACATACGTAGATCAGTGTTCACCGCAAGTTGCTTCATATGTTCAGTTACCTGAATGCTCAGTTCTCTGGTAGGGACGAGTATCAGAGCGCGTGGCAAATCACCCTGAGCATATTTTATTTTCATCAGCAGTGGCAACAGATAAGCTGCTGTCTTTCCTGTGCCAGTCTGGGCGACGCCTAAAAAATCGCTGCCACCCAATATCACTGGTATTGCCTTTCTCTGAATCTCTGTCGGAACTGAAAAGCCGATTTCATCCAAGGCAGACAAAAGCTGTTTGTTAAGTTTAAAATCCCTGAATGAAAATTCTCTCTCCATTTTAATCAGTTAAATAAGTCTAAATATCAAAATAAAATCCCGTTCCTTATGGGGAACGGGATCAGTTTTTTTTAAAATCCTTTACCAGATTTTAGCTCTCAGCGAGTCGGGCCTATACATAGGATCACTTTCCTTGACATCGAAAGCTTTATAAAACTCAAGCAGGTTGCTGAGCGGACCATTCACTCTGTATTTTGCCGGAGCATGAACGTCAGTGATGATTCGTTGTGCCACAGCTTCAGGACGCATGTCTCCCGCCCAGATATTGGCATAACTCATGAAGAATCTCTGCTCAGGGCTGAGTCCGTCGATTTGTTGATTGCTCTTGCCCTGCTTAGTGCGTTTGAACGCAGCGAATGAAATAGCTACACCGCCCAAATCAGCAATATTTTCTCCCAGAGTTAGTTCTCCGTTCACGAAAAGCGTATCAAGCACTGTATAACTGTTGAACTGATCCACTATCAGTTTTGCCCTTTGCATGAACTTGGCTGAATCTTCCGGCAACCACCAGTTGTTCAAATTTCCTTTCGCGTCGTAATTTCTTCCCTCGTCATCAAAACCGTGAGTGATCTCGTGACCGATGACAGTACCTATTCCACCGTAATTCACCGCATCATCAGCCTCAGCATTGAAAAAAGGAGGTTGCAGAATACCAGCAGGAAAAACGATCTCGTTCAGAAGCGGATGATAATATGCGTTCACGGTAGGCGGAGTCATTGCCCATTGGGTACGGTCAACAGGTTTACCAATCTGATCCACCATGAACTTGTAATTCCAGCGGGTAGCATTCATGAGATTTTTGAAAAAATCATCCCTGCTGATTTCCAAATTTTCATATGACTTCCACTTTTCCGGATATCCGATTTTACGCGTGATGGCATTCAGTTTTTCCTCAGCCTTCTTTTTAGTCTCAGCACTCATCCATTCTAGTGTTTGAAGGCGATCACGGTATACATTAATCAGGTTTGCTACAAGCTCATCCGCTTTTTTCTTTGCATCAGGAGGAAAATATTTAGCTACATACAATTGTCCGAGTGCGTCACCGATCATTCCATCTGTCAGTTGCACCATACGTTTCCAGCGAGGCTGTATCTGTTTCTGTCCTCCCAATACCTGATTGTTGAAGCGGAAATCTTCCATCACAAAATCATTGCTGAGAACGTTGGCTGCTAGACTCAGAAGATGCCATTTCAGATACATCTTCCAGCGATCTGTAGAGTTCGAGTTGATCTGGGCATTGAGTTCCTTTAAAAACTCAGGTTGTCCAAGCACGAGATAATCGAACTTACCGGTCACTTCCATCCGGTCAAGCATTTTTCTCCATGAGAGAACCGGAGTAAGCTGGTCAAGATCAGCAATGGATACTTTGTTGTATGTTTTGAACGGGTCTCTGAGTTCAACCCTTGTCATGCTTGCTTTGGCAAGTGAAGTCTCTATCTCCATCACAGTGCGAGCATGCTTTTCAGCCTGAGCCTTGTCCATTCCGTACAGCTGAAACATTCTGATGATATGCTGCACATACTCATCACGAATTTGTTTTGAGCGGGCATCATCCTTCAGATAATTATCTCTGTCGGGAAGTGAGATGCCGGCCTGATAAATCTGAGGAACAACCACTTCGCTGTTCTTTGGATCCTGTCCGGCATAAAATCCGAACATGGGACTAGCTCCCCACAGCTGAAGCTGTGCGACATAAGCCAGAAGTTCTTCAGTGTTTTTTATCGCATCAATTTTTTTCATCTCCCCCTCAATGGGTTTCGCACCGGCCGCTTCGATGCTTGCCGTATCCATGGCGCTGTGCCAAAAATCTCCGACCAGCTGTTCAGGACTTCCTTTTACATGATCACTTTTGCCGGATGCTTCTTCCGCAATATTGAAAAGGTTTTTCTTGTTGTTATCATTGAGAATATTGAAGGTGCCCCAGCGAACCTGGTCTTCCGGGATCGGGTTAGCTTTTATCCAACCGCCGGCCGCATGATGGTAGAAGTCATGACAGGGATGCACAGTAGAATCAATGTTTGCAAGGTTGATTCCCACACCTTTTTTTCCTTCAGATTGCGTACATGAATTAAGGGACAAGATCGCAGCAAGTCCGAATACGCCAGATTTAAAAACAAGCTTATTCATTTTTGAATTTTAAATTTTGAGGTGCAAATGTAGATTATTTGAGTGTTTTAGGGAAAACTATTAACCATTATTAACAGCCAGCAAAGAAGGAAATGGATAGAAAGAAAGCAAAAACACAGAAAGCACAAGTATTGAGCTGACTTTTAAATAAAATCTAATTCATATCTTGTATTCGAAAGTTGTTCGTTTTATCCAAATAAATTAGGTTTGTAAAATGAAAGCCACACGTTACTTTCTTTTTTTACTGGTTGTCCTCATTGCATCTTCCTGCGAAAATGATCTGAGTAAAGTTGCCATATATTCAAAAGGTGAGTTAAGTCCTGTCGAATCTGCGAAAAACATCCGAATTATTTACAGTGATTCGGCAAAGGTTCAGGTTGAAGTGACTGCACCGGAACTCGACAGATATGAAACAGACAATCCGTATTTTGAGATGAAGAAAGGGCTTCGTGCGACATTTTTTGACGAGCATCTTCGTGTAAAAAGCAGGATGGACGCGGATTACGGAGTAAGATACGAGCGTGAACAAAGAATGGAAGCAAGAAAGAATGTAGTTGTTGTAAATGAGAAGGGAGAAACACTGAATACTGAGCATTTAATTTGGGATGAAAAAAATGAAAAACTGACAAGCAATCAGTTTGTAAAAATCACCACCAAGGACGAGATAATATACGGAAATGGTTTCGAGGCAAACCAGGATTTTTCAAAGTACAAAATATTTAACATTAAAGGAACCATTTCCATTAACAATCCTGAAAATGATAAGGATTCTTGAAATAGCCTGGCTTGTCATAGCCTTAATTACCGCCATCATCGCGGTGTACCAGTTTTTCGCGGAGGGCTGGCAATCCTGCCTATGGATGTTTGGAGTGACGATGGTTGCTCTCATCATGTATATGGTGCGTCACAAACAAAGAATCCGGATGGAAGAACATGAAAAGGATGCTGCTAAGTACCATTGATGTGGGAGGGATTTTCCTCTTCATGCATAATCTCAGATTCCTTATCTTTGTCTGGCTTTTCCTTAATATATGTCCGACTGGGCGATTATCATTTGTTCACTGCTGATTTCCGCGCTTGCCTCAGGCAGCGAAATCGCGTTCTTATCTGCCAACAAACTCAGAATAGAGCTTGACAGAAGTCAGGGAAGCTTTGCGGCCAAACTTATCTGGGGACATGTTAAATCACCTTCCAGGTTTATTGCAACTATACTCGTAGCGAACAACATCGCACTGGTCGTTTATGGCACAGTGATGGCCAAAGAAATTCTGGCACCTGAAAATCTGAGAGATTTGCTTCCGCATCAGTTGCAATCTGAGGCCGGAATTCTATTCACTCAGACAATAGTTTCTACGCTCATCATACTTGTCACTGCAGAGTTTCTCCCCAAAGTTCTTTTCAGGATAAACCCTAACGGTATTCTGAAATTTCTTGCCGTGCCCATTCAGATCATTTATGGTATCCTGAAGCCTTTAGTTTGGGTTGTTCTTGGCCTTTCAAGATTCATTCTGAAAAACCTGCTTCGTGTCAACTTTGTGGAAGAAAGACCAGTGTTTGGAAGAGTTGATCTTGACCTCTACATACGCGACATCACCACACGCAACAGCCAGGTAGAGGAAATGGACACTGAGATGCGAATTTTTCAAAACGCTCTCGACTTCAAGGAAGTGAAAATTCGTGAATGCATGATTCCGAGAAAAGAAATTGTGGCAATTGACGTAAACGAACCGATTGAAGAACTTAAAAAACTCTTCATCGAAACCAAACTAAGCAAGATATTGGTGTACCGTGATTCGATAGACAATATCATCGGCTTTGTGCATTCTTCCGAGATGTTTAAAAGACCAAATGATATCACTCAGATTTTAATACCGGTCAGCATTGTACCCGAAGTGATGACTGCCAACGACCTTCTCAAGCAATTTACAAACCAGCACAGAAGCGTGGCCATTGTGGTCGATGAATTCGGAGGCACATCCGGTATGGTCACCATTGAAGACTTGATTGAAGAGATTTTCGGAGAAATCCAGGATGAACATGACATCCCTGAGGAAATCGAGAAAAAGATCAGCGATACTGAATATTTGCTTTCAGGCAGGCTTGAGATTGATTACCTGAACAAGAAATATGACCTGGCAATTCCAGAACACGAATCGTATGAAACGCTGGGTGGATTCATTTTTCATAATCATGAAAACATTCCTTTAGCAGGAGAAGAAATTATCATACCTCCATTCACCATCACTGCGCTGAAAGTGATGGATAATAAAATTATCCAGGCGCGCATCAGGATTAACAGAGAGGAATAGAAAATGCTCTGGAAAGGCCGACGAAAAAGCAGCAACATTGAAGACCGCAGAGGCGGCTCACGCAGAAGTCTTGCCGGTGGCGGATTAGGAATCATTATTGTTCTTGTTATCGCACTCCTGCTGGGCAAAGATCCGCTTACACTTCTTCAACAGACAGATACCGGGACAATTCTTAATTCCGGAGAGCAATATCAGGCCGGAGAAGATTCGGAGCTTTCAGAATTTGTGAGTGTGGTTCTGGCAGATAATGAAGATGTCTGGAACGAGATATTTAGTCAGGCAGGTATGAATTACCGCGAACCGGTGTTGGTGATTTACAGAAATGTTGTACACTCTGCCTGCGGATCAGCCTCCTCCGCTGTTGGCCCTTTTTACTGTCCTGCCGATATGAAAATCTATATTGATCTTTCATTCTATGATGAGCTGAAAAACAGGTTCAGTGCACCGGGAGATTTTGCAATGACCTACGTAGTCGCACACGAGGTGGGACACCATGTTCAAAACCTGCTTGGAATTTCCGACAAGGTGCATGCGATGCGCTCGCGTTTAAGCGAAACAGAATACAATGAGTTGTCGGTACGGCTCGAACTTCAGGCAGATTTCTTTGCAGGAGTATTCGCACATCATGCACACAGAGTAAAAAATATTCTTGAAGAAGGCGACATAGAAGAAGCGCTCAATGCGGCTAATGCGATTGGAGACGATAACCTGCAAAAAAAAAGTCAGGGTTATGTAGTTCCTGATGCTTTCACACACGGAACATCAGAACAGAGAATGCGATGGTTCAGCAAGGGTTTTCATAGCGGGCGACTTGAAGAAGGTGATACTTTTTCAGCAAATTCACTCTGATTTTCCAGGTCAACTCCAGCCTGAATCTGTGCGGTTTCCAGTCGTTTAATCTGATTTTAAAAGATTTGGCTCAGCCACCGGCTTTTATTATTCACTTTCAGATTGTATATTCGCCCCTCATTTTGAATTCTGAAACCCGAAATGCATTGTAATCATCTGTATTTCAACGCAATAGGACTTTTCTCAGAATTCTTCATTGATTTCAGAAAAAAAACCAAAAAATAATTATTTCATAGAGTTATGGCTGTTATAGGCAAAATCAGAAAGCGCGTAGGATTATTGATCGCATTCATCGGAGTGTCACTGCTTCTATTCATTCTGGGTGATGTACTTTCAACAAACACCGGACTATTGAGCGGACAAACGGATGTCATTGGCGAGATCGGTGGAAACGAAGTACACTACCAGGAGTTTGAAAAGCGAGTGGAACGTCTCACTGAAAATTACAAGATTAATACTCAGTCGGACAACATCGACCAGAATACACAGGACATGCTCAGGGAGCAGGCATGGGGAATGTACGTAAACGAAAACACTCTTGGCGAAGAGTATAAGAAAATCGGCATCAGCGTAAGTTCCGCTGAGTTATACGACATGTGCACCGGTCCTAATCCGCATGCACAGGTCAGGCAGGCATTTACTGATCCGAACACACAGATGTTCGATCCTACTGCAGTAGTTAAATTTCTGAAAGATCTTCCGAACCGCGATGAAAGTGTTCAGCGGCAGTGGAGGCAGTTTGAAGATGCTATCATGGAAGAAAGAATCAGCAGCAAGTACAAAGAAATGATCAAGGCTGGTCTGTATGTGACAAAAGCCGAGGCGAAAGCTGCCATGGAAGAAAGCCAGCGTACTGCAAGCATTCGTTTTGTTCGTCTCGACTACAATACTATTCCTGACAGTGCTGCAGTTGTTGAAGAGAAAGATCTCAAGGCATATCACAGCGCAAACCAACACAAGTACACACAAACTGAGACTATCCGCAAAATTGATTACGTCACTTTCGATGTTAGTCCTTCAGCAGAGGATCACATGGAAGTAATCAACTGGATAAATGAGAAGGTTAAGGAATTTGAACAAGCCGAAGACCATGCTTCATTTGTTAACCAATACAGTGATGCACCATTTGACTCAAACTATTATAAAAGAGAAAGTTTTCCTGCCCCTTTGGACACACTGTTCGGCAATGTGCCGGTTGGGACCATGGTAGGACCTTACACTGAAAGTTCTTACATGAAGATTTCCAAGCTAACCGGAATTAAGAATCTTCCTGATTCAGTGAGAGCAAGGCATATCCTGATCAAGATTCAAAACAATGACACTACAGCCGCCAGGAATAAAGCAGACAGTCTGAAGAATGCAATCAGGAGAGGCTCCAAATTCTCTGACCTGGCTACAAAGTTTTCTGAAGATCCGGGATCTGCTGTAAAAGGAGGAGACCTAGACTGGTTTCAGCAGGGTATGATGGTTAAGGAATTTAACGATGCCTGCTTCGAAGGAAAGAAAGGCGACATGCCGATTGTAGTTACACAGTTTGGTGTCCATCTGATTGAAGTACTTGACAAGGGAGCTCCTTCAAGAACAATCCAGGTTGCTACTGTCATGCGTAATATAGAGCCATCCCAACGTACTTATGATGCAGCTTATAACAAGGCTAATCAATTTGCTGCTACGAACAATACTGCATTGCTTTTCGACAGCGCGGTGGTAAAGCAGGGCCTCAATAAAAGAATTGCAGATAACATCCGTGAAACTGACAAAAACATTCCCGGACTTGAGTCACCACGTGAACTCATTCGATGGGTTTATTCAGCTAAAGTGGGTGATGTAAGTAAAGCCTTCACAATCGGCGAGAAATTTGTGATTGCTAAGCTTACGGACATTCGCGAGAAAGGAAATCTTCCTTTGGATGCTGTTCGTGAGCAGGTGATGGCTGAAGCCAGGAAAATTAAGAAGGCTGACATGCTGGTTGAAAAAATTAAAAATGCGGGCGCTTCTGATCTTGACGCACTGGCTCAAAAACTCAGTGTGAATGTGATGGATGCAGAAAACATCAGCTTCCAGAATCCATACGTTCCCGGAATCGGCGGAGAAGCGAAAGTTGTCGGAGCGATATTCGGATCAAAGGAAGGTCAAATGTCTGCCCCTATTCGCGGAGACCTTGGAGTGACTGTATTCAGCGTGAAAAGCTTTACTGCTCCTGCTCAAAACCAGGACATCATGCCACAGATTAAACAGCTTACAGAGCAGAGAACTTCAAGATCTGAATATGAAGTGTTCAATGCTTTAAAAGAAAAAGTTGGTATCACCGACAACAGAGGAAAATTTTATTGATCTGTACCTCTCAAATTAAAAATCCGTCCTCAAAACAGGACGGATTTTTTTTTGCCAGAAATTTGCACCTGCAATGATTATTAGTCTTGCTTTTATGCAACTCGCGGCTTGATGTTTATCTGAATTCACATATTAAGCGTAAGTGTATAGACAGGCCTGAAATACGACTCAGCAGATTATCTCAGTGCAGGGAAAAAGTCCTGATAAAATCCCTATTGCCGGGTGCTGAATGGCAACCGGTACATCCATCTCCCTTTCTTGCAACTGGATAAATAACTTCACCATTCGGGCCAACTTCATTCCAAAGCCAGCCGGCGCCTGCGGCGGGATCATTGGAGCTTTTATACATTATAGACAGCAGATTCAGGTCATCTCCCGGAAAATCATAAATCTCTTTTACGATGAGCGAGCCGTCAGGAAAACGGTCTCCACGAATATCGCTTATCGAATCGTTCATAGCGGACACCGCGATATTATTGAAGCGTATCCTGACATTGCTGCCATGCGGACTTTCGCGATGTGCAGACAAAGTATCAGGATTCATTTTAAAATATTGGAAGCCTGCCTCATTTTTAGAAATTTCATACAAGCCACTGTCAGTGATTACCGCTCTTTCACTTTTGTCATTCACACAGGAAACAGCTATCAACCATAAAACAAATGCAGTGTAAATCACTTTCATATTGTAAATATAAGAAAGGCAATCGAAAGCAGCCATTCTTTTGATTTGATGATAGAAACTGTAGGGCAAAAAAAAATCCGCCCTAGGGCGGATTTCACAATCAAAACACCAACTACATGGTAAATCCGGTGATGTTGCGATCCGGTCCATGACATGACTGGCACTTGGCTCCTCTTGCGTTCACGCTGTACACAGTTTCACCGTCAGCATTAAAAGATGCCCAAAGCCATCCGTTTACAGACCGTGAATCATTAGGAGCATGCACCATCAAATCATATGCGCTCACTTCACCAATAGAATTTACATATTCTTTAATCATGACAGAGTTTGGAAGGTAAGCCCCGCCCTTGCTGTCATGTGCAATTTCATTCATCTTCACACGGAAACCCTGCGATTTTTTTCTTTCGACAATGGTGGTACCGGATTCAGAAAGTGTTTGAGTCATCAAACGGCTTAAAGCTTCATCAGTAATCATCGTAGATTCCTGGTGAACGTCTTTTGAGCAAGAGCTTATTGAAAGCGCTGCAATCAGCAAGCCCGGAATGATAAGTAGTCTTTGCATTTTCATGGGTCTGATTTTTTAATGAAAGTTAAGATTAGGGACCTCTTAGATTGTCCTGAAAGTGTCATCTCCTGCACTGAAAATGAAGAACTTAGAAAACGACCCGAAAATGGCAGATTTTAACGCAAAATCTGCAATCTATAGGCATCCAGCTTGATGAGGATAAACAATAAAATGGTAAATCCCCACAGAGAAGAGCCGCCATAGCTGAAAAAAGGCAAGGGTATTCCTATGACCGGAGCCAGACCAATGGTCATCCCGATATTAATCAACAAGTGAAAGAAAATGATTGATGCGACACCATAGCCATAAATTCTCGAAAACTTGGAACGTTGTCGTTCCGCCACAAAAACAATTCTGAATAACAAAGCCAGAAAGAGACTGATGACAACAAAGCTTCCCACGAAGCCCCACTCCTCACCTACAGTGCAGAAAATAAAATCCGTGCTTTGCTCAGGCACAAAATCATATTTGGTTTGTGTACCCTGAAGAAATCCCTTGCCGAAAAATCCTCCTGAACCGATTGCAATTTTACTTTGATTCACGTTATAGCCGGCACCTTTCAAGTCGGTTTCTTTACCCAAAAGCACATCAATTCTCACTCTTTGATGCGGCTGCAAAACATTGTTGTAAAAATGGTCTACACCGAATATGATGGACGAAGCGATTGCGGCTCCGGAGAGGATCACCAGAATGTTCTTTTTATTTTTTCTTACCAAGAAGAAAAACACGGCTGCTATGCCTAAAATGATTCCTAAAAGAATCGTTTTCTTGATAAGCAATGCAAGAATGAAAAGTGCAATACTCACAAGTCCGAGCAACAGAATGTTACCTGACAATCCTTCCCTGTACAGAACAAAAATAAATGATGCAAAAACCAGAGCGGAACCTGTATCATTTTGCATAAGAATGATGACCGCAGGAACTCCAATTATCAAACCGGAAATAAGTTTTGTTCTCAAATCCTGGATCTTGATATCCAAAATGCTCAGGTACTTGGCCAGTGCCATTGTTGTAGCGAATTTGGCAAATTCAGAAGGCTGAAATTTGAACATTCCGAAGTCGATCCAGCCGAGTGATCCCTTCACATCACGCGCGAAAACGAGGGTCGCAAGTAAAACGATAATCAAGGCACCATAAACAACATATGCGATAGTCGCATAAAACTTACCGTCGATGATCAGAATCATCAGGGCAATGAATATGGATCCCGCGATGAATAAAGCCTGTTTTCCGTAACTCTGGCTCAGGTCAAAAATACTCTTGTGCTCCTCATTGTAAACAGCTGCATAAATATTCATCCAACCCATGCCAACCATCAGAAGGAACATGCCTACAAGAAGCCAGTCAATATTCTGCAATATGCTTTTTTGCTCACGCATGTTTTTACTCTTTCACTGCCTGTGCGACAATTCTGTTTCCAGACGGAATACTGTCTGGTGTTGATTCCGGTTTCGGCAATTTAATTTCAGGAAGTATGACTCCTTCCTTCATCCTCTTATCCATGTCATGACGACTTATGCTGTCTGTAAGATACTTTTCTATCATCAGTGAAGCTATTGGAGCGGCCCATTGCGAACCGAAGCCTGAATTCTCCACCATCACAGCAATTGCAATTTTCGGATTATTCATTGGCGCGAATGCGACATAGGCAGAGTGATCTTTCCCGTGCGGATTTTGTGCGGTACCGGTTTTTCCGCAAACATCAATTCCCTTAATTCTGGTCCTTGCTGCCGTTCCACTTTCTACCACGCTTAACATTCCTTCAACTACTACGTCATAGTATTTTCTGTCAACGCCCATGTCGTGTTTCACTTTAAACTGATCAGGAAGATAATGTTCATCGCCAATGGCTTTAACAACATGCGGTGTGATATACCATCCACGGTTCGCGATTCCCGCCAGAATGTTCGCGTTCTGAAGTGGTGTGATACCCAATTCACCCTGTCCGATTCCAAGAGAAAGAATTGTAGAAGATCTCCATTGGTTCTTTCCGAAATATTTGTCGTAATAAGCCACAGTAGGCACAGAACCACGAAGTACATTTGGCAGGTCAGCTTCAAGTCTCACTCCAATTCCAAACTTTGCTATCGCCTCACGCCAGGCGATAAAAGCCTGCTCAGTGTTTCTGTACTTCTTGTCATCAATGACATTACGGAATATGTATGTGTAATATGAGTTGCATGAATGAGCGATGGAGGCCTTCAGGTCCAGCATGGAAGGATGGGGATGACATTTAGGCTTTCCGCCGCCGGGAGGATATCCTCCAATGCAGGGGTACCTGGTTTCACGTGAGAGCAGCTGATTCTGCTGTCCGATGAGTGCCATCACCAGCTTGAATGTGGAACCGGGTGGATACAATGCCATTTGAGCGCGGTTGAACAATGGCTTATAAGGATTCTTCAGCAAAGCCAGGTAATTTTTCGTTCGCTCCCGTCCAACCAGAAGATTAGGATCATAAGAAGGAGAACTCACCATACACAGAATTTCTCCTGTAGAAGGTTCAATGGCGACAACACTACCAACTTTATTTCTTAGCAGCTCTTCACCGTAATACTGCAAGTCGCCGTCTATTGATAGAGTCAGATCTTCACCGGCAACTGATGCAGTATCATATTTACCACTCATATAACTGCCTTTTTCACGGTTGAAAACATCTACCATCACCATACGAACTCCTCTTTTTCCTCGCAGGTATTTTTCATACGATTGTTCTATTCCGCTCTTGCCGATGTAATCACCGTCTTTATAGTATGGATCTTTTCTGGTCACAGATGTATCAACTTCTCCGATGTATCCGAAAAGATGCGCTGCCATCGGAACAGGATATTTCCTCAGCGTTCTGGCTTCAGTGTAAAATCCGGGAAACTTGTACATCTTTTCCTGAAGCGTTGCATAAGTTGTAACAGAAAGCTGCTTTTCAAACAGGCTAGGCTTCACAGCTGAGTAGGCGCGGGCTTTTCTGTATTTCTCAATATAATCCTCTTTGGAGATTCCTATGAGGCGGCAAAGCTCCAGAGTGTCTATATTTTTCGCCTGTCTCGGAATGATCATCAGGTCATATACAGGTTCGTTGTACACCAGCAGCTTACCTTTTCTGTCATAAATGAGACCTCGCGACGGATAATCTGTCACCAAGCGAATCACATTGTTTTGAGCTGAAATAGTGTAGGAGGTATCAATAACCTGCAAGTAAAAGAGCCTCATCAGGTAAATGATCCCGACCGAGAGAAAAATAAAAAAGATGACTGTTTTTCTATCCGATGAAACGTTCATGGCGGTTTCCTCTTCCGAAGAGGTATTGTCCCAGGATTATCAATAACACTGTAATTCCGGCATTCAGCACTGCTTTGAAGAATGTGCTGAAGAATTCACTGAACCTGAATACTTCCACGTAAAACAGCACCAGATGATGCAGGAGAATCAACATAGACGTATAGGTAAGGAACCAGCGAAAACCCAACACCTGCGGGCTCAATTTTGTTTCGGGCTCATAGCCGTCACGCGGAGCAATCAGGCGAAGAACGCCCGGCCGGGCCCAGGCGATGAGCACAGTGGCGGCTGCATGCATTCCTCCTGTATCACTGAACATATCAATTACAAGACCCAGTATAAAGGCGATAATAAGCAGCAACCACTTCGGAGTTTCAATTGGCAGCATGAGAATGAAAAATGCATATACATATGGATTTATATATCCGCTCCATTGTATGTGGTTCAAAACTAAAACCTGTAAGGCGACAAGGAACAGGAAACGGAAGAATAACTGCGCTATTTTAATTATCATGCTGATTCTCCTCCAGATTAATTTGTTCAGCTCTCATGTTGTTCTGAACTATGTATACATGACGCAGGCTTCCGTAATTCACTGACAAGTTTACACTAATCTCCTGAAAATTGCTTCCGGTTTCGGTGTTTACTTCATTCACTGTTCCAATCATGATGCCTTCCGGGAAAATGGCAGAGAAGGCACTGGTTACGATCGTATCACCGGGCATCACTTTCACGTGTTTGGCTATATCTTTAAGTTCACCTTTGAAAGGATCGTATCCTCCCCAAACGAATGAGCCAATGTATCCGCTCTTTTTAATTCTTGCGCTGATTCTTGAATCTTTATGAAGTATAGACATCACTGAAGAATAATGCTCCGAGACATCCTTTACGATTCCTACAATTCCGTCGCTTGTGATCACACCCATTTCCTGGGCAACGCCATGCTTTTCTCCTCTGCTTAGTGTGAGGTAATTATTTCGGCGGTTCACAGAGTTATTGATCACACGTGCTGTAATGAAAGTGTACTGCTGCTTGTAAATCGTATCATTGGCTAAGCGTTTCAGGGCGCTGTCGACATAATACACATCAGGATACAGGCTTTTTAATCCTGCATTTTCTCTTGCAAGAGCCTCATTCGCGTTCTTCAGGTTGATGTATTCCGTAATTCCGCTGATCGACGAATTAACTCTGGCAGATACCTGGCTGGCAGAATTTACAAAACTGCTTCGCTGAAAACTTTTATTCCGGATAATGAGGTAGCCGCACAACACTTCCAACAGGAGAAAGAATATGAAAAAATTGTAGCGCCATAAGAATAAAAACAGGTTCCTCATTATAGATGGCTAAGTCTGGATTCCTGAAGCTGTTCCGAATTATGCATCATGTTCATGTTTATTCTGTACAAACAGGCTGTTTCGTTCCCGGCAGACAGTTTTCAGGTGAACAAGGATTTCAGATTAAGGAATTAAGAATTTAAATCTGCCGATGTTTTTAAGCGCGATTCCTGTTCCTCGTACTACGGCACGAAGTGGATCCTCTGCAACGTGTACAGGAAGTTTTGTCTTAGTCGCTATACGCTGGTCAAGTCCGCGCAAAAGCGCGCCGCCACCGGTCAGATAGATTCCAGTGCGGTAGATATCGGCGGAAAGTTCAGGAGGTGTCATCTCCAGAGCTTTGAGAATAGCTTCTTCCACCTTTGAAATTGATTTATCCAGCGCATGAGCAATTTCAGAGTAACTTACTGTAATTTCTTTTGGAATACCTGTCATGAGGTCCCTCCCATGCACTGCGAAATCAGGAGGAGCATTTTCCAGTTCAGGCACGGCTGAACCAACTTCAATCTTGATTCTCTCAGCGGAACGCTCTCCGATGAGTATGTTGTGCTGACGCCGCATGTAATCCCAGATGTCATTGGTGAAACCGTCCCCCGCAACGCGGATAGACTGGTCACAAACTATTCCACCCAGAGCGATGACTGCGATTTCGCTGGTACCGCCACCGATATCAATGATCATGTTACCCATGGGCTCTTCCACATCAATTCCAATACCGATTGCAGCAGCCATCGGTTCGTGTATCAGATATACTTCCTTTGCTCCTGCGTGCTCTGCTGAATCACGCACGGCACGCTTTTCAACCTCGGTAATTCCGGATGGAATACAGATGACCATCTTCAGCGAAGGAGTGAACAGGCTGCCTTTGGGGTTGATCATTTTAATCATTCCCCTGATCATGTGTTCAGCAGCGTCGAAGTCGGCAATTACACCATCCTTAAGCGGTCTGATAGTCTTGATATTCTCATGCGTTTTACCATGCATCATCATGGCCTGCTTACCGACTGCTATCACTTTTCCGGTCATGCGGTCCATGGCCACAATGCTAGGTTCATCAACCACAACCTTATCATTGTGAATAATCAGAGTATTAGCAGTACCAAGGTCAATGGCAATTTCCTGCGTTAAAAAATCAAACAATCCCATTTGAAACTATTGGATATTTATTATTTATCGATTTTCCGGCTTAGCGTATCCGGATCTTGTTCTTATTAATGTCTGAAGTGCCTGATTCCAGTCATCACCATTGTCATTCCATTTCTGTCGCAATAATCGACAGACTCCTGATCCTTCACTGATCCACCCGGCTGAATCACAGCTCTGATGCCTGCACTGTGAGCGATCTCCACACAGTCTGGGAAAGGGAAGAATGCATCACTTGCCATTACCGCTCCTTTCAAATCGAATCCAAACTTTTTTGCCTTCTCTATCGCCTGGTTCAATGCATCCACTCTAGAAGTTTGTCCGGTTCCAGATGCCAACATGCACGAATCTTTCGCAAGTACAATGGTGTTGGATTTAGTATGCTTTGCAATCTTCATTGCAAAAAGCAAATCCTTCATTTCTACGATGGATGGGGATGATTTTGTTACTGTTTTCAGGTTTTCCTCCGAATCAATCATCAAATCTTTATCCTGTGCCAACACTCCGTTCAAAGCTGTCCTGAATTGCCTTTGTCCAAATGATGTGCTGAGCAGCTTAAGTATGATTCGGTTTTTCTTCTGTTTTAAAATTCCGAGAGCCTCATCAGTGTAAGAAGGGGCAATGCATATTTCAAAAAATATCTTGTTTAATTCGGCAGCAAGTTCAATCGTAAGCTCCTGATTACTAATGACAACCCCGCCAAAAGCTGAGACTGGGTCCGCAGCAAGTGCCTTGTTCCAGTTTTCCAGCAAGGAATCCCCGGAAGCAACTCCGCAGGCATTGTTATGCTTCAGGATGGATATGCACGGCTCTTTAAAATCGCTGATAAGATTGATAGCCGCATCGACATCCAAAATATTGTTGTATGAAAGTTCTTTCCCGTGAATTTGAGACAAACATTCGCTTAGCTTGCCGTAAAAAAAGCCTTTTTGATGGGGATTTTCTCCGTACCGAAGCTGTGTTCTCTCTTTATATCCCACATTGAAAACATTCAAAGCCACTTCCTCATTGAAATAATTAAAAATGGCAGAGTCGTATGAGCTCGAAATGCTGAATGCGTGGGCAGCCATTCGCTTTCTTTCTTCCAAACTCGTATAAGCATCATTTTCAAATAATACGGTTTCGAGAAAAGCATATTGACTGACTGATGGAATGATGAGAACATCTTTGAAATTCTTCGCCGCTGCCCTTATCAGGGATATTCCACCAATGTCGATTTTCTCAATTACTTCAGCATCAGAGGCGCCTGAGGCTAATGTGGCTTCAAAGGGATACAAATCCACTATCACCAAATCAATCTCCGGAATTTTAAACTCCAGCAGTTCAGTCACATCAGAGGGATTTTCCCTTCTGCTTAATATTCCTCCGAAAATCTTTGGATGAAGAGTTTTAACCCGTCCGCCTAATATAGACGGATAGTCAGTAAGGTTTTCCACCGGTGTTACTGGTATTCCAATGCCTTCGATAAAATCCTGTGTCCCGCCGGTCGCAAAAATAGTTATACCAAGTTCGTGCAAGCGGCGAGCTATGCCATCGAGCCTGTCTTTGTGATATACGGAAACCAGCGCACTGCTGACTTTTTTTCTGCCTCCCATCCCTTGAAAATGATGCGCAAGTTTACAAAAAATAAAGCCGCGGGGATTCTGCAGGAGAAGAAATTGATGATAAAAATCAGATCTTCATTGTCGTTCCCAATTGAACGATTTGAATTCTCATCGGCTTCATTTTATTTGGAAATGCGCGGTTAATTTCTGTTAAGGAGAATGTATATTCTGGATCATCTGTTATTTTTGTTGTGAAAATGAAGTCAAACATAGTTTTGTTTCTGATGCTCTTCAAGGAGAGTATTTTATTCGCCTTCGAAGCACTTCGTGTGAACAAGCTTCGCACATTTCTTTCATTGCTGGGAATCACAATTGGCATCTTTGCCATTATTTCGGTCTTCACCGTAACGGATGCTCTTGAAAGAAAGATCCGAAGAGACGTGGCTACGCTTGGCAATAATGTCATCTATATTCAAAAGTGGCCTTGGGTACCTGAAGGCGAAGGAGAATATCCCTGGTGGAAATACATGAACCGTCCTCTTCCCGGTTACAAAGAGCTTAACGATTTGCAGAAAAAGACAGACAGCGATGAGGCAATTTCATTTGTTGCTTCCGCGGGAAACCAGATTGTGAAGCATGAGAGCAATTCGGTCGAAAATGTCGTGATCACTTGCATTTCGCATCAATACGACAGAATTAAAAATTTTGAAATCAGGGAAGGACGGTATTTCACGGAGCATGAAAGCGCAAGTGGCCCACCCATTGCACTAATCGGTTATGATATAGCTGAGGCACTGTTTCCTGAGGGAAATGCCCTTGGTTCCAGGATTACCATCAAAGGCGTTAAGCTTAATGTGATCGGTGTGATGGAAAAAGAAGGAAGCAGTCTGATCGGGAATTCTTCTGACAATGTGGTGCTCATCCCTGTGAACTATGCTCGCAATTTGCTCGACCTGAGAACTGATCGCATGGACCCTTATTTCATGGCCAAAGCAGGTGAAAACACTTCCATGCCAGAATTCAGGGAAGACCTGCGCGGAGCCATGCGCGCTGTCAGGAAACTCAAGCCTCGTGAAAGTGATGACTTTGCTTTGAATGAAACCAGCCTGCTGACCAAAAGCATGCAACAGCTTTTTGACACATTAGGAATCGCCGGTTGGATTATCGGAGGCTTCTCAATACTTGTAGGTGGATTTGGCATTGCCAATATTATGTTCGTATCTGTGAAAGAACGCACAAACATTATAGGAATTCAAAAATCTTTGGGATCGAAGAATTATTTCATTCTACTGCAGTTTTTATTTGAGGCTGTGATTCTTTGTCTGATCGGAGGAATGCTCGGATTGTTCCTTGTATATATTCTTACGAATTTTGCTTCAGCGGCAATTGATTTCGGTTTTACACTCACCATGAACAATATCATGATGGGAATTTTCATTTCCGCATCTGTCGGCATACTAAGCGGCTTTATTCCTGCTCACAACGCATCAAAGATGAATCCTGTTGATGCCATACGAGCCAACTAAGCACAACGCATTCTAATTTGCCGGAAATCTTCAGCGAATTTGATCACATTCTTTTGCTTAAAAGAAGTATCGGCTAATTTTCATTTTTTTTAATATGTTTGCCTCTAACGATGATTGCTTTTTCACGCGTTATGCTGTCTGCCCGGTTCACGAATATTGCTTTTCGGATCACTTCTGTGATCACGGTTTTGATTTTTTTTTCATGCGGTTCAGACCGGCAAGGAGACGAGATTGGCACATTTATGCGCACAGAGTACCCGGAAAATTATGAGCCAAGAAAAGCAGAGATTGCAATATTGCCTAATGTGAAAGGCCCCGAAGACATTTCTGCTTTCCCAGCCAGAATTCCGACTAAATGGCTCAAATACTCTCAGGGATCCAGGAACCGCATGGCGGTGCTGTTAACAGACACCAATTCCTCCTGGCTTGGAATTGTGCACGGACTAAAAACGATTGGAATACCATTTATCATCACAACCGATTACCGACGTGCACTTTCACACAAAGTGGTGATGGTTTATCCTGTAATTTCCGGAGCTGTTTTATCACCTGAAGCACTGCAGGCGCTTGCAGCTTTTCCACGAAATGGCGGTACATTAGTGGGTGTACAGGTTCTTGGCGCGCTGAATGAGGTATTCGGTTTTGAAGAACCCATTCCTTCAAAGCAACACTTCGAGATCAGGATTGTACCTGACTCCAACAATGCAATCACATCTCAGTTCAGGGATGAAAAGGAAATGACAATTTCCATAGGTAATAAAGTCAGGTTCAGGGAAACTATAGGAACATACAGCTATTCGAAATCGCACAGAACTCCTCTGGCTACTTACGAAGACAAATCTGCAGCAATCACACAGAAAGATTATGAATCAGGAAGCGCATATGCATTCGGATTTGACCTTGGTTATCTTTTTTTGAAAGCTGACAATATCCGTCACGAATATTACAACCGCAGCACTTCGAACGATTACGAACCCACAGTGGACGTTCTGCTTCGGATGCTTAGAAGCATATACCTTAGGCATGACCGTGATGCTGCGTATATCTCCACTGTACCTTACCATAAAAATCTTACTGTTTGCATAACTCACAATGTGAATTTTCGGGGAGCCTTGCACAATGCTCTTGCATATGCCGAAGAGGAAAAAAAACTTGACATCAGATCCACCTGGTTTATTCAAACAAAATACATCCGTGACCGTCGCGGTTTTATACTGCAGGATGAATCTGACCATGCCGTTATTCGAAAGCTGAATGAAATGGGAATGGATGTGCAAAGCAACGGAGTGTGCGGCTCTCCTGTATTCGATCAGTTACCACAAGGCAGCGGCAGGGAAGTCTATCCCGACTACAGACCTTATGTGATGGCTTACCAAAAAACATACAATGCCAGCATTTACGGTGAAATGAGAGTAAGTCGTTTTCTGATAGACAGGATGCTTCCCGAATCCGGAACATTGTTCTTTCGCTCATCATTTCCATACACGCCATTTTCATATCCTCAGTCATTGCTAGGCAGCGGATACAGATTCAGCAGCAGTGTATATGCCAATTCCGCTCTGTCTCATTTTCCTGTTCAGATGAATTATAACAGGGAGTTTGATGCAGAACTGGAAGCTTTCGAGTTTCCAATCACTGATGACGGAGAACTTCCTCCATATACCATGGACAGGGCTGCTTCTGCCATACGTCTCGCTCGCAAGATTGCTAATTACGGAGGTTGCTTTATCGGACAGGTTAACCCAAATATGCTTGGCTTAAAAGTTCAAAATGAATTCGTCAAAGCCATGAAAGACGAAGCCTGGTTTGGCACAATACGGGATTTTGGCTTGTGGTGGAATGCAAGGAATGAAGTCACCCTGGATATCAATTATGAAGGCGGACGAAGGGTGGTCACTCTTAATGTACCAAAGCGAATGGAAGGACTTGCCGTGATGTTGCCAATCAGATCAACTCCCGAGAAAGTTGAGGGAGGCGGAAAACATTCCATAGATGGTAAGCTGATTATCTTTGAACTCGCTGAAGGGAAAATCAGAATTACTCTCGACAATTAAGTATTTTATTCTCCTAAAATTTCTTTTAGTGTTTCGTTGGCTTTGTCGACCGAAGGAATGTTTTGCATTACCAGCGAAAGCTTGTTCTTATCTTGTCTGAGCCGGCATTTCGCAGCATTCACCTGGACATATTTCAATAAGCGGGTAAATATTTCACTCTGATAAAATGGAGAGGTAGGGTTGCCCACGAAGTACCCAAAGAATCTTTTATTCTTCAGCATGATTTTTTCAAAGCCAAGCTTTTCTGCCAACCAGCGCAGCCGGATAGTATTCATCAATTCTTTCGCCTGAGGTGGAAGGTCTCCGAACCTGTCCTGCAATTTCGATTCAAACTCCAAAAGGTTTTTTTCATTTTCAAGATTATCCAGTTCCTTGTACAAGGCCAGCCTTTCAGTGACACTGTTTACATATTCGGCCGGAAGTAAAATCTCAAGATCAGTATCAATCTGGCAATCGTTCACGAATTTTCTTCCTGCCAGTTCTTCCTTGAAGAGTTCAGGAAATTCGTTTTCCTTCAGTTCATGAATAGCTTCGTCAAGAATCTTGTGATACATCTCAAAACCGATTTCGGAAATGAATCCGCTTTGCTCACCCCCAAGCAGATTACCTGCCCCACGAATATCCAGATCACGCATTGCCACATTAAACCCAGATCCTAAATCAGAAAACTCTTCTATCGCTCTCAACCTCTGCCTGGCTTCGGATGTAAGTACAGTAGCTGGGGGTGTGAGCAAATAACAGAATGCTTTCTTGTTGGTTCGTCCGACCCTTCCACGCATCTGGTGCAGGTCACTCAGTCCAAAGTTCTGCGCCTGGTTTATCAGAATAGTATTCGCGTTCGGTATATCAAGTCCGGATTCAATGATTGTAGTAGCCACCAGGATGTCATAATTTCCGTCTATAAATTCCAGCAGGACTTCCTCTAATCTCTCTCCGTCCATTTGTCCGTGACCGATGCCGATCTTTGCTCCGGGAACCAGCTTCGCGATGAAATCCGCGATTTCATGGATATCCTGAACACGGTTATGCACGAAAAACACCTGTCCCCCCCTGCTTAATTCGTATTCAATCGCAGACTGAATAACTTTCTCGTTGAACTGATGTACTTCGGTATTGACCGGATAGCGGTTCGGGGGTGGCGTATTGATAATACTGAGGTCGCGTGCGCCCATTAGGGAGAACTGAAGCGTTCTAGGGATCGGTGTGGCCGTTAATGTAAGTGTGTCGACATTTACCCTCAGCGCTTTCAGTTTTTCTTTTGCAGCAACTCCGAACTTCTGCTCTTCATCCACTATCATCAGTCCGAGATCCTTGAATTTAATATCCTTCCCCAGAAGTCGATGCGTGCCAATGATGATGTCTATCTTTCCTTCTTCAAGTTGCTTCAAAGTATCCTTCTGCTTTGCAGTGCTTTTAAACCTGTTAATGTAATCAACCTTGCAGGGAAACTCTTTAAGGCGATCTTTGAATGTATTGTAATGCTGCAATGCAAGAATCGTCGTTGGCACCAGAACTGCCGCCTGTTTGCCATCGGTAACGGCCTTGAATGCAGCGCGAATGGCAATTTCCGTTTTTCCAAATCCCACATCACCACATATCAATCTGTCCATCGGATACTGCTTCTCCATGTCAGCTTTAACATCTCTGGTAGATTTTTCCTGATCGGGTGTGTCTTCGTAGATGAAGCTCGCTTCAAGCTCATTCTGCAAGTATGTATCTTTCGAAAACGCGAAACCTTTCGCAGACTTCCTTTTTGCATACAAGGCAATCAGGTCTTTTGCTATGTCCTTAACTTTCTTCTTTGTCTTCTGTTTGAGATTAGACCAAGTGTTTGATCCGAGCTTATGCAGTGCAGGTGCAGCGCCGTCCTTTCCGGTATATCGGGCGATGCGGTGCAGCGAGTGAATGCTTACATAGAGAATGTCATTATCCTTGTATACAAGGCGGATGGCTTCCTGTGGTTTGCCATCGACCTCAAGAATTTCGAGTCCTGCAAACCGTCCGATACCGTGATCAATGTGAGTTACAAAATCACCCGGCTTCAGGCTTGTCAGTTCACGCAAAGTGAGCGCTTCGGATCTGCTGTAGTTTTTCTTAAGGCGAAAACGGTGATATCGGTCAAATATCTGGTGATCAGTATAAAATGCGATCTTTAGCTCATGATCGATATAGCCCTCATGAAGTGCAAAATTCAGTGTGCTGAACTCAGGACCTCTGCCGGATGAATTCTTTTTAGCCAGATCTTCGAAGATTGCATATAAACGTTCCATTTGCCTGGCTGAATCCGACAGAATGACATTTTTAATTCCTTCTTCCTTATTTTTTCTGAGGTTAGAAAGCAGCAAATCAAAATTCTTATTGAATGAAGGCTGAGGACTTGTATCAAATTCAAAAACTACAGCGTCATCAAAAAATGAACTCATCCCAAATTCAGTCAGGTTCCTTGCTGAAAGTTTTGACAGAGTTTCAGAAGGCGAGTCATACGTCTGATTGATTGCTGTTGCACCAGTTTCATTCACGGCATCAACCTTTTGAATATTGCTTTCAAGGAAAGTCATCATTCCCCGCAAGTTTTTTATCCAAACCGGAGTGCTTGATGGAATGAAATCAAAAATGGAGGAACGGCTCTCCCGGATCAGACCTGATTGAATGTTCGGCATGATGGTGACATGATTCATAGCCTGGACTGAAAGCTGGTTTTCCGGATCAAAAGTTCGTATACTTTCCACCTTATCTCCGAAAAATTCCACACGGTAAGGCAGTTCATTGGCAAAAGAAAAAATATCAACGATTCCACCGCGCACTGAGAATTCCCCTGCCTGTGCTACAAAATCCACATTCTCAAATTCATGGTGAAGTAAAAACTCCGTGATGAACTCAATACTCACACCCTCTCCCACTCTCATTTCAATGGTATTCTGCACCAGGTTTTGCCTGGTCACAACTTTCTCAGCAATGGCTTCAGGGTAGGATACTATTGCTGTACGGATATTTTTATTGATCCTGCTTAATACTTCAGCACGAGCCAGGACTCCAGCCTTATCCTGCTCTTCTGTATGAAAAGACTTTCTGTATGAAGACGGGAAGAGAAAACACTGACTGTCACCGAAGATATTCTCCAGGTCGTTCAGAAAATAGCTGGCCTCTTCCCTGTCGTTCATAATAAACAACATGGAAGAATTGATTCCTAAATAAACGGCCCCAGCCACAACTGAGGCGGCTGATCCGCTCAAACCAATAAGCCGTGAATTATGTGGGTGTGGCTCAGATACTCTTGAGCTGAGGGAAATAAGTTTAGGCCGGGATGCATATAACCCCGGCAATTCTGATTTTTCCATGATATTGGGTCTAGCCCGAATGCAAAAATCGTAAGAAAGAATCAGAATGAAAAAAATATACTACATTTTGACCTCAAGTACAGAAAAAGAAATATTGAAAAACTAAGTCTCTATGAAAAGGAGGAAAACTTTTACGTATGTCTTTTTTTCTATGCTGACTTTTTATTCCGTTCAGGTGAAATCTCAACCTTACCTTGACCTGGCGCAAGTACAGCTTATAAGAAGTTCATCAGGATCTGGCGCCAGCAACAATAGCACTCCGCGAATCTGGCTCCTGGGTTCCGAGCTGAATATACCATTAAAATCATCGAATGGAATATTTCTTTTAAGTCCTTCCGTAACTTATCAGCAGATTGATTTTTCGGAAAAGATTGAATCGACAGATATCAGATCAATAGCATTCCCTATTACATATGCACATGAATGGAATGAAGAGTGGAAGAGTTCTTTTACTTTCATTGGCAGAATCAATGAATCTGTGAACGTACCCGCAGAAGGAGGAAAATTTCAACATGGTTATGCCCTGCTAAATACTTACAAAAAGAAAGAAGCCCTGAAGTTCAGATTCGGCATTTATTTTAACAATGAGTTCTTCGGGCCATTCATACTTCCTCTTGCCGGGATTGACTACAAAATAAATGAAAAGCTACAGCTATTCGGCACTCTGCCGGGCAGCATGAATCTTGAAAAAACAATCGGCAAAAAAACGCATGCAGGATTTTCATTCCGTTCATTCACCAGCAGTTACCGGCTTCCCTCAGACTCACTGCTCAGGATATATGATAATCACATTCGCATCTTTTTTAATTACACGGTCGCTGCAAATCATATATTAATTGCCGAAGCAGGACACAGCCTGTTCAGGAATTACCGTTTAGGACTAAGAGCGGACGGAAAAACAAGATACACGCAAGTGGATTCTAATGACGGAATTATTTTCCGTATTGCATATGCCTACAGGCTGAGACTTTGATTGCACATCAGGAGGCTTCCACAGAGGAATACCGCATCATGTATTCTTCCGCAACAGTCACCATGTCTGCTGAGCCTATAAACAAAGGGGTGCGTTGGTGCAAAGAGGAAGGCTGTACATCGAGGATTCTTCTGAAACCGTCGGAAGCTTTTCCTCCGGCCTGTTCGATGATGAAGGCGAGCGGATTGCATTCGTACAGCAATCGCAATTTACCTTTAGGAGATTTCAATGTTGAAGGATAAACAAAAATGCCTCCCTTAAGAAGATTCCTGTGAAAATCAGCTACGAGTGAGCCAATGTAACGAGATGAATAAGGTCTTGAACTGGCACTGTCCTCAACCTGGCAGTATTTGATAAACTGCTTCACTCCGTCAGGAAAGTGTACGTAGTTTCCTTCGTTGATGGAATATATTTTTCCCGACTTGGGACACTTCATGTTAGGATGAGATAGACAGAATTCTCCGATGCTGGGATCAAGGGTGAATCCATTCACACCTTTTCCAGTTGTATAAACCAGCATAGTGCTTGATCCGTAAATAATATAACCGGCTGCAACCTGCTCGGTTCCTCTCTGGAGGTAGTCCTTCTCTTCCACCGTTCCTCCAAATGAAGTTCTGCGGTATATTGAAAATATAGTTCCGATGGCCACATTCACATCAATATTTGATGAACCATCCAGTGGATCCACACAGACAATGTATTTAGCATTCTTGGATACTGCTGTATCGATCTGCACAAGCTCTTCATTCTCTTCCGAAGCAACTGCACAAGTTTCTCCTCCGGCGCTGAGTGCGGCAATGAACTGCTCATTTGCGTATACATCAAGCTTCTTAACTGTTTCGCCCTGAATATTGATGCTGCCGTGCTCTCCCAGAATATCGACCAGTCCGGCTTTATTCACCTCCCGGTTTACAATTTTAGCGGCAATTCCGATATCGCGAAGAAGCCTGCTGAGCTCACCTTTCGCATAAGGAAAATCCGACTGCCTTTCAATAATAAACTGTCCGAGTGTAGTTACTTTGTTCATCCTGTCAGGAATAAAATATGTCGCAAATCTACAAAATGATTGAATAAATGATTTTCCTCGATGCGTATATTATCATGGCAAACCGTGGAATACAGGTAAATTAAATGATTTATCTTCGCATACCTGATTTTTTCGTAATCTTCTGAAATTCCGATATGAAGAAAAGCACCACATTCCCAAAAGAAAAGATTGAAATCCTGCTTCTGGAGGGAGTTCATCCTGCCGCACTGAAGCTGTTCAAAGAAAATGGCTACTCCAACATTGAAGTAGTACAGGGGGCAGCCGACAGAAAATCTCTTAAAGAAAAAATTAAAAATGTGCATTTACTTGGAATCCGCTCTAAAACCCAAGTGGACGATGAAATAATTTCACATGGCAAACGACTGCTTGGTATCGGAGCATTCTGCATTGGCACCAATCAGATTGACATGGATTCGGCGGTGAATCATGGGGTTGCAGTCTTCAACTCTCCCTTTTCTAACACCCGTTCTGTTGCGGAGCTGGTGATCGCGCATTGCATCAATCTCATGAGAAGGCTTTTTGAAAAAAGCGAGGCAGCACACAAGGGACAATGGCTGAAAGACAGTTCAAACAGTTATGAGGTGCGGGGAAAAACTTTGGGTATCATTGGCTATGGCCATATCGGTTCACAGGTTTCCATTCTGGCTGAAAATCTCGGCATGAAGGTGATCTTCTTTGACATAGAGCCCAAGCTTCCTCTGGGGAATGCGACGGCGGTGAAAACTTTAGATGACCTCCTGCGCAAATCTGATATCGTCACACTCCACGTTCCCGGATCTGGCGGAACAAAAAATCTTCTAAACGAGAGTCGTATTGCTAAGATGAAAAGCGGAGCGCACCTGATAAATCTAAGTCGTGGCGATGTGGTTGATCTGAATGCTGTGAGAAAAGCTCTGGAAAAAAAGCAGCTCGCAGGATTCGCCTGTGACGTATTTCCGGTTGAACCTACAAACAACCAGGAGCAATTTCAGTCACCGGTACAAGGATTGTCGAATGTAATTTTAACACCTCACATTGGAGGTTCCACTGTGGAAGCGCAGGAAAACATCGGCGTGGATGTAGCGGGGAAACTGATTTCTTTTCTTGAAACCGGGTCTTCCACGGGCTCTCTTTCCGTACCTGCTCTCAGTCTCCCTGTGCAAGCAGACGCACATCGTCTTTTGCATATTCACGCAAATGTTCCTGGTGTACTTGGAGAAATCAACAGCGCGCTTTCCAAACTGAATGTAAACATACTCGGACAGTACCTTAAAACGAATAATCAGATTGGATACGTAGTGCTTGATGTTGACAAAAAAACTTCTGCACGAGCGATGGATGAACTGAAGAAGGTAAAAAACACAATTCGTGTAAGAGAACTTTATTAATTGCATTGAAATGAATGTGATTATCAGAAAAGGAAAAAAAGAAGATATTCCTCAGGTAATCGCCCTGATTCAAGAACTGGCGGAATTTGAAAAAGCACCTGAACAAGTCAGCAACACAGCAGAAGAACTTGCGAAAGAAGGCTTCGGGCCTAATCCATCATACAGGCTTCTTGTCGCAGAACATGAAGAGATAATTGTCGGCATGGCGATTTACTTTGTGAAATACTCAACTTGGAAAGGTCGAGGTCTGTTTCTGGATGATCTGATTGTTACGGAAAAAATGAGAAGCAAAGGAATCGGACGGATGCTTTTGAACGCTTTTCTTGAAGTAGCAGGGAATGAAGGCGCAAAGCAGGTTCACTGGCAGGTTCTTGACTGGAATACACCGGCAATAAATTTTTACAGAAACATCGGCTCGAAAATCGATCATGAGTGGCTCGACTGTAAAATGAGTCCGGATGAAATAGAAGCATATCTGAAAAAATCTGCATCATCACATTAACTCTAAATACATGTACGTTTTCAAATTTGGCGGGGCATCGGTAAAAGATGCCGAAGCAGTAAAGAATGTAGCAGGAATCCTGAGCGGATTCCGGAAAGACCAGCTGGTAATTGTGATTTCTGCAATGGGTAAAACAACAAACGCCCTGGAGAAAGTGGTCAACGCATATATGGAACAGCATCCTTCTGTTGACGAAAACCTGAAAGAGGTAAAAGAATTTCACTTCAAGATAATGAAAGAGCTCGGATTTTCAGAGACAGATCCTGTATGGGCAGAAGTGAACAATTCATTCGTGGAAATTGAATGGGTGCTTGAAGAAAAACCGCAAAGGGAATATAATTTTTGCTACGACCAGATTGTGAGTCAGGGCGAAATGCTTTCAACAAAGATTATCAGCGCCTATTTGAATTCCATCGGAGTAAAAAATAAATTTCTGGATGTGAGAGATGTGCTTCAGACGGATGATACTTTCCGCGAGGCAAGAATTAACTGGGAGCTTTCAGAACGTCTGATATGCCAGAAAGTGAATGAAATCTTAAGAAGTGACAACTTCATCATCACACAGGGATTCATTGGCATCACTTCAGAAAACTACACCACCACTCTCGGTCGGGAAGGGTCCGATTACACGGCTGCTATTTTTTCCTACTGCCTGAACGCTAAGGAAATGATGGTATGGAAGGATGTTCCCGGTGTGATGAGCGCAGACCCTAAGTTTTCAGATGAAGCTGTGAAGCTTGATCAAATCAGCTATCATGACGCGATTGAACTGACTTATTACGGTGCTACAGTTATTCACCCGAAAACGATCAAGCCACTGGAGAATAAAAATATTCCGCTCAGGGTGCGTTCATTCAAAGCTCCGCAGGAAAAGGGCACAAGCATCGGAAATTATTCGGCTACAAAGCCGCTTGTACCGTGTTTTATCTTTAAATCCAACCAAATCCTGCTATCAATTTCTGCCCCGGATTTTTCATTCATTGCGGAAGACAACCTGTGCAGGCTTTTTGGAGTTTTTGCCGATAAAAAAATTAAGGTAAACCTCATGCAGAATTCAGCGATCAGTTTTTCAGTCTGTCTTGATAATGACCCATTCAAATTGCCCGGACTCATTGCCGAATTGAAAAAGGAATTCACAGTCTTGTACAACGACAACCTGCGACTGATTACAGTGAGGCATTATTACCCGTCGACAATTGACCAACTGATGAAAGGAAAGGACATTCTTGTGGAACAGAGAAGCCGTCAGACTGCCCAACTCGTAATGAGAGAAAATGCCGCTTGAAGTTCACTGAAAAAACCTGAGAATTTTATCCGCCAGAATTTGCGCGTTTTTTCTTGATGACTGGTGCGACCATCCTGCGATGTGCGGAGTAAGTATGACATTAGGCGCTGAAACCAGATATTGCCAGTCGGGATTTTTCTGCAATGATTCATTATCAAGACTAAACTTTTCAAAGGAACTGTCCTCATACTCGAAAACATCCAGCGCGGCACCGGCCACTCTTCCCGTTTTCAATGCTCTGACAAGATCATTGGTACGTACGCATCGCCCCCTTGCTGTATTGATGAACCAAAGTTTCTTCTTGAACTTTTCAAGAAATGAAGCATTGATCATGAATTCCGTTTCTGCTGTGAGCGGTGTGTGCAGCGAAAGCACTTCACATTCATTTTGTATTGTCTGTAAATCGGTCTCTATCACATTCGTGCTTCCAAATCCTGACTTATACTTATCGTAAACCAGAATCCTGCAACCTATTCCTGAAAGTTTGCCGGCAAAGGCTGAACCCATATTACCGTATCCGATGATTCCAACACTCAAAGATCCCAGCTCGGTTCCTCTGTTTTCTTCCCGGATCCATTTACCGGCTCTAACTTCCCGGTCGGCTTTGCTTAAATTGTTGAGTAATGAAAGCAGACATCCTAGTGCGTGCTCAGCCACTGCATCCATATTTCCCTCCGGAGAATTGATGCATGCGATATTTTTACTTTGCGCATAATCCGTGTCAATGCTTTCCATGCCGGCACCCGAACGGGCGATGAATTTCAGGCTTGAACCGGCATCAATGAATTCTTTGTCCAGAGCGATTCGGCTTCTGATCACCAGTCCCTGGTAATCCTTGATTCTTTCAAGAATCTGCCTGCGATCCAGATTGTATCCTTCCACTACTTCATGACCGGCATTCTCTAAAAATGTCTTCAGTATCTCGTGTGGTTTATCTATGAAAAGTATCTTCATGAATTAAAGATATAACAATTGTCAGAATCAGGGAACCAAATTAGTCAGCTCAACATACTGTTTCCAGGAAAGGTTCTCTGCTCTCAAACTCATGTAAGGAAGTTGTTCAATCATCTCCTTATCAAGCATTACAGCCAGTGCATTTCTTAGCATCTTTCTTCTTTGCCCGAATGCCGCTTTGACAAGCTTTCTGAATTTTTTCTCATCACATCCAAGTTCAAATCCTTCCTTCCGTCTGCAATGAATCACTGCGGATTTCACTTTGGGAGGAGGATCGAAATCATTTTGATCCAGTGTCATCACAAGTTTTACTTCGTAAAAGGCTTGCATAAAGACACTGAGTATGCCATACTCCCTGCCACCGGGTGAACCGGCAATTCGCTCGGCGACTTCTTTTTGGAACATGCCGACCAGCTCAGGAATTTTATCCCTCCAATCAAGAACTCTGAAAAGTATCTGTGAGCTTATATTGTAAGGAAAATTACCAATGACCGCGAAAGATCCCGGGATAACTCCTTCAGGGTTGAACTGAAGGAAATCGCCATCAATGATTCTGCCGAAATCCAGGGGATATTTGTTTTTAAGAAAAGCCACAGACTCTTTATCCAGCTCTATCATAAAGGTTCTGAAATCATTTCTGGCCAGTAGAAAATCACTCAGAATTCCCATGCCGGGACCGATTTCCAGAACATTATCATAAGCACCCTGAGGAGAGAGATGAGAAACTATTGTTTCGGCTTTCCGTGGATCTTTCAGAAAATGCTGACCCAGGTGCTTTTTTGCTCTTACCTTGTTGTCGTTCTTCACTTCGTGAAATTAATCAGAAATTTATCTGAATCCGTATTTCTTATTCAAAGGAGAGAAATCTTCTTCCGAAAGTTCCGGATTCAAAATAATATTTCTCCATTCATACTTTTCATACATTCCTTTCTCGTCAGAAACAGTTTGTACCAAGGGCATGTATGATTTCCTGTCGATGATGAATTCTATTTTCCTGTTATAAAAATTCGGTATGCGAATAATTTGTCCGGCATGAATGTCTGTATAATCTTTGATTGATGGATTTAGGCACAAAAGATGATAATCGCTTAACTTGAATCTGCCGGCAATGTCAGTGAGCGATTCATTTTTCTTTACCAGGTATAGAATCATATCGTAATCACTGAAATCATAAACGAGCCTGATACAACTTTTGTTGTCATAAGTTATTGTGTCAGTAATTCTGATATAGCGGTAAAAATTTTCACCGTACATATCAATATAGTATGAGATCATGTCGCTTAAATAATTAAAGCCGATCTCCTCAATAATATGATGGGTATTCTTCCTTACCAGACTGTTTTGCTGATTGATTTTCAGGTTAACGTATGGGAAACCGTTCGGATTAATAAGCATTCTGTCGTCGGTCATGCTAATCGGCCACAAAACCTCCACACCGGGATTTGGATTGACGCAATAGATGTAAATCCTTTGAGGTTTTGATTGCAGTTTCACAAGCATATCACTCTGGCTGATCTTGCCGTCTTTCATCCTTTCGGTGCTGAGGAGGCGGAATGAAGCGGTACTCACATTTTTTAGCCTGTCAAGCATCAGATTAAAGACATGCTTGGCCTGAATGTCCGGAGAATTCGAACTGGCAAACTTAAATAGCAGTAGAAAAAGTATGGTAAGTCTGGCAATCATACTAGTTCAAGCAAGGTACGGAAGGCTACAAACTTATCCTTGTATTTCTCCGAATGTGCTTTTTGTAGTGCCGGTGCGTATTTCTCCTGGTACATCTTCAGCTTTTCCATACTCTCACAACTGTATTGAATTGAGTAAGTATGTCCTCCAGATTCCTCATCGCCTAAAATCCTAAGCATGCGATTCTCAATAAAAAATCCGGTGTTCATTACATCCGGGATATGAACCGAGCGCATCCAGGTGATCCATTCATCATGAACAGAATCATCTATGTTTACTGTGACGTTATAAATAATCATGTAGTTGCTGCTTACTAATTTTATTAATTATTAAAATCTCCTCTAAGACTGCGGAATCTCTTCCTCGCCTCCACCACATACAGGCTGCCTGGATACTTCGTGAGCAATTCCTGATAAAGTTCCATTGCCCGGACAGTATCCTTCAGTTTGGTCTCGTGCAACTCTGCCCTGCTGAACAATGCATCGTCTGCAAGCACGTCGCTTCCGTATTCATCAATGATTTTTTTATACAATGAATCTTCCGCAGCCCAGTTTCTTTTTTTCGCATAAATCTTAGCCGCTTTAAACCATGCCTCATCTGTGAGAGAATGAAAGGGAAATGTTTTTAAAAGAGAGTCAATTGTTGTCAGCGCTTCGTCATTTTTATTCCTGTAACTGAGCAGATCAGCTCGCGAGTAGATCATCAGCGCATCTGTGGTAGTGTCCAGCCCTATATTGTCTGAAATCAGCAGTGAAAGAAAAAGTGCGTCGTTGGCAATCAACTGTGAGGTGGCGGATTTGAGCACATCAAGCTGCGCCTGTGCCCACATAAAGTCTCCCCTGAAATAATCCAGACGGGCATTTCTGAATTTAGCTTCCTGTCCCAAAGGATCATTCTTGAAATCTTTGTCGACTTGTGCATACAGCAGATCAGAATCCCAGACTTCTCCGGTGAAAAGAAGTATGTCTCCCAGTTCCAGCTTGCACTCAGCCTGAACCTGCCTCGAAATTCCCGGGAACTCTATGGCTTCATCAAGATCGATGATTGCTGAGTCGGGCTTATCCAGGTAAAATGCTCGGAGATGTGCAAGCCCGCGAATTAGTCCGGCAGTTCTCGCATTTCTACCCAGTTCATTCAGCGTAGAAAGATAATCAGATTCCAGTTTTACAAGGTCAGTCTGAGTGTAAAGATTCCCCTCAGTGATTTTTCTGTTCGTCACATTCAGCAGATCCATTCTTGCCTGAATGTAATTAGGATATTCTCTGCCCTTCTCAGCTACATAGCGGAAACAATCTATGGCCACATCGTAATCCAGATTCGACAGTGCCAGATTTCCGAGAGACAATATCCTGCTTCCGTCTTCACGAAAGCGTTTATCGAGAGCCTTGGCCTGAATAAGCGCCGATTCAAAATCCTTTTGCTGGACAAAGTACCAAATCAACATCTCCGAATACACGGTGATGTCGGGATTTCTCTGTATTCTCCTCAGCAGTGTGGTGCGAAGCAAGTCATTCCTTTTATTTTCAGGGTCAAATCCTATCCTGGCCTGAAGCACATTTTGAATGTTCTGCTGAACGAGAGGATTTTCTCCGACTGCGTCCAGATATTCATTCATCATATTCTCAAATTCACCTTTCTGATAATATACTTCGGCCGTTTCAAAATTGAAGGAATATACTCCGCCAAGCAATCTTTTACCTTCCTGGTAAGTCATGAGTGCGTAATCCCATTCCTGTCTTCCTGTAAAAGAATTGGCAAGGAATATCACGGAAGTTTGGTCGGGCTTCAGGGATTTGATCGTCTTCTCGTATTGCTGATGCGCTTTCTCTTCATTACCCTGCACCTTATATATGTAACCCAGATCAGCCTGATAACTCAGGTTGTTTGGCATTCTTTTCTGAATTTTCTTAATGAGCTTTTCAGCTTCATTGAAATCTTTCAATAATAGTAGGCACTTGAAATAATTTGGATACACACCAAAAGGATCCTTGTCGAAAATCTGATCGTAAATTTCAGAGGCCTTATCGTATTCTCCTCCTGCAAGATATTGATCTGCCAGTTGTCTCTCTTTGGAAAGCTGTGCATTTGCAGTCAAGCTGAATGCCATTAATAAAATCAGGAGGACAAATTTCAGTCCAAATAATTCAGAAAAAGATTTTGCCGATAATTGAGTCATTTTATATGGAGTCGAATCCGGTATAAGCACGGATAGCATCTGGTATCTTAACGCCCGAATCGGTCTGATTATTTTCCAGCATGGCGGCCACAATGCGGGGAAGTGCAAGGGCGCTTCCATTCAGCGTATGGGCCAGCTGGGGCTTATCATTTCCTTGCCTGAAACGCAATTTCATTCTGTTGCTCTGGAAACTTTCGAAATTTGAAACCGAACTAACTTCAAGCCATTTTTTCTGTGCGGCAGAGTAAACCTCAAAATCATAAGTGAGCGCTGAAGCGAAACTCATGTCACCTCCACATAGGCGAAGAACGCGGAATGGCAGCTGCAATGATCTCAGGAGCGATGAAACGTGCTCTACCATTTCATCCAGCACTTCGTAGGATTTATCTGGAGCCTGAACCTGCACGATTTCCACTTTGTCGAACTGATGAAGACGATTGAGTCCTCTCACATCCTTTCCGTAGCTACCCGCTTCTCTCCTGAAACAAGGTGTGTACGCGCACATTTTCACCGGTAATTCATCGGCTTTTAGAATAACATCACGGAAGATATTGGTAACTGGAACTTCTGCGGTAGGTATGAGATAAAACTCATCCATGTTTACATAATACATTTGACCGTCCTTGTCGGGTAATTGCCCGGTACCGAAACCTGAATCCCGGTTTACGAGAATTGGAGGCTGTACTTCCTGGTAGCCTGCTTCTGTTGCTTTGTCAAGGAAATAATTTATCAGTGCTCTCTGCAGCCTTGCTCCTTTTCCCTTATACACAGGAAAACCGGCACCGGTCAATTTCACTCCCAGCTCAAAATCTATCAGATCATATTTAGAGGCAATTTCCCAGTGTGGCAATGCTGTATCCGCCATGTCAGGGAGATTTCCTTCCTGATGAACAACAATGTTATCGTTCGGAGTTTTTCCCGGAGGAACCAGATCTGATGGAAGGTTTGGCAACTTGACCAACTCCTCCATTTGCCTGTTCTCAAGCTCATCTAGTTTTGTTTGCAGTGACTGAGAAGTCAATTTCAGTGCAGAGCTTTTATTTTTCAGATCGTCTGCTTCGGCTTTTTTCCCGCTCTTGTACATGTCACCGATTTCTTTGGCCATTGTATTTTGCTGATGCAGGATATGATCCAGCTCATTCTGGATTTTCCTGCGGTCTTCATCAATTGCCAATAAATCTGAAACAATTTCGGAAGCATTGAAATTTTTCACTGAAAGTTTCTGAATAATCTTTTCAGGATTTTCCCTGATGACGCTGATCTGAAGCATAAATTATTTTGATGAACGACAAAAATAAGCATTCAGGAGGAAAAATTTTCTGAATCCAACATGGCTGGATGCAGATTATCAGCCTGATTTGTTCAATACTTCACCCTGATATCTTCAAGACCTTTTCTGTTCAGATCAGGAACATGCGTATTTTCGGCCGGATAACCGACGGGAATGAGTAAAAATGGTCTTTCATTCGAAGGGCGACTTAGAATCTTAGCCAGAAAATTCATAGGACTAGGCGTATGCGTGAGTGCGGCAAGTCCTGCATTGAAAAGGGCGGTAAGCAGGAATCCGCAAGCCAGTCCGACCGACTCCTGCACATAATAATTGTTGTGAATCTCACCCTCCTGCATTTCATAAACCCTTTTGAACACAACAATCAGGTAAGGAGCAATTTCAAGGAAAGGCTTGTGCCAGTCGGTTCCAATAGCGGCAAGATCATCGAGCCACTCTTTGCTCATACGGCCGTGATAATTCTCATACTCCTCTTTTTCAGCTTCGACACGGATTCTTTTTTTTATCTCAGGATCAGAAACCACACAAAATGTCCAGGGTTGCTTATTGGCTCCTGAAGGAGCAGAGGAGGCAGAAAGGATGCAATTATCGATGATCTCAGGGTCAACTGCTTTGTCAGAAAAATCTCGCACTGTACGACGCTTGTCAATCCATTGGTAAAATGACTTGCTCCGTTCCTTCATTTCCTCTGAAGAATAAATTGGCATACTGTAAGGAATTGTCTTGGTATCCATATCGTCTGACGGAATATCGATGTGATTTGTGCTTAAAGATACGATTCATCTTATATTTCTGAAACACTGTCTGTCTATGTACATGAAGCGAAATTAATTTTATTTCTATTTATTTATTATTACCTTGTTTCATAGCGAATTTATTTATGATACATATAAACACTTTAAGTTTCCTTGGCAAATTAAAGAAGAACAACAACAGAGACTGGTTCGACAAACACAAGGACGAATACCTGGCCGCTAAAGAGAATGTCGATGAAGCAGTTGGTGTTTTACTTGAAGAACTTTTCAAATTCGACAAGGAGCTGAAAGGACTTGAAGTAAAAAACTGCGTGTTTCGCATTTATCGAGATGTCAGATTTTCAAAGGACAAAAAGCCCTACAAAACCAACATGGGGGCCAGCATGAGTCCTGGAGGGAAAAAATCGAATCTTTCAGGTTACTATCTGCACATTGAACCGGGAGGATCTTTCATAGCCGGAGGAATGTGGATGCCTGCCGGCGAAGACCTTAAAAAGATCCGGCAGGAAATTGACTATAACGGAAAAGCGTTCCGAAAAATCCTGAACAATAAGACGTTTAAAAGCTATTATGGAAATCTCGATCAGACTTATCGCCTCAAGACTACACCCAAAGGATATAATGCCGATCATCCGGAAATTGACCTTTTGCGTCTCACCAGTTTTGTAGTCTGGCATCAATTCAGCGACTCTATGATAAGCTCATCAAAATTTCGAAAGGAATTTGTCAATGGTGCCCGTATCATGAAGCCATTCATTGATTTTTTCAGGACTGCAGTAAGCTGAGAAGGTAAGACAAAGAAATTAAAATTAGCTTAGTTGATGTAATTGAACAACAGTTTTATTGACGGAGTGTGCTATTGAAATATTTCTATTTTTACCGAAAATTTAACTTTCCTGTATGAACGGGTTTCACACTCTCTCCATCATTATTCCTTGTTACAACGAAGAAACTACTGTTCATTTGATTCTTGATAAGATCAGGAAAGTAAACCTGGTGAATGATATCAAGAAAGAACTGATCATTGTGAATGACTGCTCAAAGGACAACACCAGGCAAGCAATTGAGAATTATTTTTCAGGTCATCCTGATATTGAGTACAAGCTTGTTAACCATGAAGTGAATAAAGGGAAAGGTGCAGCTATTCATTCAGGCATCGCCCATGCAGGAGGCGAATATTTAATCATTCAGGACGCTGATCTGGAATACAATCCTGCAGAATACAACAAGCTTATCCAGCCTGTACTGGATGGCTTCGCGGATGTAGTCTACGGCTCAAGATTCATGGGAGGGAATCCGCATCGTATTCTGTTCTTCTGGCATTCCATAGGCAATAAATTTCTCACTTTTCTATCGAATGCCTTCACAAATCTCAACCTGACTGACATGGAAACATGTTACAAGCTTTTCCGCACAGACCTGATTCAGAAAATCAGGTTTCGTGAAAACAGATTTGGCTTTGAACCTGAAGTGACAGCTAAAATTGCCAGGCTGAAAGGCGTCAGAATTTATGAGGTTGGCATTTCCTACTATGGCAGAACTTATGAAGAAGGAAAAAAGATCGGATGGAAAGACGGCTTCAGAGCTATCTGGTGCATATTAAAATACAATCTTTGGTCCAGAAACAGCAGTTAACCTCATTCATACATGAAATTTAACTCAGGAAGAGTTGTCCTTGTCACCTTGTGCATTCTGATTCTGATGGGTGCATCGCTTTTCAACCGTTATCCACTTGTAACATCAGACACCGGCGCATACATATATCATGGATTTGAAAAGACAATTCCGGAAGACAGGCCTGTCATCTATGGCATCTTTTTACGCTATGCTTCCATGCACGATACACTATGGTACGTTGTGATTGCACAGAATCTGTTGTTGGCATTTGTAGTGCTGGACTTCATTTCAATCTTTTTACGAAACGGGAGAAATCGAAGCAAGCTGTTCATTGTCGCAATGCTTGCACTCTTTACCGGCATCAGCTGGTACAGCAGTCAGATCATGCCAGACATATTCGCAGGAATCGGATTGCTGTGCATACTCAATTTGCTTTTGAAACCTGATTCAGGAATTATCAGGAAGAGTTTCTACTCCGTTCTATTGCTGTTCTCGGCGATCTCTCACAACTCGCATTTGCTCACATACACGCTGGCATTGCTACTTCTTGGCGTTTGGCTCGTTTTGAATAAGAAATCGGATTATTCTCTTTTCAGCAGAAAAAAATTCCTGCTGGTTAGCGCCGTTGTGCTAAGCGGATGGTTTGCGAATCCGCTTATCAATAAAATGCTAACCGGTAAAGCAGCAACAGGTGGAAGTCCAAGTATCTTTTTAATGGCCAGACTTGCTGAAAGCGGTTTACTTAAGCGTTATTTTGTGAAGCATTACCCTCCTGTTAAGCACATCAGCGAAATCAGTCCTGAAAGAAAATACAGCATTCTCAACAGGGAAAATCAAATGGTGCTGGATGTGGAAGGACCCCATACAAATCAGAATGCAAAAATTCACCAATGGAATTTTTTTGGAGGGGAGAACCAGTTGTTTCAATTCAGGAAGACAGGAGATCAGACCTATCACATAATTGCTTCCCACTCCGGATTTCCGTTAGCAGCATCGCCTGAAAATCCGGATTACATATATCAGTCTTCCAATCCGGATGACCCAAACATTTTAAACTTCGAAATTATTCTGGGTGAAAACAATTACTTTTTCCTCTATACAAGAAAGGACCAAGTTCTTGAAGCAGATGCGGGAAACAAAAGCAATGGTGTCTCATTTCGAGAGAAAGCTGTGAATGGCAATAAAGAACAGCAATTCCGGATCTATCCTTCCACTCATCCGAAACTGGCCATCTATCAGGAGGTAATTCCCCACAGTACTATCGCGTTCCTTTGGGATGAACGCAGTCCATTTTATAAATGCGGTGGATGGAATGAACAAACACGGGAAGAATATAAAAGTGTAATCATGGAGATGATTTCCAAACCGAGATATCTGAGCTGGATCTTGATTGATGTCCTGCAAAACGGATTGAAACAGCTTTTTCATAATGACATTGGCTCTGGACTTTTCGGTTATACGAAAGAGACTTCACCTTTCATCGCCATTGATCACAAGCTGAATCAGGACTTGAATTACTTTATCACTTCCAAACAAAATACATCAGGCTTCGGAACATTCGAATCATTCAACGACCGGTATAACATGGTTCTGGCCTTCGCATATCTGGCCTTGTTCATCTTTCTATTCTCCGGAAGAATTAATGCCGACTACCGACTTGCTATCGTTCTTGTGATCTTTGCCATGGCTATGAATGCGATGGTGACTGGAGGACTGGCTAATGTGCTTGACAGATTGCAATCCAGGATAGTTTGGCTCGTTCCGTTATGCGCTATTTTAATTGCCTGGTCCGAAAGGAGAGCTATAATTGAAAAGCTCAGAGATGTTTTTGATATCCGGAAACAAGTGTGAGTTTTTCAGCCGTAAAAAGGAATTTCAATACATAGTAAGGGCAAAAAAAAGGCAGTGATTTGATCACTGCCTTGATTTATATATGATATGATGATTAGGCCTGTGCAGGAGCTACAGATACATAGCTCTTTTCATTTGCACGCTTGCGGAATACAACCTTGCCTTCAATTAGAGAATAGATTGTATGATCTTTTCCGATGCCAACATTTTCGCCAGGAAAATGCTTAGTACCGCGCTGACGCAAGATGATGTTGCCCGGCATTACATGCTGTCCACCAAAGATTTTAATTCCCAGACGTTTACTGTGTGATTCGCGACCGTTTTTCGAACTACCAACACCTTTTTTGTGTGCCATTGTATTATAATTTTACTCGTTTAGACTTTATTTAAATTAAGCTGGATAATTAAGCCTTGATAGACTCGATCTGGATTTCTGTAAAATCCTGACGATGACCTGTCTGCTTCTGATATCCTTTACGACGCTTCTTTTTGAAAATGATCACCTTGTCACCACGAAGATGCTGAACAATGGATGCGCTCACGCTGGCACCTTTCACTGAAGGAGCACCAACTTTTACTTTGCCATTGTCGTCAACAAGGGCTACATCATTGAATTCCAACTTTTTACCATCTTCTCCTTCCAGTCGGTGAACGATCACTTTTTGATCCTTCTGCACCTTGAACTGCTGGCCTGCGATATTGACAATTGCGTACATTTTATAAGAAATTAAGCGTTAAAATTCCTCTTTTTTGAGGGATGCAAAGATATGCATAGTTTTCTTATTTCCAAAAGAATGGCCTTTGAAAAATTATTCCAGGCTGATGTTTGAATTTCCGAGCAAAAATGGATACTTTTTCTTTGTCAGCCGAAAGTTCAAATATGGATTTTCTATTAAAAAATGAACAATGCACGAAATATCCTTCTTTTGTTCCTCTGTCTTGTCAACAGCGTCGCATGCACACAAAGCGATAACCAAAATCAAAAAATGAAATCATCTAACAGATTAATACACGAAAGCAGTCCTTACCTGCGGCAGCATGCTGACAATCCGGTTGACTGGTATCCCTGGTCAGAGGAAGCTTGGGAGAAAGCCAGAAAAGAAAACAAACTGGTATTGATTTCAATCGGCTATTCTTCCTGTCATTGGTGCCATGTAATGGAGCATGAAAGTTTTGAAAATGACAGCACAGCTCAAATCATGAATGAGCATTTTGTCTGCATAAAGGTCGACCGTGAAGAAAGACCTGATGTAGACCAGGTGTATATGACGGCAGTTCAACTGATGACCGGGAGTGGTGGATGGCCATTAAACTGCTTTACACTTCCCGACGGAAGACCTGTATATGGGGGAACATATTTTCCGAATACGAACTGGAATCAGGTACTCATTCAGCTCAGCAACTTTTACAGAGACAATCAGGCAAAAGCTGAAGAATATGCAAAGGAACTGACTGAAGGAATCAGACAGACTGAGATTGTGAATATCCCCGAAGAAAAAGTCGCATTCTCCAAAGCAGATCTCGCCGAAATAATTTCTTCATGGAAGAAAATGCTTGACAACAGAGAAGGCGGACCGGACAGAGTTCCAAAATTTCCATTGCCGAACAATTACGAGTTCCTGATGCGTGTTGGTCATGAAGAATCCGACAACGAACTATTGAATCATGTTGATCTCACATTACGCAAGATGGCATATGGTGGAATATACGATCAGATTGGCGGAGGCTTTGCCAGGTACTCCACCGATGCAGACTGGAAAGTTCCTCACTTTGAAAAAATGCTTTACGACAATGCGCAGCTTGTGAGCCTTTATGCGAAAGCTTATCAGCGAACAGGAAATTCCCTCTACCAGGAAATAGTTGAAGGCACATGTGAATTCATAGAAAGGGAAATGACTTCGCCTGAGGGCGGTTTTTACTCAGCGCTGGATGCAGACTCAGAAGGAAAAGAAGGGAAATATTACATCTGGACTGAAGAAGAACTGAAAAAACTCAGCGCACACTTGCTCAATGGGAAGGGCTTTGAAATTACCAGCGACTATTATAACGTGAATAAGAAAGGATACTGGGAAGACGAAAATTTCATCTTGTTGAGAAACGATTCGGATGCTGAAGTCGCTAAGCGTCATGGCCTCAGTGAAACAGAACTGCATGCATTTATTAAAAAACTGAAATCAGTCTTGCTGCATGAAAGAGAAAAACGAGTGCGACCCGGACTCGATGACAAAATCCTTTGCTCATGGAACTCCATGATGGTTGTAGCTTACTGCGACGCATACCGCGCATTCTACAATGCAAAATATCTAAATGCAGCCATCAAATGCATGAATCTGATTTTGAAAAAAATGAAAACGCCCGACGGAGCTTTGTTTCACACTTATAAAGAAGGTAAGGCAAGCATCAACGGATTCATGGAAGACTATGCATTTGCAGTTGCCGCACTGATAGCACTATACAATTGCACTTTCAATGAAGAATGGCTGCAGGAAGCGAGAAAGATCAGCGATTATGCCATTGAACATTTTTATGATAAAGAGCGGTCTATGTTCTGGTTTACATCAAAGACTGATAAGCCGCTTATCATGCGCAAAATGGAAATTGCTGACAATGTTACGCCGGCATCAAATTCTGTAATGGCCCACAATCTGCATGCCCTTGGAATTTATTTTGACAACAAGGAATACATAAGTATGTCAGAAAACATGCTGATCAATGTGCGAAAAGACATGCTGCGATACGGATCCTCCTACTCCAACTGGGCCATACTCGCTCTCAACTCACTGTATCCTTTCCGTGAAATTGTGATCACCGGGAAAGACAAAGAGCAATTCAGAATTCATCTTCAGCAAAAATATTTGCCGGGAACCATTTTTGCCGGAACCGGCAAAGGGGAAGGAAGTATTTCACTTTTGAAAGACAGAATTGTTGAAGGAAAAAGTCTGATTTATATTTGTGAAAACAGAGTTTGTAAAATTCCGGTGGACAATATTGATGCGGCGCTGAAAATATTGAATAAAAAGAAATAGTTTTCAAACTTCATTTTTATTCAAGGATTTTTTATCTTGTTGTGGCAATTTGATCAAAGGATAAATAATGAAGATTAAAACGATCGCTGCCTTAGTTGCTTTTCTCCTGTTTTCCAGGAACATTTCTGCACAGAACATTCCGAACGCTTCATTCGACAGCATATGCGTATGCGCTATTGACAGAGTGTTTCAATGGATCACTTCTGATTTGTACAATGTTCATCAGGACACGGTAGTTCCACTGGATCCGGACAGTTATTACCCTCCTTATACGGTCATGCAAAACATGGCTATGTTCAGTGTGCAGCTGAATTATTTTGATACAAATCCTGCCCACAATACATATTCGCTTAAATTGATCACCAATGACACAATATTTTACCCGGATGGCAGCTTACTCCGAGGATTTATCACCAATGGTGATGCATTTTACACAGGACCAGACGGACTCATTGATTTCAAAAAAGGAGGCACCCCTTTCCCTCACAGGCCCTCACACATACTCGGGAAATACAAATTTGAAGACACCCTGACTGCTGTTCCGCATTTTGGGCTTGTAAAAGTGCTTCTGAAAAAATACAATTCGTCTTCAGGGAACATTGATACAATCGGCGTGGCCGACAGCGGATTTGCACTAGCATATAATCTTACCTGGACTGACTTCAGAATTCCGATCTCATATCTGAACAATGATACACCTGACAGCATAGTTGTACTGATTCAGTCATCAAGTGTTTCCCCTGCTCCCACGACTTTGTGGATAGACGACATCGAATTTGAATTCAGCACCGGAACAGATGAAATTGAAAAGCATAGTTCTGTTCAGGTTTTTCCCAATCCTGCACAAACAGAATTGCATCTTATATTCCGGGATTTTCAAGATTCAGAATACAGAATCACCGACATACAAGGAAGATTGCTGCTTCAGGGCAGAGCTACTTCAATTATTGATATCAGTAAACTGATCCCGGGCCAATATCAGCTGGAACTTTACAATTCGAACAGCCAGGAAAGATGGATCCGGCAAATTGTAAAAACCAGATAAGCCTCCCTTCCAACAGCATTTTGTTTATAGAATTTTCCATAGGAGAAACTCCCGCATAAAGCATTTAATTTTCTTTGAGACCAGCAAAGGATCTCATGGAAAAAATCAGGAAAATACTTGTAGCCAACAGAGGTGAAATCGCGATCAGAATTCTGAGAGCAGCTTCTGAACTTGGAATACGAACGGTGGCCGTATTCACTTATGAAGACAGGTATTCATTGCACAGATTCAAGGCAGACGAGGCATACCAAATCGGTGATCAGAAAGAGCCATTAAAGCCTTATCTCGACATTGAAGAGATCATCAGGGTTGCAAAACAACAGAAGGTAAATGCCATTCATCCGGGTTATGGATTCCTCAGTGAAAATGTACATTTCGCCCGTCGCTGTCGTGAAGAAAAAATCATTTTCGTCGGTCCAACTCCTGAAGTCATGGAGCAGCTTGGCGACAAGGTACGATCAAAGGATGTTGCTAGGGCCTGCGGAGTTCCCGTAATTGAAGATAACAGACAAACCCTGAATGATTCGTCAACTGCATTAAAAGAAGCTTCACGGATTGGTTATCCCGTGATATTTAAGGCAAGCGCAGGCGGTGGCGGCAGAGGGATGCGAGTAATCAAGAGAGAAGATGAACTTGAAAAGGCGTTTCATGAAGCCAGAAGAGAAGCCGGTAACGCTTTTGGCGATGATACCGTGTTCATTGAAAAATTCATTGATGACCCAAAGCACGTAGAAGTTCAGATACTTGGAGATAATCAGGGTAACATAGTCCATTTGTATGAACGCGATTGTTCTGTTCAGAGAAGATTTCAAAAGCTTGTAGAAGTCGCTCCTGCACCGAACCTGAAACAGGTCACCAGAAATAAGCTGCATCAATATGCTCTCAGTATTGCCCGGCATGTGAGTTACAACAATGCGGGTACAGTTGAATTTCTCGTAGATCCCGAAGAGAATGTTTACTTCATCGAGGTGAACCCACGCATTCAGGTTGAACATACAGTTACGGAAGAAATCACAGGCATTGACATAGTCAGAAGTCAAATCCTGATCGCAGACGGAGTTTCCATTCATTCAGAGAGTATCAACATTCCTACCCAGGAGAAAATCCAATGCAATGGTTTTGCCATTCAGTGCCGGATCACCACTGAAGATCCGCAGAACGACTTTAAACCTGATTACGGCACTATCATCGCATACCGTCATGCAGGCGGTTACGGCATAAGACTCGACGAGGGAAGTTCTTATCAGGGCGTAAAGGTGAGCCCCTTTTTCGATTCCATGCTTGTAAAAATTACAGCTAAAGGAAGATCACTGAAAGGCGCACGGCAACGATTGCACAGGGCGCTGCGTGAATTCCGGATCCGAGGCGTGAAAACCAATATCATGTTCCTGGAAAACGTGATTATGCATCCTGAATTCGAGAAGGGATCGGCAACGGTGAAGTTCATTGAAAAGTATCCTGATCTGTTGCAGTTCCGTACCGGTCAGGACCGTGGAACAAAAATGCTCCGTTACCTCGCAGATGTGCTTGTAAACGGAAATCCTGATGTGAGCAAGGTTGATCCTGATAAAATCTTTCAGATCCCCAAGGTACCGGCATTCGAACGAAACAAGAAAATCACCAGAGGAACAAAACAACTGCTCGACGATTTAGGCCCGGAAAAATTTACCGAATGGGTAAAAGAGCAAAACCAGACATTGGTCACTGACACCACCTTCAGAGATGCACATCAAAGTTTGCTCGCTACACGAGTACGCAGCACTGACATGCTGAAAGTTGCTGAAAGTTTTGCTCGTCATCATCCACAATTGTTTTCTATGGAAGTATGGGGTGGGGCAACTTTTGATGTCGCTCTACGATTCCTTCATGAATGCCCGTGGCAAAGACTTCAAGATTTAAGGTCAGCTATACCCAACATCCTGCTTCAAATGCTGATACGTGGTTCCAATGCGGTAGGATACACATCTTACCCCGACAACCTGGTGGAGAAGTTTATTGAGAAAAGCTGGGAAAATGGTGTGGATGTTTTCAGGATATTCGATTCACTGAACTGGCTTGAAAACATGAAAGTCAGCATCAAAGCTGTGAAAGAGAGAACAGGTGGAATTGCTGAGGCATGCATTTGTTACACTGGAGATTTCATGGATCCTTCCAGACAGAAATACTCCTTGCAATACTACCTTGATCTTGCAAAAAGAATTGAAGACGAAGGAGCCCATATACTTTGCATCAAAGATATGGCAGGCTTATTGAAACCATACGCCGCCGAAATTCTGGTAAGTGAATTGAAAATCGCACTTAGCATTCCTGTTCACCTGCATACGCATGATACCAGCAGCACCCAGAACGGCACTTATCTCAAGGCAATAGAATCTGGAGTTGATATTGTGGACGTAGCTTTGGCTTCCATGTCAGGTCTTACTTCACAACCAAACTTCAACGTGCTTGCGGAGATTTTAAAGAATACTCCTTATGCTCTCAACTTCGACATCAATTCTCTCAATGAGTTTTCAGATTACTGGGAAGACGTTCGTGAGTATTATTATCCATTTGAATCAGGACTGCAGGCAGGAACTGCAGAAGTTTACAAGCATGAAATTCCCGGAGGCCAGTACAGCAATCTGAAACCGCAGGCCATTTCACTGGGACTTGCCGACAGGATGAGTGACATTAAAAAAGCATATGAAGATGTGAACAAGCTTTTTGGCGACATCGTGAAAGTCACTCCCTCATCAAAAGTGGTTGGAGATCTTGCAATGATGATGGTCACTCAGAAGCTGAGTAAAAAAGATCTATTTGAAAAAGGCGACTCAATATCATTCCCGGAAAGCGTGAAGAGTATGTTCCGCGGTGATCTCGGACAACCACATGGAGGTTGGCCTTCTGAATTGCAAAAAATAATTTTAAAGGACGAGCAGCCATACACCGAAGTTCCGAACGCACACCTGAAGCCTGTGGATTTTGATGCTGAATATGAGCTGTTCCAAAAGAAATTCGACCACTATCAGGGATTTTTAGATTTTCTCAGCTGGAAATTTTATCCCAAAGTTTTTGAAGAGTATTATAATTTCAAAAAAGAGTTCGGTGAGGTAGGAAGTCTTCCCACACCTGCATTTTTCTATGGCATGAAGCCCAACGAGGAGATCATGATCAATATAGGCAAGGGCAAGACAATTCTTGTGAGGCTTTTATTCATCAGCGACAAGGCTGATGAGGCAGGCAATCGAACGGTTTTCTTCCGACTCAACGGACAAACAAGGCTGATAGAAATACGCGACAAGAATGCTGAATCCAAAACACGCAGCAATCAGAAAGCACAACAGCCAAATGAAATCGGCGCACCTTTACAGGGCCGTTTGAGCAAGATTTTTGTCAAGGTTGGTGAGCTCGTAAAGAAAAACGCGCCGCTCTTCACAATTGAAGCCATGAAAATGGAAACTACCATTACTGCACCCCGCGATTTGAAAGTGAAGAGGGTTGTGCTGAATGAAAGCAGCATGGTGGAAAATGATGATATGATCCTCGAAGGCGAATAATCATTTGATCATCTTGCCCAATTCTTCCGAGAATGCATCCAAGTTCAGATAATATGTATGAACAATGCAATTTTTATTCGAAGCCAAACTATTGGACCAAGGCACAACATTCTCGTTGATAAGCTTCCAGCCCAGATATTTTCCATAAACAATGATCACACTAAAATCGGGTTGAGTCTTAAGGTTATCAGCCATCTGAATTGAATCAGACTCCTGCATTGGCTTTAAAACTTTAAAGAATTTAGTCAGATGTCTGGCGGAATCGATATTAATGTAAGTACCGGCACAAATATTTTTGACAAAATCATCTACCGGCGCCGAACAAGTAGTTACTTCAAAAAAATTCATACGGTAACCCTGACTATTAAACATAAGCACATCAGGCGATCGAAGTCCCTTTAGCAATCGTGCATATTCATTAATCTCAAAAGGTCTTAATACAAGGGCGTTTTCAATTCCTTTCTCTCTTAGAAAACTTCGCACTTCCACATCGTTCTCATATTTCGGCTTCTTGACACCGGCGTATGTCTTTATTATCGTCTGACAGGAGGAAAATGGAAAAAATAAAATCCCCAATAACATCATCCGGACATAGTAATTTCTCATAAAGATTCAATAATGGCCGGAGATTTCTCTCCGGCCCTGGTTATTTTTTATTAAAATAAATACTTGCGCCTTTCTCAGTGTGTTCCAGCGGGTACTTTCCTCTTCGAATGAAAGCTTCAGCTTCGAGTTCCAGCTTTTCTACAATCTCTTCAGGTAATTTCAGATCTTCTTCCATAAGGAATACTTCACCGGAAAACAACTCTTCATGTTCCTTTATCATTTCTTCAGGAACATCCATAATCAGATTACCATTATCGTTTCTTAGCCTAAAACTAAAGCTATATTCATAAGTAATTTCAATATAACAGATTCCAAAACCTTTGCAATCCCTGCTTTTCCTTCCAAACTCACCTACAACATGTATTGTAAATTTACTGCCAGGCTCAGCGGAGATTTTCTCAGGTAATACTAAGAAGAAACAGGCAAACAATGCAAGTATTGAGACGATTTTATTTTTCATAATGGTTCTTTGTTAAATTATTCAGCAAATGATTTTTTAAATGGTAAATAAATTCTGATAAAACGGTCAAGATGCTCCATCTTGTATTTACCGGGAGGAATTACAACAGAATCTTCAAGTTCCAAAAGCTCACGCATTTCCTCAGGCAATTTGAAATGTTCTTCCATCAGGAAATACTTTTCGGAAAAAAGATCTTCGTTTTCATGATTGCGTTCAGGAATCACATCGAATACAATCATTGTGTTGCTCTCATCTCTTCCTATGTACGCGTTCCAGATAACACTTCCTTCATGCACGAAACACAATCCGTTTCCGGCGCACTTCTGACTGTTTCTCCCCCACTCAATTCGAACTTTTCCTTTCACCACAATAGTCGTGGCCTCAGCAGGAGATAACTGAGTACACAACAACACAAATGGCATTAACAGGTACTTGATAGTTTTTTTAATTTTCATTTTTGATTTAGTTTAGGTTAAACAATGATTAATGGCCACTGATTTATTCTAATCGGAAGCGGTACTTTCTTAGTTTTATGTGAAGTTTTGACATTAATTTCTCCGTGCAAAACTGCTACGGTCTTCGAATGACTACAATAGAAAGTGTTCTACAATTGAGTAGAACAAGTCGAATTCGATGACTTTTTCTCACTGATGCTGGATAATATAGGATACTCAAAGATTATCCACACAGACTAGTGGATGAATAAAATCAATCTCATCATAAAATAGACGAGCAATAGCCGGAGTCTCGCTTGATTTGAAATAAACTTCAATTTATAAATGAGAGAACGAAAAATATTTTTAACAGGATTCGGGAAACTATATGCTGATGTCCTTGCCATGGAAATTGCCATTAAATCTTCAGCACAAGTGAACATTCTAAATGAAATGAATAAGCATGAAATCGGTACAGATGATTTGATAATTATACAACTCAACGGAGAATTTTCATTGCGCAGCGAATCTGCTTTGTGCGGAATAAAGGATCAAAAGAAAATTGCATATCTAAATGGTTCTCCATGTTCCGATAAACTGGTATTCGAAATGATGAACTCCGGCATCAGAGCCATTGTCAGAAACACAGATGACATCTGTGAACTTGTCAGAGCAATTGATTCAGTATATAATGAAGGATACTACCTGAATGATCTGATATCATCTGCTATGCTGCATTATTGCAAAAAGTCTGGCGCATTAAGCCGCGATGCCTTCGGCCCGGGAACATTATTCAATGAAAGAGAAATAAGAATGATCGAACTCAGAAGTCTCGGAAAAACCGCTGCAGAAATCGGAGATGAACTTTATCTGAGTAAAAAAACGATAGATAAAATCTTCTGTGAATTGTACAGGAGAATGGAATGTCCCAATTTTCCAAGTCTATTCAGAATTTATCAGGATGATAAAAGCAGGTCAGTTAAGGCAGGAGTTTATTTTCCTGATCTGAACTCTTTAAAATAATTGGGCTCGAACAAAGCGAGATCCTCGAATTTTGTTTCAGAAAAAGCCTGTTCAGCGAGAGGTGCCATCCATTCTGAAGAAGCTCTTGCATTAAAGCTGAAGTCGGCATTCGGATTCGACTCAAACAAAGATGCGCATTTTGCTGCTCCATCTCCAAAAAAATAGACTTTGTGATGCTTCAACAGTTCTGAAAATGAATTAGAATCAATCACATCAGCAGAAAGATGATACACATGTTTCAGGTTGATATCATACACCTCACAATAAACTTCCATCCTTCTTGCATCAATCATGGGGCAAAATAATGTGTTCTCATCCGCTTTGCCATGCTCTTTCAAAACAGTGATAGCACCAAGTGTCATGGAACGTGTGGTAGGGACCGCTATCAGGGGCTTATCGAGGGAGTAGCATAAACCTTTGGCAGTGCTAAGCCCGATCCTCATTCCTGTGTAAGAGCCTGGTCCACTGCCTGCAGCTATCGCATTCAGGGAGGAAAGCTCCAGATCAGCGCTGTCCATCACATCACCGACGAAGAGAGCGAGTTTTTCCGCATGCGAATAACCTTCATCAGTCTCCTGGTTAAAAATTGCCTTGCCGTCAATAGAAAGTGAGACGGAACATACAGTGGTGGATGTTTCTATACAAAGTATTCTTGCCATTGCTAAATTCCGATTGCGGTGGATTTATTTCTTTTCCTTGCTGAACAGTTTATCCTTCTTCACCACCTCAACTTCATCACCGTCCTTCAAAAGCTTGCTGATGGCGCTGTAGGGTGATGACACCACAGTCTGTCCTTTCTCCACCCCTGAAACAATTTCAATGTAGCTGTTATCCTGAATGCCGATCTTCACAGGCTGGAGTTTTACTATACCCTTATCTACCACAAAGACACATTCAACTGCCTTGCTCTCTTTGGAATCTCCTGCATTCTCATTTTCGCTCAGCTTTACACTGCCTTCATCTTCCATTTCAGTTTCGCTATCATCCTTCTCTACTGCAGATTTTGACTTTTGTGTAGTGTCGCGTGTTGTGACAGACTGTATAGGAACAGACAAAACATCATAAACACTTTTGGTGAGAATGTCAACAGTCGCAGACATTCCCGGATTGAATACTGCTCTTCCCGGGTGGTCTTCATCTTTGATGATTTCATACGAATCCTTAAAGATTCTCACCTTCACTTTGAAATTTGTCACTTGGTCCATGCTTATGCCACTGACATTGGCAGAGTTCGCCACTTCGGTTACTATTCCTTTGAATTTCTTTCCGGTATAGGCATCCACTTCTATATTTGCCGTATCGCCTACGTTGACTCTTACAATGTCGTTCTCGTTGACATCCACGCTAACTTCCATCTCTTGCAGATTAGCAAGTGTCATCATTTCTGTACCGGCAAATTGAGAAGTTCCCACCACTCTCTCGCCTTTTTCAACATTAAGCTTCGCTACTGTTCCGTCAACAGGCGCAAATATTGAAGTCTTCCTAAGATTATCCTGAGCCTCTTTAACCGTCGCTTCCGCACTTCTTACATTGAACTCAGCTCCTGAAACACTCTGGGAGGCAGCATCCACTTCAGCTTTTGCCACTTCATATGAAGACTTGATATTTTCCCATTCGGATGAAGAAATCAGTTTCTCATCATACAATTTTCTATTACGCTCAAAATTAAGACGGGCTTTTTCAAACTGCGACTGCACCTGAATCAGCCTGGCTTTGGCATTTTCAAGGTTGGCTTTTGTAGAATTGAGCGATGCCACGGAACGGTCGAGATACGACTGATAAATGTCCGGCAGTATTCTTACAAGAAGCTGGCCTTTGCTTACCCTGTCGCCTTCTTTCACCGGCAATTCCACAATTTCACCGGAAACATCAGGACTTATTTTTATCTCCACTTCAGGTTGTATTTTACCGCTGGCGGAAACCGTTTCAGTAATGTTGCGCACTGTGACTTTTTCTACGGCAACCTGTCTTGCCTTTTCGCCACCGATCCATCCTGCCTTACGGCCAATGACCGCGAAAACTATCAGGACGCCAACTGCAATGACCAGCCATTTCATCAGATTGCTTTTCTTTGCCATGATTCAGTTTTTATCGTAATTTTTTTCTAAAATTAAAACGTCAGCTTTTTCCCCATGTAGAAATCAATAACCTTCAGTCTGAAAATAAAATCATATTTCGACTGGAGAAGTTCAGCGCGCGAAGCTGCAAGAAGGTTTTTAGCCTGCAGGAATTCATACGAACTGACAAGGCCTAGTTCAAAACGCTGACTGTTGATTTTATATGACTCCTCCTGTGCGGCATTGCTTTTTTTACTTGCGTTGAATTTCTGCGATGCTGCAGCAGCATCTAAAACTGCCTGTTGAACGCTTTTATAAAGGTTCTTTTTTGTCTGGTCCAAATTCAAGCGAGCCTGTTCCAGATTAATCCTTGCACGGCTGACATTTGTCTTTACAGCCCAACCGTTGAAAATAGGTATTTGCAAACTGAACCCGACAGCACGGCTGAGGTTATTATCGAGCTGGTCTCTGAACGCTGTACGCTCAAAAATGGGAGTGGTATTCGGAACAATCGAATACACAGAATCACCGGAACTTGTAAAACCGGAAAATACGCTGGATGGTATCCCCACATTGTAACCTGTAATTTCCTGTCCAGATGTACTGAAATTGGTGTTGATATTGCCTGTTACAAGCAATCTCGGATACCTTCCTCCTCTGGCCACAGCAAGTCCTTTTTGGGCGCTCTGTGCTTTGAGATCATAAGACATTATTTCAGGCTGTGTGCCCAATGCCTGTGCATATACTTTTTCTGTTGTAAGCGCCTCTGCAGGCAGTGAAGGATCGCTCAGCATTGGGTCCTGGATGGAAAAATCCTTAACCGATGGTAACTCTAAAAGTTGAGCAAGATTCAAAAGGGACTGCTCATAATTGTTTCTTGCCTGTATTTGTCTTAATTCATCGGCAGCGAACTGAGCTTCTATTTCCAGAAGAGCAGATTTAGAAAGAGAACCCAGTTCAAACATCCTGTTGACTCTGTCCTTTTGAAACCTGGTGGCTTCAAGCTGTTCAGAAGCAGCCAGCTCCAGTTCCTTTGTATACAGAGCCTGAAGATAAAGTGTCACCACATTGAGGGAAATATCATTCCTGATTTTTTGCAGATCATAACGGCTGCTGAGAAAACTGAGTGAACTTTGCCTGAGGGTGTTTTGCAGCTGGAATCCTTCGAACACAGATAAACTGCTGCTCAGGTTAAAGCTGTTCGACCTTACTTCGTTTGTGGTAAAAGCATTTGTGATGGGGTCAATGCTTCTGCCGAAATAATGATTCTGAGAAGCACTTCCGTTCAGGCTCGGCAGAAAACCGGCAATGCTTTGATCCCGTAAACTTTTGCTGAGCTCGGTGTTAAGCTCCGCCTGTCTTACCTGTAAATTGTTTTCCAGGGCATGGTCAATGCACTGCTGCAGATTCCAGGTCTGTGCATTCAGCAACAAGATTCCTGCAGCAAATGAAACAGTGAGTGAGAATAGGAACTTCATGCTTTCGTGTAGGCAGGTAAAAGTAGGGCAAAGCTAATGAATATGAAGTTCATTAACCAAGATTAACAAATTACATAAGAGGATAATCTGTCTGTGGTATTTCAATCTAAACAGAAGTTTCCAAAAGCAGATTCAGACTTACACGCATTATCTCCCCCATATTTTTACACTTCAGAAAAGAATCCTTCTTATAATGCTCTGCCAGTTCAGTTTTAAGCTGATCGACTTTATCCTTCAGTGAAACGGTGTCGTTTTGCATCACCTCAAGCAAAGACGCCAGGCGAAAGCGTGCAATCTTGATTCTTCTTGCCATCAACGACCTTTCTTCAAGCTGGTATTGCCTTACTGTTTCCTTATTGATGTATTTAATGCACAAATCGACGTAAGGATTGTTTTCCTTAAAAAACTGAGGAAGATAAATTGATTTGCGTCCTTCATAACTCTGCTGGTCAAAATCAATCGCCCTGAACCGGAATTGGGTATCGTCGAAATCGGCCGTCATATCAATCACAAAATTGTATGAACGCATGTCACCAAGCAGCCTTACAAAACACCGCTCATTGAATTTGATGAACTCCTTTGCAAGACGTGTGTGATTAATCCCGGGAATGTTCAGATTGTACTGTACAAACTGATCTCCGGGAATTCCGATGATGTGTTCCTCCACCAGAGTGTCTGCATCCACAATGTAATTAATTCTGTTTGGAGAAAGCAGATCTTCGAATTCCAGGCCGTACACTCTGGATGCATCAGCAAGTTTTACATAGTAATAATCGTAATTGTCGTTGTACTGATTTTTAATCCGAATTCTGAATGGCTTTGAATTACCAAAGGGGCAAAAATCTATCCGATCTACATAAAGATGCTCCATCAAAGTGATGTTGCCTTCCACTTTCATCATCGCGTAAGTCCTGATAAGCCTGTGATTCAGTTCTTCATTCTCACCGGGAGGATAAAACACGGTTTCCCATAAAGTGTCCTTCCCCGCTTTGTCAAGAAGAGGCACCGTGTAATTAAATCGAAGCAAATCCGGATAACGAAAAGGAAGATTCTCGGCTCTGTCAAAGTCTTCCAGGTACATGAAGAGTTCCTCATTGATCCTGAAACTTTGCTTCTTTTTTGAAATAATATTCTTGGAACCTGACATAAAATTCTCACCTGCCCTGGCGAATCAGTTAGCAATTTAGGTAATTTACGGGAGGACAGGTTGCAAGGTGCAGAGATTTTTAAACATTGAAACCAATATCAGCGAAGGATCAATTGAATAAATGATACAATTCAGCTTCCATTAATAATCCAGATTTGGTCCAAGCCACCTTTCAATTTCTTCCACAGTCATGCCCTTTCTTGAAGCATAGTCGCTGACCTGATCTTTTTGAATTTTGCCGAGTCCGAAATACCTGGCTTCAGGATGTGAAAAATACAGTCCGCAAACTGCAGATGCAGGATGCATGGCGAGGCCTTCGGTGAGTTGAATTCCTGTGTTCTCAGCCACATTCAGCAGCTTCCAGATTGTATGTTTTTCCGTGTGATCTGGCTGTGCAGGATAACCCGGTGCAGGCCGGATTCCACGGTATTCTTCCCTGATCAGCTGCTCGTTACTCAATTCCTCATACGGTTCATAGGCCCAGAATTCCTTTCGTACACGTGCATGCATGTGCTCTGCAAAAGCTTCCGCAAGGCGGTCAGCTAAAGCTTTCAACATTATCGCAGAATAATCGTCGTGTTCTTCTTCAAACTTTTGAACCCACTTTTCAATTCCAATTCCGGTAGTTACTGCAAATGCCCCGATATAATCTGTTTCGGAAAATGAAGCTGAAGCCGCACCAGAAATTTCAGAAAAACTTCCCGATTGAACCAAAGCAGGCTGCGGTTTATTGACAGCTACATTCACCGGCATCACAAAATCGGAAAGCGCAATATTAAACTGCCCATCTGCTTTAGAACTTTGTTGCCTTAGAGTGTGAAGTACAGCAATCTCCTTACTTTTAAAAGAAGATTCCTTATCAGGGCTGTATACTTTAATATCATCTCCATCCGACAATGCCGGGAAGATGCCAATCACCGCATTTGCGCTGATCCATTTTTCTTTCACTATCTTTTTCAGCATCGTCTCAGCGTCTGCAAAAAGTTTCTTCGCTTCTTCTCCTCTTTCGGAATCGTTGAGGATTGCAGGATACGATCCCTTCATTTCCCAACTGTGAAAGAATGGTGTCCAGTCTATATAAGGAATGAGAACTTCGAGATCATAGTCATTAAAAACTTTGACTCCAGTAAAAGCCGGTACAGCAATCTCCGCTTGATTCCATTTATATTCAGGAGCGCTTCGGCGGGCAAGATCCAGCGGAATGTACTTATTCGCTGATTTAGCATTTGCATGATGAAATCTTAATCTTTCATACTCTTGCCTGGTGTCCTGCACGATCTTATCACGGCTCTCTGACGACAAGAGATTGCTCACTACAGTCACACATCGTGATGCGTCGTTTATATGAATCACCGGATTCGAATATGCGGGTTCGATTTTAACAGCTGTATGCACTTTAGATGTGGTGGCGCCACCGATTAAAAGAGGAACAGAAAAACCTTCTCTTTCCATTTCCTTCGCTACATGCACCATTTCATCCAGTGAAGGAGTAATCAAACCGCTTAATCCGATTGCGTCGACATTATGTTTCTTTGCTTCGGCCAGAATTTTTTCTGCCGGAATCATCACTCCAAGATCCACGATCTCGTAATTGTTGCAGGCAAGCACCACTCCCACAATGTTTTTACCAATGTCGTGTACGTCTCCTTTCACTGTCGCAAGCAGAATTTTCCCTGCACTCTGCCTAGAAACATCTCCTTTCAGCGCATTGGCTCTTTTTTCTTCGTTGAGATATGGCTCAAGATAAGCTACTGCCTTTTTCATCACGCGTGCGCTCTTCACTACCTGCGGCAGAAACATCTTTCCTGATCCGAATAAATCTCCTACCACATTCATTCCGTCCATGAGCGGACCTTCAATGATCTGCAAGGTAGAAGAATATGACTTCCTGGCTTCCTCAAGATCTTCTGAAATGAAGTCAGTAATGCCTTTTACTAAGGAATGAGAAAGTCTTTCTTCAACAGACGCATTCCGCCATTCCTGTTCTTTTGTGTCTTTATGGACTTCCTGACCTTTAATTTTTTCTGCATAAGTTATCAGGCGCTCGGTGGCATCATCTCTTCTGTCGAGCAGAACATCTTCCACAAGTTCCAGCAGCTCTACAGGAATCTCGCTGTACACCTGAAGCTGACCAGGATTCACAATCCCCATGTCCATGCCGGCTTTGACACCATGATAAAGAAAAGCAGAATGAATCGCTTCACGAACCGCATCATTTCCTCTGAATGAAAAACTAACATTGCTTACACCTCCGCTTACTTTGGCAAAAGGCAGATTTTCCTTTATCCATCGTGTAGCATCAAAATAATCGACAGCGTTTCTTCGGTGTTCTTCCATACCAGTAGCGACAGGAAAGATATTCGGGTCGAAGATTATATCCTGCGGAGGAAATCCGACTTCTTTTGTCAGAATCCGGTAAGCTCTCTCGCAGATTTCTATTCTTCTCTCATAAGTGTCTGCTTGTCCTTTTTCATCGAACGCCATGATGATCACTGCAGCACCGTATTTTCTGATCAGCTCTGCCTGGCGTCTGAATTCAACTTCTCCTTCTTTTAACGATATAGAATTGACAATCGATTTTCCCTGAGTGCATTTAAGTCCGGCTTCAATTACGCTGAACTTGGAAGAATCAATCATGACGGGAATCCTTGCAATGTCCGGTTCAACTGCCATCAGATTCAGAAAGTCATGCATTGCCTTTTCAGAATCAAGCATGCCTTCATCCATGTTGACGTCAATAGCCTGCGCGCCTCCATCTACCTGGTCGCGCGCCACAGAAAGAGCTTCTTCAAGCTTATCTTCTTTGATCAGTCGCAGGAATTTTTTTGAACCTGTTACATTCGTTCTCTCGCCAACATTCATGAAATTTGAATCCGGCCTTAGCACCTGTGCTTCCAATCCGCTTATACGCAAGTAAGGTTCTATTGCCGGGATTTCCCTTGGCTTTACTTTACGTGCAAGTTCAGCGATGTGAGAAATATGATCAGGTGTGGTACCGCAGCAGCCACCTACAATGTTCAGGAATCCACTCTTCAGAAAATCCTCCACATGATGTCCCATGTCGTGCGGACTTTCATCGTATTCACCGAATTGATTCGGGAGGCCTGCATTGGGATATGCACTCACAAAGAAGGGGGCTTTCTGCGCCAGCTCTTCAATGTGCGGACGCATTTCTTTGGCGCCTAATGCGCAATTTAGTCCGATACTGAGAAGACCAACATGCGAGACGGAATATAAAAACGCTTCCACAGTCTGTCCGGACAAGGTCCTGCCGCTCGCATCCGTGATGGTTCCTGAGATCATTACAGGCAGTCTGAACGATTTTTCATCAAACACATTCTGCACAGCGAACAATGCAGCTTTCGCGTTGAGTGTGTCTATTATCGTTTCTACGAGAATAATATCCACTCCACCTTCGATCAATCCTCTTACCTGCTCAGAATAAGCTGTGACCAGCTGGTCGAATGTAAGCGCCCTGTAACCCGGATTGTTCACATCAGGTGAAAGTGAAAGTGTTTTATTTGTAGGCCCGATCGCTCCTGCGACCCAGCAATGTCCATTTTTGTGCTTTTCATGATTCTTACTGAGGTACTTTTTAACTGCCTTCTTTGCCAGTCTGGCTGACTCATAGTTGAGTTCATAGACCATATCTTCCATTGCATAATCGGCAAGTGAAATGCTCTGCGCATTGAAAGTATTTGTTTCAATGATGTCTGCACCTGCTTCGAGATATTGCAGGTGGATTGCTTCAATGATATCGGGTCGGGTAATGGAAAGCAAATCATTATTACCTTTCAGTTCCTTGTCAAAATTTCTGAACCTTTCGCCCCGGTAATCTTGCTCCTGAAGTTTGTAACGCTGAATCATGGTACCCATGGCCCCGTCAATCACAAGCACTCTTTTCTTCAATTCTTCTCTGATGTCTTTATTACTCATATCTCTTTAAACAGATTTTTAATCTCAGGCTTTATGCTTATCCAAAAAAAAATCTCCCCGGATAAATCAGGGGAGATCGTTATTGGTATAATCTTGTTTGAAACGATTGCATCTGA
>QQVM01000011.1 GCA_003389385.1 Bacteroidota bacterium
TACCCTGGGTAATGGAAAGCAGACAATATTGATGCTTTGCGATGCAAACGGAGATTCTTTGTGGACCCGGAAATTTAATGGTGTACAAGGCCCTGCTCCAGGTGGTGGGTATACTAAATGTATGGATGCCAACCAAACCAGCGATGGTGGATTCATTCTGACGGGAGAAACTTATTGCTGCAACTTCACTCCGGGCCTGGGTTGGACCAGCAGTCTTTGGGTGTTGAAAACAGATTCTCTTGGATTGATCACATCAATAATCAACCAGGAAAAACCGCGATTGGACAATGTGTTCATGGACTTGCCATTCCCGAACCCTGCCACCGAATTCTGTTTTGTCAATACCATGATCCCTCCTGGCAATTATTTAAATGCCGGATCAGATGCCTACCTGCATTTATTTGATATGAGTGGCAAGGAACTCAGCAGAATAAAGGTTGGTATTGGATTAAACATAACCCGAATAGCTTTAAGCTCTTATCCAAATGGCGAGTATTTAATTGCACTTAGTGTGGATGGTTTCAATGCTGGAACCAAAAAGATTTTGCTGCAGCGTTGAGTGCAGCAAAGTCTCATTCATCAGGGTACTTGCGACCGACCAGTAACACCCCTTCCTACAAATTGAAATAACTTACTGCAACAAAAACTTATTCACCTTTTCGAAATACATGTTCTTGTCGGTCTCAAAATTTTTCGCATTGGAAGGACTTGATGTCACCACATAGGTCTGTGTCGCGCAGCGAAGGGCTTTCATGTCTTGCGGATTGAGCATTTCATCCTGCGGAGAAACGATTACCAGTACGCCTTTCAGATTCGGACGTGCTTTGTCGCAGCCGTAAAGTGGTTCGAAGTTTTTGTCGTAACCGAAAGGTATTACCACATCCTTGTTATGCTTTTCCTTGTATTTCTTTTTCATCTGTTCCAGCCCGATCCAGGGGCCATCGGCGATGATCTTTCGTGTCTCTGTGCGGTTGGCGCCTACTCCGAGTGATAATCCCGCGCCAATGTGCTGTCCGTAAAGATCAAATTTGGTCACGGCTCTGGTTTTGCGGAGGTAGTCAAGGACTCCGTTCAGGTCATTCAGAAACTGCGGATAAATGTATATGTCCGGATCAATCTCAAACTCGCTGCTTGAGCCGAATCCACGATAGTCGTACATGGCCACATTCCATCCGGCCGAGAGAAATTGGCTGGCGAGCTCGATGTTATCCGCCATGTTGCCGTCACCGCTTCCGCTGATGACGATCCAGTTGGTAGTCTTCTTGCTGGTTTCAAAAAACCAAGCGTTCAGCATTGCTCCGTCCTTGAGTGATACCTTCTCTTCCTTGTAAGACATCCCGTATTTATCGGGTTTCACAGAATATTCCTTCGATGGATTGAGTGCGAATGAAAAAGTTGCAGCCAGGCAAAATGCTGCTGCGGCCATTAGTTTTTTCATGTTTGATGATTGAATTTTGATGAGGGTTAAAATTACTAATACCCTTCAATAAAATCTGTCTCCCGAATGAAAAACAGGAAGAAATTATCGACAATCCTTGAAAAATTTCAGAAAAATTTTCCGTTATATCAAAATAAATACCCTATGGTGAGTCCTCCGGACAAGATCATCGGAAATTCCTTGCCCATGTACAGATGGCTGTATGAATATCCCTCATAGTCAAGATAATCATAAGGCAGGTCTGTTTTGTAATTAGATGACTGAAGTCCATAGCCAACTCCAAAGTAATAATCCAAAGTCAGGTGTTTCCCAAGAAGATGTTGCTTTCCAAAAACAATGTTTACTGCAATGTTTGTGTAGCGAACATCCACCAGTTCATTCTGAGGGTAGGTCAATGAATAATTATAAACGTACTGGTTAATTTTGTAAGTATTGAAAATGATTTCGGGCTTAATGTATTTCCCTTTCAAAGCATGTACTAGTTTGGTTCCTTTCTGATAAAAATCTTGTCCTATCAGAAACTTAGGCCCGGCTTTGAAAAAAACTCCGCTGGGTTTTTCAAAATCATTTACTCGTTCTCCGATTCCCGGTCCAATAATGCCAAACTTATATTCCATATTCATCCCCACATTGATTATGTGTTCATACCCGAAGGTGATGTTGTGGGTAAGAGGCGAGAAAAATTCAAACTTGACTGCACTTGTCTTCTTGCGCAAGTCTTCATTTACAGACTGGTTATAAGGATCCTGTACCAGCTTCAGTTCCGAGCCGTTTTCATACCTGATGTATTTGACATCTGATTTAGGAATTACGATTACCGGAGAATCCTTGTCCTGGTAATCACGGTATTTTATTTCATCCAATCCGATTTCCAGCACTTTGGCTTTGATGATTTCAGAATTGTTCATGTGGATTTGATCCTGGGCTTTTGCAATGGAACAGGACAGGATAAATGCGAAAAATAAAATCAGTCTGGTTTTCATATTTAAATGATTAGATACACAAATGTATAACAAGGAAGTTGAAAGAATATTGAAATAAAAAAAGGGCTATGAAGCCCTTTATCAAAACATTTTGAGGAATCGCCTTATTCAACAGTCACGGATTTTGCCAGGTTTCTTGGCTGGTCCACGTTACATCCGCGCATTACTGCAATGTGATATGACAAAAGTTGTAATGGCACTACAGAAATCAATGGCATGAGCACATCATCACATTCAGGAATTTCAATGCAGTAGTCGGCAAGCTGTTTCACAGTTTCGTCTCCTTCCGTAACAATCGCTATGATTTTCCCTTTTCTTGCTTTCACTTCCTGGATATTGCTCACCACCTTTTCATAGGTTTCGTTCTTGTTTGCAATCACCACCACCGGCATTTCCTCATCAATCAGGGCGATCGGACCGTGTTTCATCTCTGCAGCAGGATATCCTTCGGCATGTATATAGGAAATTTCCTTCAGTTTCAGGGCGCCTTCAAGTGCAACCGGGAATCCGTATCCTCTTCCGAGGTAAAGGAAGTTCCTGGCATCCTTATGCCTTTCGGCGATGTCGATCAGTTGTCCGTTTAACTGAAGCACTTTCTCCACTTTGGCAGGAATGCTTTCGAGTTCGTTCAGAAGCTGGTGATACCTTGAATCAGTAATGGTTCCGCGCTGCCTGGCAATCTGCAGAGCGATCATCGTAAGTACGGTAACCTGGGCTGTGAAAGCCTTGGTAGAAGCCACTCCGATCTCAGGACCGGCATGTGTGTATGCTCCTCCATGTGTGGCACGAGGAATGGAAGATCCAACCACATTGCAGACTCCGAAAATGGTAGCGCCTTTGGACTTCGCAAGTTCAATCGCCGCCAATGTGTCGGCTGTTTCACCTGACTGTGAAATAGGAATCACGATATCGTCTTCATAGATCACAGGATTGCGGTAACGAAACTCGGAAGCGTATTCCACCTCAACCGGAATGCGTGCGAGGTCTTCGATGAGGTATTCAGCCACAAGTCCGGCATGCCAGGATGTTCCGCAGCCAATAATGACAATGCGCTTCGCGTTGACAAATTTGTTTTCGTATTCTGCCACACCACCCAGACGAAGGAAACCTTTCTGCGCATCAATTCTTCCACGCATGCTATCCCAGATGGAACGAGGTTGCTCGTAAATTTCCTTCAACATGAAATGCTCATAACCGCCTTTTTCAAGCTGCTCGAGTTTCATTTCAAGTTCGTGGATGTATGGTGTCTTTACCTGGTTTTCTATCGTCTTGACAGTAAGTTCACCGTCACTGATGTGACCTACTTCTCCGTCGTTCAGGTAAATGACATTGTTTGTGTATTCGATAATCGGAGTCGCGTCTGAAGCAACGAAGTACTCTCCCGGCTCTTTTCCCACACCAATTACGATCGGACTTCCTTTCCTCGCGCAAATCAGATCATTCGGGTGATCATTTGCCAGGATTACAATGGCGTATGCACCGATGACTTCACCGAGTGCCAGACGCACTGCTTCATCCAGAGATACATTTCCGTTTTCATAAATGTCTTCAATCAGATGAACCAATACTTCCGTATCAGTGTCGCTCCTGAATTCATGTCCTCGTTTGGTGAGTTCGGCCTTGATGGATGCGTAATTCTCGATGATGCCATTGTGAATGATGGCGAATCTTCCTGCCTGGGAATAATGAGGGTGCGCATTTCTGTCGTTTGGTTCGCCGTGCGTGGCCCAGCGTGTATGCCCCATGCCGAGCTTACCCTTGGTATCGAAATCTTTCGCGTACTCATGCAGGTCGCTGACCTTGCCGGCTTTTTTAAACACTTTCAGGTCGCCATTCAGAATGGCGATTCCCGCGCTGTCATATCCCCTGTATTCAAGACGCTGAAGGCCCTTTATCAGGATGGGGTAAACTTCCTTCGGTCCGATGTAAGCTACAATTCCGCACATGGTAATTATCTGGGTACTTTGGTATAATAAAGATTGAGTTTCATCCTGTAAGATGGATTTTTCCCGCTGCCAAGAATGGCGCGCGCTGACTGCACGGATGAACCTGAAACAACCAGGTAAAATCCGTGATTGGAATATCTGCCGGTGAGAATGTTCTGTATGTGCCGGCCCAGATTAAAAGTATAAGAATTATCTGATGTATTCAATTGTCCTCCAAAAAATCCGGTTGATTCGAAATAGTCGAGCGGGAATGTGAAACTACCTACAGAATCTGCTGCCAGAATGAGCAATTGCCCTGGCAGGGGGAATTCAGCCGGTGCTCCGGGTTGTGCTGTGATTTTCAATTCTGCTCTGTTGATTACAATACTGCCTGAATCGGTAAAATGTTTCAGAAAAGGCATATCAATTTTCGCCCTGAGTCCAGCCATGGACTGAAGGAAAATTAAAGAGTCCTGAAATGTTGAATCTGCCAATTGCTGACCAGCCGTACTTCCTGAATAATCGTGTGAAAAGGAGCTCATCCTCGCTCCTGTGAGTGAGAAAGCGTAGGATTTCACCGCATTGCTGGTATCGTGATAATACAGGATCATGGAAGAGTTGAAAAAATCGAAATATGACATGGAGCCTGTATTTCCCGGCCCTGCAGGATCTGCAGCAATGTGCAATCCTTTGAAATAGGCCTTCCAGTTATCATTGCTGGCAAAGGTGCTGCTTCCATCAAGCAGCATCAGACTGTCAGCCAGAGTCTGGGAAAGTCGAATTCTCAGTCTCGGTGTCAGCGTGTCTGAGCCCACCGTAACTCTGGTGTTCGGCCTTGGCGCCGCAGTGATGCTGCCTATGCTTTGAGGATCGAATGAGAAAGTCCTGTTTGAATAATAAGCGCTATCGATAAACAGATCTTCTGTCATCCTGTATACGTTGATTGTCTGTGACAAAGTGGTATCTCCATAAAAACCTCTGTAAGCAAGTGAAAGCACCAGGGAATCTGCTGTAGTGATTCCGCTGAAAGAAGGGGTGCCTGCAAGCAGGGCCTGCGTGAAAACGGATGCGCTGTGTTTGCCAAAGGCCGGGTCATAAATGCTTCCAAGAACCTGGGTTGTAAGTTCATCCGTGCGAAGGCTGTCTTCCAAAATAGTTCTGCTAAAGACACTTACAGAATCTGTAAATACAAAACCAAGCAGATCTGAATCCGGCAATACATCCAGTCCAATTTCATCGGGCTCCTTGCATGACTGGAGCAGAGAGATCGCGAGGAATGATGTCAGAAAAAAATATTTCCCCCGTGACATAGCGGAGGAAATAAAATTTTGAATGATTCCGGATTTTATTTGTTGCGGAGAATCAAGCCGCAGGTGAGACATGTTGTCCCGAATAAGTTTGCTCATATTTAATCGGCAAGCACCGGCTCCTGTTCGAGGAGCTCATCGTAAAAATCAGAACAAGCATTCACAAAACCTCCATCCTCATCAAATGGCTGGAACTGGAGGAATGGCTTGTTCGCTTTCTTTAAGTAATTGTCAAGGGTTGCGTGTTTTCCATCGCAACCTTTTACGATTCCGTCGCTGAGTTTCATAGCAGCCATCTGAACATTTACCATGGACGGATCCTTGAATAATTTCAGATCTTCCGCATTCACTCCGTCGAGTTTCAGCTTTTTGGTCAGGTTCGGACTGAAGTTTTCTTCCATGTCCTGATAGTATGCAGAGTAAACAATCCTTGAATTCTTGAACATCGGATCGTCCTTATAACCTGTCTTTACAAAGAAAGGAATCAGTGATGTCATCCAGCCGTGGCAATGAATCACATCCGGAGCCCATCCCAGTTTTTTCACCGTTTCAAGTACCCCACGGCAGAAAAACACCATTCGGTCTTCATTGTCTTTGTGAAATTTCTTTTTGCTGTCGCGGAAAACATTCTTACGCTGGAAGTATTCTTCGTTGTCGATAAAATACACCTGCATGCGTGCGCTCTGAATGGATGCCACTTTGATAATCAAAGGGTGATCCGAATCGTCAATGATCAGATTCATTCCGGAAAGCCGGATGACTTCATGCAATTGGTTTCTTCTTTCATTGATGACGCCAAAGCGGGGCATGAAAGTCCTGATTTCCTTTCCTTTTTCCTGTATGCCCTGCGGAAGATGTCTGGCGATTTGTGCTACTTGTGTTTCTTCTAAAAAAGGAGTGATCTCCTGTGAAATAAATAAAACCTTCGCTTTCTTCATAATCTTCTATTAATACTATTGGACTGCAAAGGTACGGATATTAACCTAATCATTCAAGTAATGCAAGTCCCCTTAACACTTTTTGGCCCATTTTCGCGGTTTTTGAACTAATATTAAGATTGAATTTTCCATAATGAGGTGAAAATAAAAGGATTAATCTGTGCCCTGAAATTCTTGGCAGAACAAAGGATTCTACTCATATATTTACGCTCAGAGCTTGTTTCAAATTGCTGAATAAGAATTTATTGAATGGATAGTCAATACAGGAGGAATGATAATTAAAAATCGCATCGATTTTGTTTTTGAGAACTTAAACTCCCTGCAAAAGGTTCTGGATGATTTTCGTTCTGAAGGATTGAGCATCGGATTTGTTCCAACTATGGGTGCCTTGCATGATGGACATTTGTCATTGGTTAGACAGGCTGCTGCAGAAAATGATCGCGTCATCATCAGTATTTTTGTAAATCCGACTCAGTTCAATAATCCGGATGATTTGAAAAACTATCCCCGTACTTTGGAAAAAGATTTGAAGCTTCTGGAGCAGAGTTCTTGTGATCTGGTATTTGCTCCCGGTGTGGAAGTGATTTATCCTGATGGATTAAAATCCGAGAGGCCGCTTGTTGACTTGGGATATCTTGAAGAATGTATGGAAGGGAAATTCCGCCCCGGACATTTTAATGGCGTGGTTCAGGTGGTCTACAGGCTTTTCGACATCGTGAAACCTGACAGCGCGTACTTTGGGGAAAAGGATTTTCAACAGTTAGCTGTGATCAGGGAAATGACTAAGCAGCTGAAACTTCCTGTAAGAATTGAAGCTTGTCCAACGCTGCGTGAGTCGGACGGACTGGCGATGAGTTCCAGAAATTTATTGCTGACTGATGAGTACAGGAGGGAAGCCCCAATAATTTCAAGGGCGCTTTTTTATATCAGGGATAACTGGATGCAGTCATCAGTGGATGAAATTCGGCTGAAGGCGATACAGGATATTGAAAAGAATAATCTGCTGAAAGTTGAATATCTCGAAATTGTAGACAGCATGACGCTAAAACCAATTCATGATTGGCATGAAACGGAACACATCCGTTGCTGTGCTGCAGTATTTGCAGGGAAAGTACGTCTGATAGACAATGTAGGCATCGTCACAGCCCAATAAGAAAATTCCAATTTACTTTCGCTTCACTTCTACAAGCCAATCCCATGGATAAGGATCGCGAATCCACTTTGGCGGCGATTCAAGTTCAGTGTCCCAGTCGTATTCCACTTTCTCTATGCTCTCAATTTTCCATTCATCTGAATTGAAGATGGAGAAGAACTCGGGGAAACGATAATGTTTAGTCGGTGCATCCTGAATGTTCACAATTCCCTTCTGAAGATTTTTTTCGAATTTGGCATCAATGTGTTGCAGTTCGCTTTTAGGGATGTCGCCAATGCTGACATTCTCGCGATGATACCAGTCGACGAGTTTCCATGTGGAAAGCGACATGGATTCAAAGGAAGGAACAACGAACAAGGCTGTTCCGCCTTTTTTAACGCATGACATTGCATTACGAAGAATTCTGTAATTGCGCTGATTATTTCCTGATATCGCCACGTTGCAACAAATCAGAAAATCTGCTTCCGGCAAATTGACGGAATTTTGTGCCAAATCTATTTTCTGAAAACGGACATTATCAAATCCCAGATCGTTTGCTTTGTCAATGCACTTTTGTGATATGTCCACAGCAAGAATATTTTTAAATCGTGGAGACAACAGAGAAAGTGCGTTACCGATTCCGCAGCCGAAATCAATAGCGAATGCATTCTTATTCGCATGCTTGTTGAGGTATTCTTTTATGATACCTTTCTTATCGCTTTGAAATACATTGAAGATTTCACTCTCGTAAGTGGCAGCGTTGTTGTCCCAAACAATATTATCGTTCATCATATTCTGGTTTTAATAAGCCTAAATAATATAATCAATAATACTCATCAAAGCAAAATCTTCTTTGAGAATGTAAAATGATTAACAGGTAATTGTGAAATTCAATTATCTGGATTTAAAAATAGAAAGCATCTCATTTGAAAAATTTATTGAAGAGATAGATTAAAATGCTTATCACGACACTGAGAATAATCATGCTCATCAATGGAAAATAAATTTTGATGTTTTCTTTTTCAATTTTGATATCACCGGGAAGATTTCCAAACCAGCTGAATTTATTTCCGAAAAAATAAACGATCAAGCCAATCGCGATAATTACGATTCCAAGAGCAATAATCCATTTTCCTGTCTGTTCCAAATCAATTCGATTTGATGTGTTCTTTGAATTTTGAAATTACGATTTCAATTTCTTTTTCGGTAGTGAATCTTCCCAGAGAAAATCTTATGGAAGAATACGCATTTTCTTCAGTCAGTCCCATTGCCATCAACACATGCGATGGCTGAGGAATTGCAGAAGTGCAGGCGCTCCCGGTCGCCAATGCGATTTCCGGCATCTTCTTCAGCAGTCCGCTCGCTTTAATATTGTGAAAACAAAGGTTGCTTGTATTTGGCAATCGCTGTTTTACATCACCGTTGATGCTGATATTCCCTGATTCCATGATTTCCTTTTCCAGTTTATCGCGCAGAGCGGAAATCCGGACCGCATCATCTTTCATTTCCTTAGCTGCAATCTCGCAAGCTGCTCCCAGCCCGACTATCCCAGGCACATTAAGTGTACCGCTTCTCAAATCTTTTTCATGGCCTCCTCCGTGAATTTGTGCGTTGATGCTTACTCTTGGACCTTTGCGTCGAACGAAAAGTGCTGCGACGCCTTTGGGGCCGTACATCTTATGTGCAGACATGCATAGCAAGTCAATCCCCAATTCATTCACATTCACCGGAATTTTGCCGCATGCCTGTGTGGTATCACTCATCAGGATTGAATTTTTATTATGCACAACCTCCGAAATTTTTTTCATGTCCTGAATAACACCGGTTTCATTGTTAGCCATGATTACACTCACAAGAATGGTGTCAGGCCGGATCATGTTTTCCAATTCTTCAATGTCAATCAATCCTGCTTCATTTACACTAAGCATGCTGATTTCCGCTCCTTGCTTTTCAAGATATTTGCAGGTATCCAGCACCGCTTTGTGTTCCGAAGCAGTTATGATAATGTGTTTTCCTTTTCGGTGATACAAATCATACACTCCTTTGATCGCAAGATTGATCGACTCAGTGGATCCGGAGGTGAAAATGATTTCCGAAGAATCTGCCGAGATCAGTGCAGCAATTTTTTCCCTTGATTGCTCGACAGCATCTTTCGCTATCCAACCAAATGAATGAGTGCTGCTAGCCGCATTGCCGAATTTGTCTGTGAGATAAGGCAACATCGCCTTCAAGACACGATCATCAATTTTTGTAGTGGCGTTATTATCCAAATAAATAGGTTGCATGAGCAAGGGCTAAGTTTTATATTTTCCTTAAAAATCGGGATTATTTTAAATACTGCCTGATTTGCCCTTTCTTTTTGGTGGAACTGTATGCACCCGGTTTCTTGAAGGAAACAATTAACTAATGTATTATTTACAGACTGATCACATTAAGCTATTCTTTTACCCGTATTTTTACCACATTAACGGAAAGAATGCTGAAAGTTCTTATAATTTTGATTAATTTTGAAGGTTTAACCACATAAATGCAACTAAGCCCGGATGCTTAAATCATTGCGCTTTTTTGGGTTGGGAAGATGTTTTGTACCATTCTTCCTGCTTGTGCTTAGCTGCCTGAGATTCAGTGCATCTGCACAGAACGTGAATGTCGCAGGGGCATTGGTAGGAAATGGAACTTACCCTACACTTCAATCAGCTTTCACTGCCATCAACGGAGGCGCACAGACTGCTACAAACATCATTGTCACAATTGTAAACAACACTACAGAAACCGGTACTGCTGTTCTAAATCAAAGTGCGGGGGTATGGACCACGCTAAGCATCGGGCCTTCCGGAGCAATCACTGTCAATGGGAATATCGCCGGACCGCTAATTGATCTTAACGGAGCAGACAATGTTTCCATCAACGGATTGAACAGCGGCGGGAACTCACTTACAATTGTCAACACTTCCACAAGCAATCTCGCGTCAACAATACGATTGATCAATGATGCCCGAAGCAATCTGATTGCCAACTGCACCATCCAGGGTTCATCTACTGGTACTTTCAGCACATCCACTGATGGTGCGGTAATTTTGTTCAGCACAGTGGCTGCAGGAACCGGAAACGACAACAATACAGTAAGTGCGAATGACATTGGTCCTGCAGGCAGCAATCTTCCTCACCAATGCATTAAGAGCTCAGGAACTGCGACGAGGGAGAATAAAAACAATATCATCAGCAATAATCTCATCCACGATTATTTTTCTCCCGGTACCAGCACTTCAAACAGCAAGGGAATTTATTGCGGACCGAATACTAGCGGATGGACAATTACCGGTAACCGCATTTATCAGACTGCCACCCGCGTATGGGCAGCAGGAGGCAGTGGTACCCTGGAAAATATTTATTCATGTATCGATGTGCAGTCAGGTTCTGGCTACACAATCAACAACAACATCCTTGGATTCGGTAATTCTGCAGGAACAGGATACACTATACTTACTAATCCAGGCGCATCAAATTATGCCAGTATGATTCACGCAATTACGCTGAATCAAACCACCGCTGTGAACTCTACGGTGAACAGCAACGTCATTGGAGGATTCGACATTACCTCCAGCCGATCCAAAACCACTGCGGGCGAAAATATATTTCTTGGCATCTACATTGTGGCCGGACCGGCATCCGTGAACACCAACACAATAGGAAGCGCAACAATTGCTAATTCCATTCTAATCAGGTCGACATCACTGACTACAACGGGAGCTTTGCCGGTACCCGCTGTTGCCATTTATAACAGAGGAGCCGGATCAAATACGATTAACTCAAACTCTGTAGGTGGAATTCGGCTTTCATTTGGGAGCCCGGGCATAAGCGGCGGCGACAGGATTTCTCTCATCGGTATATTGAATGAAGGCAGCGGAGCCATCAACATCACCGGAAACAATATCGGAAATTCCGGTGCGGCGAATATCAGCAGTTCACACCGACAGGGCAATGTGGTGGGAATAATGAACAGTAATTCCACAGCGCTTGTGAGAATACAGGGCAATACAATCCAGAATCTTAACCACTCCGAAGCGAATTCCGGAATCAACGAATTTTCTTCAGTTGTTGGAATTGTAGACAAGCCATTGTCCGGCACGGTTGGGACACAGATACAAGCCAATGTAATTTTTAATCTATCGAATACATACGGCGGAGGAGGGTTTATTTTGCACGTACGTGGAATCTTTGAGCAGCCGCTTTCTGGCGGAACTATCAGCCTGGAACGTAACAGAGTTCATACACTCACAGTAACATCAAGTGTAACTGGGTCTTCAGCAATCGGAATACAGGTGACTAATACCGCTCCCGGAACACCGACGATCAACATGTTCAATAACATGATCAGCATTGGTAATACCCAAGGCACCAATCTGAGTATTGCGGGAGTACGACAGGATGGTGCATATGTACTTTCCTATCATAATTCAATTCGAATTATGGGAACATCAGGCGGAGGATCAGACAGTTCATTCGCATATCTGTACAACACATCCGGAAATCTTTTCAGGTCCAGAAACAATATCTATTATAATGAAAGAACAGGTGGAACCGGTTTGCATCTTGCCATTCGTACAGTAAATGCTCCTTTCAGTTATCAGGCATCCAATAATCTGTTTTATACCGTCGCTGCTCCACTGGCCATGTGGACCAATATCAGCTGCGCGACACTAGCCAACTGGTCTGCGTTTTCTGCACAGGATCCTGCTCCGGCTTCCAAGCAAAGTGCCATGGTATTTGCATCTGCAACTGATTTGCATACTACGGATTTGGTTGTGCGTAATGCCGGACTTTCTCCGCTTTCACCTGTAGTGACTCTGGATATTGACAATACTACCAGACCAAGTTGTGTAGACATTGGCTGCGATGAATTTGACGTAGCCACAATTGTTGGCAATACATGGACCTGGCTTGGATCCCAATCTAATCTATGGTGCAACAGCTGCAATTGGGACAGGGAGACAGTGCCTGTAGCGACAAGTGATGTACTCATTCTTGATAACAGGCCGAGATATCCGCTTCTTCAGGCCGGAGTAGGTTGCGGCAATGTGACTGTGAATCATTTTACTGTTCAACAAAACGCAAGTTCCGCTTTGAGTGGGCAAATGGATGTAGGCACATACACCCTCACAATCAATGGTAATGCAACTATTGCCGGAACTTGTCTTTGTACCGGTGCAACAGCTCTCAGCGGAATTACTTCCGGGCTGATTGACATTGCAAGTACTACACAGGTGCAGATTGTCGATATCAGAAACAGCAACGGAGTTTTCCCGGGAACAATTTGCAAATTGAGAATCAATAAAACTGCCCCGACGGCTGTACCGTCTACAGTACATGAAGCACATCTCAGAGGCAATCTCATTATACTTTACAATTTTGACATAGCCAACGGTGTATTGCTTTCCAAAACCGGCGCAACTTATGATGCAGATGAAAATACCGCGGTGAATTACAAGACCATAACAATTGTTTCCGATGAACCGGGAGCGGTGACTCGGCAGTCAATTCCTGCACAGGAGACAAGGAATGGCTTCTTCCAGGGTCGCCTGAACAGAAGAATAAAAAACACAGGAGCAGGTAATGAATATTTATTCCCACTAGGATACAGAAGCAGCGGAGGAACAGGAGTGTTGGCAGATTATTTTTATACTCCAGCGATGATGAAGAACAATAGCATCACGAACAACCAATACATGGTGGGTACATATTTAAATAATAACTCCAATGGGACTGTAGACGGAGTGAACATAGGGTTCACAGGACACGGTTGCATGAATGCTTTTGAGATAGATGATATCGGTGGACCAACCGCAGTGACATGCAACAACAAAGAGATTGATATTGTCAGCACTTTCTACTGGGATTTCCAGGAGAATACCGGTGCGGCTGCAAACGGTGATCCGGTAATATCAGCAGGAGCTTTGGGTGCGATTAATTACGACTTGCAGATTGCCGGCGATGTCTTCAATCTTCAAAATCTTGACGGACTCACCGGCTCTGAGCTGAGAGTCATCAGGAGGCCAAGCGTAGTCATTCCCGGAAATGCCGGACAGGGACCATTTGTTTCATCCGCAGGAACACACAGCGGAATCGACATTAGCGCCAATACCGGTATAGCGATGTATTCAATCAATGCTGCAAGTTTGCAAGGTGCCAGAAGAAACGGTCTGACAACACCGGGAGGAATGGCTTCTGCAGGGAATGGACCTTCACCGCTACCGGTGGAGCTGATTCATTTCTCTGCTGCTAAATCAGGAAAGGAACAGGTCGTTTGTGAATGGACCACAGCAGGTGAAATCAATAACGACAGATTTGAAGTCGAGGCTGCACGAGAAAAAGACGGATTAATTGTTTTCGAAAAAATCGGTGTGATAGCCGGAGCAGGAACGATTTCTGAAAACAGAGATTATTCATTTACAGATAACAGTCCATTGTCGGGCCGAAATTATTACAGACTGAAACAAATTGATTTCGACGGCAGCTCACGGTATTCACAAACTGTGATTGTGTATTTCAGCAAGAACAAGAATTTCGGATTGACAGGAGTCTATCCGAACCCATTCAGCACACAGGCGACAGTTTCAATATACTCGGCTTTCGAAACGCGCATGCAGATCAGCCTGGAAAACTCTCTCGGACAGATACTCTTTTCAGATGAGCAGATAGTTCAAAATGGTGAGCAATCTTTGCAGATATATTTTCCTCAAGACTTATCTGCCGGAGTTTATTTCATGAGATTGATGCATGAGGACGAATCTCAGGTGATCAGAATGATCAAACAGTGATCCGCTTTTAAATAATTCCTATACTTGTTTTCATTCTTCTCGCATGATTGCAGAGTTCCATCATTCAGGACATACTTTCAGGGCAGATCTTTCTAAGCCTATTGATATTTCCATGCCACTCAGAGCGGGAGAAAAAAATGTCAATGCCTTTTACCTTCCATCTGTGATCATTGAGCCTTTTAAGTCAGGTGATTTTGTTGGGAGCGTAGAAAAGGGCGGCCCTTGCAATGTCAATGTTTTGCAGATGAACATACACGGCAACGGAACACATACTGAATGTGTTGGTCACATCAGCAAGGAGAAATATAATATACATGATTGCCTGAAAGAGTTTTTTTTCATTGCTGAACTTATCAGCATTCAGCCCAGGAGCATATTCAATGATTTGATCATCATGCCTGAGCAGATCAGCCACGCGCTTGGTGAAGCAAAACCCGAAGCCCTTATCATACGAACCCGGCCGAATCCGGAACATAAGCTGGAAAAAAATTACTCAGGAACGAATCCGCCGTATCTTCATCATGAGGCATCAAAAATGATAAGAGAAAAGGGAGTCAAACATCTCCTCATAGATTTACCGTCCGTTGATAAGGAAGAGGATGGAGGCAAGCTACTTTCACATCATGAGTTCTGGAACTATCCGCTTAGTCCCCGTCTGGATGCAACTATCACGGAACTGATTTATGCCAACGATTCAATACATGACGCTAAGTATTTACTCAACTTGCAGATTTGCAGTTTGATAAATGATGCCAGTCCAAGTAAGCCATTGCTTTTCAAATTAATATAACTCGTTTGATATCCAGTGATTTTTATATATCAGATTATCAGTGATTTGCGTTGATTGATCAATTCGCAATCAAGTTAAATTAATTTAGGATGTGAATACTTAAGTCTTATTGATGTGAAAAACAAGGTGTTCTGAAATTAACATTTTGAGGATTATTTCTAGTAAGTACCTATCCTTCTTAGATTAAAAGTTTGCCTCTTAATTCTATAGATGTTTTTGTTAAATTTTTTTTAAAAATTTCTTTATAGAAATATTGTTTCTGATAAATTTGCACCCATTCGAAAATCTGACATTGCGGTGACCTAGCTCCCCGCATAATCAGAATTGCTGTGAGTCGCTTATAATGAGCGTGTTAATAAAATAAAAATGAACAAATCGTACTATCTGAGGTCACTCGCCTTTTTGTTTCCGTTCATTCTGTCCGCTTTTGTATCCTTGAATGTTTTCGCCCAGGACGGAGAAGCCCTTTACAAAGCCAATTGTACCGCATGCCACGCCATCAATGACAAATTGATCGGACCTGCTCTCAAGGACATGCACAAGCGTCACTCTGAGGATTGGCTGATTAAATGGATCCGTAATTCACAGGCAATGGTGAAGGCCGGTGATCCAGTAGCAGTAAAGCTCTTCAACGAATACAACAAAGTGGCCATGCCTGCCAATAATTTCAGCGATGATGAAATTAAAGCGGTAATAGCATATGTAAAAGCGGAATCCGAAAAACCTGAAGCAGCGCCTGCGGCAGGAGGAGCTCCTGGCGCGGGACCAGTTTCACAAGAAAAAGCCCCTGTCGGCTGGTATCTTGTGATTGCCCTGAGTGTTCTTTTGCTACTCAGTTCAGTGCTTGGAAAAGTTAAAGCCACCCTGGAGAAAACCCTTCGTCAGAAGGAGGGTTTGCCTGAGCCTCCTCCAATGACTTCATGGCAGAAGACTCTTCACTGGGCCAGGAATAACAAAAAACTTATTGCGGTTCTCCTTGTCACATTCACACTTTGGGGTTCTGTAAAAGGATGGTATGCTCTGCAGTCAATAGGAATTTCACAAGGTTACACTCCTGACCAGCCAATCGCTTACAGCCACCAGCTTCATGCAGGTGAATTGCAGATCCAGTGTGTGTATTGCCACTCTGGTGCAGAGAAAGGAAAAGTTGCCGGTATACCTTCTGCTAATGTTTGTATGAACTGTCATAAGTATGTTCGTCAGGGTCCAACCACAGGCAAGGAAGAGATTGCGAAAATCTATGCTGCGCTTGATTATGATCCTTCCACCGGTGTTTATGGTCCGAATCCAAAGCCAATTCAATGGGTAAGAGTTCACAACCTGCCTGATCTTGCATATTTCAATCATGCCCAGCACGTAACTGTTGGTAAAATTGATTGCCAGACCTGCCATGGTCCTGTTCAGGATTCAATGACAGTGGCCGGACAGTATTCACCGCTGACAATGGCATGGTGTATTGATTGTCACAGAAAAACAGAAGTGAAGATGGAAGGCAATGCTTATTACGCAGACTATCATAAGGCATTGGTTGAGAAGCACGGCCATGATTACAAGATCACTGTAAACACAATCGGCGGCCTTGAGTGTTCACGCTGCCACTATTAATCAGATTTTATTTCCTGCCGGACAAGAAGTTTGAAGGGCAGAGCAGGAACAACATAAAAAAGTAAACTATCCAAAAGCAATGAGCAACAGATATTGGAAAGGTGTAGAAGAGTTAAGCAATGATGCTGAATTCGTCCGCTTGAAAAACAATGAATTTTTTGAGCCGCTTCCGATTGATGAGGTAGTGTCCAACAAAGCAAGCGAAAGCACGCTTACACCACGTCGTGACTTCTTAAAGTTTCTCGGTTTCAGTGTAGCTGCAGCATCTCTTGCATCCTGCGAGGCCCCCGTTACAAAATCGATTCCCTATCTCATCAAGCCGGAAGAAATCACTCCGGGAATTGCCAACTGGTACGCATCAAGCTATTTCGACGGCTATGATTACTGCAGTGTTTTGGTAAAGACAAGAGAAGGAAGACCGATCAAGATTGAAGGAAACAGCCTGAGCAGTGTTACCAAAGGCGGAGTAAATGCCCGGGTGCAGGCATCTGTACTTTCATTATATGATAACCACCGTCTGAAAGGTCCTTCCATCAATGGCGGACAGGTAAGCTGGGAGCAGATTGATAAAGAAGTAAGTGAAAAACTGAATGCCATTGTTTCATTGGGAGGTAAGATCAGAATTCTGAGTTCGACAGTCATCAGCCCTTCCACTCTGAAGCTCATTTCTGAATTCAGCGCGAAGTATCCTAATACCAAGCACGTCATGTACGATGCGGTTTCTGTCGCCGGTATTCGCCAGGCAAATCAGGAGAGCTTCGGACAAAATGTGTTGCCTACTTATAATTTTGACAAGGCAGATGTAATCGTAAGCATCGGCGCGGATTTCCTTGTTAACTGGATTTCACCGCTGGAACATTCTAAGCAGTATGCACAGACAAGAAAACTGAACAACGGCAAGAAGAACATGTCTCGCCACATTCAGTTTGAATCGTCGCTTTCCGTTACAGGAAGTAATGCCGACCAGCGTCTTGCCGTGAAGCCCAGCCATCAGGCTGCAGTTGCTGCTAACCTTTACAATGCAGTGGCTTCACTTGCCGGTGCAGCTCCGATTCAGGCGCCTGCGACTGAGCTTCAAAAAGAAATTCAGGCTGTAGCGAAAGAACTCTGGCAGAGCAAAGGCAAATCGCTTGTTGTTTGCGGAGTGAATCATTCAGCTGTTCAAAATGTAATCAACTCCATCAACAGTCTTCTGGGAAGCTACGGAAACACAATTGATCTTGATAATCCTTGCAAACTGCGTCAGGGAAGCGATGCAGATCTGGCGACACTGCGTGAGGAGATGAATAAAGGTGAGGTTTCCGCACTGCTGGTTTACAACTGCAATCCGGTTTACACTCTTGCAGATGGCGACAAGTTCATGAACCAGCTTCAAAAAATGGAGCTGAGCCTATCTTTCAGCGAGCGTGAAGATGAAACTTCAAGAGCATGTAAATATTCCTGCCCTGATCATCATTCCCTTGAATCCTGGGCGGATGCTGAGCCAAGAGCCGGATCATTTTCCCTCGGTCAGCCTACCATTGCTCCTCTGTTCAGCACAAGGCAAATGCAGGACAGTCTCCTTAAATGGACAGGCAGTTCACAAACATATTACGACTATCTTGTTTCGTACTGGAATTCAAACATTCTGAACAAAGCAGGTAAAAGCTGGAATAATGTTCTTCAGGACGGAGTTCTTGAGCTTGCTCCAAATACAGCAAAACAATACTCATCCAATGCCAACCTTGGCGCAGCTGCATCTATGCTGGGCTCTTTGACTGGAAGCGGTTTTGAAATTATGGTCTATGAAAAAACCGGAATGGGTAGCGGTGTCATGGCCAACAACCCATGGTTACAGGAACTTCCTGATCCGATTTCGAAAATCACATGGGATAATTACCTGGCAGTATCTCCGAAAGATGCCCGTGAAAAAGGCTGGAGACAAGGCAATGTTGTCAGCGTAACTGCAGGCAGTGTGAAGATGGATCTTCCGGTCGTGATTCAGCCCGGACAGGCATTCGGTTCTGCATCAGTCGCCCTTGGCTATGGCAGAAGCGCAGCAGGTAAAGTAGCTGATAAGGTAGGAGTGAATGTGTATCCATTGATGAATTCCCGCGATGGATTCATCATGAATTATATTTCAGGAGTAGACATCCAGAAATCTCCAGCAGATGATCACGAATTTGCGGCAACGCAGACTCACCACACTTTGATGGGAAGAGCAATCGTGAAGGAAACCACTCTTCAGGAGTGGCAGAAGAATCCAAATTCCGGCAATAAGCAGCTTACATACAAGAAAAAGATTGGTACGCACGAAGAACTTGATGTGAAGCCATCTGAACTAGAGCTTTGGGACAGACACGAGGACAGGGGAGATCTCAGCAATCACCACTGGGGAATGGGTATTGACCTTAACTCCTGTATCGGATGTGGTTCATGTGTGATTGCATGTACTGCTGAGAACAATGTACCTGTTGTGGGTAAGGATGAAGTGAGAAGAAGCCGCGAAATGCACTGGATGCGAATCGACCGTTATTACAGCAGCGATTTTGATCCTAAGCCGGGTGAGGAGAAAGACATCAAGAAGATGGAAGATCCGTCTGACATGCCTAAGGTGGTCTTCCAGCCTATGCTTTGCCAACATTGCAACAATGCACCTTGTGAGACAGTGTGTCCGGTTATTGCAACAAGCCACAGCTCTGAAGGTCTTAATCAAATGACTTATAACCGTTGCGTTGGTACAAGGTACTGCGCGAATAACTGTCCGTATAAAGTAAGAAGATTTAACTGGTTCCAGTATTCTGACAATACACAGTTCGATTACAACATGAACAATGATCTGGGCAAGATGGTGCTGAATCCTGATGTGGTTGTTCGTTCACGCGGTGTAATGGAAAAGTGTTCAATGTGCGTTCAGAGAATCCAGGAAGGAAAGTTAGAAGCGAAAAAAGCCGGCAGGAAGATTAAAGACGGAGAAGTAAACACAGCTTGCGCTCAGTCATGCCCGACCAACGCGATTGTATTCGGTGATTTCAAAAATCCTGACAGCGAAGTGAAAAAGTTGTGGAAGCCGGAAGAAAGAAGCTACCACGTACTTGAAGAGCTGAACGTAAAGCCAAACGTCTATTACCTGACAAAGGTGCGTAACTCAGGCAACGGAAATCAGGCATAATTAAGAATAAAAAAATACAGCATACAGTTTAGATAAACATGAGCGGTAATCACGAAGCGGCAGTCCGGGACCCATTAATACTCGGCAACAAGACCTACCATCAGATGACGGAAGATATCTGCCGTCCGATTGAAGGCAAGGCAAATAAGTACTGGTGGATCTCTTTTGTAATTTCCGCCACCGCGATGGTATGGGGGCTCATATGCCTTGCTTATACTATTGGTGTGGGAATCGGAACATGGGGTGCCAATAAAACTGTCGGCTGGGCCTGGGATATCACCAACTTCGTTTGGTGGATCGGTATTGGTCACGCTGGAACACTGATCTCTGCGATCCTTCTTCTTTTCCGCCAGCGCTGGAGAATGTCTATCAACCGTTCCGCGGAAGCGATGACGATTTTTGCTGTAATCTGCGCTGGTCTATTTCCGCTTTTCCACACAGGCCGTCCATGGCTTGACTACTGGATGCTTCCAATTGCTAACCAGTTTGGTTCACTCTGGGTAAATTTCAATTCACCGCTTCTTTGGGACGTATTCGCGATCTCGACATACTTCACTGTATCCCTTGTATTCTGGTATCTCGGATTGCTTCCGGACCTTGCAACCGTTAGAGATCGTTGCGTAACGCCAACAAAGAAATTTATATACGGTTTGCTTTCATTTGGCTGGAAGGGTACAGCTCGCGACTGGCACCGATTTGAAGAAGTGTCACTTGTTCTCGCAGGTTTGTCGACACCGCTCGTACTTTCTGTACACACCATCGTATCATTCGACTTCGCCACTTCCATTATTCCGGGTTGGCACACCACGATTTTCCCGCCATACTTCGTAGCCGGTGCGATTTTTTCTGGATTCGCAATGGTGCTCACGCTGATGCTTATCGCGAGAAAAGTTCTTTCTCTTGAAAGCTACATCACTATACAGCACGTTGAGCTGATGAATAAAATTATCATCCTGACCGGATCCATTGTGGGTGTGGCTTATATCACTGAGTTCTTTATCGCATGGTATTCAGGAGTAGAGTATGAACAATACGCATTCATGAACAGAGCATTTGGACCATACTGGTGGGCATACTGGAGCATGATGACCTGTAACGTGATCACACCTCAGCTGTTTTGGTTCAAGAAAATCAGAACAAGCGTGATGGCAACATTCATCATATCCATATTCGTGAACATAGGAATGTGGTTTGAGAGATTTGTAATCATCGTAACTTCCATCCACAGGGACTATGTGCCTTCTAGCTGGACCATGTATTCACCGACTTACATTGAAGTCGGAATATTCGTAGGAACTATCGGATTGTTCTTTACACTCTTCCTGATATTTGCCAGAGTATTCCCTGTGATCGCCCTGGCTGAGCTGAAGTCAATTCTTAAAAAGACAGGAAATCAATACAAGAAAGGAGATCAGAATCATGGCTAAAAGAATTTACGGCATTTTCGACGACGAAGAAATCCTGATGAACGCTATTCCTTCCCTGAAGGAAAAAGGTGTTGTGTGCAAGGATGTGCAAAGTCCTTTCCCCATTCACGGAATCGAAAAGCTTTTGAATGTTCCCAGGACCAGAATTTCAACAGTAGCTTTCCTTTTCGGAATAACAGGCACATCGCTGGCGCTTCTGATGACCTGGTACATGATGATCGCTGACTGGCCGGTCAACATCGGAGGAAAACCCAATTTTGCATTCTATTTGAACATACCGGCATTTATTCCGGTAACATTTGAAATGACTGTGTTCTGCGCCGCTCACGGAATGGCACTGACCTTTCTGCTCAGGAGCAAGCTGCTGCCCGGTGTGACTGCTCCAATGCCACATCCGAGAATCACTGATGATAAGTTCGTATTACACGTAGATGTGAAAGACGAATCCAAGATGAATGAAGTGGTATCCCTGATCAGGAATTCCGGCGCGAGTGATGTATTAATGAAATCCATGCAATTTGCCTGATTAATAAAATGAGAAAGATATATACATACTTCCTCCCTGTGTTGGCGGTTTCGCTCATGGCATCCTGCGCATACGAGGACAAGAAGACTCCCGGTTACGAATACATGCCAAACATGTACCGCTCTCCTTCTTATGAGACTTATGAGGCAAATCCTAATTTCCAGGACAGCACTTCTGCGCGTCCATCGGTGAAAGGAACCATTGCCAGAGGAAACTCGGTTCACAGTGACTTGGACATGATGCCTTATCCATACCCGAACACCACTGAAGGATATGAAAAGGCGGGTGCGGAATTGAAAAATCCTGTGCCTCTTGATGAATTTGCAATGTCAGAAGGTAAAAGACTTTATGACAACTATTGCCTTGTTTGTCACGGCAGCACCGGAATGGGGGATGGACCTGTAGTTCAAAGGAACGGTCCTAAGCCACCTGCATATAATTCAGAACAGCTGAGGAATCTGCCTGTCGGAAAAATGTATCATGCCATCCATTGGGGAAAAAATATGATGGGCTCCCATGCTTCACAGCTAACTCCGACAGAACGCTGGAAAATCATTCATTACATTCAGACCATGCAGAAGCCTGCAATGGCTGACAATACTGCTGCTGCAGAAAAGAAATAATAATTAAAATTCCATTATTCATACACAATATGATGGACAGGAAATACGAGCTAACTCAGAATAATAAGGTGATTCCATTGATCATGATGGCTGTCGGTGTGGTAGCAATTGTGATGGGATTCATGACAGATCACTACAGAGCATGGGCGACGCTCCTGCACAACAATTTTTACTTCACAGCAATCGCATTGTGCGGAACATTTTTTGTCGCAGTGCAATACGTTGCTCAGGCAGGTTGGGCAACCGGAATTAAAAGAGTGCCAGAGGCAATGGGTGCTTATCTGAAATATGGAATGGCCTTCATGCTGGTCATATTCATCTTTGGTCACCACGATCTATATCACTGGACTCATAAAGAACTTTACGATCCCAGCAGTGATAAATACGATCCGATTCTGGACGGAAAGAAAGGATTTCTGAACGTTCCTTTCTATGTAATCAGATTGATTGCTTATGCTGCAATATGGGTTGGATTTACATACCTGCTGCGTAAGCAGTCTTTACTTGAAGACCAGAACGGCGGTCTTGAGCCATACAATAAAAGCGTAGTGCTCGGCGCGGTTTTCATTGTGCTGTTCGGTGTTACTTCTTCAACTTCCGCATGGGATTTCCTGATGAGCATTGACTCTCACTGGTTCTCCACTCTGTTTGGCTGGTACACTTTTGCGGGATTGTTTGTGAGCGGACTGGCTATGATGGCATTGTTCATCCTTGTACTCAGGAAAAAAGGTTATATGCCGCATGTGAATGAGAACCACCTTCATGATGTAGGTAAATTCATGTTCGCGTTTTCTGTATTCTGGACTTACCTGTGGTTCTCTCAGTTCATGCTGATCTGGTATGCCCACCTTCCTGAGGAAGTTGTGTATTACCAGGTAAGATGGGAGTACTTTAAAAACCTTTGGGTGGCGAATCTTCTGATAAACTTCATTGCACCATTCCTCGTCCTCATGACACGTGACGCAAAACGTCAGAGTGCAATTCTGTGGGTTGCCGGAATCATCATTCTTGCAGGCCACTGGCTTGATGTGTATCTGATGGTAACTCCGGGAGTACTCGGCAAAGACTGGCAGCTTGGCTTCATAGAAGTGGGTACGATGGTCGGTTTCCTCGGATTGTTCCTAAGAACGACATTCGTTGAGTTGAGCAAAGCGCCAATTGTGCCTCAGAATCACCCGATGTTGCAGGAAAGTTTGCATCATCATATTTAAAATATTATTGAATACAAAAGGAATAGAAATTCATGATTAAGCTACTGACCCTTTTAGTAATAGTATTCGCATTGATCACCATCTGGCGGATAATTCGTGTGCTTGAGCTGGTTCGTGACCTGCGCGGAGAAGAAGAAGAAGAAATCACCGATAAGGATAACAAATTGAACGGCTTGCTATCCATGATCTTCCTTTTCGTGGGCTTTGCCGGAATGATCTACTTCACCATAGATGCGAAAAAATATCTTCTTCCGGTTGCGGCATCAAAACATGGCGTGCTGACTGATGAGTACCTCAATCTGAATTTTATTCTCATCATCATTGTATTCTTCATTACCCAGACTCTATTGTTTTACTATGCCTGGAAATACAGTTATAAGAAGAATGTAAAGGCGTTTTTCTGGCCGGACAATCATAAACTTGAGTTTATTTGGACAGTTGTTCCAGCAGTTGTATTGATGGGACTCATCGTTTACGGTTTGAAACTCTGGATTAATATTACTGCTCCTGCTCCTCAGGAAGCTATGGTGATAGAGGTGTACGGTAAGCAGTTTGACTGGACCGCCCGTTATTCTGGATCTGATAATAAGTTGGGACATTCAAACTTCCGCCTCATTACGGATGATAATATTCTTGGCGTGGATGTGAATGACTCAGCAGCGGCTGATGATAAGATTGCACGTGAGTTATATCTTCCTGTCGGAGGTAAGATCGTGTTCAAGTTTCATTCCCGTGATGTGATTCACAGTGCATACTTCCCGCACCTCCGCGCTCAGATGAATACCGTACCGGGTATGACCACGGAGTTTTTCCTTGAGCCAACTATCACTACAGACAGCATGAGGCTGATCACCGGAAATCCAAAATTCGATTACATCCTGCTTTGCAACAAGATTTGCGGAGTTGCGCATTATAATATGAAAATGAAAGTGGTTGTGACCACTCCTGAAGATTTCAAGAAATGGTACAAAGAGCAAAAGTATGTATTTGCAAAACCTGAAGCAGCATCCGCAACTTCGGATACATTGCAAACTGCCCTGCTTCCTGAAAGTTCAGCTACTCTGGTAGCAGCCAAATAACAGAATAAAGAGTTATAAATTAAATGTCGAATCCCTTTTGGGGATAGAAAATAAAAGCCAAAATAATGTCAAATCATTCACACGATCATGCAGTTGATGCCCACGGAGGCCACGACCACCATGATCATGAGCATCACGACACATTCTGGACGAAATATATTTTCAGTCAGGATCACAAGATGATTTCAAAGCAGTTCCTCGTAACTGCAATTGCAATGGCGCTTGTTGCCATGTTCATGTCGCTCATATTCCGTCTTCAGCTTGGTTGGCCGGATCAGAAGTTCCCATTCCTGGAAAGCATCATCGGCGACTGGGGAAAAGACGGACGACTTGATCCGAACTTCTATCTCGCTCTTGTGACAATCCACGGTACCATCATGGTGTTCTTCGTACTCACCGGTGGTTTATCAGGAACATTCAGTAACCTGCTCATTCCATTGCAGGTGGGAGCCAGAGATATGGCCAGCGGATTTCTCAATATGCTGTCATACTGGTTCTTCTTCCTTTCCTGCGCTGTAATGACAGCTTCTTTATTCGTTCAGGCAGGTCCGGCTTCTGCGGGATGGACAATCTATCCGCCTTTAAGTGCCTTACCCCAGGCTATACCCGGCTCGGGGGCAGGTATGACCTTATGGCTCGTGAGCATGGTATTCTTCATAGCCAGCGCACTTCTTGGCGGTATCAACTACGTGGTAACAATCATCAACCTGAGAACAAAAGGAATGAGTATGACCAGACTGCCTCTTACAATCTGGGCATTCTTTATTACTGCAATCCTTGGTATTCTTTCATTCCCTGTGTTGTTTGCAGCGGCACTTCTCCTGTTGTTTGACCGCAGCTTCGGCACCAGTTTCTTCCTGTCGGATATTTTCATCAATGGAGCGCCACTGGATTATGTAGGAGGTAGCCCGATTCTCTTCCAGCACCTATTCTGGTTCCTCGGCCACCCTGAAGTATATATTGTACTGCTTCCGGCCCTTGGACTAGCTTCTGAAATCATTGCAACACAATCACGTAAACCGATTTTCGGATACAAAGCGATGATTGGTTCCATGCTGGTGATCGCCTTCCTCTCATTCATCGTATGGGGACACCACATGTTTATCACGGGTATGAATCCATTCCTTGGATCAGTGTTCGTATTCACCACACTCCTTGTGGCTATACCCTCAGCAGTCAAGGTCTTCAACTATCTCGCGACATTGTGGAAAGCAAATATTGTCCTCTCGCCGGCTATGTTGTTTGCGATTGGACTGGTTTCCTTCTTCATCTCAGGTGGTCTGACCGGTATCATCTTAGGGGACTCTGCACTTGACATACAGGTTCACGATACTTACTTCGTTGTTGCTCACTTCCATATTGTAATGGGAAGTTCAGCCATCTTCGGAATGTTCGCAGGAATTTATCACTGGTTCCCCAGGATGTATGGAAGAATGATGAATAAGCGAATGGGATATCTGCACTTCTGGATTACATTCATCAGTGTGTATGGAACATTCTTCCCGATGCACTTCGTCGGATTATCAGGTGCTCCAAGAAGATATTATGCCTATACAGCTTATGAAGGATTCGATGCAGCCATTAACATTAACGTGCTCATTTCAATTTTCGCTATCGTAGGTGGTTTAGCACAGCTGATCTTCGTTGCAAACTTCTTCTATTCAATGTACCGCGGAAGGAAAGCCAGCCAGAACCCATGGAAATCCACCACGATTGAATGGACAGCCCCTGTTGAACATCTTCATGGCAACTGGCCAGGAGCAATTCCTGAAGTCCACCGCTGGCCGTATGATTATGGAAAGCCGGGAGAGGATGATGATTTCATCCCGCAAACTGTTCCATTCTCCCAGACGAAGAAGTCTAATCTTCCGGGGGAAGAGTAATACAAAAATCTCATTTTAGATATTAAATCCCGTTGAGTTTTCAGCGGGATTTTTTTTTAAGATTACGTGCTTCAGACTACGCGCTTGGCGCTTCGTCTGACAAGGTCAGATGTTTCATCGCTGCGCACTTTGTCTGTCGAAAACAAACGTTTCCTTGTTTCACACAGAATTCCTTTAAGATTGAAATGATTTGTTCTTCTGTGAATTTTGACTTTTTCATTGACGTTTATTATTAAGGTTAAGATAGACTTCTATTTTTAACCTGTCTGAAAAAGTCAGCCACTTACCAGCGTACAATTAAAAAAACCAAGCCCGAAGGGCTTGAATGTGAATTCCGTTTGGGTCACGTTTTGAATTACGGATCATGTGTTACGAATAATAATTTTATAAGAGGAGCATATGGTGAAATCAGCCTTCGCTCTTGTGGCCGGCCACAAGATTTAGCACCGCATTTGTACTATTGGAGCAGGTAAAAATCACATTAATCCCAACAATCCCATAAATCCCAGTTCAGACATCATTCTTACCCGACAAATCGCATAGCACGAACTTCCTTCAAATGTAAGTTTGAGAAATAGTGCAGCTTATATTATCGCATCAGTCTTTCATTCAGACAACGACACCCGGTTACTTCTAATATAGCGTAAAGTACGAAGGCAAAACGCTGAACAGATCAGTTGTAATTCTCCTGAAAATGAAAAACCCCCGAACTCCGGGGGCTTTTCAAACAACATGAGAAAATAAACGAACAACTATTTTATAACCTGAATTTTTCTTTGAGCCACTCCATTTGGAGTATGAATGTTCAGAATGTACACTCCTTCCGAAAGGGTACTGATGTCAATACTTTTCTTCGCTTGCGGATATTCGTTTTGTACGACGACTCTGCCGGCAAGATCAGTGATGCTGATCTTACTGACATTCATGCCTGCGGGATTGATAAAGAGCTCGGATTTTGCCGGGTTTGGATAAACTGAAATATTATTCAGCTCTGCACGGCTAATGCCTGTGGTCGATGAATAAATGCTGACACTGTCGTTTACCACATTGAAGTAGTGTTCCAGACCGTCAGCAGTGATGCCGCGTACATTCGACAAACTGAAGCGGCTCACGGCTCTTGCAGAGATATTGTCAACGATCACCACATCAAGAATACCTACAGTGCTGTCTGCTAAGGAATTTTGTTGGTTATTTCTGACTGAAACGGCGTCCACATATCCTGCTGCCCAATTGAATTTCGTGAATGTGATGATGTCGTTTCCAGGTGTTCCGAAGTTTGACGAAACAAAAGAGAAACCGGAAAGGGTAGAATCGACAAGTGCTGAACTGAAGTGGAGACGGAATGCAATTCCGTAAATCGGAGATACCGGGAATGCTGATGAGCCGAGTCCAACCTGAACCCTGAATGAATCACTTGGGCCGGCTGAATCCCGACTCGCAGACAGATATATCGAATTAATTATTCCGGAAGGAGGCAGGGAAGAAACACGCAAAGGGTGACTCAGGCCATAATTCTGAGCAATGACCAAAGTGTCCTGCGCATCTATTATTCCGTCACCGTTGCAGTCGGCATGCTTGTAGTTAACACCACTGATGAAGTCCTGTGACCATGCTGAAGCAGACTCTGCAACCCAGTTCGTAGTTGCGGCCGGCCTTACAGGTCCTGTTGCATTGAATGCCAGTCCTATTGAAAGGACATCGTACATGTTACATTGCAAATCAGAGTTTGCATCACCAGGCCATACATCAGCAGTGCAGCTGTTTACAAATAATCTGTAAGTGTACGACTGGCGACCGAAGTAAGGACAGGCATTGTCTGATACGTTCAAATGCAGGAGATAAGGAGATGAACTCACCATTGTTGTATCAGTGATGAATTCAACCAAAACTGAATCCTGCTGTCCTCCAAAACTACTGATACTCATTCCTGGAATACCGGATAAGCTGATGAAAGTCGAATCTGAAGTGTCTGCATCCGCAGAATACACCATGAAACGCAAAGTGTCTCCGGCGCATAGGTTGCTATAAAAATTATTACTGCCATTGACTCCGCTGAGTTGCGGAAGGTTGTTTGGGAAGTTGGTGATGGATACTTGCACATCTCTGGATGTTCGACCAACCATTATCCCATTACGGTATTCGGTAATTTGATAAACGATCACATCCACTTCGGTAACAACAGGTGAAACCACAAAATCTCCGGTGCTTTGGTTTAGGTAAGAAGCAGGGTTGCTGAATACTGGATTCAGGTGATCATATCCCGGATTGTAAGGGATGAAAGTGTTGATGTTGGATCTGGCTGGTGCGAGTTCCATAACTATTGAGTCGCCGTCTACATCATATATGCCGTTATTCATGGTATGTGTAGTGCCGGTGCTCAAAAAGAATATGGGATGGTTCGAAAACTGAACAGAGTTGTTGAATGGGAAGTCAAGGTTGTTCAGCTCAGCTGTAAACATTGCAGGCTGTGAAGAGGCATTCGTAAGGTTTGTTATACTGGAATTTCTGCAGCATTCCTGGCGACTGATGATCCAATCGTTGCAAGCTGAAGGTAAAGTCACCGTACCGCTATAATCCCATTTTTCCACTCCAACCAGTGATCCTCCGTTGCATGTCGTCAGCAAGGAAGGGCAAGCGGGAGTGATGATAGTAGGTGAGGAAGAGGTTGGAAATAAATTTGCAGTCAGTCCGCTGATTCCGCATGACGCGGAACTGATGTTTACCATTGCTGAAGTTGGCGCATTGATCCCGGAACAGTCTCTGTACAGAGAAAGTGTAACCTGATATGAATTCCCGCTGACCCAGGAATAGGTGATTTCTCCACCCATAATGTGGGAAGCGCGAAGTCCGCTGCAGGTTATCAGCATGATGCTGAGCATAATGAGCAGTGTGATGAAGTCTCTTTTCATGGTATTCAAGTTAATTATTTTGGGTCGATTTATTGATTTCATGTGAGGGTATAATTTCACGATACAATGATAGACGGAGAATGACTCTGATCCAAGGACAAAAAATCAGCTTTGCCGGACATATATAAATATCAAAAACCTCAAAAAAATCATAAAATATGCGAAAAGTCTTAGTTAAATTATAAATTTAATGGTTATTTGCCGGATACTTAATTACTTTGCACTGAATTCGACATTTGCTGATGAAAAACGGCAAGCTATATGAACTCCTGAAATCTTTCAGTGGGCATGATTACCTGAGGGCAGAAAAATTCCTGGCATCACCATTTTTCAATGAAGATACAAACCTTCTCAGGATGATCAGATACTTCCATGAACTGCATGATAAAAGGGAAGAGTTTCCTGCTGATAAAGAAGAGCTCTACAGGAAGATTTTTTCTGAAGAGGACAATTATGATGAGAAAATGTTCCGTTACAGACTTTCCTCCTTAAGCATGTTGCTCGAAGATTTTATATCGGTCAAGTTCCTTCAGCAAGATTCTGTTCAGTGGAATGTAATCAGGCAAAAAGCCATATTTGCCCGTTCGTGTAACAAGTCATTTGAATATGTAAGCGCTCTGATTGGTAAAGAGCTTTCAAGAGCATATAAAGATAAGGATAGTCTTCTTCAGTCTTATATGTCTAATCTGAATCTGCTCGAATTCCAGGCGAGTCGGTCTGGACGTGCTTCCGGATTGCCTTTCCGTGAAGCTCTGATCAGCCTGGATAAGTTTTATCTCAGCTCAAAACTGAAGTTGTCTGCAGAGTTTATCAATGCAGGTAATGTTCTTTCGGAAGAGAACAATGTGCTTCTGCTTGATGAGGCAAGGAAAGCTGCGGCATTCGATGAATTCAGAGAGGAGCCTTCAATAGCGGTGTATTCTGCGGTTGTTGATTTGCTTCTAAGCGTCGAAAGTACAGATGAGTTTGAAAGATTCTATTCATTATTGAAAACAAATATTCAGTTTTTTTCTCCTCACGAAAGATTGGAGCTCTACCATTACTTAAAGAATTTTTGCATTCGCATGATCAATACAGGAAGACAGGAATTTTTAAGTGTGCTGTTTTCGATTTATAAAATGAATCTCAGCGACATTAAAATTTTCCGGGACGAGTTTCTGTCTCCTTGGGAGTATAAAAACATAGTCACACTTGGTTTGCGACAAGGAGAGCATGAATGGGTACATGATTTTATTCACGGCTACCGTAAATTCATTGAGCCCAATCAACAGGAAAATGCTTATTTGTACAATCTTGGTAACTGGTATTTCCATCAGGGCCGTCACTCGGAGATGCTGAAAATATTTCAGCAGGTTGAATTCACGGATCTGTTTTATCAGCTCGATACCAGGTCGCTATTGCTAAAAACATACTACGAAACAGGCGAGGATGAGCAATTACTCTATCATGCTTCAGCCTTCAGAGTCTTTCTCTCCCGCAATAAACAGGTTTCATCTTATCAGAGAAAAGTATACAGGAATTTCATTTCCTATACGGTGAAATTGTTCAGGTCAGGTACAAGCAAGGATAAACTGATTAAGCTTTTGGATGAAGTGAGATCTGTCAGACAAATTGCTGACCTCCGATGGCTGGAAAAGAAAATCACCGAATTGCTCTGAGTAAAAGGAGAAACTTGAAATCTGACATATTCATGACTTTGAACTTTTGATTCAGGTGATTTTGAGAAGCCTTGGCAGCCAGGTGTTTGCGGGGATTAAAAATCTGGTCTGAAAAACTGCTCCATTGAAAACCGATTCTCATGATGAAAGTCATGTACTCTTTTCAGATTCGCTTTTTCTTTACGTTCATGAGACTGAGTAAAAATGTTCATGACAAATCTATGACAGTAAAACAGCCCGTTTTTGGACATTTGCACTCGGAAACACCTGACAAAGCGTTGAATTTTCTAAAAACAATTGCTTTTACGCATCACAACACTCCTGTGAAGGAGTTGCATCGTTTCTTCCTCCACGAGGAAAATCGAAAGGAAAGACTGGCCTATATTAAATTCAATTGTGAATTGAATGAGGTCATGTACCTGGCAACTTGCAACAGGATTGAATTCATATTTACAACTCATCAGAGCTGTGATGAAATTTTCCTGGCAAGATTCTTTAAAAATTTCCGTCCGGATTGGGAAGAGAAGGACATAGAATTTGCGGTTAAGCATGCCTCTGTGTATGAAGGAGAAGATGCTCTTCGGCATCTGTACCGCGTGGCATCTTCACTCGAATCACTTGTGGTGGGCGAAAGGGAAATCATAACACAAGTCAGGAAAGCCTATGATGCGTGTTATTCCGAAGGACTAACAGGCGATTTTCTGAGACTGGTAATCAAAAGCACCGTCACTGCCGCGAAGCAGGTTTATACCAATACTAAGATTGCGAACAATCCTGTTTCCGTTGTTTCACTTGCTGAGAGAAAAATCCGTGAATTGAAGCCTGATCCGAATCAGCGAATCCTCATGGTCGGTTCAGGTGAAACGAATGCAAATCTTGCCAAGTACCTCGTAAAACACGGCTTCAAACAGTTTGACATTTTTAACAGAACTCTGGAGCATGCGGAAAGCCTCGCCAGGATGATTTCTTCCGACTCTGTTTCTGCAAATGCTTATTCTCTTGATTCGCTTGCGACTTATTATAATGGATTTGATATCCTGATAACTTGCACTTCCTCAGCCGAACCTGTGATTACACCGGCCGTTTATACAAATCTGTTGAACGCAGACACATCAGAAAAACTTCTTGTGGATCTTGCCATTCCTTCGGATATACATCCTTCTGTGTTGGCCACAAATAATGTCGCAGTGATTGACATTTCAGAACTGAAAGTTCTTGCTGAGAAAAATCTGGAAGAAAGAAAATCAGAATTTGCGGCAGCCGAAGAAATCATCGATGAAAATGTTCGCGGATTCCGGCATCTTCACAGGACTCGCTCTCTTGAGCTGAAGATGAAAGAGGTTCCTGAAAAGATCCGGGAAATTAAGGACAAAGCCGTAAATGATGTATTCGCAAGAGAGATAGAAGGGCTTGATGATAAGTCCAAAGCTCTCCTGACACAAGTACTTGATTACATGGAGAAGAAATGCATCAGCGTACCCATGGTAATGGCCAAGGAAATTATTCTGGAAACTTCCGACTGATATTTTTCTGAGCATTTTTATGCATCGCGTAAATTTGCCTGCGACATTAAATTACTTTTGGAATTCCTGAATGTTTTAATTTCACTTAATGCGTAATCCTTTAATAATAGGCACACGCGGCAGCGATCTGGCCCTTTGGCAAGCCCGTCATGTTCAATCTCTGCTTGCAGAAATCGGACTTGATTCTGAATTGAAGATCATCAAGACTCAGGGAGATAAGATTCAAAACCTTTCTTTCGATAAAATGGAAGGCAAGGGTTTCTTCACAAAGGAGATCGAAGAGGCACTGATCAATGAAGAAACTGATATTGCTGTTCACTCTCACAAAGATCTTCCCACTGAACAAACCAATGGCCTGATCATCGCAGCGGTTTCATCACGTGAAGATCCTGCCGAAATACTTCTGATCAGAAAAGAATGTCTGGATCAGGGACAAAAATTCGGTCTTAAAAAAAATGCAGTGGCCGGGACTTCTTCCGCCCGAAGGAAGGCTCAGTTGCTGGCCTTCAGACCCGATCTCACAATTAAAGATCTTAGGGGCAATGTGCCAACCAGAATCAACAAGCTGATTGCAGGAGACTACGATGCCATCCTGATTGCCGCTGCCGGAATAGAGCGCCTTCAACCGGATCTCGGTCACTTGCACACCGAACGTCTGGATCCGCGAGAATTTGTTCCTGCTCCTGCACAAGGTGTGTTGGCGATTCAGGTGAGACAAAAAGATACAGACCTGATCAAGCATTTGAATAAAATCAATGTGAAGGGTAGCGCCGTCCTGACTGAAATAGAAAGAACCGTGCTGAATATGTTTCATGGTGGATGCCAGATGCCGGTAGGTGCTTACGCGGAATTTGATGATGAGAAGGAAATGTATTGCCTTCGCCTGAGTAAAGCGGAGGCATGGGATAAGATGCCTGTTTCAGTCTATGTGGAATCACGGGATCCAATGACTTTACCTGTACGTGCAGTCGAGAAAGTTCGTCATATCAAACCTTGCAGTGTCTTTATAAGCAGGAACCTGAACGATACTTCATACCTGAAGAATGTGCTGGAAGGAAATGGTTTCCATTTGGAATCCAGGGCCCTCATTGAAATGAAGGAAGTGCCAATTAAAGATTTGCCTGATGCAAAGTGGATTTTCTTCAGCAGCAAACATGCAGTGAAGTTTTTTTTCAGCCAGAACCCTGATGTGTCGAATGCCAAATTTGCCTGCATCGGAAAATCAACAGCTGAATCACTCAGGAAGCATGGTGTCAGAGCGGAATTTATCGGTAACTCTGCTGATACTCGCATGACCGGAAAAAAGTTTGCGGCCATTGCAGGAAGAGACAAAGTGCTCTTTCCTCAGGCGAAAGACAGTTTGAAAACTGTTCAGCAACAACTGGTGCAGAAAGATCAGGCAGTTGATTTGGTTGTGTATGAAACGCTGAAGAAAAATTCGGATGTTCAGCCTGATGCAGATATTCTGGTATTTACATCGCCTTCAAATGCAGATGCCTGGTTTGAAAATTATAAATTGAAAGAAGGACAACAATGCATTGCTATGGGCGATGCCACAGCAAAGGCTTTAAATTCTCACGGTGTCAGAATGATTAGCAAGACGGATTCATTTGATGAGGCCGGTCTGGCAAGAGCAGTGTTTAATGCAAGTGCAAGAGTTTAAAATTATTTATTGTCATGATTAAAAGACCGAGGAGATTAAGAGTAACAGAAACTGTCAGGAACATGATCGCAGAAACGAGGCTGAGCGAGGATATGTTCATTTATCCTTATTTCGTCAAGCCTGGAAAAAATATCCAGGAGGAGATCGAAGCAATGCCCGGCATTCATCGCTTTTCCATTGACAATTTGATAAAGGATGTTGAAAAAGGACTTAAAGCGGGAGTAAATAAGGTGTTGCTGTTTGGTGTAGGGGAAAATAAATCAGCTGATGCCAGCTCTGCCTTTCATCCACATAGTGTTGCTGCTGATTCTGTGCGTGAGTTGAAAAAGCAGTTTGGTGCCGATTTGCATGTTACGACTGATATTTGCCTTTGTGCTTACACAACACACGGTCATTGCGGGATTTTGAAGGACGATTATGTACTGAATGATCCGACTCTTGAGGTGCTCGCTCAAATGGCACTTGCGCATGCTGAGGCCGGCGCAGATATGGTTGCGCCTTCAGACATGATGGATGGTCGTGTGCTCGCCATCAGAAGTGCATTGGATTCTGAAGGTTTCGTCAATACCGCGCTGATGTCTTATGCGACAAAATTCGCTTCTGCTTATTACGGACCTTTCCGCGAAGCTGCAGGATCTGCGCCAGGTAAAGGCGACAGGAAGTCGTATCAGATGGATTTCAGAAATCCCAGGGAAGCGCTGCGTGAAGCCAGACTTGACGAAGCTGAAGGGGCTGACATTATCATGGTTAAGCCTGCACTTGCTTATCTTGACATCATCCGTTTGGTCCGAAAAAACACAACACTTCCTGTGGCATGCTATAATGTCTCAGCAGAGTATTCTATGGTCAAGGCTGCCGCGCAATCAGGTTATATTGACGAGCAGCGAATTGTCATGGAAAATATGTATGCATTTGCCAGAGCCGGAGCCGGGATCATTATCACTTACCATGCAAGGGATATAATGGAAAACAAATGGCTTTAACAGCTATGGGAAAAACAATCGTTCTCGTCAGACACGCAAAGTCTTCATGGTCAGATCCGGAGTTGAAGGACCATTGGAGACCATTGAACGAAAAGGGCTACCATGATGCTCCATTGATTGCACGCTATCTGCAGGAAAAAGATTTATCTCCTGACCTGATAGTAAGCAGCACTGCGGTAAGGGCATACAGCACGGCAATAATTTTCTCTGAAATGTTTTCCTGTCTTGCAAGCCTGATTCTTCTCAGGTCCGACTTATATGAATCTTCGGTTTCAGATTACCTGGAGGTGTGCAGGCAGCTTGACGACTCAGCAAACACGGTTTTTCTTTTCGGGCATAACCCGACGATTTCGGCCTTTTCTCATTTCCTGGCCGGAGTGCCGACAGAAGCCTTTTCAACCTGCGCTGCGGGTATTCATACATTTTCTGGAAAGTCATGGGCAAATCTCAATCCCGGTACAGCTCCGATGAGCTTTTACATCAAGCCCAAGATGCTGAAATAATGCCTGCCGAAATTGCTTTCTTCTCGGTTTGAAATAAGCATTGGCCACATCAAAGGCACTAAAAATCATTATCTTTACACCCATAAATTCCAATTTAAATTATGGAACGTCAGAATGAAGTTTTAGAAAAGGTGATCATCAAGTTTGCCGGTGACTCAGGCGACGGAATGCAGCTCACTGGAACACAATTCACCAATACCGCAGCATTGTTCGGAAACGATCTCAGTACATTTCCTGACTTCCCTGCGGAAATACGCGCCCCTCAAGGCACTCTTGCCGGAGTCTCAGGATATCAGCTGCATTTCGGCAGCGTGGAGATTTTCACACCCGGTGATCATTGCGATGTGTTGGTAGCCATGAATGCTGCTGCTCTCAAAGCCAACCTCAGGAATCTAAGAAAAGGAGGGACTATTATTGCCAATACAGACGGCTTCGATCCTAAAAATCTACGCTTGTCAGGCATTGAGGAAAAGGATAATCCACTTGAGAACGGATCACTGGATAATTACCGTGTGATCAAAATTGATATCACCAAGATGACTCGTTCGGCCCTCACTGACAGTGGCCTTGGCGTGAAAGAAATTGACCGCGCCAAGAACATGTTTGTGCTTGGTTTTCTTTACTGGATGTATAACCGTTCCATGGAACACACTGAGAAGTTCCTGACGGATAAGTTCGGCAAGAAGCCCGAAATTTTAAAAGCGAACCTGGATGTTCTTCGTGCCGGATATAATTTCGGCGATACGAGAGAAGAGTTTACTACTCGATATACCATTGGCCCCGCGAGCATAGCTCCGGGCGTTTACAGAAATATAATGGGAAATCAAGCGGTCGCACTCGGACTGATTGCAGCAGCAAAGAAATCAGGCCTGCCTTTGTTCTACGGAACTTATCCCATCACTCCTGCGTCCGACATTCTTCATGAACTTTCACGACACAAGAATTTCGGAGTGAAAACATTTCAGGCTGAAGATGAGATTGCTGCTATTTGCTCGACCATTGGTTCCAGTTTTGGCGGATCACTAGCTGTAACTGCATCATCAGGTCCGGGTATAGCATTAAAAGCTGAAGCGATTGGTCTTGCAATCATGCTTGAGCTTCCTTTGGTTATTATCAATGTGCAAAGAGGAGGTCCATCAACCGGTCTTCCAACTAAGACAGAACAAAGCGACCTCATGCAGGCGGTATACGGAAGAAACGGAGAAGCTCCTATGCCTGTATTGGCTGCAGCCACTCCTTCGGATTGTTTTCACATGGTTTACGAAGCCTGCAGAATTGCTCTGCAGTCAATGACACCAGTAATGTTTCTTTCTGACGGTTACATTGCCAACGGTGCAGAGCCTTGGGCTTTCCCTTCATCCTCTGATTTGGCTGAGATAAAGGTGAAGTTCGCCAAAGAGAAAAATGCAGGTGAAAAATTTTTGCCGTACAAGCGTGATGAAAGACTTTCAAGACCCTGGGCTGTGCCAGGAACTAAAGGACTCGAACACAGAATCGGTGGAATCGAAAAACAACATGAAACAGGAAATATCAGTTATGATCCGGCAAACCATGAATTCATGGTGCATATGCGAGAATCAAAAGTGGAAAAATTAGCAGACTACATCCCTGAAATCACACCTGAAGTTGGTAATGCAAAAGGTAAGCTTCTAATCCTTGGCTGGGGTTCAACGTTCGGCGCAATTAAGAGTGCTGTGATTCGTGCCCGCAATAAAGGTTATGATGTTTCTCACGCTCACCTGCGTTACATTAAGCCTTTTCCGAAAAACCTGGGAGAGCTTTTGTACGCATTCGATCAGGTGATAATTCCTGAGATGAATAACGGACAGCTTGTTCGCATCATTCGTGACAAGTTCCTGATTCCTGCAATTCCTTATAACAAGATTCAAGGACTGCCGTTTTCAGCGGAAGAGATTTATGCTAAAATAGAAGAAACCTTAAAATAACAAACGCGATCCCGTATTAAAGAACGGGGTATAACATAAGCCATACTATGGAAAGTTCAACTTTACCGGCAGAAAAATTCACTCCGAAAGAATTAGTAACTGATCAGGATGTCCGATGGTGTCCGGGTTGCGGTGATTATTCAATCCTGAAGCAGGCGCAAACAGTGATTCCTGATCTCGGAATACCAAGGGAAAATATTGTCTTTATTTCAGGTATCGGTTGCTCCTCCCGTTTTCCGTATTATATGGAAACCTACGGTATGCATTCCATTCACGGAAGAGCGACAGCAATTGCGAGCGGACTGAAAGCTTCGCGTCCGGATCTGAGCATCTGGATAGTGACAGGTGATGGTGATGGTCTTTCAATTGGGGGAAATCATACCATTCATTTGTTGCGAAGAAATTTCAATGTGAACATTCTTCTATTTAACAATGAGATTTATGGTCTGACCAAAGGACAGTATTCTCCGACATCGGAAGAAGGAAAGGTTACGAAATCCACTCCTATGGGTTCAATTGATTATCCTTTCAATCCTGTTGCACTTTGCCTTGGAGCCAGCGCTACTTTCGTTGCTCGCTCCATGGACAGAGATCCTAAGCATCTTCAGGCCATACTGAAGAGAGCAAATGAGCATAAAGGTGCTTCCTTCGTCGAGATTTACCAGAATTGCAATGTCTTCAATGATGGCGCATTTGAAGTGTTCACAGAAAAGAGCAGCAAGAAGAATGAAACTCTTTTCATGGAACATGGAAAACCTCTGGTGTTTGGAGAAAATGCTGATAAGGGAATCAGACTTGACGGATTTACTCCTGTAGTGGTTCAGATTGGTAACGGAGTTTCAGCAAATGACCTTTGGATCCATGATGAAAAAGACAGGATGAAGGCCGGAATACTTTCCAGATTCTTTGATAACCCTTCTAAGCCTGATCATCTGCCTCGTCCTTTTGGTGTCTTCTACGTAGAGGATAGATTCTGCTATGAAGACAAGATGCAGGTTCAGATCGACGAGATGAAAGCTAAAAGAGGTGAGGGCGATCTTGATGCACTGCTGCGTGGCAAAGAAACCTGGACTGTCGCTTAGTAATTGTCAACATAAAAAATGGAGGGCCATAATTGGCCCTTTTTTTATAATTGAAATAATGAGTTGAAGTTTAAGACAGATACTTTCCAACAATAGGAAGCCTTCTGCCGGATCCGAATGATTTTGATGAAACCCGAAGAATTGGAGGAGTTTGAAAGCGTTTATATTCATTCGTGTTCACCATTTTCAGAACTCTTTGTATCAGCTCTTTTTCAAATCCCATGCTGATGAGTTCTCCGGGGCCTTTTCTTTTTTCGATGTATTGATAAAGGATTTGATCCAGAATTCCGTAGTCGGGAAGTGAATCTGAATCTTTTTGATCAGGTCTCAACTCGGCTGAAGGGGCTTTTTCAATAATACTTTGCGGAATTGTTTTTTTCTTGCTGTTTATAAAAGCAGCCAGTTCGTAAACTTCACTTTTGTACAAGTCCCCAATCACAGAAAGACCTCCGCACATGTCTCCGTACAGGGTTCCGTAACCCACTGCAATTTCACTTTTGTTGGAAGTGTTCAGTAGGATATATCCGAATTTGTTGGACATGGCCATGAGAAATAATCCACGAATCCTTGCCTGAATATTCTCTTCAGCTACTCCGAAAGGAAGATCACCAAATTGTGGAGCAAGGCTTTCCCTGAACAATTGAAAGGCTGGTTCAATTGGAATGATGTCGTGACTGATGCCTGCGTTTTTCACCAACTCCAGCGAATCTTTCACGGATCCTTCAGAGGAAAATGCAGAGGGCATTAAGAGAGCTCTCACGTTTTCACTGCCCAGAGCGTGTGCTGCAAGCACTGAAACAACTGCAGAGTCTATTCCGCCTGACAGACCGAGTATGGCTTTCTTAAAACCAAGTTTTCCAAAATAGTCACTTATTCCTGTGATCAGTGCCTGGTAAATTCTTTCCGTTTTGCCAGAAGGTACAGGATAAGATCTTTCTCCCTGAATATGGGTGATGTTTCCGGTATCTTTGTTGAATTCGAAGTACTGAATGTCTTCTCTGAAGTAATTCATTTCATGCAGCATATTTCCATGCTTGTCATACACCACCGAGCCACCGTCAAAAATGATTTGTGTCTGAGCCCCTACGTGATTTACGTACATGAGAGGAAGTGAATATTTCCTGACATTTCTTAAAAGAATTGCCTGCCTTTGGTCCCTATGCTCATAACTGAAGGGAGAAGCTGCAATGTTGATCATCAGTTCGGGATTCTCATTGATGATACTATCCATAGGACAATGAACATACATGGGATCATCTTCGATGTTCCACAGGTCTTCGCATATGGTCAGAGCAATTCTTGTGTCATCAATGACAACTGAATGCGGATTGCGGCCAGGCTCAAAATATCTGTACTCATCGAAAATGTCATAGTTAGGAAGCAGGGCTTTGTGAACTACATCAGTTATCCTGCCTTCGCTCAGAATTGCTGCCGAATTGAAGAGGTTTTTTCCTTCTGGTTCCGGGTTAACGGTAGGTAATCCAATGATTGCAGTGATGCCGGTACATTCCTTTGCAATTTCCTGTGCGATCTTGTTACATCTTTCAACGAAATCATCGAATTCAAGAAAATCCTGAGGCGGATAAGCACTGATGCAAAGTTCAGGAAAGACAATCAGACTTGCTTGATTGGATTTGGCCTTTGAAATGCTTTCTTTAATCCGGAGGGAATTCTTTTCAAAATCTCCGATCACAAAATTAAGCTGGGCAAGTGCTATGCGCATAAATAAAAATGTCCTGCTGTTTTTTAATGCAGCAGGACAAAGTTACACAAAGCCTATTTAGAACAAAACGCCTACGGTAAGCGCTATGTAATTGCTGTTTGATTTCAGTGCTGAAGCGTCAAATACGTCCAGGAAACCATTGTTAAACTGAATTCCTGCCAGCATGACTGTAGATCCGCTGAGTGTGTATTCAACCCCGCCGCCTATGATCATGGAGAGATTGACATTATTGATTTCTTTCTTAATGTCTTCTCCTTCTGTTGAGGAAGAGTTTGTCACACTTCCAGTTTGGATTCTGACATCAGAATCACCTCTGGCTCTGATATTGACTCCCGGGGCGACTCCAAACTGCAGAAAATAAGTCAGGTACCCAATCTCATTGGTTTTAAGTTTAAGGGTGATTGGGATTTCGATGAACTGAAGGTTGAATGTGGAACTTACAGTTGTGGTGGTTGTTGTTCCTCCGGTATCAATGCTGGTAGCGCTTTTTAGCTTACCCCCACGGTAAGTGATGTCAAGTCCGGTTGAAAAAGCGTAATTATCAGCAAAATTAAAATCAGTGATAAGTCCGTAGCTGAATCCGAATTTACTTCCATTCGATTCAAAATCTTTGGAATCAGTTTTGAGCCAGGCCAGCGATGGCGCTGCTTTCAGTCCGAAATGGAGGTTGCTTTGAGCCGTAGCAACTGAGAGGTTCAGGCAAAGGATAGCTGCAATTAAAAGCCTTTTCATATCTGTCGTTTAATTTGTTTTATAGATTCTTATTTTTGTCGACCTAATGACAATGATACAACATAAATGCTTCCGGGCATTATCGCGTCTTCTGATCTTTTTATACATGCCTATGTTGATTTCTTCCTGTGGCAGAGAAAGAGAAGAAGCATCTGAAGTGCCCACTGACAATCTTGAGATACTTAGATTTGAGCGAGATCTTTTCGAAACTCAGGTTGATGAAGAAGGGAAGTGGCGTGAGTCGCTGCATTCCAAATACGGCAGTTTTTTTAATCTTTATGCTTTTCAGGTAATGCGCCTTGGCTCAAGGGATTCCTCGCTCATGCAGGAAAACTTCAGAAGTTTTCTGTCAGATACTAATTTCAGGAACTTGTATGACGAAACTTCCCGTATGTATGCAGACTTCAGCCCGTATGCATCTGATTTGTCCAAAGCATTCAGCCGATACAAGAATGAGTTCCCTGATATGGAGCTTCCCAGGATTATCACTCTCATTACAGGTTTCAGTTATCCTGTAATTGCCGATTCGGCACTGCTTGCCATAGGACTTGACATGTATCTGGGAACTGACAATCGATTTTACAGCACAATTGATCCTCCGCTGCCGATGTATATGAGGAAAAGAATGCGCTCAGAATATATTGTCCCTGATGCTCTGCGCGGTTGGTTGCAAAGCGATTTTGCTGTTGACGAATCCTCATCAAAAATGATTGAGCTCATGATTGATCAGGGCAGAATTATCTTTGCACTTCAAAAGTTATTGCCCGATAAACCAGATACACTTCTGTTTGGATATTCGACAGTGCAGCTTGAATGGTGTAAGAATAACGAAGCGAAAATCTGGTCATTCTTTATTGAAAACAAATTGTTATTCAGCAATGATCCTAATCAGCTTATGAAATATGCCGGAGATGGACCTGGTACGAAAGGATTCCCTCCTGAGGCTCCAGGTAATATAGGAAAATACATCGGCTTCAGAATCGTGCAGGCATACATGAAGAAATCTGATGATGCCGGTTTATATGAGTTGATGAAGAATCAAGATCTGCAGGAGATTTTCAGCAACTCTGGTTATAAGCCTGCAAAATGAGATGATATTTAACAAAAGAAAACTATGAAAAAGTCTGAGATAAAATTTACTGTCACTCTGAATGATGAGTTGGTACCTTCAAAACTTGAGTGGGAAGCGAGCGACAGCGGAGTGGAAGGAAAAAAATCATGCAATGCTATGTTGCTGAGTATGTGGGACCCATCAGAAAAAACTACACTAAGGATTGATCTTTGGACCAAAGACATGCTGGTGGATGATATGAAAAGATTTTTTTATGAAAACATGATGACCCTTGCCGACACATTTGACAGAGCGACACAGGAGCATGAGTTAGCTGCAGACATGAAAAAATTCGCTGAAAATTTTGCTGGCAAAGCCGGACTGTTTGGTAAAAATAAGTCCTGATTTCAGGAATACTACTTTTGTTTTTTAAACTCTTCATTCACCTGCTGAATGAAGTCAAGTATCTCTTCTCTTCCTGTTTTTTTCTCAGCAGAGCTGATGAACATGACCGGTAGTTCTTCCCAGGTTTTTTTTAATTCGCGTTTGAACTGTTCAACGGAGTAAATTATTTGCTGCTTTGAAATTTTGTCTGACTTGGTAAAAATCAATACCAGAGGAATTCCTTTTTCTCCCAGCCATTGGATGAATCGCAAATCTAATGCCTGAGGTTCAAGACGTATGTCTATGAGTACAAAGACATACATCAGGTTCTCCCGCTTTTCAAGATAATCGCGTATCATCTTGTCCCACTCGGCTCTTGAGCTTTTTGAAACTTTTGCGAAACCGTATCCCGGCAGATCCACCAGGTACCAGTTTTCATTCATAAGAAAATGGTTGATCAGGCGAGTCTTGCCCGGACTGGCGGATGTTTTTGCCAAACCCTTGCGGGCTGCAAGCATATTGATTAAGGATGATTTACCCACATTGCTTCGCCCGATAAAAGCATATTCAGGCTTATCTGGCGGAGGACATTTCAGATAGGTGGTCTGACTAGTAATAAACTCTGCTTGCTTGATATTCATTCCTGTGAGGGCGGATCTTGCCTGCTGTGCTAATCAGACAGCAAGCAATTTGTTAAGCCATTGGTCAAGATAGCTGTTGAATTCCTGAGGTCTTTCCATCATGGGAGCGTGTCCGCATTTGTCAATCCAGAATAGATCTGCTTTTGGGAGAAGCCGTTGAAATTCTTCAGCAACATCAGGTGGTGTAATGTTGTCCTGTTTGCCCCATATGAGACAAGTTGGATGAGGCATATCCTTCAGGTCATCACTCATGTTGTGTCTGATTGCTGACTTTGCAAGTGACAGAATTCGTATCAATTTGTTTTTGTCATTCACTATGCCAAAAACTTCGTCGACCAATTCCTTCGATGCAGTTTTAGGATCATAAAAAGTGTATTCGACTTTCGACTTGATGAAATCATAATTCTCACGCTTGGGAAAGGTGCCACCCATTGCATTTTCATAGAGCCCTGAACTTCCTGTCAGCACCATAGCCTTGACGTTTTGAGGATGACGCTTAACATATACCAAGGTCACATGACCGCCAAGTGAATTTCCAATAAGAATCGGATTCTTGTATTGCTTGAATGTGATGAAGTCGTGGACGAATTCCGCTAGAGCCTTAACATTAGTATTAAGTACAGGGAGGGTGTAAATCGGCATCAGTGGAATGACCACTTTGTATTTGGCCGAAAAATGATTTACTACATCTGCCCAGTTGCTCAGGGCGCCAAAGAGTCCATGCAACAGGATCAGTTCCTGGCCGCTTCCTTCCTCAATGAAATGAAAATCATTCTCGCGTTTGATGTCGTAACGCATACTTGGAGTTTTTCCAAATATAGATAAAATCTAAAATCAACACCTGCCTTAATAGTGCATACGTTTCTGATCACAATGATATCAGATTAACCAGAGCCAAGACTCTGCCTGATTAATGAGAAGAGAATCAGACTATATGCTCTCTTGTTTGGTTGCGAAAGGTCTGCTCAGAAGGCTTGGTGTGAATCTTGCAGCAGCCCTAAAAGCCTTGCCAGTGGCGGGATTCAAAAAAGTTTTCAACAAAGTGTCAAAAAGTGGTAAAAAGTGGAAAAAATTCCATTACATTAGCGCAAGCAAAAAATCAGGATGGCTGGCTTTATCGGTGAGTTTCCGTGTACTGTTGACACCAAGGGAAGGTTTCTTTTGCCTCAGGCTTTGAAAAAACAGGTGCCTGCGAAAGAGCAAAAGCGCTTTGTGGTGCACAGGGGGATTGAAAAACATCTTGTGATTTACACAAACAAGGAATGGGGCCGGATCAGTGAAGAAGTTAACAGCCTGAATATTTACGTGAGAAAGAATCGCGAGTTCATCAGGAAATTCAACAGGGGTGCGACGGAAATTGATCTGGATGGTACAGGACGCCTGCTGCTTCCCAAAGTATTGATGGACTACGCAGGAATTGATAAAGACATTGTGCTCTTTGCTTATGGAAACCGTATTGAAGTCTGGGCGGAGAAGGAGTATGAAAGGCTTATGAAGGAAGATAACAGTGACTTCGCAAGTCTGGCTGAAGAAGTGATGGGTAAGCCAGGAAAGAACAGAGATGAGGACTTATCATGAACCGGTCATGCTTCAGGAAAGCGTGGATGCCCTCAGGATTAGGCCCGACGGTGTATATGTGGATGTGACTTTTGGCGGTGGCGGACATTCGAATAGGATTCTTGAGCTTCTTGGCTCTAAGGGTCGGTTGGTTGTTTTTGACCGTGATGAAGATGCTGCTGCCAATGTGATTCGCGATAACAGGCTTGTCTTTGTCCGGCATAATTACCGCTATCTCTACCAGTTCATGCGTTACTATGATTTCCTGAACGTTGATGGATTGTTGGCTGATCTGGGAATATCATCTTACCAGATTGATGAGGCCTCCAGAGGTTTTTCAATCCGTCAGGATGCACCACTGGATATGAGGATGAACAGGTTGTCGGGAATGACTGCTGCAGATGTGCTTAACCAGTATTCTGAAGAGGAATTGTTAAAGGTTTTTAGCGCATACGGAGAGGTTCACAATTCGAAAACGCTCGCTGGCAGGATTGTAAGGGAACGCATGGTAAGTCCGATCAGCGGAATAGCTGATTTCAGGAAAATGATTGCACCGGTAGCAGATAAAAAAAATGAAACTCAATATTACGCGAAAGTATTTCAGGCTCTCCGGATAGAAGTGAATGATGAAATGAATTCCTTGAAAGAAATGTTGTCTCAATGCATCCGGGTCCTCAAACCTGGAGGACGTCTTGCAGTGATTACATATCATTCCCTTGAAGATCGTGTCGTGAAAAATTTTATTAGCAAGGGAAAGTTTCATGGTGAACTGGAAAAAGATCTGTTCGGAAATATCAGCGGTACTCCATTTCAGTCTGTTGTTAAGAAACCTGTCACACCGGGCGAGGAAGAATTAAAAAAGAACCCGCGGTCAAGAAGCGCCAAGCTTCGTATCGCAGAAAGAACCGAACACTAACACAAAAACATGTCAGAAGAACTGGAAACTGAAAATGATGTGGCTGAGGAGTCTGCTCCACCAAGGAAGAAGAAGAAAAAGAAAGCTTTCCTGCGTTTTATAAACATCTTTGGCATTATGGACAGAAATCAGATTGTCCATTCAATGCCTTTCATTCTTTTCGTCACTGTTATCATCATCGGATACATAGCCAATAGTTATTACGCTGAAAAAATGGTTCGTGAAATTAAAAAGACTAAAAGCGAGCTTAAGGATAAAAATGCCGAGTACATCTATACCAAATCCGAAGTGATCACTCATAGCAGACAATCGCAGGTTGCAAAGTCTGTCGAACCTATGGAAATAAAAGAAAGTACTGAGCCGCCAAAACTTATTTTGAAAGAAGATAAAGAAAAGCCCTAAGCTTCAATGAAAATAAAGAAGGACATATTCTGGAGGATTCACCTTTCATTCATTGTATTGTGCATGATGGGACTGGCTATCATTGTACAAATTGTAAGAATACAATTTGTTGAGGGAGAGCAGTGGAAAGAAAAAGCAAATAGCATGACGCTGAAATATTTTCCAATCGAAGCTTCGAGGGGAAATATCTATTCGTCAGACATGAGTATGCTGGCCACTTCTGTACCTATGTATGATATCCGGTTCGATACACGTGCGAGCGGTTTAAGTACGGAGTATTTCAAAAAGAATTTGGATTCTTTAGCCATCTCTCTCTCATCACTATTTAAAGATAAGTCCTGGCAACAATACCGACAGGAATTAAAGGAAGCTCATGCTGAAAAGCAGAGGTACTATTTGGTGAAGAGGAATGTGAATTACGCTGAGCTGCAAAAAATAAAACAGTTTCCTCTATTCCGTGCAGGAAGAAACAAAGGCGGACTACTGGTTGAACAAAGAAATGTTCGTGAACTGCCTTATAAGAAGCTTGCAAGCCGTGTGATTGGAACTTTAAGAGATGTCAAGCCGGTTGGAATAGAAGCGGCTTTTGATGAAGAACTTAAAGGAACTCACGGGAAAAGACTCATGCAGCGACTTTCAGGAAATGTTTGGATGCCAGTAAGAGACAGGTCGGAAATGGAGCCAAGAGATGGCAGGGACGTGATTTCTACCATCGACATTCACATTCAGGATGTGGCTGAGCAGTCTCTTGAAGAGCATCTTCGATTTCATAATGCCGATCACGGATGTACAATATTGATGGATGTTCAAACAGGAGAAATCAAAGCCATAGCCAATCTCTCCAAAACTGCTGATGGTAATTATGATGAAACTTTCAACTACGCAATAGCCGAGTCCACAGAACCCGGTTCCACTTTCAAGCTTGCCTCTCTGCTTGCCGCAATGGAAGACGGCTTGGTTAGTCCCGAGGATACTGTTGATGTCGGTTCCGGTCAGATGAGATTTTACGGACAAATCATGAAAGATTCTCATCCCCCTAAGAAAAGCAGGATGTCCGTTCAGGAAGTATTTGAAACGTCTTCAAATGTCGGAGTGTCCAAGCTGATAAACCGGCTTTACTTAAAAAATCCTCAGGCATTTGTAGACAGATTGCATTCATTCGGATTGAATGATCGACTGGATCTTCAGATCGACGGAGAGGGAAAGCCCAGAATTAAAACTGTGAGGGACAAAGATTGGTCGGGTGTTTCATTGCCATGGATGTCAATCGGTTATGAAACGAAACTGACTCCGCTTCAGATTCTCACCTTCTACAATGCCGTTGCCAACAACGGGAAAATGGTGAAGCCCAAGTTCGTTCGGGAAATTCAACATCACGGAAAAACAGTTAAGAAATTTCCGACAGAAATATTGCGCGACTCCATTGCCGGCGAAAAGTCAATCATGGCCGCACGCAGAATGATGGAAGGTGTTGTGGAAAGAGGCACTGCTACAAGCTTGAACAAATCACCTTATAAAATAGCCGGAAAAACCGGTACGGCCCAAATTGCTAATCCTAAGTATGGCTATGATATAAAGATGCGTTCATACCAGGCTTCCTTCGTTGGATATTTTCCTGCCGATGAACCCCGATATTCATGCATAGTGGTAGTATATGCTCCATCAAATAACTTCTATTACGGTGGCGCTGTTGCTGCTCCGATTTTTAAGGAGATTGCAGATAAAGTTTATTCTAACCACCTGGATTTTCAGAACTCACCGCTGCAACAGGATACCAGCATCAATACTCTTCCTCTTGCTTTGGCGGGAGTTCAAAAGGATACACGCCGTGTGCTCGCCGGAATAAATATTCCCGTGGTTTCGGATGATGATGATGCTAAGTGGATTAACCCGGTTTTAAAAGAAGATAAATTATTGCTCACAGAAAGAGTTATTTCCATGAAGTCCATTCCCAATGTAGTTGGTATGGGCGCGAAGGATGCCACTTATGTTCTTGAAAATTCAGGATTGAGAGTGCTGATAGTCGGAAGAGGAGCTGTAATAAGGCAATCCATCGCTCCCGGAAGTAAAATAGAAAGAGGACAAACAATCACAATCGAATTAGGCTGATTATGAAAATCCTCAAGGACATCATATACAAAGCGGGAATTGTGGAGATTTCAGGATCTACCGCGATTAATATTATTGATGTCACTTTTGATTCCAGAAGCGTAAAGGAAGGCAGTTTATTTATTGCTGTAAAAGGATTACAGTCCGACGGCCACAATTTTATCGAGCAGGTAATTGCTTCGGGAGCTGTTGCAGTGGTGTGTGAAAAACTTCCAGACATACTTCATGATTCAGTTGTTTACATAAGAGTTAACGACAGCTCTCTTGCCTTGGCACAAATCGCGGCAAATTATCATGGCAATCCAAGCGAAAAACTTAAGTTGATTGGAATTACAGGAACGAACGGGAAAACAACTACGGCGACACTTCTATTCAGCTTATTCAGGAAACTGGGTTATTCATGCGGATTGCTTTCTACTGTGAAGAATATGATCAACGAGCAGATTATTCCTGCGACTCATACAACTCCTGATCCTCTTAAGCTTAATGCGCTTCTTTCTGCGATGGTTGACGAAGAGTGTGAATACTGCTTCATGGAGGTCAGCTCACATTCAGTGGTTCAGAACAGAGTGTCCGGCCTGAATTTCGCCGCTGGCGTATTCACCAACATCACTCATGATCACCTTGATTATCACAAGACATTCGATGCTTACCTGAAAGCAAAAAAAGGGTTTTTCGACATGCTTCCTTCTGGCTCATTCGCCCTTGTAAATTCTGATGACAGAAACAGCAAAGTGATGTTGCAGAATACAAAAGCGAGCAAATATTCTTATGGCCTTCATTCAATGTGTGATTACCGCTGCAAGTTGCTTGAAAACGAATTCACCGGCATGTTGCTGAATCTCGACGGACAGGAATTGCATTGCCGACTGGTTGGCTCCTTCAATGCATACAATATCACTGCAGTGTATGCTGTTGCACGTCTGCTGGGAAAACCAAAAATGGAGGTTCTGACAGAGTTGAGCAACCTTGAACCTGTTGAAGGAAGATTTGATTATGTGAGCTCTCAGAAAAATATCATTGGAGTTGTCGACTATGCGCATACTCCCGATGCATTGCAAAATGTGCTTAACACAATTAATGATGTCCGTTCCGGTAAAGGAAGAATTATAACAATAGTCGGTTGCGGCGGAGATCGCGACGCTTCCAAGCGTCCGGTCATGGCCAAAATCGCTGCTGAACTGAGCGATCGAATTATTCTGACCTCCGATAATCCAAGATCCGAAGATCCAGGAGAAATTATTTCCCAGATGGAAAAAGGAATACCTGCGTCTGATTCTGGAAAAAGTCTGTCGATCGTCGACAGAAAAGAAGCGATAAAAACTGCTGTGGCACTTGCACAACCGGGAGACATCATACTTCTGGCAGGTAAGGGGCATGAGAAATACCAGGAGATCAAAGGAAAAAGAACTCCTTTCGATGATAAGCAAATACTCAGTGAACTTTTAAAATCCGTTGTGAAATAATGCTGTATTACCTGTTTGAATACATACATCAGAATTTCAGCATGCCCGGAAGCGGAGTGTTTCAGTACATCTCCTTCCGCTCAGCAATGGCATTGATAACCTCATTGATCATTTCTCTGTTGTTTGGCAAGAGAATCATTCGATTGCTGATGAAAATGCAGATCGGGGAATCTGTGAGAGATCTCGGTCTTGAAGGGCAAAAGGAAAAACAAGGAACTCCTACAATGGGCGGACTGATTATCCTGGCTGCGATTCTGATTCCGACTTTCCTTTTTGCACGTCTGATGAATGTTTATGTGATCATCATGATCATTACAACTGTGTGGCTCGGCCTCATCGGATTCATTGATGATTACATTAAAGTTTTCAAAAAAGATAAGGCCGGCCTTGCAGGACGGTTTAAAATACTGGGACAAGTAGGGCTGGGAATCATTATCGGATTTACAATCTATTTCAATCCGCATGTGTTGGTCAAAGAAAAGATTGCTAAGGAGAACATCGTAGTTCAGAAATCTACAGGAACAATCATTGATGATATCCGTCAAAGCGAAAACGAATTGTTCTCCAAAACTTCTGTAAAGTCAACCAAAACCACAATTCCATTTGTCAAAAATCATGAGTTTGATTATGCTCTTCTGATAAAATGGATCGGGAAAGACTATAAGAAATGGGCCTGGATCATTTTTGTTCCCGTTGTGATACTGATTATAACTGCAGTCTCTAACGGTGCGAATATCACAGATGGCATAGACGGTCTGGCTACCGGAACATCAGCAATTATTGGAAGCACCCTGGGAATCCTGGCATACGTATCCGGAAATACCGTGTTCGCGGATTACCTCAACATCATGTATATCCCCAATACAGGCGAGTTGGTTGTATTCATATCTGCATTCGTCGGAGCCTGCGTCGGATTTCTCTGGTATAACGCATATCCGGCTCAGGTTTTCATGGGAGATACGGGCAGTCTTGCACTCGGAGGAATCATTGCAACATTCGCGATTTGCATCCGAAAGGAACTTCTCATTCCTATACTGTGCGGAATTTTTCTTGTAGAAAATCTTTCAGTGATGATCCAGGTAAGCTACTTCAAATACACAAAGAAAAAATACGGAGAAGGAAGAAGAATATTCAAAATGTCTCCTCTTCATCACCATTACCAGAAACTGGGATATCATGAGTCTAAAATCGTGACAAGATTTTGGGTAGTGGGAATTGTGCTTGCAGTACTGACTGTCGTAACACTGAAGTTACGCTGATATATGTAATGAAGGAATCTAAAGATATAAATGGACCTGTAGTGATTCTTGGCGCTGCTGAAAGCGGTGTGGGAGCAGCTATCCTTGCCACAAAGCTCGGACTTGAGGTTTTTGTATCTGATTCCGGAAGCATCAAAGACAATTATAAGAAGCAGCTTAATCATCACCGGATATCATTTGAAGAAAACGGACATAGTTCCGACCGGATACATGATTCGTCTGTGGTAATTAAGAGTCCCGGTATTCCAGATAATAACTCATTGGTAATCTCGCTTAGAGAAAGAGGCATTCCAGTGATCAGTGAAATTGAATTCGCCGGAAAATATACCGATGCTAAAATGATTGGCATCACAGGTACTAACGGAAAAACGACAACCACTTTGCTTACTTATCATATTCTCAACAAGGCCGGACTTAATGTAGGACTTGCCGGGAATGTTGGTAAAAGCCTCGCTCTTCAGGTGGCTGAGTCAAGCTTCGATTATTATGTGCTTGAGCTTTCGAGTTTTCAACTTGATGGAATGTACAGTTTTAAATGTGATGTGGCAGTATTAACCAACATCACTCCTGATCATCTTGACCGATATGATTACAAACTGGAGAACTATGCCCGCTCAAAATTCAAAATCACAAATAACCAGGGACCTGATGACTCGTTCATTTATTGTGCCGATGATCCGATTACCCATCAGTACATGATGAAAGAAGAAATTAAATCTCACATGTTTCCATTTTCCATTAAAAAAAAATTGGAAGAGGGAGCGTGGCTTGAAAATGATCAATTAATAATTCACACACATAAACAACACTACTCTATGCTTATTCATGAACTTGCTCTCCAGGGAAAACACAACCTGTACAACTCCATGGCCGCTGGAATTTCCGCGCGCGTACTCGAAATCCGCAAGGAAATTGTCAGAGAAAGCCTTTCCGATTTCAAAAATGTGGAACATCGTCTTGAACACGTAGCCACTGTTCACGGAATAGATTTTGTCAATGACTCAAAAGCTACTAATGTCAACTCAACCTGGTATGCTCTCGAAAGTTTTAACAGACCGGTCATTCTCATCCTAGGCGGAGTCGATAAAGGAAACGACTATTCAATGCTTGCGGAACTTGTGAAAGAAAAGGTGAAGGGAATTGTCTGTCTTGGCAAGGATAATAAGAAAATCCGTAAAGCTTTTGCGGAGCAGGTTTCACAAATCGTGGAAACTGAAACTGCTGATGCCGCTGTAAAGGCTGCTTATGCAATGGGTAAAAAAGGTGATGTAGTTCTGCTTTCTCCTGCTTGCGCAAGTTTCGATCTCTTCGAAAACTATGAAGATCGCGGAAGACAATTCAAGATTGCTGTGAAATCGCTATAAATCATACCTCATGCAGACTACCTGGCTGGATAAATACTTCAAGGGAGACCGCACCATTTGGGTGATCGTATTCCTGCTGTCAATACTTTCTCTGCTGGCTGTGTACAGCAGCACTGGAACATTGGCTTACAAATACCAGAGCGGAAATACCGAATACTATCTCTTCAAGCATCTTGTCATTTTGTTTTTTGGCCTGGTCCTTATGTACGCCGCCCACAAAGTGAAATACATATATTATTCACGCTTGTCCGCTATCGCTTTAATCATCACTATTCCGCTCCTGCTGATCACTTTGCTCGGTGGAACCAGTCTGAATGAAGCGAACAGATGGCTTACACTTCCGGTAATTAACATCACATTCCAGACATCTGACTTTGCAAAACTTGCTCTGATTATGTTTGTTGCCAGGATGCTGTCCAAGAAGCAGGACGAAATAAAAAGTTTTAAATCAGCATTTCTCCCAATCATTCTTCCTATTCTCCTGGTTTGCGCATTGATTCTTCCTGCAAATTTTTCAACTGCAGGGATTCTCTTCATATCCTGTTGCTTCCTGATGTTTATTGGACGGATCAACATGAAATTCATTATGGCACTGCTCGGATTGGCAATTGTGGGTTTCGTCTTATTCGTTCTTGTAGCAAAAGCCATAGGTAAAACCGGAAGGATTGACACATGGTCAGCACGTATCGAAAGGTTTGTGAACTCGTCTGAAGAAGATAACTATCAGGCAGAGCAGGCAAAGATCGCTATAGCTTCAGGAGGAATACTGGGTAAATTTCCGGGTAACAGCATACAGAGGAATTACCTTCCTCATCCGTACTCTGATTTTATCTATGCCATCATCATTGAAGAGTATGGTTTGATAGGAGGTATCGGAATTATTGTTTTATATCTCGTGCTCTTTGTAAGAGTTATTCGATTTTTACATCACAGCCCAATGGCCTTCGGAACATTGCTTGCAGTAGGTTGTGCATTCAGCCTGGTATTCCAGGCAATGATAAACATGGCCGTAGCAGTAAACCTCTTCCCGGTAACAGGGCAGCCACTACCCATGTTAAGCATGGGCGGAACGTCAATTTGGTTCACCAGTATTTCTATCGGAATTATACTCAGCGTTAGCCGTCAGGTCGAAAGGGAAAAGAAAGAAGGAGGAACTGAACTTGCTCTGGCCTGAAATAAAAGTGATCATCAGCGGAGGCGGAACCGGTGGACATATTTTTCCGGCCATCTCGATTGCAAATGCGCTTATGGAACTGAACAGCAGAAATAAAATACTGTTCGTTGGAGCTCAGGGCCGCATGGAAATGGAAAAAGTTCCTGCAGCCGGGTATGAAATTATTGGCCTGAAGATAAAAGGCATCAGAAGGAAGTTGAGCCTGGAGAATTTTAAACTGCCGTTTCTTCTCATTTCAAGTTTATTTAAATCAGCTAAAGTGATAAAGAGATTTAGTCCGGATGTTGCAGTCGGTGTGGGTGGCTATGCCAGCGGACCATTGCTTTTCATGGCAGGCTTGAAGAATGTCCCATCTCTCATCCAGGAGCAAAATTCATATGCCGGAATTACAAACCGCCTTCTCGCTAAACGAGCTTCCAAAATTTGTGTTGCGTACGATGGTATGAATAAATATTTTCCTCAAGAAAAAATTGTTCTGACGGGCAATCCGGTCAGAAAACAAATCAGGGAAATGTCCATGGATAAGGCTTCGGCGCGGGCAAGTTTTGGCCTTGACCCCGATCGAAAAACTTTGCTGGTAATCGGTGGTAGTCTGGGCGCTGCAAGCATTAATAAGTCTGTCCTCGCAGGCTTGAATAAATTATCAGAAAAAGGCATTCAACTTATTTGGCAGACAGGAAAATCAGGTGCTTATTTTATTGATAAAGCCGGAAATCCGAATGAAATAAAGAGACACATCAGTCCATTTATTGAAAGAATGGATCTCGCATTCGCAGCTTCAGATTTCATCATCTCAAGGGCTGGAGCCGGTTCCATCTCCGAATTGCAGATTGCCGGAAAACCTGTCATTCTTGTGCCTTCTCCTAATGTGGCCGAAGACCATCAGACTAAAAATGCAATGGCATTGGTGGAGATGAATGCTGCCCTTCTGGTTAAGGACTCTGAAGCTGAGATGGTTCTGATCGATAAAGCAATTTCAGTTTCGGAAAGTGAAGCGCTCTGCAGGTCATTGTCAGAAAATATCAAGAGTCTTGCAATTTTCGATTCCGACTTAAGAATAGCAAAAGAAGTGTACCGCTTGGCCGGAGTAATTGAAGGATCTGTTTCAAAGAATTGAAAAGCTGATGACGAAATTTGATGATATCAGGTTTGTTTATTTCCTTGGAATAGGCGGTATCGGCATGTCAGCTCTGGCTCGTTTCTATATGGCAAGAGGAGTTTCCGTCAGCGGATATGATAAAACACGAACGGCTCTTACTGATGAATTGGAGTCTGAAGGAATGAAAATTTCCTATGATGAAGCTGCTGAAAAGCTTCCTGATTTTATACTTGATTCAAAGAACAATAAAAATTCAATTCTGATAATTTATACACCCGCTATCCCTTCCGATCATGCGGGGAAAAACTGGCTCATCAGTCAGGGCTTCAAATTATATAAACGCTCTGAAGTGCTTGGTCTGATTGCAAGTAAGTATTACACTGTTGCTGTTGCCGGTACGCATGGGAAAACAACCACCTCGTCAATGATCGCCCACATGTTGGTGCACGCAGGAAAACGCTGTACGGCATTTCTTGGCGGTATACTTAAAAATTACAACTCAAACTTTCTGGACAACACAAAAGGTGAAGGAAGTCACATATTGGTTGCTGAAGCTGACGAATATGACAGGTCATTTTTGACACTTTTTCCTGATGTTTCAATCATCACTTCCATGGACCCAGACCATCTTGACATATACGAAGATGCTAAATTCATGGAGGAGTCTTACCGGCTTTTCGCCTCACAGCTAAAAGACAAGGGAAAACTGATATATAAGAAAGGTCTTCCTCTTTCTAATACGTCTGCAAAAAGCAGTGCATATTCGCTGAAGACCGATGCAGATTGTTACCCTTCTGATGTAAGAATAGAGAGAGGTCGATATTATTTCGACTGGAATGAAGGAGATGTTAGGTTAAAGGATCTCAGTTCCGGATTACCTGGATTGCACAATGTGGAAAATGCTGTTGCCGCAATTGCAGCCTGCAGACATCTTGGACTTACTGAAGAAGAGATACGTTCTGGAATCACATCTTATTCAGGTGTAAAACGAAGATTTGAAAGGATACTTGACACTGACCGGTTTACATACATTGACGATTATGCACATCATCCGGAAGAATTAAGAGCAAGCATTAGTTCTGCAAGAGAGATGTATCCCGGGAAGCATATTACAGGAATTTTTCAACCGCACCTGTATAGCAGGACACGCGATTTTGCTGACGGATTTGCAAAGAGCCTTTCTCTGCTTGACAGCCTCATTCTGATGGATATTTATCCGGCAAGGGAAAAACCAATACCTGGAGTCACTTCAGAGTTAATTTTCAATAAAGTACCCCTTGAGAATAAAATACTGGTTTCAAAAGATAATTTGATTGGCGAACTGAATACGGAAGGTATTGAAGTCCTTCTTACACTTGGTGCCGGTGATATTGACTTATTTGTTGAACCGATAAGGGATCTTCTCTTGTTATCAAAACAACAGAAACATGAATAATGGAATTGTTCTTAAAAAATCCGTAAGGATCGCGCTCTGGATTTCACTTCTATTCGCATTTATCATATCAGTCGGCTTCACTGATTCGAGACAAGCTAACATGAAATGTTCTGAGCTCATGATTTCTGTCAATGATTCAACCGGACAATCATTTGTGGAAGCCCGCGATATCAGGCAAATCATACTCGATAAATTCGGAGAAATTGAAGGACAGACGCTGAGTAATATTAACATATCTCTGTTGGAAAAAATCATTGATAATAACCCCTTCGTTGCGGATGCAGAAGTATTTTCATCCGTTAATGGAAAGCTTAACATTGAAGTGACTCAGCGCAAACCTGTCGTCAGGGTTTTCAATATCAAACAGGAGAGCTTTTACATTGATGATCAGGGAGAATTCATGCCTTTGTCAGAGAAATATACAGCCAGAGTTCCGGTGGCAAACGGCTTCATACCGGAGCAGGAAAGTGATATCAATCTGCTGATAAAAAAAGAATTTAATTCGCCTGATACTACCGGAAAAAAATCCGCCATATCAAGGGTGTATGCTATAGCGGATTTTTTAAACAGAAATGATTTTTGGAATGCTCAAATTGAACAGATTTACATTAACGCTTCAGGTGAAATCGAACTCATTCCAAGAGTCGGCTTACATACCATCATCATTGGCAATACAGAAGGGCTTCAGGAAAAATTCGACCGCCTGTACACCTTTTACAATGATGGCTTGAATAAAACGGGTTGGAATAAATACAGTACAATTAATCTCAAATTCAAAGACCAGGTGGTCTGCACAAAAAAATAGTATGGAAAATAACGACATAGTTACAGGTCTGGATATTGGCACCACGAAAATCTGCACCATAATCGGCAGAAAGAATGAGTTTGGGAAGATCGATATCCTCGGATACGGAAAGTGCGAATCACTGGGCGTGACCAGAGGGGTTGTTACCAACATAGTTCACACAATCAATTCCATTAAGGCTTCTGTGGAAGAAGCAGAGTTGAAGGCTGGAGTGAAGGTCAGTGATGTATATGTCGGTATCGCAGGCCAGCATATCAAAAGTCTTCAGCATCGTGGAATGAGAACAAGAACCACTCTTGATGATGAAATCAGCCAGATGGATATCGATGCGATTGTGGAAGATATGTATCGCCTGGCTATGCCTCCGGGAGAAGAAATCATTCATGTGATTCCTCAGGAGTATATCGTTGATAACGAGCAGGGAATTAAAAATCCGATCGGTATGTCTGGCATTCGCCTCGAAGCAAATTGCCACATCATAACCGGACAGGTTACAGCCGCGAAAAATATCGGAAAATGCGTGAAGCGGGCCGACCTTGAATGCAATGGCTTGTTCCTTGAGCCATTGGCATCCTCAGAAGCTGTGCTAACCGAAGAAGAAAAAGAAGCGGGTGTTGTGCTGGTTGATATCGGTGGCGGAACAACAGACATAGCCATTTTTCAGGATGGCGTCATCCGGCATACTGCTGTGATTCCATTCGGGGGTAATGTTATCACTGATGACATCAAGGAAGGCTGTACAATTATTCGCAGCCATGCAGAACTTTTGAAATTAAAATTCGGTTCTGCTCTGGCCAGCGAGAACCAGGAAAATGAGATTGTTGCCATACCCGGACTTCGCGGCAGAGAACCAAAGGAAATTTCAGTGAGAAATCTTGCCAGCATCATCCAGGCAAGAATGGAAGAGATCATCGAACATGTCTATTACGAAATCCGAAATTCAGGTTATGAGAAAAAGCTAATAGCAGGAATAGTAATCACAGGCGGTGGAGCACAGTTGAGGCATATCGTTCAACTGGTTGAATTTATAACAGGAATGGACACACGTATCGGTTATCCTAACGAGCATCTCGCAAAGGGAATGGATGAACTGAAAAGTCCGATGTTCGCCACCGGCGTAGGTCTTGTCATCAAAGGCTTCCAGGAAATGAGCAAGAAAAAGAAGGATAATAAATCAGCCGAAGCACTGGATGAAATTGTCGGTAGTCTTGGTGAAAAAAGAGGGAAAGAAATGAGACAACCTTCATTCTTCGATAAGATCAAGGCCATGCTCACAGAGGACGATCAGGATACCAAGATTGAATAGTAAACATTTTTTGAAAAGAACTTAACTTATAAAACAAAACTTCATGGAATTTGATTTGCTGAAAGAAAAAACCTCAATCATCAAGGTAATTGGTGTTGGAGGCGGCGGGAGCAACGCTGTAAATCACATGTACAGGCAGGGCATCAAAGGTGTTGAATTTGTAGTGTGCAACACAGATGCTCAGGCGCTTGAAATGTCGCCTGTGCCAACAAAACTTCAACTTGGATTGAGCCTGACAGATGGCAGAGGAGCCGGCTCAATTCCCGAAGTAGGGCGAAATGCTGCGATTGAAAATATTGAAGACCTTAGAAAGGTATTACTGGAAAACACCAAGATGGTTTTCATCACTGCCGGAATGGGCGGAGGTACAGGAACCGGTGCAGCTCCCATCATCGCGCAAACCGCAAGGGAGATGGGAATTCTTACTGTCGGCATTGTTACAATCCCATTCGATTTCGAAGGCAAGAAAAGAAAACATCAGGCAGACGAGGGAATCGAAGCGTTGAAGAACAGTGTAGATACAATCCTGATCATTCGCAATGAAAAACTCCGGGAAATGTTTGGCAATCTCCGTCTCTCCGAAGCTTTTTCACATGCCGACAACATTCTCACCACTGCTGCGAAAGGAATTGCTGAAATTATCACAGTGACTGGATATATCAATGTGGATTTCGAAGATGTGAAAACTGCTGTCCACAACAGTGGTGTCGCAATCATGGGATCTTCAGTTGCTGAAGGTGAAAACCGCGCGACAAAAGCTGTGGAACTTGCATTGGCATCTCCGCTTCTGAATGACAACAACATCAAAGGCGCCAGATACATTCTCATGAATATCGCCTCGGGTTCCCGTGAAGTAACAATGGATGAAATCGGTGACATTACTGATTATATCCAGGATCAGGCTGGCCTTACCGCCGATATCATCTGGGGAAATTGTCATGATGAGTCTTTGGGCGACAAACTTTCAGTTACTATAATAGCAACCGGGTTCAAGACGCGTGCAGAAATAGGCCACGAAGTAGAACAGGCCAAGAGCTCTGCAAAAACAGTTCGTGTTCTTGGTGTAGATGAACCGGTATCTGAGAGCAAGATTTCAAGTGAAGAGAAAGCGAAAGGAAAGGACCAGGAAATTTTCGAACCTGTGCTCATTAGGAAAAATGATTCAAACAACCCGCCATCAGGACAAAATGATGGTTCAGACAGAACCTTCGAGTTCAGTTTTTCAAACGAGCAAAGTGCACCTGAAAAAAACGTTTCTAAATCTGGAAATGAAACCGATCAGGATTCGCCAGTAGTTTATGATCTTCATTCACATTCTCTTGAAGATCCTACAGAAGAGCAATTCAGAAAAACCCGTGACAGAATTGCGAGACTGAAAGCTCTCAATTACAGGATCGGTGCCTCTGGAAGCATCAGTGACATGGAGAAGGAGCCGGCTTATAAAAGGAGAAATGTAAAGCTCGAAAATGTTCCACATTCTAGCGAGAATCCTGTTTCCAGATATACTCTGTCCTCTGAGGATGAAAAAAAAACTGAAATAAAACCACATAACTCATTCCTGCATGATAATGTGGATTAATGATAATTGTTTGTTTTCATGTTAAGTTTCTTTTCTGACAGGGCCCCCGCAAGGGGGCTCTTCATTTGTAACTTTGCATCTAATAATGAATTTATAATTTTATAGTCTGATTTTAACCAACACAAACATTATGAATCTGGAAGAAAAAATTAATGCAGACCTTAAATCTGCAATGCTTGCAAAGGATGAACCTGCCGTGCGAGGCCTGAGGGCTATAAAACAAGCAATTTTGCTTGCTAAAACTTCCGGGGGAGGATCAATACATGCAGATGAGGAATTAAAAATGCTTCAAAAACTGGTCAAGCAAAGAAAAGAATCCGTTGATATTTATATTCAGCAAAACAGGGAAGATCTTGCAGCGCCTGAAAAAGAAGAAATCGCAGTCATCGAAAAATACCTTCCTGCGCAAATGTCCGAAGATGAAGTCAGACTTGAACTTAAAAATCTTATTGGCAGTTTGGGTGATGTATCGGCAAAGGATATGGGAAAAATTATGGGTTTAGCAAGCAAACATTTCGCTGGCAAAGCTGATAATAAACTCGTTTCGCAAATTCTCCGGGAAATTTTAAAGTAAATGGCCCTGATTTTTTTGCCCGAATAAAGTATAATTATACCTTTGGTATTAATATACCCGCATTTGCAAAATTAATTATTCGCAAAGGCAGTCAAAGCGGGTAGTGACTGGCCTGGCGAAATAAAATTTATTTTAATGAAAACAGGTAAAGTAAAATTCTTCAATGAATCAAAAGGATACGGATTCATTGTTGTGGATGGTGACAATTCAGAAGTCTTTGTACACCACAGCGGCTTAATCGAAAAAGTACGCGAAAATGACCTGGTTGAGTTTGAAATCATTGACGGAAAAAAAGGACAGAATGCTGTGAACGTGAAACGTGTACAGTAAAGATATCTCAACGAAGAAAAAGGGAAGCTGAATCGGTTTCCCTTTTTTTTTAACCGGATAAAACTGACCGGTCAGGTATGCTCATGTTTGCGCATAAAATTATCCACTGAATAGGCTCCTGAGCCGCTGAATAGGAAGAAAATCAACAGTGCCAGTACAAGCAGTGAAAGTCCTAATTCCGATTCCATTGAAAAGAAGCCTCTTTCAGCGTTCACGAATATTATCGCGCCGAGCAATACCGGTATTTGAAATAAGATGGCCACACGGGTGAGAAGCCCAAGGATGATGAGTATGCCACCCATCAGATGAGCCAGCGCTACGTAGTGAGCCAGTCCAACAGCATAAAGTGAAACAGCACTGTTAGCGATCATTTCAGAAATTGCACTTGTATTCTGAATGAAAAATATTCCCTTCAAAAGAATAATAATGCCAAGAAGAATGCGAAAGAGTGCTAACCATTTAGGCTGATGCGTATCACCCCAGTGTTCGATTTTTTGAATGAGGTTCATGGGTTAAATGTTTATAATATTATTATACAAAGTTTATGAAAAAAAGACGACAAAATCAAATGTAAGCTCGTCTTAAATGGAATTTTTAATTTTATTTTTATCCTTAATTAGACAGGGGAATAATTAATGGTTCCTTTGATTGTATCATTCACCGGTTGCGTAATAGTTAGAATCGGATAAATTGTTTCACATTGAGTAAGCCTGCAGCTGATTTTATTCTAGGAATTGACATAGGAGGGACCAACACCGTATTTGGTTTGGTGAACGAAGCAGGAAAAATTCACAACAAAGGGCATCTGCCAACAGAACACTTTTTAAAACCAGAAGACCTGATTAAGTCAATTCTTGATGTGTTGCAGTCTTGGAAGAAGCAAGGTCTGATCAATACCATGCCCCAACTTGCAGGTATTGGAGCACCTAATGCAGGAATGCCGGACTCTATTATTGATAATCCTCCTAATCTCAAATGGAAAGGAAAAATTCCATTCGGAAAACTTTTTACAGAAATCACCGGAATAAATTGCGTGCTTACGAACGATGCGAATGCTTCTGCATTGGGTGAATTGCATTATGGAAGCAGACGAAAAATAAAAAACTTTGTTTACGTTACACTTGGAACCGGACTTGGCTGCGGAATAGTCATGAACGGAGAACTTGTCACTGGCATCAACGGTTTTGCCGGAGAACTCGGACACACCATAATTATGCAACATGGCAGGATGTGCGGATGCGGAAGACGGGGTTGCCTCGAACAGTATTGCAGCGCAAACGGACTTGTAAAATCTTATCTTGAAATCCTGAAAAATTCTGGCTCTGAAATTTATCAGAATGTAATTAATGATCCTCCGGATGCTGAAGGGATTTGTTCCAGAGCACTTGCAGGTGATGAAGCAGCTTTTTACTCGTTTAAGTATACCGGAGAATTGCTGGGACTTGCTCTTGCAAATAGCGTTGCTTATACCTCACCTGAAGCGGTTTTCCTCGCAGGCGAACTGTCAGATTCGGGAGAGCTTCTTATGGCTCCGCTCATACAGAGTTTTGAAAGAAATTTATTTCATCCTTATAAATCTACTGTAAAGCTGATGCGCGCAAGCTTTGATGCTAAAGAATCTGCAATATTGGGTGCAGCCGCATTGGCCAAAAAAGAATTGATAATTGTATGAGAATTTGTGTTGCAAAGACTTGCTTTAACAGCATGTTGGTAATTATTCTGAACATTTCTCTGATGAATGGAGTTTTCGCGAATCCTGAAAAATCAATTTCAGACATTCCGCTGATTCCATTTCCAAATTCGATTGTACAAACGCCTGGTAAATTCAGTCTTGATGAGAATGTGTCTATTGTAATGGTCGGAGAAAATCTTCGCAACGAAGCTGAAATTCTCAATGATCACATTCACTTACGCTACGGTATCAGGCTCAGGGTTACAAATGCGAAATCTGCTCGCAATGCAGCAATAAATCTGAGTATAAAAAAATCAAATGAAAATAATCAGTTATCTGCTTACAGGTTAATCTCAACTCCTGACCGTATTCTTATTGAAGCAGGTACAAGCACCGGCGTCTTTCATGGAATTCAAACCCTGATTCAGCTCATGCCTCCGGGTAATGTTCGGATTTTGGATATACCTTGTGTCAATATTGAGGATAAACCCAGATTTTCCTGGAGGGGAATGCACCTGGATGTAAGCCGCCATTTTTTTCCTGTTTCGTTCATTAAAAAATACATCGACTATCTTGCCTTGTACAAATTCAATACTTTTCACTGGCACCTTACTGATGACCAGGGATGGAGAATAGAAATAAAAAAATATCCGAAGCTTCAGGAAATCAGCGCATACAGAAAACGTACTTTGAAAGGTCATCTTGGTAATCCAAAACAAGAATATGATGAAATCAGATATGGAGGGTATTATACGCAACAGGAAATTCGCGAAGTTGTCGAGTATGCCTCAAAGCGACACATCAACATTGTGCCAGAAATTGAAATGCCCGGGCATGCGCAAGCAGCTCTTGCAGCCTATCCTGCCTTGTCTTGCACGGGTGGTCCTTTTGAAGTAGCTGATAAATGGGGAGTGTTTTACGATGTGTTCTGTCCGCGTAATGAAACGTTTGAGTTTTTACAGAATGTACTTTCAGAAGTGGTCAGTCTCTTTCCTGGAAAATACATTCACATTGGCGGTGATGAATGTCCGAAAGACCGATGGGAAAATTGCGTACACTGCCAGGAGCTGATTAGAAAAGAAGGCCTGAAAGATGAAAATGAACTTCAAAGCTATTTTATCAAAAGGATCCAGCAGTTTCTCTCGTCAAAAAATAAGAAACTTATCGGCTGGGATGAGATCCTGGACGGTGGTCTTGCACCTGAAGCAACTGTTATGTCCTGGCGGGGATATCGTGGTGGAATACAGGCAGCCAAAGCCGGTCATGATGTTGTGATGACTCCTACTTCCTTCTGTTATTTTGATTTTTATCAGTCAGATTATCCGGATGAACCTCTTGCGATTGGAGCTTACCTTCCTGTCGAAAGAGTTTACGGATTTGAACCTGTCCCTGACGCGTTGAGTAAATCAGAAGCAAAACATATTCTGGGGGCCCAGGCAAATGTTTGGACAGAGTATATTTCAACTCCCGAGCATGTTGAATATATGATTTTTCCGCGCATGGCCGCTCTTGCGGAAGTAGTCTGGACGAATGCAGAATTGAAGAATTATGAAAGTTTTGCAAATAGAATCACAAGCCAGTTTAAAATGCTGGATTTTTTCGGCATTAACTATTCAAAAGCCATTTACGACATTCACGAGTCAACTTATCCTGCGGAATCGAGAAAAGGCTTACATGTAACACTTCGTTCATCTTATCCGCATGCTAAGATACATTACACATTGAATGGAGATGTTCCGGATAATACCAGCTATGTCTTTAAAGATCCGATACAATTTGATCAGTCTACCGGAATCAGGGCAATGCTGATGGAACAGGGCACTCAAAGAGGCAGGGAGTATTCAAAAGTGTTCAGAATAAATCTGGCGACAGGTAAAGAAATAATTCTGGGGAAAGAGCCACATGAAGAATATTCAAGTGGAGGTGGTTTTACTTTGATAAACGGACTTACCGGCAGTATGCCATGGATGGCAAATGACTGGATCGGATATCGTGGTGACGGACTTGATGCGACAGTGGATCTTGGTAAGGAGTACAACATTAAAAAAGTCAGTTTAGACGTACTGAGGGAAGAAGTATACGGAATTTATTTCCCCAAGGGCCTTCGTGTCCTGAGCTCAACAGACGGAGTTAACTATACGAGTCTTAAAAAACTTGAGGAAGATGAAATTAATCCCGACAAGCGTTTGATAGAAATTGAATTTCCCAAAACCATAGCCCGTTATGTAAAAGTGCTTGTCAGAAATTACGGTGAAATTCCTGAAGGAAGATATGGTTCGGGGAAACCGGCATGGTTGCTTGTGAGTGAAATCATGGTTGACTGAAACTTAAACCCTGAATCATGAATTGTAGTATTTGCTTTTCCAGTTTTGGCTGCTGAGTGATTTGTCGAAACACAATCCTGCCCAAATACTGAATGCGCTGATGCCGATAAATGTATGTACACTTAACCAGAGTCGCAGGTAAATTTCCTCTTCGAAATTCATGATGTGCATGATGCCGGATGGAATACTAAAAGCAATCAGACATGAAATCATCAATATGCTGAATAAAAAATTCCCGAGATTTCTTAAAGGCCATGCGCTGAGCTTCCGGCTCCAGTTCAGATCATTCCCCCATTTGTGAATGAGAAGATATTTTCCCTTTCCAATTTCCGCGAACAATAGCGGGTCCTTATTTACATTTTCGAGCTGAAAAAATTCAGCAGGTGCTGCTATTTTGAAATTTTGAAACTTGATTTTCAGAATTTCTTCGTGTTCTCTTACTTTGAGTATCGCATCATAAGGCAAATCTCCCCGATAGCAAAGAGAGTCAAGAAATCTAAGCCGGTATTTTATACAGATATTCCTGATAACATTCTCGCTGTAAATTTTTTCAGCTGGAATGAATCTATCCTGGACCGGATATGCAGAGCCTGATTCATTTGCATAATGTAATATTCTATCCTGAATTTTTTCATCCTGAACATGTGAACATTCCAGGACATCATGAGCTTCATTCAAAAGATTTCTGATCCGCATTTTTTCTCGGATCAGCTCGGTTTCCAAATTTATCTTCGGGAAAATCATTGAATTAATCTAAAGGTAATAAATCCGGAAAAAAATTAAAAATCTTGAAGAAGGATAAAGTCAAAAAAAAACCTGCCTTGTGGGCAGGTTTTTCTGTTAAAGGAAGAGATCTTAGTAATCCATTCCGCCACCCATGCCATGAGGCATTGCTGGTGCAGCTTTTTCTTCCTTGATGTCGGCTACTACGCACTCTGTAGTCAGCAACATCCCTGCGATGGACTCCGCGTTTTTAATAGCAACTCGTGTTACCTTAGTTGGATCAATAACACCGGCAGTGTAGAGATTCTCATACTTATCTGCACGTGCATTGTAACCGTAATCATCTTTGCCTTCGCGTACTTTCTGGACTACAATTGAGCCTTCCACACCGGAGTTGCTTACAATCTGTCTCAGCGGCTCTTCAAGTGCACGCTTCACGATTGAAATTCCTGTATTTTCGTCTTCATTAATTCCTGAAAGTTTGTCAAGAGAGTTGATTGCGCGGATGTAAGCGATACCGCCTCCTGGAACAATTCCTTCTTCCACGGCAGCACGTGTTGCGTGCAAAGCATCGTCTACACGATCTTTCTTCTCTTTCATTTCCATTTCAGTTGGTGCACCAACATACAGTACTGCAACTCCGCCAGCAAGCTTGGCAAGACGCTCCTGAAGCTTCTCACGATCGTAATCAGAAGTAGTAGCTTCAATCTGAGCTTTGATCTGGTTGATGCGGGCAGTGATGTCCGCTTTCTTTCCTGAACCACCGACAATAGTCGTATTGTCTTTGTCGATAGTTACTTTCTCAGCTTTTCCGAGATAGGAAAGGTCTGCGTTTTCAAGTTTGAAGCCGCGCTCTTCGCTGATGAGGGTTCCACCGGTAAGGATAGCGATGTCTTCAAGCATTGCTTTTCTGCGGTCACCAAATCCTGGAGCTTTTACAGCTGCAACTTTGAGTGATCCACGGATCTTGTTCACCACAAGGGTGGCAAGCGCTTCACCGTCGATATCTTCTGAAATAATCAGAAGCGGACTTCCTGTCTGAACCTGCTTTTCAAGAATGCCAAGCAGCTCTTTCATGTTGCTTATCTTCTTGTCATATATCAGGATGTGCGGACGCTCAAGTACTGCTTCCATCTTGTCTGCGTTTGTTACGAAGTAAGGAGAGATGTAACCACGGTCAAACTGCATTCCTTCTACGATTTCAACAGTTGTTTCAGTTCCTTTTGCTTCTTCAACAGTGATAACTCCTTCTTTCTTCACTTTTGACATTGCGTCTGCAATCAGCTTTCCGATTTCAGAATCGTTGTTTGCAGATACTGTCGCAACCTGTTCGATTTTTTTGTTGTCATCACCAACTTTCTTGCTCATTTTCTGAAGGTGTTCAACAACCTTTTCTACGGCTTTGTCAATACCGCGCTTTAAATCCATTGGATTAGCGCCCGCAGCAACATTCTTCAGACCTGCTGTTACGATTGCCTGAGCAAGCACAGTGGCTGTGGTAGTTCCGTCTCCTGCTACATCGGCAGTTTTGGAAGCTACTTCTTTTACCATCTGTGCACCCATGTTTTCAATAGGGTCTTTCAGTTCGATTTCTTTCGCTACTGTTACACCGTCTTTGGTGATCGCAGGTGATCCGAATTTTTTGTCAATGATTACATTTCTACCCTTTGGACCAAGAGTGACTTTTACTGCATTAGCCAGTGCATCGACGCCTTTCTTAAGACGGTCACGGGCTTCAAGATTAAAATTGATATCCTTTGCCATTTTATTAATTGATTTTTTGTGTTTGGTTAGATTTAAAATAAGTCTTCTATTAAGAAACCTGTCTCATCAGATGATTGCGAAAATATCTGATTCACGCATGATCAAAAGATCACGTCCGTCGATGCTTACTTCAGTACCGGCGTACTTGCCGTAAAGAACTGTGTCGCCGACTTTCACTGTCAAAGGCTCATCCTTTTTGCCAGTGCCTACTGCTACTACTTTTCCGCGTTGCGGCTTTTCTTTTGCCGTATCCGGGATGATGATTCCGCCGGCTGTCTTTTCTTCTGCTGGTGCCGCTTCTACCAGAACGCGGTCTGCCAGTGGTTTCATTGCGATTTTGCTCATTTCACTATGATTTTAAGTTATACAATAATTGGTTTTTATAATTTTGCCCGGATTTGTCAGAAACAATGCCAAATACCCTTTTTTTACTTTTTTCTGCCATCTTTTCAAGCTTTGAAAAGATATTGGGAATTTTGTCAGAGTCTGAAGTGACATGCTGACACTCTATAAATCAGATCAACTTTTTAACTCAATCTCTCCTGAAAAACAAAACCCCTCTGATGAGGGGCTTAAAAGTTCAGATTAATTTCCTTCTTGCTGCGCCGGCTGCTCTGCCGGGGCTGGCGCTGGAGTAGTAATTGGAGCCGGGGCGTTGTCAATCTGCTCCTGCATGCTGGTTCCAAATGATCTTTCATCAGGACCAGGAAGTGAGAAACTGGCGGCCAAGCACAATACTACAAGCGAAATGGCTAATCCCCAAGTCAGTTTTTCAATGAAATCGGAAGTTTTTTTAACTCCCATCACCTGATTTGCGCCGATAATTCCGGAAGCAATTCCGCCTCCCTTTGGGTTTTGAATCAGTACCACCAAAACCAGCAGTACACATACTAAAATAATAAGAATAGATATTGCCGTATACATCAGAGATCTTCGTTATTCGGGTTGTTTAAATCCTCATCAATTTCTCTTATGAGGGCCGCAAAGTAACGCTTTTTTTCAGGATATAACAAACTTAATTTTTCATAGCAGTATCGTGCTTTTTCATGATGTCCCTGCTGCGTGTAGATTTTTGCAAGGGTTTCCGATACAGGCATGTAGGCTTCCTCCACACTCCTCTTAGCTTGTGTGATTGGCGAGTAAAACTCTGCTTTTGAGGGGATTATCTTGGGTTCAGTCGCGATGAACTTGTCAATGAGCTTTGATTTTTCGTCCCTGACATTATCTTTTTCTTGTGCTCTAACGCTTGGGTCTTCAATGACTTTTTGATGAGTCTGGCTTATTCCTGAAGCCGGACCTGCAGCTAATGGATCTCCTGCATGCACTTCTTCGACAAAACCGAATCCTGATGCGCTTTTCATTTCCAGCCATTCGGAAAAACTGTGAAGAGACTTCGAACTTTCGTTGATGACACTTCCTTCTCGCGATTCAAGTGAAACGGGAATGAATTCCTTTGTTTCTGATGCTGCATCAATCTCAGGCAGCTTTTCAATTGAACTGAGAATGCTCTCTTCCAATGCATATTCCAATTCAATTTTGTTGATAAGGAATTCTGGTTTGCTAGCTTCTTCCGCCAAAATTTCTTCCGGAGCAGGAATACTTTTTTCTTCAGGACTTGCAAATATCACTGGTCCAGTGTCATCACCGGCAATATCATTTATTGGAATATAAGGTATTTCCTTTTGCGTTTCTGTTTCAGTTTCAGATACTGAATTCTTTTCAGCTAGCGTAGACAAAAGCTCCGATGGCACATGGTCTACAGCACTTACCGGAGTAGCAATGGTGGAATCAGGCTCATCCTTTTCTGTTTCTGATTTGCCAAGAATTTCTTCGAGTCTTTTCTTTAACACTTCTCGCGGATCAGTATTCTTTTCAGGAATTTCTGATTCATGCTTCAGGTCAGACGACAATGCAGGATCATAAGAATATTGCGGTATCAGATCTTCTTCAGAAGAAACAGATTTAGGAATAGTGTCCGGCTCCGGCATTTTTTCTTCAATCACTTCAGCAAAAGGATTCATTACATTCAAGCTGTCTGTATCCTCATTCTTTTCTTCCGCAGCATCGAGTGCAAAGATTGGTTCAGATTCTTTGCTCGCTGCATCCGAAACATCTGGATTTTCTTCAGGCTTTGAATGAATGATCTGGTACAATAATCTACGGTCGGCGGCATATGCAGAAGCGATTTTCAACTGGCGGTCGGACCGTATGTGCCCGCTGTTGTGCATCACACCTGCCAGGAGCAAATGTGCTGATTGAAAATATGGAAACTCCTTCAGCATGTCAGAAATTCCGGCAAGATCATCAGGGCCGGCTGATCGCGGATTGTCAAGGAGACGCAGAAATTTTTTCTGATCCATTACCAGTTTATTACTGCTTTATTAAATATATCATCAATAAGTTGCTCATTGATTTCTTTGATAAGCTGATCTTCAATAGTTGCAATGTTCACACTGCTTTCAAAGTCGGAATATCGGGTGAAACTTGTTTCAAAGCTTTGTTTTTCATCCTTGATATTAGTGAACTTTACCTGAACGCTGATACTCAGTCGGTTTCTTGCCGCTGTCTCGTTAGCCTGAATGGCCAGTGGCGTAACAGAATAGGAAGGAATGCTTCCTTCAAATGTCAGATCAGCATCCCTGTCAACAAATGTCAGATTTGTCTGTGAAATAAACTTGTCCTTCAGAGATTCTGTGAAAGTTTGTCCGAGCGAGGATGGACCGAGTGCAGATGTTTTCTGAAAAAATTTCACCGAGATTGTTTTCACTTCAGGCGAAATGGATGCGCCTGTCATACTGTAATTGACCCTGCATGACTGCAAACACAGAAGTACTACGACAAAAACAAAATATATTCTTAGAATCTTCAGCAATTGAATCTAACTGATTTTGATTTTTTCAAACTTATAAAATTAATGAATATCGTACTCGTTCATTTTCCTGTAAAGCGTGCGTTCACTGATGCCGAGTTCTTTGGCAGCCAGTTTTCTTCTTCCTTTGTGTTTCTGCAGTGCTTTTTTGATGAATTCTTTTTCCTTGTCCTGGAGCGAGAGAGATTCTTCCACTTCTTCATGTTTGTCAATACTTGGGACACTGACCTTAGCATGATGTACAGGGGTTGAACTCAGAGTAACCGGTGTGTCATCCTGTTGCGGACGATAATCCTGGTCGACAACAAGATTCTTGATCAGATGTTCATGCCTGTCTTTGAAGTTGGGTTCCGACAGTTCCCCCTTCATAATTTCATTGATGAGGAGTTTCATGTCATGCATGTCCTTCTTCATTTCAAATAAAACCTTGTATAATAATTCCCTTTCTGAAAATTCAGGAGATTGACTTTGTCCTTCGTTGCGCAAAGCCGGCAAAGTATTCAACGGAGCGGGTGGGAGGTAATTGAGAAGAGTCTCAGCATTTATTTCACGGTTCTTTTCCAGAATCGACATTTGTTCTGTGATGTTTTTCAACTGCCTTATATTTCCGGGCCAGCGATACTGATTCAAAATGTTCTGAGCCTCCTGCTGTAAAATCAACGGAGGGACTCTGTATCTTTCTGAAAAATCAGATGCGAATTTTCTGAAGAGTAAGTGTATGTCATTTCCGCGATCGCGCAATGGAGGAATGCGGATGGGCACCGTGTTCAGCCTGTAATAAAGATCTTCTCTGAATTTTCCGTCTGCGATGGCTTTCACAAGATCAACATTGGTTGCAGCCACAATGCGTACATCAGTCTTCTGTACCTTGGATGAACCAACCTTGATGAATTCACCGCTTTCAAGTACACGAAGCAATCGCACCTGTGTGTTCAGAGGTAACTCACCCACTTCGTCCAGGAATATAGTACCGCCGTTAGCCACCTCAAAGTATCCTTTTCTTGCCTCATGCGCGCCGGTGAATGATCCTTTCTCATGTCCAAATAATTCGGAATCTATTGTTCCTTCAGGGATTGCACCACAGTTTACCGGAATGTATGTGCCGTGTTTGCGTGCGCTCAGCTGGTGAATAATTTGCGGAAAGACTTCCTTTCCGACCCCGCTTTCTCCGAAAATAAGTACGGAAATTTCTGTCGGTGCCACCTGCTTTGCAACATTGATGGCATGTTCCAGCAAGGGAGAGTTTCCTATTATTCCGAATCGTGCTTTTATTTCGTTGATGGTCATATAAAAAATACTATTCACTTATTTACCTTTCACAGCTTTGCCGATGAGCGTGGCAGGTGTGCATTCATGCACCAGCACATCAACATATTGTCCGGGTTTGAAATTCTCCCTGGGAAATACAACAACTTTGTTCTGTGTATTTCTTCCGCTGAGATATTCATCCGATTTTTTTGAAATGGATTCGACAAGGACTCTGTGCACCTTGTTCAGATCTTTTTTATTGCTTTCATGCGATAACTTTTTCTGCACTTCTATGATTTCCGACAGTCTCCTGCTCTTGATATTTTCAGGAACATCATCAGGAAAGCGCTTTGCGGCAAGTGTTCCGGGCCTTTCAGAGTAGCTAAACATGTAAGAGAAATCAAATCCCGACCATTGCATAATTGAAAGAGTATCCTGATGCTCATCTTCTGTTTCAGAACAAAAACCCGCGATGATATCAGAGGAAAGTCCGCAATCAGGTATGATGTTCCTGATAGCCCGGATTCTTTCCATGTAGATTTCGCGGGTATAACCGCGATTCATTTTTTCAAGTATTCTGTTGTTACCCGACTGTACAGGAAGGTGAATGTATTTGCAGATATTTTCGTGTCTTGCCACAACGTGCAACACATCATCCGTCATGTCTTGAGGATTGGAGGTGGAAAACCTGATGCGCAGATCAGGATGCACACCTGCTACCATTTCAAGCAAATCTGCGAAAGTGATAAATTCTTTCTGTTGCTTTGGTGGAAGTTCACGCCTGAGCGCGGCTTTCACAATCTCTTGATCCAGATCTTTCTTTGGTCCACCACCATGCCATAAATAGGAGTCTACATTTTGTCCTAGCAGTGTTACTTCTTTATATCCGTTTTCAAACAGTTCTTTTGCTTCATTCACGATGCTCAATGGGTCTCTGCTTCTTTCTCTTCCACGTGTAAATGGAACAACACAAAATGAACACATGTTGTCGCAACCTCGCATGATGGAAATAAAAGAGCTGATACCGTTTTCATCCAGACGCACCGGTGAAATCTCTGCATAGGTTTCTTCTCTTGACAAAAGCACATTGATAGCTTTATTGCCAGCTCCTGCCTTTTCCAATAGTCCCGGAAGGTCTCTGTACGCGTCCGGCCCTACAACTATGTCAACCAGTTTCTGTTTTTCAAGTAATTCTGTCTTCAGACGCTCTGCCATACAACCAAGCACACCGATGATTAGCCCTGGTTTTTTTTGCTTGGCTTTTTTAAAGTCATATAACCTCGTCCATATTCTTTGCTCTGCGTTTTCACGAATTGCGCAGGTGTTCAGGAATATCACATCAGCCTCGTCCTGGTTCCGTGTAGTCGAGAAACCCTCATCTTGCATAATGGATGCAACAATTTCACTGTCGGAAAAATTCATTGCGCAACCATAACTCTCTAGGTACAGTTTTTTATTGGGTCGTTGATCTCTTCCGCTTTCCGTGTACAGCACTTCACCCTGCCGGTTTTCATCTATTTCTTTCTCAAACATTTGTCTAGAATTCAGGCTGCAAAGATAATCTTTAATGTGGGGCTGACAAGTTGACATAGGCCTAATCCGCCGAAAGTCAACAAATTAAAATATATATGTAATAAATCAAGTATCCCAGGACAGAAAGTCAAAGCTACCACCAAATTTATTCAGTGCTTGTTATCATTGTTGAACACATATAAAATAGTAGGTCTAATGGATGATAATGATTCCACTATTACCTGCTTAAGCATTTTTTCTAGAGTTGTATAAGATAAAAGATGAACTAAGGATAATGATATTATAAATACGGCATTATCATCAAATATTTTCCTTAAAGAATGAAGCATCATTATGTCAAAAGATAATTTAACATTGACCGACTGAATATTTATTCTGGGAATGATTACGAATCAATGGGTTTGGCCGGATTCAGCTATCGATTTGTTTAATAAAAAATAATTTGTGTTTATTTGTGCCCGTCGAAAAATCAGAGAATGGCAAAAAATTTAGTTATAGTTGAGTCTCCGGCGAAAGCCAAGACAATTGAAGGATACCTCGGAAAGGATTTCACTGTGAAGTCGAGTTATGGACATGTGCGTGATCTTGTGAAGTCAGGAATGGGAATTCTCGTTGAAAAAAATTTTGAACCTGTTTACGAAGTCAGCCAGGATAAGGAAGATGTGATCAGGGAGCTGAAGAAACATGCCAGCAAAGCAGAAACGGTTTGGCTGGCAACGGATGAGGACCGTGAAGGAGAAGCCATATCATGGCATTTGTTTGAAACACTCAATCTTAAGAAGGACAATACTAAAAGAATCGTCTTTCATGAAATTACAAAGAAGGCGATTTCTGAAGCGGTTAAGAATCCCAGGTCAATCGATAAAAACCTTGTGGATGCGCAGCAGGCACGGCGTATTCTTGACAGGCTTGTAGGTTTTGAATTGTCTCCTGTGCTTTGGAAGAAAGTGAAGCCATCGCTTTCTGCCGGCCGAGTTCAGTCGGTTGCCGTTCGACTGATTGTGGAACGTGAGCGGGAAATCGACAATCACAAAGTAAGCTCCTCATATAAGATTGTTGCATTTTTTGAGGTGGACGGAAAAACATTTAAAGCCGAGCTGCCGAAGAAGTTTGCAAACATTGAAGATGCGGATGCTTTTCTCAAATCATGCCTGGGAGCAAATTTCAGCGTGGAAAATCTTGAAGTCAAGCCCGGCAAAAGAACTCCTTCTGCACCTTTCACCACGTCTACGCTTCAGCAGGAAGCTTCACGAAAACTGGGATACAGTGTAGCGCAAACAATGGTGCTTGCGCAAAGACTGTATGAGAGCGGTAAAATCACATACATGAGAACTGACTCCGTGAATCTGAGTCAGGATGCAATCGACATGGCCAAAACCGCTATTCTGGATATGTACGGAAAAGATTATCTGGAAACAAGACAATATAAAAACAAGATAGCCTCGGCGCAGGAAGCACACGAAGCAATTCGACCTACCGAGTTTGCAAGGAATGTAGTGGAAGGAGAGCTCAAAGAGCAAAAACTTTATGACCTGATTTGGAAGAGGGCTATCGCTTCTCAGATGTCGGATGCGAAACTGGAAAAGACAGTTGTGACAATTACATCCGATAAAAGCGGGGAGAAACTTATTGCCAGTGGGGAAGTGATCAAATTCGACGGATTCCTGAAAGTGTACATGGAGGGAACTGACGATGAAGAACAGGAAGAACAATCAGGATTGTTGCCACCGATGAAAGCTGGTGATAACCTGAAGCTGATTGAAGCTAGCGCCACAGAAAGGTTTACCTATCCTCCTGCCCGATACACAGAGGCATCCCTTGTGAAAAAACTTGAAGAACTCGGAATCGGAAGACCTTCTACTTACGCTCCTACCATTTCTACTATTCAGAAAAGAGGTTATGTGCTGAAAGAAGAAAGGCAAGGAAAAGAGCGGGCATATCAGGTGATTACACTGAAAGAAGGTAAGATTGCCAGGGAAACACGTACTGAAATCACCGGAGCTGAGAAGAACAAAATGTTCCCTACTGATATTGGAATGCTTGTAACAGATTTTCTTGTGGCCAATTTTAAGGATATTCTGGATTACAACTTTACTGCATACGTTGAAAAGGAGTTTGATGACATTGCCAACGGTGAACTGAAGTGGCAGAATATGATTAAAGAATTTTACGGTCCTTTTCACGATACGGTAGAGTCAACCGAAAAAGAAGCTGAGAGAGTAACAGGCGAACGTATACTCGGAAAAGATCCGGCTAGCGGATTGACACTGCTGGTAAGAGTTGGCAGATTCGGTCCTATGGCCCAAATCGGCAGTCAGGACGAAACTGACAAACCCAGGTATTCAAAACTCAGAGCAGACCAGCGGCTTGACACCATTACATTTGAAGAAGCGCTGGATTTATTTAAGCTTCCAAGGAAACTTGGCATGTTTGAAGACAAAGAAATCAATGTTTCCATTGGCCGCTTTGGTCCTTATATCCGGCTGGATGATTTTTTCGTGTCTCTTAAAAAAGAAGACGATCCGTATACAATCAATTACGACCGTGCTGTCGAACTGATTCATGAAAGAAGAAAAGTTCTGGCTGAAAGAATCATCAAAACATTCGACGAGGATGAAACCGTTCAAATTCTAAACGGACGTTGGGGACCATACATTTCTTTCGGAGACAGAAACATTAGAATTCCTAAGGACATCGATCCTAAATCTCTGAGTCTTGAGCAGATACGTGAACTTGCCGAAAAAACTCCGGTCACGGTAAAAACAAGAGGAGGTTTCCGGCGCAAAGCCACTGCTCCTGCTGAAAAGAAGGTGACGAAGGCGGCAAAGAAAAAGGCAGCGCCGGCCAAGAAAGCACCGGCCAAGAAAGCACCTGCGAAAAAAACTGTAACAAAGAAAGCAGCTCCTGCAAAGAAGGCTGCCTCCAGGAAAACAGTTGTTAAAAAAGTATCTTCAAAAAAAACCGGCAGCTCTAAAAAATCGAAGTAAACATGACCATATATTTGATGCATTACCCATTGCATTAAACAGCTAAGACAGGTCATGGACATTTCTTTGTACTTCAGACATCTTGATCCGGTTCGATTCGATATCTATCAGGATCAGAAAAATCTACTGGGATATAAAATCAATCGTTTTCTAAAGCCGGAAGAGTTCCCGGACTTCAGCAATTGTAATATTGCAATTGTCGGAGTGGAAGAGGACCGCGGATCTGTTCGTAACGACGGATGCGAAAGTGCGCCTGATCGCATACGTGAGAAGCTTTACGAACTGCGTGCCTCAGGCCATCCATACAAAATTGTTGACCTTGGAAATATAATTCCCGGAGCTACTGTCCAGGATACTTATGTTGCTCTTAGCACCATCATGATCGAGCTTCTTAAGTCAGGTGTGTTTGTAATTGTTCTTGGAGGCAGCCAGGATCTCACTTTTGCACAATACCTGGCATATCAAAAGCTGGAAGAAACTGTAAATATCGTTGCTGTAGACAACAAGTTCGACCTGGGCACGACGGATGTGCCCCTAAACTCCAACTCCTATCTCGGAAAGATCGTGTTGCATGAACCAAATTTCCTGTTCAATTACAGCAATGTAGGTTATCAGACTTATTTTGTGGGAACGGAGCAGGTTGAGTTGATGGAAAAACTTTATTTTGACAGCTACAGGCTCGGACAGGTTCAAAGAAACATGGAGGAGGCTGAGCCTATAGTCCGAAATGCTGACATTTTAAGTTTTGATATATCAAGCATCAGGCAAAGTGATGCGCCAGGAACAGGAAACCCTTCCCCAAATGGATTTTATGGAGAAGAAGCCTGCCAGATTGTACGCTATGCCGGCATGAGCGACAAATTGAGTTCATTCGGATTGTATGAACTGAATCCGCTGTTCGATAACCACGACCAAACCTCACACCTTGCCGCACAAATGCTGTGGTATTTGATTGACGGTTATTATAATCGAAAGAGTGATGTGCCTCTGAAAAGTAAGGCAGGATTCATCAAGTATCATGTAACACTTAAGAAAGACGGGCAGGAAATCGTTTTCTACAAGAGTTCCAGAAGCGAACGCTGGTGGATGGAGGTCCCATACCCTAATAATAAGTCAAGATATCAGCGTCACCACATGATTCCATGTTCATACAAAGACTATGAAGTTGCCTGTAATGACGACATGCCGGAGCGTTGGTGGCAGGCATTTCAAAAACTTAACTGAGACATTCAATAATTAGAAACATTTTACTTGAAATCCGAGTAAAAGCCTGTTGAAATTCTAGTCAAAATTTGATAGGTTATGCACAATTTTCAGCTCAAAAAAATTTTGTTTTTAGATTTAATTTTTCATTACTTTACCCGCTCTTAAGGGTAAAAAGGGAAACAAAAAACCTTAAAAACTCAAAAAATAAAGATGCGTAAACTTCTTTTGGCAACCTTCTCTGTTGCCTTTGTCATTTGCGGCAATCAGGCCCTTGCCCAGCAGGATCCGCAAGTCAGTCACAATATGTTTACCAAGATGTCTGTGAATCCCGGTTATGCCGGATCCAGCGAAGGTATCTGTGCAACTCTTCTTTACAGAAATCAATGGACTGGTTTCGGCGGTGAGCCGAAGACCATGTTGTTTACCGCAGACATGCCTGTACCTGTTCTTCATGGTGCAGTTGGATTGTCAGTTTATGCGGCTGATCAGTTGGGAGCTGAAAAGAATCTGAATATCCGCGGAGCTTATGCTTTCGGATTTGAACTTGGAGAAGGCCGAATGGGCTTGGGAGTAGATTTTGGATATCATCAAAAGTCACTCAATGGTTCCAAGTTTGTTTTTAACGATCAGGGTGATAATAACATTCCGACCGGATCTGTCAGCGGTGGTACTTTGGACCTCGGCTTTGGTGCATATTATAATACTGATCAGCTTTATTTCGGAGTTTCTGCCCTGCACTTAACAGAAGGCGACATTAAATATGATAACATCAGCTCCACACTTGCCAGACATTATTATTTATTGGCTGGCTACAACGCTGAGCTTAGCTCTGCTCTAACTCTCAAGCCTTCCGTGCATGTGAAAAGCGATGCAGTTTCAACTCAGCTGGACCTGAACACAAATCTTTGGATTAACAATAAATATTGGGTCGGAGCTTCATACAGGCTCCAGGATGCATTTGTCCTGATGGCCGGACTTGAAATCATCCCTAACCTGAAACTGGGATATTCATATGATATAACAACATCTGAAATTAAAACATATAGCAGCGGTACCCACGAAATCATGCTTGGATACTGCTTCTCACCTTCAATTGCGGTAAAAAGACAGTTCCACAGGAACGTAAGGTTTCTGTGACATTCATCTTCATTTAACAACATGATTGCTTAGATTTGATGAAACCCGGACTTTAGTGCCTCGTTAAACTCAGTCACTCCTAACGGATTTGATCATTAGAAGATTGTAAAATAATAAATAATACCAAGCGTTAATACCAAACCATTCAAGATCAGATAAAAATGAACTTTAAGAATATCGGCAATTTGAAATATGGTTTACTGTATTTCATTGTCCTTTCCGGCATCTACGGTTGCGGGGGTGGAAGCAAAGGTGAACTAACCGGAGTACTGAACCGTGAGAAATGGTATCAGGCTGATCCTTATGGAATGGTGTACATTCCAGCCGGCGCTTTCAACATGGGTCCAAGCGACCAGGATGTTCCTTACGCTGTTACATCACAGAGTAAGACAGTTACAATTCCTGCTTTCTACATGGACAACACGGAAATTACAAATAACGAGTACCGTCAGTTTGTTTATTGGGTAAGGGATTCACTCGCTCATCGTCTCATCGGCGGAGATCACCTGATTGAAGAAGGGGAATACGGAGAAAGAATTAACTGGAGAGCAAAAATCAAGTGGAATGATGAAGAGAACGAAGAGATTCTTGCTGAACTATTCCTTCCAGAAACGGAAAGGTTCTACCGCAGAAAGGAGATTGATACCCGTAAGTTGATGTTTGAATATTATTGGATTGATCTTCAGGCTGCAGCCCAGCGTGAAAACCGTGAGCAGGGAAGAACAGACAGGTCAGTGTTTATTAAAAAGGACGTGCTGAACGTATATCCTGACACCCTTGCCTGGATTCATGACTATACTTATTCATATCATGATCCTCTGACCCAAATGTATTTCTGGCATCCGGCATACGATGATTATCCAGTAGTTGGCGTTAGCTGGAAGCAGGCAAGAGCTTTCTGTATTTGGAGAACCCAGTTGCTGAACAGCTATCTTCAGGAAAACGGAAACGCGTTTGTGCAGGATTTCAGACTTCCATCGGAATCTGAGTGGGAATATGCTGCCAGAGGCGGACTAGACTTGTCTCCATATCCTTGGGGAGGTCCATATATTCGTAACAGCCGTGGTTGCTTCCTCGGCAACTTTAAGCCGATGCGTGGTAACTATATGGATGATGGCGGAGTTTACACTGTGAAAGCAACCTCATACTGGCCGAACGATTATGGCTTGTATTGCATGGCAGGAAACGTGTCTGAGTGGACCAGCAATGCCTTCGATGAATCAGCATACAGTTTTACACATGATATAAGCACTGATTATACATATGAAGCGAAAGATTCTGATCCAGCATCACTGAAGAGAAAAGTGATTCGCGGCGGATCATGGAAGGATGTGGGTTATTACCTGCAGACTGGAGCCCGCACTTATGAATATCAGGATACTTCAAAGTGTTACATTGGATTCCGTTGCGTCATGAGCTTTTTGGGCCGAGACAAAGCAGATTACTAGTCTTAATAAAATCAAGGGGATTATTTTATTATTACTAGAATGGAACGCTGAACTGCATTAATCTTGCGGAAAAATTTTTATTGCAACAATTCATAAATTCGTATAACCAGAAAACTAACAAATCAAACTATGGGAATTTCGGAAATCACACAAGGCAAAAAATTTAAAAAATTCATGGCCAAGCTGTATGGATGGGGAGCAGCGGTGGTAATTCTTGGAGCCTTGTTTAAAATCCAGCACTATCCCGGTGCAGGAATCATGCTTTTCATCGGTCTCACCACTGAAGCAATAATTTTCTTCTTCTCTGCATTTGAACCTCCACATGAAGAAGTGGATTGGTCTCTCGTGTATCCTGAACTTGCCGGAATGAGCGATGATGAGCCTCACTCGAGAAAAGAAAAGAAAAAGAAAACTGACCCGGTTGCTCAGCAGCTTGATCGCTTGATGGCTGATGCCAAAATAGGACCGGAACTGATTGAAAGTCTCGGAACCGGATTGAGAGCATTGAGTGAAAACACGGCTAATATGGCTAACATGAGTACTGCTTCTGTAGCTACAGAAGCCTATGTGCAAAATGTTACTAAGGCTGCGCAGTCTATCGGTGAAATGTCAAATTCATATATACGCGCTGCACAGGCAGTCGAGCAGTTATCCGCAACTTCCGAAGACGTGCGCGTTTACAAAGATCAGGTTGTCAGTGCAGGTAAGAATCTGGCTGCCCTGAATGCAGTATATGAACTGCAACTCCAGGATAGCAATGAAAACCTGAAACAGACAAGTAAGTTCTATGAAGGTATTAACGAACTCATGGCTAATCTCAACTCTTCTCTTGACGATACCAAGAAGTACAGAGATGAAGTGGGTATGCTCGCTAAAAACCTCTCTCAGCTCAATACCGTTTACGGAAATATGTTGTCCGCAATGACAGTTCGCGCTTGACCCCGCGCTTGAGCTAATGATAATTCGACCCAAATTCTAACCAAAACTTAAAGAAAACACAACTAAGCTATGGCAGGTGGAAAACTGACACCCAGGCAGAAGATGATCAACATGATGTACCTGGTGTTGACGGCGCTGTTGGCTCTTAACGTAACGAAAGAAGTTATTAATGCTTTCGTCACTATAAATGAGAGTGTCACATTATCAAAGAATAATGTAATAAAGAAGAATCAAAATACTTATGCAGCTTTCGAACAGGCTATGTCTGTGGATGCAGTAAAGTATAAGGATGTAAATGAACGTGCGAACAAAGTGAGAAAAGAAGCTGATGATGTCGCAAAATTTATTGAAGACTTGAAGACCGAATTGATAAGGAAAGTTGACAATATCAAGGATGGAGAACCTACCCCGGCTCTGGCTGACATGGAGGCTAAGGATAATTATGATGTCCCAACTTACATCCTTTGCGGAGATGGTCAGGACGGACGCGGAGCGAAGGCGACGGAGTTGAAGAAGCGACTTGAAGCGTATAAAAAGGTCGTATTGGCAAACTTACCTGAGTCAAGCAAGGCTAACTTTGAAAAAACAATTTCTGAATTGCTAAAAACAGAAGATCCTGTGAAAGTTGGTGATGATAAAAAGAGAACCTGGGAAATGATAAGTTTCTATCACAACCCGGTAGTCGCATCTGTGACCTTGCTCACCAAATTTCAAAATGATGTACGCACTGCAGAGTCTCAGGTGATTGATGAGCTCTTAACTTCAGTAGATAAGAATATCATCAAACTGGATAAACTCAATGCGAAGGTCATTGCTAATTCAACTGTTGTGACCATTGGTTCGGATTTTCAGGCTGATGTCTTCCTGTCTGCCACTTCATCTACTATGGCTCCGGAAGTATTCATAGGTGCCACATATGATTCAGTGAAGAATGAAATGAAAGGCGGCAGCGACAAACCTCTTCCGGTCGAAGGTGGTTATGCTAAGTATACAGACAGGCCGGGCTCTGAAGGTGAAAAGAAATGGGGCGGCGTAATTCGTGTGAAAAAACCGGATGGCACTTACGACCACTTTCCATTCCAGTCTTCTTATATAGCCCAGAAACCAAATTCTGTTGTTTCTGCTGATAAAATGAATGTACTCTACATTGGTGTGGACAATCCAATGTCTATATCAGTACCCGGAGTTTCTAATGATAAAGTGAAAGCTTCCATTGAAGGTTCGGGTGGTTCATTGAAACCAAACCCAGGAGCTGGCGGAGGCCATTACATCGCCACTGTGTCTACTACTGGTAAGGCTACTATTAAGGTCGCTGCAGAAATTGGTGGTAAAGTGATGCCAATGGGATCTTTTGAATACCGCGTTAAGCGTGTACCGGATCCAGTAGCTAAAATTGCCAATAACAAGGGCGGTCCGATTAACAAGAATCTTCTGATGGCCGGAACGCTCATTCCTGAACTGGAAAATTTTGACTTTGAATTGTTCTTCAAGATCATTTCTTTCAAAATGACTATCACCGGAAAAGGCAAAGACCTGCAAGAATTTGAAACTCAGGGTAACCAGCTCTCTCAGGCAATGCGTGATGCATTGAGCAAAGCCAGAGCTGGTGATAAAGTGTTCTTCGAATATATCAAAGCCAAAATGGCGACAGGAGCGGATCAGTCGACTCGTAACCTTTCACCGATGGCTTTCCAGATACAATAAACCTAAATTGATTTTGTCATGAAAGTCAGAATTTTGCTGTTCTTTATCGCGCTCTTCTCTGGTACATCCCTGTTTGCACAGAATGTCCTTGATGGAGTTTATGTAAAGGAACATACAGTTACACGCCGTGTCATACCTTACCCTTATCTGAGGGAAGCAGATGTAATGTGGTCCAAAAGGATTTGGAGGGTAATTGACCTAAACGAAAAAATTAATCTGCCGCTCAAATATCCTCTGTCAAAAGCCACAAGCGACAGAAAAAGTCTCATCGATCTTTGCCTTGATGCCATCAAGGAAGGGTCGCTGACAGCCTACAACGCAACAGATGATGAGTTCACAAGCCCGATCACAATGAAGGAGATTGAAGCTCGCGGTGGTGCCAAATCAGATACGGTCAGAATGCAACGTCCCGATCCTCCATACGATGAGTATGACACTATTGTAGCCCGTGAATTCGATCCTGACAAGGTTATTAGTTACAGGGTGAAGGAAGACTGGTTTTTTGATAAGCAAAGGTCTGTCATGGATGTACGAATCATTGGTTTTGCCCCCATGATTTTCGCTGTGGATGAGTTTGGTAATGTCCGTGAAGGTAATATTAAAACCCCTTTATTCTGGATATACTACCCTGAAGCAAGAAAACTTCTCGCCAATGCAGAAGCCTTTAACAGAGAGAATGATGCCGAACGTAGATCATTTGATGATATCTTCCAGAAAAGAATGTTCAGCAGCTATATCTTCAAAGAGGCTAACGTATACGACCGCCGGATTGAAGATTACAGACAGGGCATAGCCCAGTTGTATGAATCCGAAAGAATCAAGGAAGAGATTACCAATTTTGAACACGATCTATGGGAATTCTGATAATCAAAGAAGTAAATTTAAAAGTCCGGGCAATATTCACCCGGACTTTTTTTTCATACATACATGATGTGAGGATTCTATTCCACGATTGTCTTGTACTTTGGTTGAATTTAGCCCTATTTTGCTGATAAATTCACATAATTTAACAGTAAACTTATCGAGTTATTTCTTTTTTTGTGTTGAACAGGTTAAATAAGGATAATGATGAAGAAGGTTGAAGTATTTAATAAATGCATAGACAGAGTTACAGATGTTTTTATGATCCTGCAGGCTGATGGAAAATTCACATATGCAAGCAACAGCATTTCTGAACAGTTGGGATTTACTTCCAATGAAGTACTGAATAAGTCTTACCCTGACTTGATTCATCCGGATGAAATTGATTTCGCTGTATCGAAGTTTATTGAACTTGTATCCTATCCCGGAAACAGAGTGGTAATGGATCTTCAAATCAGGACAGCACATGACTCTTATCGCTGGATGGAATGCATTATGCTGAATATGCTCAACATACCTCAGGTAAGTGGTGTCTTGTTGCAAATCCGTGATGTTTCGGAGAGAAAAATCATGGAACTGAGAGTGGAAGAAAGTGATATGCAATTCCGGTCATTCATGAATCATCTTCCAGCCGCCACCTGGGTGAGAGATGAACAAGGAAAATATGTTTTTGTAAACAAAGTTTTCATTGAAGCTGCCGGAAAACCGGAGTCTGAAATACTTGGTAAAACTCCGATGGAATTATTTCCCGAAATGAGAAGTAATATTCTGGATTCAGACCAGCTCAGTAATAGCAGTGGCAAGAAAACAGAATATCTCGAACAGATTGTTGGCAGTGATGGAAGCGTATCCGAATGGATCATCAGTAAATTTCCGATTGAGCGATCAAACGGCAAAACCTTTATCGGCGGATTCGGCTTCAATATCAGCGCTCTTAAGAAGACTGAAGAAAGACTCAAAGATGCCGAACAAGGCTTCCTGACCATTTTTGAACATTCACCTGATGCCATATTCATTGAAGATGAACAAGGCAATATTTTGAATGCAAACCGCAAGGCATGTGAAATTCAGGGTGTGAGTAAGAACCGCTTAATTGGCAAGAACATTCTGGATCTGACGCCGGATTCCAAAAAGAGCACAGTGAAAAAACAATTCGATCAAATGTGGGTAGGAAATATCCCATCTCTAATCAGTTATACCTGGTCGAATTACGGAGAGGAAATTCCTGTTGAGATTCATTCGGGAAGAATCATTTACAACGGGAAGCCGGCACTGATTCTGACTTTGCGAGATATCCGTGTGACGCGAGAAATGGAAATGCGTATCAATATGAATTGATGGAAAGCTTACATAATACCTAAAGAGCTCCTGTCCGGAAGCTCTTTTTTTTTGCGGTCTCACCAGGAATCGAACCTGGATCTTAGGTTCCGGAGACCTACGTACTATCCGTTGTACGATGAGACCGGTATGAATCACATGAGTGATCAAATAAAATTATTTTGATTTTGCCCGGAAGAATAAGCTGACAGGAACACCGCTGAAGTCGTATCTTTCTCTCAATTTATTCTCAAGAAATCTCCTGTATGAATCATTGATGTACTGAGGCAGGTTGCAGAAAAAAGCAAACTGCGGAGTTTCTGTGGGGAGTTGCGTCACGTATTTTACCTTGATGTACTTACCCTTGATTGCCGGAGGAGGATTGTTTTCCATCAATGGCAGCAGAAAATCATTTAACTCAGATGTTTTAATTCTGCGCTTTCTGTTTTCATATACTCTGACGGCTTCTTCCAACACCTTGAATACTCTTTGCTTGGTAAGAACTGATGTAAACACAATCGGGATGTCTGTAAATGGCGCAAGCTTACTTTTTATTTCGTCTATGTATTTGTCCATGCTCTTGTGATCCTTCTCGACCAAATCCCATTTGTTGATCACAAGTACAACACCTTTTCTGTTTTTATCAATGAGATGAAAGATAGCCAGGTCCTGCGCACTGAGTCCTTTTTCAGCATCGATCATGAGGATGCATACATCCGCATCTTCAATCGCACGCACTGAACGCAGCACGGAATAAAATTCAAGATCTTCCTTTACCTTGGCCTTGCGCCTGAGTCCAGCCGTATCAACCAGAAGAAAGTCATGTCCAAATTTTGTGTAACGCTGGTGAATTGTATCACGGGTCGTTCCTGCCATGGGAGTAACAATACTGCGTTCCACACCGGTTAGCATATTCAGTAATGATGACTTGCCGACATTAGGCTGGCCTACTACCGCGAATCTTGGCAGTCCTTCAGTTTCATCAACGAATTCCTTAGGCAGTGCTTCCACCAAAGCATCCAGCAGTTCGCCGGTACCGCTTCCGCTGATCGAAGAGATGCAAAACGGCTCACCAAGACCAAAACTATAGAATTCTGCGGCCTCATTGATGCGTTGCGGATTGTCTACTTTATTGGCAACAAGAAAAACTTTCTTTCCGCATTTTCTCAGAATGGAAGCGACTGAATCATCCAGATCAGTCACGCCGGTTTCCACATCCACTACAAAGAGAACAATATCTGCTTCCTCGATGGCAATATCAACCTGCTTGCGTATTTCTTCTTCAAAGATGTCGTCTGATCCTTTCACATAACCGCCGGTATCAATCACCGAGAATCTTTTTCCAGACCATTCTGCATGACCATAATGACGGTCGCGGGTAACTCCGGCCTGTTCATCCACGATGGCTTTCCTTGATTCCGTAAGGCGGTTAAAAAGGGTGGATTTGCCCACATTGGGTCTTCCTACTATGGCAATGATGCTTGACACTTTGTTTTTGTTGAAATTTCTGGCTTTTATTGCCGAATTCCTGCAAAGATGCTGATAATTTTCGAGGGAAGCGAACCGTCTTTATGAGGTATCTGACAGGCTGTTCAGGTTTTTCTTAGGGCATACCTGGCAATACCCAACAGAATAATGGCTTGACCGGTAAGAAAAATCCACCAATCGTATGATTGAGGGACGTAAGTTTCCAAATTGTTCAGCAAAGATTTCTGATCAAACAAAGCCAGAAAAATATTGTTGGTCGTATTTTCAGATTGCAAAATGAAATCATTTGTAAATGAAATGATGACGACCATACTGCCGGAAACCAATAAGGTCCATTCCTTTCGGTAGATTGCGGTTGGCCATCCTGAGCTTTCTTTTTTCAGAATGATGAGCGCAAAAACAATCATGGTAAGTGAAGCCATCAGAGGCACAATCACCGGACTTGTCCATGGCAATGGAATCAGAAACAAAAGATCCCAAGTCAGAAATGATTCAGGCCAGTTTAGGAAGATTTTAAGAAAAACATAGTAAAAGATATCCCAAACTGCGAAGCAAAATATAAATCGGGCAAAGCGCTGGGAAAATGATTGCGCAGTGAGCGCGGCAATTCCAATCAACATGATGATAGTAGCAGCTTCTCTCAATATTTCTACTGATGCAATTCTCCCTTCAATTATAACCAATGGAAAACTAAAGCCATTCGGATAATATAATTCCCTCAGATAAATCACTACTGCCGCTTCGAGAAAACCCATGGCGATGCTGAAGACAATTAACCAAAGTACATGTGATAAATACGATTTGTACAACATAGGTTTGCTGGTCACGACATTAAAAAATGTGCTCACAATAAAATTAAACAAAATTCGAATTGATATTAATTCGGTTGATGTTTGATACTTTCAGAGATTCCTGTAACAGAGCCTTCATGAAATCAATTTGATGCATCCCGCAAGGGTCATGTTGATTTCCGTAACGGCCCTGCCTCAAGTTCATCCCGCAGGGATCCTGTGAGTTTCCGTACCTGCATTGCATCAGGGTCATCCAGAAGGGAACTTGTGGGTAAATGCTTTCGAAAAACCGTGATGCAATCAACTTGCAGGAAGAACGAAACCTACACTGTACCTTTTCTCACACAAGGTCCTTACAGGATGACGGCTCTGTAGACAGGGACACTGCGGCTACACACAAGTTCCCTGCGGCAGGGGCAGTGCCTGGCTCCTTCCCTCACGCTTCGTCACATCTTCACAAACCGCTCCATGAACTGTCCTTTCTTGGTCTTCAGTTTTAAAATGTAAACTCCTTCGCTTAAAAAGGAAGAAGAAATGGAATGCTCATTCGGTGACATGGTTTTTTCAAATACCACCTGGCCCTGACTGTTAATGATCTGTGCCAGATATTCCTTTGCACCCGTGAAATCTTCCTTGTGATAAATATTAATCCATTCCTTTACCGGATTGGGTGTGATGCTGAATGGACTTATTCTGCTTTTTATTTCCTGAAGACCTGTACTTAGCGTGTCGCAAATACTGCCTGCAATTGGCCCGAGTGCATAGTTAACCATGTTAGGAAGACTATATGTGGTTCTTCCTCCGTTTAAGTACATGTGATTGGTACTGTAATCACAACCCGGGCCCAGCACATTTGGGTTTAAGATCACATCGATGTTCTGAGTATACACTGTATTGGAATTAGGACCACTGCCATTGCCTTTGCTGACATAAAGCTTATCGTCTGCTCCCAGCTGAAGGGATGCCATCTGCACATTCTGCAATATCCCCGTATCCGGATACATCATGATGGTTTGTTTGCTGGCCTTGATATCCGGAGCATTTAAATCATACTGGTATACGAATTTGGCCGGATAAGGATAAGAATTAGCAACATACAAGACTTGTTCGTCCGGTGAAAACTCGCAACCGCAATAAGAATTCTCAGGACTAAAGACATTTTCTCCGATCCTGCGGTAGTTTGAAAACATGCCGCTGCAACGGTCGAAATCAAGTAAATCAATGTTGCCACTTGGGCTTACTGATACCATCATATTTCCGCTACGGGAAAAGCGAGAAGTACAATAAAACATATCCTTTGGTTTGGAGTTTCCGGTGGCCTGCCTCATTGGCCCTTGAATACCCGAAGGGCTGATGAGGTAAACCAGATACTCATCCTGATCCCAGCGCTGTTGTATCAGCCACCAGTCACGCCCGTTTGCATGCTTTACCGCAGTTGTTCGATCATTAGTACTATCGGTGGTCAGGCGTATATTCTTTTGTACCACACCACCCAATCCTCCATCCAAACTCATATCGACCAATGAATAATATAAATTGCTTTGTGAATTATATTGCTCCTTGGAGAAAACATAGTAACGCAGGCTGTCATCTGGGAATGGCAGGATAAGCAGACCCTGAGTCTGAGCCGGATGGCCCTCCAGGGAATCTCCGTTTTGCATTACGGCACCTGTCTGGTTAAATACCTTTACACAAAAATAACCAAACCGGTCAGCTGCAGCATAAAAGAGCAAATTCCCATACTTGTCGCTGATGGAAGCAACTGTTCCTTTTACAAGTGTTCCCTGAAGTGGTGAATAAAATGAAAAAACATTGCCTGTATCGTTGAAATCAATTCCACCATGATCACCGAAGATCCAGATGCGGTCTTCTTTTTGAGCTAAGGTTTCAAGGAAGACGAATGAAATTAAAATCAACAAGATGTGCTTCAGCATGAGGAAAATTGTCTGAACTGGGATGTAGTCTGAACTGGGATTTATTGGATGAGTGGGATTACTGGGAAGTTGTCTGAACTGGGATTTATTGGATTTATTGGATTAATTGGATTTTGGGGATTGACTAGATTTTATTATCGTCTTCGAAAGATATTACATTCTTGGCAATTTTTTATTCATTGATTGAAGGGCCTGCCTCAAATTCATCCCGCAGGGATCCTGTGAGAGACCCGTACTGCCCTTTGCTACAAAGCCGTCATCCAGCAGGGAACTTGTGTGCAAAATGGTACAGGGCAAGCTTCATTCCTCCTGCAAGTTGATTACATCACGATTCCTAGAGTTCTTTCCACACACAAGTTCCCTGCAGGATGACCCTGATGCAGGGTCGGTACGGACATTTACAGGATCCCTGCTATATGACCTTAGGGAAGGGTCGGTACGGGTCTCCCACAAGGTCCTTTCTGGCCGACGGGGGGCTTCGTAGCCGACGACGCAACCCGCACATTGGCCCGGTAAAAATAAAGCGAGTGAACAGTTATTCACTGTTCACTCGCTTTGTGCATTTGACTTAGGTAGCGGGGACAGGACTCGAACCTGTGACCTTTGGGTTATGAGCCCAACGAGCTACCAACTGCTCCACCCCGCACTGTATTTTAAATATCTCAACGAGCTACTCCCGATAACTTTCGGGACTCCACCCTGCACTATATTTTGACGCTCCTTTGAGCGTGATTTTTTTAATTATCGGTGCAAATATTCCTGTCCGATTTTGGACTGCAAAGATATAATTCGTTTTTTTACTAAACTAATCTTTTTTTAAAAAAATGGGACATAAATCGGGATTTATAAGCATTATCGGAAAGCCGAATGTAGGCAAATCTACTCTCATGAATGCCATTACAGGTGCTTCATTATCAATTGTTACCCCCAAAGCCCAGACCACAAGACACAGAATTAAAGGCATTTTGAATACAGAAAACCTTCAACTGGTTTTTTCTGATACTCCGGGAATACTTGAACCGCATTATCTTCTGCACCAGAAAATGATGGATTTCGTAAAAGCTTCTCTCGATGATGCTGATGTGGTTCTGCTGATCACGGATTTGACCGAAACTTACATGGATGAATCCTTTCGTGAAAAAATGAAAGGAATCTCCACACCTCTGATTGTCATCATCAATAAAATAGATCTTTCAACCGAAAATGAAGTGAATAAATTGTTGCATGGTTGGAAGAAGCACCTTTCGCCTCATGCAGTTATACCTGTCTCTGCAAAAGAGAAATTCAATTTGCAGATAATTCTCGATTCCATTGTTGAGTTAATTCCTGAATCTCCTCCCTACTTTTCCAAGGAACACCTGAGTGACGCAACAGAAAGATTCTTCGTTTCTGAAATTATACGCGAGAAGATTTTTCTGAATTACCAGGAGGAAATTCCATATTCTACGGAAGTGAGCATTGAGGCATTCAAAGATGAAGGGAAACTGGTGCGCATCAACGCTGTCATCTCGGTGGAAAGGGATTCACAAAAAGCTATCATCATAGGAAGAAAAGGGGAGTCAATAAAAAAAGTCGGTACGGAAGCACGCAAAGACATAGAAAGCTTTCTCGGGAAAAAAGTCTTCCTTGAAACATTTGTGAGAGTGGAAAAAGACTGGAGGAAGAAAGAAAACAAACTTCGCAACTTTGGCTATTCCTCCGGTTCACAATGAAATGGATTAAATATATCCTGATTACAGCAGTCTCACTGCTTGTTCTGCTTGGACTTGTTATTTACACCTATCTGCAACAACACAAGCCTCGTTATTCCGGTGAAGTGAAACTTAAAGGACTCAGTTCAAAGACTGAAGTTCACTTCGATACTTACGGTATTCCTCATATTTATGGAGAAAGCGAAGAGGATGTATTCCGAACGCTTGGATACATTCACGCAATGGAACGCCTGTTCCAAATGGAAATGATACGACGTGTAAGTTCAGGACGACTCTCTGAATTATTCGGAGCTTCTACTTTAGAAATAGACAAGTTCTTCAGAATGCTGGATTTCACCAGTCATGCCATTGCATCAGAAAAAGAATTTTACTCAGATCAAAATCTGCCTTCGCACAAGCTTGCTCTGGCTTACCTGGAGGGGATCAATCAGTATATAAAAACTGAGTCAAGGCCAATTGAATTCAAACTAATAGGAATTAATCCGGAAGAATACAAGGTCAGAGATCTGTATCTGATCGTAAGTTACATCTCCTTCAATTTTCAGATGGCATTTCGCACAGATCCTTTGCTTGAAAGGATACTGAACAAAGCAGGGAAAGAATATTATCAGGATTTGACAGGGAGAATGCTCACTAACTCAGACTCGATAAGCAATTCTTATCCTAAGTCAATTTCAGAAACCGGTAATTCATTTTCAGATTTCATCCTTCCCATCCAGCCCTGGACAGGTAGCAATGCATTGGTAATTTCTTCAACGAGGTCTGCATCCCGTAAAACTTTATTTTCTAACGACACTCATATAGGACATCAGCAGCCTGCAGTATGGCATGAAGCACATCTTGACTGTCCAGGTTTTCGATTCTACGGTAACTTCCTTGCCGGTTTTCCATTTGCTCCTCTGGGAAGAACAGAGCGTCACGCCTGGGGTCTTACAATTTTTGAAAACGATGACCTTGACTTTTACAGGCAGCAGGTAAATAGGGAAAATCCCAATCAGGTAAAATATAAAGGAGAATGGGTGAATCTCGAGTTGCGAGATGAGATTATCAAAGTGAAAGATTCTCTGGATGTAAAATTTCGATTTAGAGTTGGCTCGTACGGACCGGTTTGTTCGGATGTCATGTCTGATTTTATTGAAGACAAAAATAATGTGGTCAGTGTTTGCTGGGCATTCCTTAATGAAAAGAACAATCTTCTTGATGTAACTTATGGTCTCGCGCATTCACGTTCTCTCGGGGAATTTGAACAACATGTTTCGCGCATCAATGCGCCGGGATTGAATGTGCTGTATGGTGATTTGGAAAATAATATTGCATGGTGGGCAGCAGGGAAAATTGTTCAAAGGCCGGAACATGTTGATCCCAATTTGGTTCTTGACGGTAATTCAGGCAGTAATGATTGGACAGGGTATAATGATTTTTCACAAAACCCTAAGTCAGTGAACCCTGAATCTGGATTTGTGTTTTCCTGTAACCAGCAGCCAGATCACACCAATAATAAAAATCTTCCGGGGTATTTTCTTCCGGAAGACAGAACTCACAGACTTCTGGATTTGGTAAATTCTGTCGAAAAATTTGATGTCAATACTCTTAAGTCAGTTCAACGGGATATACGAAATACTAAGTTAGCAGAATTATGCCGGAAGATGTGCATGGAGATTGACACAAATACATTTCATATTAATGCAAGAGAAAGAGTGATTTTGCGCGAATTGATTCGCTGGGACGGAAGTCATGATCTGGATAATTTGTCTGCGGGATTTTTTAACAGATGGCATCATAACCTGCTACATCTGGCACTTGTTGATGAAATGGGAGAGAAAGACTTTCACGCATTCTTAAAAACTCATGTGAAGAAAGATTGCATGGAAAAAATAATAACAAAGAAGAGTTCACCCTGGTGGGATGATATTGGCACGAAGGAGAAAAAGGAAACTTTATCCGAAGTATTGATGAGCTCATTTCAAAGGACTGTTGAAGATATGACGATTCATCTGGGAAATGATATCAGGCAATGGAAGTGGAGTAGAATGCACCGACTGGAAATAGAACATCCAATCGGGAGGAACAAGCCTTTTAATCTCCTTTTCAATGTCGGACCTTCAGAAATTGATGGTGGTGATGAAACACTCAATAATCAAGGCTTTGAAACGTTTGATGACCGAATCCAATTGAAGGTAAATCTTGGAGCAGCAATGCGCAGAATTGTAGATTTTGCAAATCCTGAATCTGGTTTTGCCATCATTCCAAGCGGACAATCTGGGAATTTCATGAGCCCGCATTATGATGACCAGTTTGAATTGTATGTAAAAGGTACATATCGTGAAGAGTTTATGGGCCGCATCGATGTTCTGAAGGCTTCGCGGAATAATCTTATATTCATTCCTGAATAAGGAAACAGTTATCTTATATTTGTATCAATCAACAATTTTATGACGATGAGAAAATACATCCTGATTCTCCTGCTGGCTATGATGGGTCCGCTCACTTTCGCGCAAACCGTCTCACAGATTACAGGTACTGTGGAAGGAGCTGCATACCAGGATATGTACTTGTTAACAGACAAGAGTGGACTTCGTCTTAAGGCAGAGCAACAGATTACCAGAATCAGCGGTCAGAGTTTTCAGTTCAGCACCGTATTAGACAGGAACAGAATAGTAGAACTGGCCTCTTCACAGATCAGAATACCCATTTATTTACAACCGGGTGATAAAATCAATATCAACATCAGTCATACAGGTTCACCTGCTATTTCACTCTCCGGAGAGGCCGCCCATGAAAATGAATTTCTTCAGACATTTTTCGGAAAGTTTGGAGCAGATTTCGATGACAGTTTAAATCAGAAAAAAATGTTATCCATGGGAGTGGATGGATTTGAAATTGAAGCATTCAATAAGCGAAAAGCACATCTCGATTTTTTAAAGTCAAAGTCTTCAGAAATTTCATTCAGGGATGATTTTAAAAAGTTCATGGAGAATCAGATTAATTATCATTACTGGGCATCCTTGTTTGCATATCCTGTTGTGAACGCTAATAGCAATACAAGCGTACTTACCGTGAATAAGCTTCCTGATCCCATGCTTGAAGGATTATCAACCGTTCAAATCAACAATCAGGCTGCATTGATTACTGATTCATACAGAAATTTTGTTAAGTATTATAATGTGTATATGACAAGCAAAGCGAACGGATTTAAAAAATTCACCGACTTATCCGTGTCCACGGAAAAAAAGCTTGCATCAGCTCGCAGCACATATACGGGTGAAGTATTGATATACTGGCTTGCCAAGCATATCAGTGATGAGTGTGGTAGGATTTCGCAACCACTCAACAAAAAGCTGATGGATGAATTGAAGGCAAGGGATGCCGCGAATCTGTACTATCCAGTTGTGAAAGAATATTGCGACAATCTTCCCAAACAAGATCTTGTTGCCGGAACAAATTCATCAAGGACCAAACCAGCTGCAGGTGATGATGATCTCGATCTCACGGATCCGGAAGGGAAACCTGTGACGCTTGCTTCACTCAAAGGCAAGGTTGTCTATATAGATTTCTGGGCGAGTTGGTGTGGTCCTTGTCGTGTGATGATGCCTTTTTCAAAGCAACTCCATGAGCAATTGAACGAGAAAGAAAAGAAGCAAATTGTTTTCATGTACATATCCATTGATGCAAACAAGGAGGCCTGGTTAAAGGGCATAAAAGATTTTGACATTCAGGGAGTCAATGTACTTTCTCCAGGTAACTGGAATTCCAAAGCATGCCGTTATTTTCAGATTAACAGCATTCCTCGTTACATGATCATGAACAAGAAAGGTGAGATTGTTCAGTTCAATGCCAAGCGTCCTTCAGATTCCAGCGTACTCGAGGATCTCAGGCGCCTTGCGATGGAACCATGAAGATTCTGGCACTAGTCCCGGATGTCTTTTCTCTTCGGAAGGGGTGAATCCATCTTCTCGTAATCTACCAGTTTCATGTGTCTTGACATGCTCACAGAATTTGTGACGAGTTCATTCACTGATCTCCGGATGTATTTTGATTTTTTAAACTCTTCCACATTCTGATCCATGTCTTCTGCGTTCCAACCGCGGCTCCATCCTACAAAGTTGAATGGAGGCAGTGCAAAGCCGAGGTCTGTGAAAAAACAACTCATCTGTCCTGCTACCTGCTGAATATTATCCTGTCCGCCTGTAATTAAAAAGGCTGCCACTTTATTTTTAATCAGGATCCGGTCATGCAAGGTAATCTGGTTTTGTACGCAGTTCAGCCTCTCGCACATTTTAAAATAAAGGGAGGAGGGATTTCCCCAACGGATTGGTGTGGCTACAAAAATAATGTCTGCCCATAGTACCAGTGAACGGTACACTTCATTCATTCCATCCTTAGGATCCATTTCTGAAATGGAACAAGGCCAAGTGCATGCTCTCTCATGGATGCTGTAATATCCTTCACATGCCCTGAATTCAAGATCGCGAAGTCGGATTAATTTAGTCGCCGCACCATGCTGTTCTTTGCAGTTATTCAATGCTAGATACAGGGCTTCCTCCGAAGTTGAGATTCGTGTAATGCCCGGATGCATATTCGTTGTGGATATTCCAAGCACATTTAATGTACCCGGACCGGTTTCGTATTTCAATGAGGAGAGATCTTCCAGAGGATTGTCTTTGTGCTTCGCCGCACTTGCAGGGATCACCGGTTTTTCTGAGATGAGAATTTTTTCTCCTTCAACTCTCACTTCATATACGGCTTGTTGATCCCCGAAACTTTCCGGGGCCTTGCCGTTATGTACATTGTATTCCCAACCATGCCAGGGGCACTGAACGAAGTATCCGCCTTCTCGTTTATTCACCAGGCCTTTGTCCAGAGGCCCGGCTTTATGAAGGCAAATATTGCCAATTGCTGAAATTTTATTCTCATAATTACTTAGCAGCACAGGTCGGTTTCCGACTGTCACAAGAACGTGAGAGTTAATTCTTAAATCGGAAAGCTCCATGACAGGAATGAAATTCATTTGGGTGTCGATTTTTCTGGAGTATATAAAATAATGTGACGGAATGTGAAAATTATCCATAAATCTAATAAAATCATCCAATAAAATTCTGAAACTATTTTTAGCAGGTTCATTCCGGTTCTTTACCTTTCGCCACCCTAAACCATTTAAAGCCTTATGAAAGCCGAAAAAAAATCTCATCCTTCCGGATTAAAGTACTTGTTCTTTTCTGAAATGTGGGAAAGGTTTGGGTTTTATCTGATGCTTGGAATCTTTTTTCTCTACATGACGGATTCCGTAAAAGGAGGAATGGCCCTTGACAGAAAAGAAGCTGCGGATATTTTCGGGACATTCATAGCGTTAGTATATCTGACACCATTTGTTGGCGGGCTGCTGGCTGACCGTCTGCTGGGGTATCGTCTGTCAATCACCATTGGCGGAATCATGATGGGCTTAGGTTACATGGGGCTTGCACTTGACGGTATGGCAGCGTTTTACTCATCTTTACTTCTAATCATCATTGGAAATGGATTCTTCAAACCTAATATCTCAACTCTGCTTGGAGCTTTGTACAACACTCCTGATCACAAGCCAATGAAAGATGCCGGATACAACATTTTTTATATGGGTATCAATATCGGTGCTTTGATTTGCAATTTCTTCGCAGCATACCTCAGGAATAATTATGGTTGGGGCTGGGCTTTTATGGCGGCCGGAATCGGGATGTTCCTGGGTGTAATTATATTCTGGATCGGTAATCGTCATTATGCTCATGCAGATATAAAGAAACCTGCCACAAAGGAGGATATGTCGCTTGCACGTATTCTGGGAGTAGTAATCCTTCCTGCATTCATTGCCGGTTACATTGGTTGGATTCTGCCTGGAAATGTCTTTGGTTCTGATTCTACAGATGCATTCATTTTCGGAGCTCTGCCTGTGACCTTGTTTTATATTTCCTTGTTGTATCGACTGAATGATGAAGACAAAAAACCAGTTAAAGCGCTTTTGTCAATATTTGGTGTGGTTATCGTTTTCTGGGCAATATTCAAGCAGAACGGTACAGCCCTTACAACCTGGGCTGAGAATTATACCGACAGAAACCTGCCTGCATCCGTTGTTCCTGTCGCAGAGAAACTGGGAATGGTCGAGGAACTGAGTTACAAAAAAGATTCATTTCCAGCCACTGATGAACAGTTCCGTATTTTAAGGGATGAAAGTGGTTCAGTGATTAAAACCCTGCGTGAGCCTGTTTATTTTCAAAACATGCATGAGAATAATATGCCTGCTGAAGGCAGTACTGTTAAACTTGTTTCAACTGAAATATACCAATCGGTGAATCCGTTTTTTGTGATTGTTCTGACTCCGCTGGTGATAGGTTTTTTCATGTTTCTGCGAAAAAGAAACAGGGAGCCAAGCACACCGGCGAAAATCTTCTGGGGTCTCTTTATCACAGCGCTCTCCACATTGGTCATGGTTGCAGCGGTAGGAGTCAGTCAAAACGGACTTGTTAAAAGCTCGGCATGGTGGCTTATTGCCTCGTATGGTGTAATTACAATAGGGGAGCTATGCCTGAGTCCGATGGGGCTGTCACTCGTTTCAAAACTCAGTCCGCCACGTATTACTGCCTTGATGATGGGTGGATGGTTTTTAAGCACTTCCATCGGAAATAAAATGTCCGGAGTACTTGCTTCCTTATGGGACACCTATGAAGACAAATCTGATTTCTTTTTAGTGAACTGCGTCGTTGCATTAGCAGCCTCGCTCGCAATTTTACTCATGCTCAAATGGCTGGTCAGAGTGGTTAAAGAACACGGGGGTTGATGATTTCATATTTTCTGATCGTTTTTTTAAGACGGAACAGATTTGATGTATACATCCTGTTGAGGGAAAGGAATTGAAATATCATTTTTCCGAAATTCCTCTATAATCATTTTTCGCAGATCAGAACGGGTGGTTTCGATTCTGAAAATATTTTCACTCCAGAAAAGCAACTGAAATTCAAGGGCACTATCGCCAAAATTGTTGAATCGCACTGTAGGTTCGAATCCTTCCTTACCCTTCAGTACTTTAGGATGCTTACCAGCACATGCTAATAAAATCTCGATTACCTTGTTTACATCTGAATTATATGCAACTCCAACTGTAATTTCAAATCTTTTGTTAGAGTCATAGTGACTCCAGTTGATCACATTTTCTGTAATGAATTTATGATTTGGAACAATAACATTTACTCCGTCACGGGTTAAGATGACAGATGTTCGGAGATTTATTTTCACCACACGTCCAACCATATTATCCACTTCTATGATATCTCTTGTTTTAATGGAGCCTTCATAAAGTAAAAATAAGCCTGAAACCAAATCGTTAAAAATCTGTTGCAGCCCAAGTCCGATTCCAACAAGAAGTGCAGCTGATCCGGCAATAATAATCGAAATTTTAACTCCCAGGCTTTCAAGTCCGATGCTAATGGCAATTACCCAGAAGACGTATTTAACCAATTGAAAAAGTGAGATCCTGCGAGCGCGCTCTTCCGGACTTCCTTTAATGATGAACTTGCCAAGAATAAAAAGCAGAAATTTTGTACCTGCAAGTAATACAAGAATAAATACTATATTTTTAATAGTAAGCGCATAGTCTGAAATTGAAAAAAGTTCCTGGCCTAAAAATTCTGAAATACTCATTTGTTGTTCTGTAATTTTATCAGCAAAAATTTCATGATTTCATCTTTACCTCAAAGACAGGAGCTTCAACCAGGTGGAATGTAGCCGACGCGAATTTTATTTCACCTCCGCTGGATTCTACTGCCTTAAGTATTTTGGTGAAAAGCATGTCCTTAGTCATTCTTCTTTTCTTAAAGGAAACCACGTAACGGAGTGTAAATTCAACCCAGTTGTCGTTTGCGATTAAAGTTACCATCGGTTCCGTCTGGGCATTTTCAATCATATATTTTCTCACTAGTTTTTCCCAGGTTTGATTGGACATTTTGGTATAGTCCCCCACAACTTCCACAGCGATTGCGGAGAAAATATCTTTTGCCTTCTCATAATTACTGCCATATTGAACGGGAATTTTTATTTCATCCCAAAGAAATGGGAAGTCGCCCGAATAATTGAATACCGGCTCTTTAAAAACAAAACTGTTTGCGATCCGCACAATTCTTCCGTTGTACAGATCTCCGTCAACCCATTGACCTGTTTCCATAATGGTTGTTCTTAAAACACTGATGTCAATTACATCACCTTTGATTCCGCCAAGCTGCACTCTGTCGCCGGTCTTGTAAAATCCTGCAAACATGATGGCTAGCCATCCTGCAACACTTGCAATAACTTCCTGTAATGCGAATGCAATACCGGCACCTGCAACTCCAAGTGCAACAGTCAGTCCGCCAAGTTTATTCGAATAGATAATTGTGAATGCCAGAATCATGAGGAAATATCCAGTCAGATCCAGCACCTTCCTGAATCTGTACCTGTGATCCTTGTCCTCTAAATTCGACGCCCATCTGGACTTTAGTAATTTTATTATTGTCCAGATTATAACAACTGCCAAAACAAGCGTTACCACCTTGCCTATCGTCGGATTGAAAAGGAAATCGTTCAGCAATTGCTCCATAGGGTTAGAATTTACTTCCGCAATGCTGACAATAATTTGCGGAAATTTCGTTTACTTCACTGCAATTATTGCATTGCTTTGATTTTTTTTTATTGTTGTAACCGATTGCCATTTCAGCAGTTACAATGCCTGTAGGTACGGCAATGATTGCATAGCCTGTCATCATGAGTAGGGATGAAATAAATTGACCAATGGCTGTTTGCGGAACAATATCTCCAAACCCTACAGTTGTAATTGTAACAATAGCCCAATAAATGCTTTGAGGGATGTTTTTAAAACCGCTGTTGTCTCCTTCCACAATATACATGATGGTGCCTACAATGATCACAATGTTTAAAACAGCAAAAATGAACACAAGGATTTTTCTCTTGCTCGAGCGTAAAGCATCGGCAATATACTCCGCTTCCGAAAGATATCTGGAAAGTTTCAGGATTCTGAAAACTCTGAGTAGCCTGAGTGTTCGCAGGGTAAGCATGTAATGTGCCGGATGAAAGAATAAACTGAAATAGGTAGGGATGATTGATAACAAGTCGATGATGCCGTAAAAACTGAAAATATATCTGAGCGGTCTCGGAGATACCCATATTCGAGCAATGTATTCAAGCGAGAATATCAGTGTAAATCCAAGTTCAGCGTAAAATAATAAAGAGCCATACTTCAGTCGTATGGATTCAATGCTGTCTAGCATTACCAGAATAATACTGGCAATGATCACCCAGAGAAGGATTACGTCAAATCTTCTGCCAGCCTTGGTTTCATGGCCGAAGATAATCGTGTAGTATTTTGCTTTCAGTCTGGAGTTCATTTAGACTGATTTGTGTTTTCTACTCTGAATGAAGGTGTGATGTAATCCTTCGGCAGATAATCAGAAGGTATGGTGCTGAGATTTCCGTCACGGGTTGCCCTGTAGTGGGGCGACATGATTTCAACTCCGCTTTCATTGAATTTATCCTGTATGTTCTGATGCAAATGGGAATAAATCATTGCCTGTTTGTTAGGTTCGGATGTATAAGCGTTTATCTGGTAGCTCACATAAAAATCATCAAGACTGGTTTGAAGAACAAAAGGAGCAGGTTTTTTCTGAACCAAATCCGTGGAGAGGGCTGCATCTACAAGGAGAGCGTGAACGGTTTTCCAGGGCACATCATATCCTATAGTCACAGTTGTGTGAATGATGAGTCCGTGATCATGCGAGGAAGAACTGTAGTTAATAGTATGGCTGCTCATGATATTGGAATTCGGTATTGTGATGTCCTCATTCTTGATTGTTCTTACCCGGGTGACCAGGAGTGTTTTTTCAATGATGTCTCCGGTTACATCTCCGATCCGAACGCGGTCACCGATCTTGAATGCCCGCATGTAAGTCAGCACCAGGCCGGCAATAATATTGGATAGTGAACCGGCTGAACCAAAGGTAAACAGAAATCCCAGAAATACTGACACTCCCTGAAACACCGGAGAGTCAGAACCGGGAAGATACGGAAACACTACCACGAAGAAGAAGGCAATGATAAGTAACCTGATTATTTGATACGTCGGGTTTGACCACTCAGGATAAAATCCGGTGATTTTCAGGGAGCCGCTTTCAATTTCTGATTTTAAATATTTCACACCTTTCAGCACATACCTGAAAAGGAATACCAGAACAATGATTGTAAACAAGTTTGGAAGGTAGTTCCAAATGGCTCTCAATACCCGCATCAGGGGATTCAGTATATATCCAAGCAATGTGTCAGCGATTCCTTTTGTCCATGGAAAAATTCCAAACAGGATTGGCAGGGCGATGTAAACTGCAAGTATGATGATAAACCATCTTAGAATATTGTTCAATCCCGACAAAAAGTTAACCTGTCTTTCCGCTGTGAAGAGTTCATAATCTTTTATTTTTACTCCTTTGAATACGGTGTCTTTTCCCAAGCTGATCCAATTGCTGGTAAACTTGAAAAGTCGGTTTACAAAGTATATGATTACAGAGAGAACAAGCAACACAAGTAGCACCATCCCGAATCCTTTCAATATTGTTTGAACGCTTCTTGATTTTCTGTGCTCTGTCACAGAATTCTTTATTTTCTCTCTGTGCATCTGCGCAAGTGAGATTTCATCTGTATACATCCACAATGCATCATGATTCGTAACACTCAGGATAATCATGTCACGAAACATCAAATCGATTCCGCTCTCAGTTCTTTCGACCTTGATTGAATCAGGATTGAAGAAAACATCATTTGAAAGATTTTTAATGCGGGAAGCGATTGATTCCGCGCGTTCTTTGGCTGAAAAAGATCCTAGTTTGGTGTATACTGTCAGAATTGTATCGCCAAAGGGGTTCACTGGAAATCCTTTAACAAAATTTCTCAGTGAATCGATTCTGTTTTTTCTCGATTGTTGTTCACGGACATGTGAGCTTTTTAACCTTTCAAGTTCCTGGAGCAAGTCCTGTTTTTTCAGGTTGTCACTCGTTTTCAGATTCAGAAGCTCCTCTTCAAGTTGAACACGCTTCATCGAATCGGCAATCCTTGCAGAATCGATTTTCAGCACATACAGCATTGCGTTGGTAAGTGAATCCAAATTTATTGAATCTTCCGTTTTAACTTTTTGATCTTGCGAATATGAAAAGGAGGGGATGGAGAACAACAAAAAAGCCAGCCAGATGTGAAACAGGGTGTGAGTTTTTTTCATTTGCTTTTGTTTGCGTCTATAATTTACGGAAATGTGTAAACCTGTAAGATAAGCCGGCGCTGCCAAAGAAGAATTTTTCTCCCTGATTGCTGCCATAACCTCCAAAAATATCCAGCAGGAAATTTTCATTAACCAGAATTCCTATGCCTGTGTTAAAATAAGTTTTAATGCTTGCGCCGTTCCAGTTACCATAAACTTCAGCAAAGCCGGATATTTTACTTGTGAATGAATATCCCAGATTGATGACATATAAACCCTGGACATTATCTGATTTAAAATTGTAATCAATACCGGCATTGAGAGAAAGACTTGTGTTTTTTCCAAGATTTTGACTTGATCCGAAAAGAAGGGTGTTGGAAATGTCTCCCTCAGATGATGCTGTTCTGAAAGTGTTCAGCTGAACCGTGTATTGAACTGCAATGGCCGGGAATTGATTTTCCATATTCTTCAAAAGGTATCTCATTCCGGCATTGACACGACTCAAGCCAGATTCTTTGGAGTCAGAAGGAATTCTCCTGTCATTTTCAGTTCTGTAGTCAAATGTGGAATTGATTTCGAGCCGTTCAGTCAATCCGGCTCTCAGGAATAAATTCGAGGAGAAATAAGTAAGTTTCTTAGTGTTCTCCTCCCTGAATCCGGATTTTCCGGTTTCTATTCCGGTTTGTATCTGATATACATTTTTACCCGGAGTGAAAGGAGTGATTGCCTGACCCGGCCGGCCGGTGCGAATGACCTCAGAGTATTGTGCGAAAGTCAAATTCCCTATAAAGCAGTATATAAGCAGACAAAGCGCATTTTTGGAAATCATTCAAATACTCAATTGGTTCAGTCAAAGATATTTCAAAAATCAAGCATAGTGGATTCAGGTGTTGCACCATACATCAAAATTATTAACAGCGACAGGTGTTTGTGTGGCCTGTTTCCTCAAGACTTTGCAATTTCTTTTTTCGCATCCTGTAGAAGTTCAATTCCATTCACAGAATCTGAGGCAGGAGTCTTCCTGCTAAGAGTATAGAGATCATGCCTTCTGTCTGTAAGTGTCCGCACAGATCCGTGAAAATGCAAATCTTTAAGCAGGTCAAGATCCACATCCACAATGAGTGTCATTTCTGTATTGGTTGTTGTTTGGGCTTTGATTCCGTCGTCCGGGAAGGCAAAGTCAGAAGGTGTGAAAACTGCAGACTGAGCATATTGTATGTCCATGTTGTTCACTTTAGGCAGGTTGCCGACACTACCGGCTATGGCTACGTAGCATTCGTTTTCAATGGCTCTAGCCTGAGCGCAATGCCGAACTCTGGTGTAGCCGCTCTGTGTATCTGTGTGAAACGGGACAAAGAGGATTTTCATCCCTTCATCTGCAAGTATTCTGGAAATTTCAGGGAATTCCACATCATAACATATCAGAATTCCAATCTTCCCGCAGTCAGTATCAAAAGTTTTGAGCTGGCTTCCGCCTAACATTCCCCATTCCACTTTTTCATTGGGTGTTACATGAAGTTTTTCATACATCTCATACGTTCCGTTTCGCCTGCAAAGAAACCCAATGTTTATCAGGCTGCCATCCCGGATTATTGGCATGCTGCCTGTGATGATATTTGCATTATAAGAGATGGCAAATTCACTGAACTTCTCACGTAGCATTGGTGTGTAATCAGCAAGCTTGCGAATTGCGTCAGGTTCAGGCAGGTGATTGTAGTCAGCCATGAGAGGAGCGTGGAAGTATTCAGGGAAAACGATGAAGTCGCATTCATACCCTGAAGCAGCATCAATAAAGAATTCCATTTGCTCACACAGAGCAGCAAAATCTTTGAGTGTTCGCATTTGCCATTGCACAAGGGCCATTCTGACGCTTGGCTTTTTGGCATTGAGTAACTTGGTTTTGGCTTCGTAATAAATGTTATTCCACTCAATGAGAGCTGCTCTGGACAGAGATTCTTCATCACCCGGCAGGTAATTGCGGATAATTTTTTTTACATGGAAATCATTTGACAACTGAAAAGTTAAGGTCGGATCATAGATTTGTTTGCGCTTTACTTTTTCTATGTATTCCTTGCCGCTCATTTCATTTGCATACTGGTTGTAATTAGGTATTCTGCCGCCTGCAATGATTGATTTTAAATTCAGCTTTTCGCATAATTCTTTTCTCGCATTATACAGTCTACGAGCAAGTCTTAATCCTCTGTGATCAGGATGAATGAATATTTCGATTCCGTAAAGAACATTTCCCTTTGGATCATGCGTTGAAAAAGTATAGTTGCCGGTTACTTCTGCATATGTGTGGTTGTCATCAAAGCGGGTGTAATCAATAATAATTGAAAGCGCAGTGCCTACAACTTTTCCATTCACTTTTACGCAGATTTGACCCTCGGGAAATATTTCGAGGAGTTTTTGTATTTGCTCTTCCTTCCAATATCCGCTCCAGCTGTCATACGCTTTAATCATGCTTTCTTTCAGGTCGCGGTAATCTGAAATATTCAGATTGTCTATGTCAATTTTCATCGATTTTTTCATAAGAAGAGAATTTTAAACTATTGGTCTATGTGAAGAGAATTATCAATGGAAATAAATAATCCTCTCACATACTTATGTAAAATTACGGAATCTCAAACACAACAAGTCTGTTACCATTTTCCGGAGTCACAAAAATCAGAAGTAAATAAATCAATTTACAAAAAAAATGATTGACTTAAAATTGATTTCAACTCATTTTGAACTTGTGTGTGTCTCTGAATTCCGCAGGGCTTTTACCGCAGTATTTTTTGAAAAAGCGGCAGAAATAACTGTTGTCTTCGAATTTCAGGTTGAAAGCGATCTCAGAAACCGACTGATTAGTATGTACCAGCAGTCTTTTCGCTTCAAGCATAATTCTTTCGCGAATCAGTTCTCCGGAAGAATGACCGGTCACTTTTTTGCAAAGAGCATTGAGATAATTCGGTGTCAGATTCAGCAATTCTGCATAATCCTTTGCGGAGCGATGTGTACGGTATTTTTCGTTAATGAGATTTTCAAACTTTCGAATAGTCTGTACACCTTGTTGATTGGCCCATGCTGTTTTAGAACCGGTATAACCTCTTGCAAGCAAATGCAATAATACATTCAGGTAAGATCGCAGGATTGACTCCCTGAAATCTGCATTTGAAAAATACTCGTGCTTCATCAATTCAAATATATTGACAACTGATTCGAGTGTTCCTTTTTCAAGATCGGAATAAGGCTGATATTGAGTGGTGTTGAAGAATAAAAACTTATTCAGATCCGGGTGATGATTTGAAACTGAAATGAAACTCCTCGTAAACATGACTACAAACCCAGACACATTTTCAAGTTGATTCCATGAATGAATCTGGCCCGGACTCATAAAAAATTGTCGGTTTGGTTTAAGAGGATAATTCTTAAAATCGATATTGTGTGATCCGTCACCTTGTGATACAAAAATCAACATGTAAAAGTTGTGTCTGTGAGGAAGCAAAAGGTGATCAATATCTTTCGCGAAATCTTCGAAAAGTACAAACTCAAACTCTTTGTGATTGTGACCTGTTGATTTTAGCTCAGTAATTTGGTAGGACGGAATGTTCGCAGGTACTACCATTATTTTACTTTCGTTTATTTTCTATCATATTCCTATAGAAGGTTATTTAATGTGATGATTTACTGATGTAAAGGTACTTTATATGTGCCCGATTGCAAGTAATAATCACTTGATAAATGGTACAAATTACTTATTTTCCGAATTCTTTAACACTTTGTGATAAAGTGCTGTTTTTTACTTGGTTTCTCGCTTGGCAGAAATTAATCCAAAAGTCATGAAAAGACTGGTTGCCAGGATCACCACGAAAAGCAGGTTTTTCCCAAGGAATTCAATCTGTAATTCATCAGGAATGCTGAAGAATAATAGTACGCTGATAAGGCCTCTTGGAGTAATAAATATCTCTGGTATAAGATCCTTCCTTGCCATTAATAAAAAGTATACTAAACGTACAATGTAAATAATGGCAAGAACCATCACAGCAATAATAAGCGTCTCCTTTACCAGAAGCTCGGTAAATACAATTGTAAAACCGAATATTACGAAAAAGAAAGTTCGAAGTACAAATGCAGTCTCACTGCTGATCTGAAGCAGTTGATGCATGTCTTTGCCAAAACTTTCATAAAGAAGGACTTTTCTAAACTTGGGATGTTTCACCTGATCGGCATTGCTCAGAAAGAGTCCCAAAGCCAAAACAATTACAAGAGAGCTCAGATGGAGCAACTTTCCTGTCCCGTATACAAGCAATAAAATGGAAATTATCAGGAAGAATTTAACATGATGAGTGAGTCTGCCTAAAGTATAAAGCAGGAGAATGCAGAAGACTGCAGAGATAAGAAGGATTCCGGTGATATCAACCCCTAGATGAAGGAAAGAGCCAAAATCTATAATCTGGTTGTTCAGGGAGAAGTTGAAAACCATGATTCCAATAATGTCTGAAAAACTGGATTCGTATATAATAAACTCCTTCTTTTCCTTGTTAATGCTGGCAACAGAAGGAATTGCTATGGCAGAACTTATAATACTGTATGGAATCGCATTCAGAAAGCAAACTGAAAATTTCTCACCAGTCATGTATTGGAACAAAATGGAAATTGTCAGTGCCGTAATCAGCAAAATAAACAGCGCGGAGAAAAATGCTCTTCGAATAAGCTTGATCTTTGATTGTTCAAATTTCAATTCCAAAGCTCCTTCGAACACGATCATAATTAATCCGATAGTTCCAAGTGTAGGGAGAATACGGGAAAAATCAGGTTGCTCTATTCCGAAATATACGGTCAGGTAATGGATGCCCATCCCGGTGAAAAGAAGCATCAGTACTGAAGGTATCCTGGTGGATTTTGCCAGCAGCTCAAAGATGTAGGAGAAAATCGCAAGACTACTAAGAACTATCAGGACAGTGTTTGTATCCATGTATTTAAAGCTGACTGTATTAACAGTCATTTCCGGGAGTGAAAGTAATCAATTTGAATGATTGAGATCACAATTCACTGTAATTCATTTGGACAACAAGCGATGCACAGGTCAATCCTTGAAAAACAATCTGAACCTCTTCCACGCCAGTCCGCTGATTATTGCTCCTGTAATCGGTGCGATAATGTATATATACATGCCGTGAAAGTTGCCGCTGACAATTCCAGGTGACATGCTTCTTGCAGGATTCATTGATGCACCGCTTATTTCTCCGCCGAAATATGCACACAGTCCTACTGTGGATCCAATGGCTGCGGCTGCATATTTTTTTAATTGCTTTTTTCCTGAAGAAAAAATAAAAATCACAGCCATGAGAATGAATGTGAGCACAATCTCATTCAGAATCGATTCAGAGTGGGAACCGGAAGGGAAAGTGGCACCGAGGCTTCCTTTCTCGTTCACAGTTTTTGCCAGCAGAAGAGTTCCGGCAAATGCTCCTGTCAACTGAAACAAAATGTATAATAGCAATTTCTTTCCACTCAGTTTACCGGTAAGGTAGAATCCTATACTCACGGCCGGATTGAAGTGTGCTCCTGAGTATGCAGCCAGATATCGTATTGCGAGAAAAATCACAAAGCCGAAGCTGAAGGCAATTCCAAAATTGCCGATTGATCCCGGATAGTTTTGTTCCAGCAAGATAGATCCGGTTCCTATCAGTAATAAGAAAAATGTTCCGGTAAATTCTGCAATCAAAGCTTTCATAAGTTGTTTTGCACAAAATCCCGGCACCAGTTTTTAATTTCGTTTCTTGTTTTCCTGAACTCACTCATCACTTCTTCCTCAGTACCGGTGGCTTTTGCAGGATCATAGAAATTTTTATGAATCCTCAATGCCTTCCCAGGAAAGTAAGGGCAGCTTTCTTTCGCATGGTCACAAACAGTGATAATCCAGTCGAATTCTTCTCTTAAATATTCCGATACATTGTTGGAGCTGTGACTGCTTATGTCAATGCTGTCTTCGGCCATGATTTTTACAGCTCTGGGATTCAAGCCGTGAACTTCAACTCCGGCACTTTTAATTTGAGCTTTGTTTCCGGCAAATAATCTGAGATATGCTTCTGCCATTTGACTCCTGCATGAATTGCCGGTGCACAGTACAAGGATATTTTTCATTGTAGTTTTTGTAATTAATGAGCCGAATCTTTAGTCCTTTATAGCGGGCTTCTCAGCAGTGATTGTTAGGCTGTACATCTTAAATGTAACATCTTTGCTTATTTCATTTTCAGGCAAGTATTGTCCCAAATATTCATTTGGAATTTCAAAGACCTTACGCTTCCGGATTTCAAGGTTTTCAAATCCTGCATTCAATATTATTTCGAGATACTCCTGCTCTTCAGCCGCACCGCTGATGCATGCTGAATGGTAAGCTGCGATTCTTTTTATTTCATCAGGAAGAGTCTTGACGCTAACTGTATCTGAAATACTAATCCTTCCGCCGGGTTTCAAAACTCTGTAAATCTCGCTGTAAGCTTTGGCTTTGTCAATTACCAGATTCAAAACACAATTGCTGATCACTACATCAATCGAATTGTTGGTAAGCGGAATGGATTCTGCTTCGCCGAACAGGAATTCAACATTATCAATATTAAGTTTTCCTGCATTTCTTTTTGACAGACTGATCATTTCAGGTGTCATGTCAAGTCCAATAACCTTCCCATTTGCACCACTTTCGCGTGCAGCGATGAAACAATCATTTCCTGCACCGCTTCCTATATCAAGAACCATGTTTCCGGGCTTGATACCTGCAAAGTCAACAGGAGTGCCGCATCCCAGACCCAGGTCTGCAAGCTCTTCATAACCGGGTTTTTCAGAATAGTCGTCTGACATATCCAGATTCGTAAAGCATGTACCTGTTTGGCTTAGCGGTGTGCAACAGCTTTTTCTGTTTTCGCTGAGTGCAATGGATGAATAATAATTCCTGATTTCTTTTCCGAGTTCTTCTTTGGGTTTCATAACAGATATATTTTAGTTCAGCAACATTCAGAAGCAGGTTTATAAGCATCAAAGATTTGCCTTAACGTGTTACTGAATTTTTTCCATGTTTTGGGATCTATGCAGTAACATACCGTTGCGCCCTCAATTTTACCTTTGATCAGTCCTGCGTTTTTCAATTCCTTGAGATGTTGCGATACAGTGGGTTGTGCAAGCGGAAGTTCTTGTACAATGTCTCCGCACATGCAGGAGTTTTTCCTGAGCAGGTACTGAAGTATTGCAATCCTCGCCGGGTGAGCCATTGCTTTGGCCATCCCGGCTACTTCATTTTGCTCTTTGGTAAAATATTCAGACTTGGTTGCACCCATCTTGATCTATTTATATATCGCAATATTACGATAAATATTTTCAAATGTCAAGTTGAAACAAAAAAAAGTCTCCCTAGGGAGACTTTTTAATCAGAAAAGGAATACGATTTTTCAGGATTCATTAGCCGGCATATTCTGCCTCTGGCTTTTTGGCCTTATTTTTTGAAGTGCTTTGTCCGAGACCAAACTCCTGACTGATAGATTTTACAAAGTCTAATTCTTCCCAGGGGAACAGCTTAACAGTAACTTCTTTCTGGTTGCTTTTACCTTTGTTGAATATCTTTTTGACTTCTTTTGGTTGTCTTCCCATATGACCATAGGCAGCAGTTTCAGAATAAATCGGAGTGCGCAGTTTGAAACGTTCCTCAATTGCATATGGTCTCATGTCAAAGATTTTGGAGATCCTTCTGGCAATCTCGCCGTCGTTCATTTTGACTTTAGCGGTTCCGTATGTGTTTACATACAAGCCTACCGGTTTGGCAACACCAATTGCGTAAGCTACCTGAACAAGAACTTCATCACATAAACCGGCAGCAACCATGTTTTTGGCAATGTGCCTTGTAGCATATGCCGCTGACCTGTCTACTTTTGAAGGATCTTTTCCGGAGAATGCTCCTCCGCCATGCGCTCCTTTTCCTCCATAAGTGTCAACAATAATCTTTCTTCCGGTTAGTCCGGTGTCTCCATGCGGACCACCAATGACAAATTTTCCTGTCGGATTTACGTGGTAAGTGATCTTGTCGTTGAAGAGCGCCTGAACTCTTTTTGGAAGTCTCTTGATGACACGAGGAATAAGAATATTAATAACGTCTTCTTTAATCTTTTTAAGCATGGTTCCGTCTTTGTCGAAATCGTCATGCTGGGTAGATATTACAATGGTGTCTATTCTTACAGGAACATTGCTGTCGTTGTATTCAATTGTCACCTGCGATTTTGCGTCAGGCCTCAAATAGGTCATTTGCTTTTTTTCGCGACGGATTGCCGCCAACTCTTTCAACAGGAGGTGCGCAAGTTCCAGTGGCAATGGCATATAATTATCCGTTTCACGGCAGGCATAACCGAACATCATTCCCTGGTCTCCGGCTCCCTGCTTCCAAGGATCCGTTTTTTCAACTCCCTGATTAATGTCGGGTGATTGTTCGTGAATTGCGCTGAGTATTCCGCAGCTGTTGGCTTCGAACATATATTCGCTCCTTGTGTAGCCAATTTGCTTGATCACATTTCGGGCGATGTCCTGCACATCCAGGTATGCTTCTGTTTTCACCTCTCCGGCAAGAACTACTTGTCCGGTGGTTACAAGGGTTTCACAGGCAACTTTTGACTTCTTATCATAAGCGAGAAAGTGATCGATCAGAGCGTCTGAAATCTGATCGGCGACTTTGTCAGGGTGTCCTTCTGACACAGACTCCGAGGTAAATAAATAAGGCATGTTTAGATATTGATTGTTTGGTTAGTAAAATGATGTAAGGGACAATTCTGTTGAGAACAGGGCGAAAAAATGACTTAGCATTTTTTACCGTGGTCGCAATACCGGAGCGATACTGTTGCCGGTCAAATTTTTCCACTTGCCTTGCAAAAGTAGTGAAAATTTAAAAAACCTGAATAGCACAGAATTTATTTGTTCCATTAATTTTTCCTTTAAAATGCGCTAATCCGCGTAGCAGGGGCCAGATAGAAGAGAAAATTCTGAGACTCAGTAATTCCTGCCCTTATAAAAAACTGATACTGTATTAACGCCGCTTTCATATTTGAGTACATTTCCTGTCAGATTGTATTTTCTTATCAGCTCAAAGGACGCCGTGTGAATGTTTCCCTTGTCAAACAGTTTCAGCCGTCCGCTTTCATCAATCCAGGCTAATCCGTCGTTTCCTAACTGAAAGTCTGATGGCGAATAATTTTCAAGTGTTTTAACCTCGCCTTTGTAATAAATGTTAAACATGCGGTTATAGGAGTAAACTATGACATTGCCTTTCACATAAAAGAAGTCAGGTCTGTCTGATAAAAGTCTTCGTGTTGAGCCGTTTTCAAATACGCGGAAATTTCCAAGATGGTCGACGTAGGCCATAATACCAAATCCAACTTTGAATGAGTCCGGTGCGAAACTTTCAACCCTGGCTTTATCACCTTTGTAAAAAAGATGAAAGTATCTGTCATAATCATCCACAAAGGCCAATATGTCTTGCCCTGCGGCATATTCGACCGGTGGAATGTTATCAAGCATCTGCATTCGGCCATGATATAAAACATTAAAGAATCCAGATTGATTTACCCATGCAAGCACATTGGAGCCTGCTTTCATGCTCCTTGGTTTGTCAAGCAAAGACTCTTCAAGGAGGATGGTTCTGCCTTTGTAATATGCATACAATTCAGATTTGGAATCATCATAATAGGCGAGAATGCTGTCATTGACAGTCATGATGCTGTTGTAGTATGAAAGTGTTTTTTTTTCTCCCGAATCAAACACATAAAGTACGCTTCCCACTTTGTAAGCGATCAGGTGATCGGTCACAAAGTAACTGAAATCAGCCGCATTCAGCTGGTCGTACGTTTTGCCTTTATAGTATATTTTAAAATCATTCTTGTTGTCAATGTAAGCTACAGAGCTTTGACCGAATTTGTATGATTTGACAGGCAGGTATTCCAGCTGGCGAAACATTCCGTTATCAAAAGCCTGCAGGTATCCTCTGTAATCCGAATAAGCACTCAGGTTTTGTGATGAACATGTGCTTCCCGCCACCAGGAGTGTGAAAAAAAATAATATTGTTTTCAGATAATATGATTTCATTTTTGAATAAGCAGAATTCACATACTGTATCCATTACGGTTAAATTGAATCCAATGTCAGGTTGTCGCCTGTTTGGTTAACTGCCTGAATACATCTTTCAGTTTTCTTTTCTGTTTTTGCATTGAAAGTACAGTCACATCCTTGGAGACTGCGAAGCGAAAAACATCTTCGCGAATATCCTTATCAGAATCTGATATAATATTCCAGTGCAGTCCATCTTCACTTTCAGCGGAGGAAATCTTTTTTATCTGAAGTAAATCTGATTTTCTGATTTGACTGCTGAATTCAACTCGGATGATGGTTTTGCCGCTTGCTGAACTTCTCAGAACGGAAGTGCTTTCGTCTGCGACAATTTTTCCCCTGTTGATGATGATTACTTTTTCACAAATTGCCTCGACCTCCTGCATTATATGAGTGGAGAAGATAACAGTTTTATCTTTTCCAAGGTTTCGTATAAGTTCTCTGATTTCACTCAACTGGTTTGGGTCCAGTCCTGAAGTTGGTTCATCCAATATCAATACCTCCGGATCATGGATAATGGCTTGAGCCAGCCCGACTCGTTGCCTGTATCCCTTAGAGAGAGCTCCGATTTTCTTTTTCTTTTCCAGGCCTAAACCCGTCACACTGATCATTTCTTCGGCTCTGTCTTTAAGATTACCAGGTACTCTGTATAATGCAGCGACAAATTCCAGGTATTCCCGTACATACATATCCAGATAAAGCGGATTATTTTCTGGAAGATATCCTATCTTTCTTTTCACTTCTACTGGATGTTCTTCAACATTCAGCCCACATACTTCCACCACTCCTGCATTGCGGCTGATAAAGCCGGTGATGATTTTCATCATGGTTGACTTGCCGGCACCATTAGGCCCTAGAAAGCCGGTCACGCCGCCTTTTCCAGCATCAAAGCTAACTCCGTCGAGCGCCCTTTGCTCGCCATAAAATTTTGTAACATTATTTACGCGTACCGACATGACTCCTTAATCTGCAGACAAATCTAATTCTTTTAAATTAAGGACTTATTAAATTCTGAATCTCGCCGTCCTTTTCTAATTTCGCATGAGATGGAAGGAGTGGTCATTAAATCAACAGGCTTGCAGTATCTGGTCAGGACCGACGAGAACGAGACTGTTTTATGCAGAATAAGGGGCAACCTTCGACTGAAAGGATTTGAAGCCACTAATCCGGTTACTGTAGGTGACAGGGTATTGCTGGACATTAGAAAGGGTGAAGATCAGGGTTTGATCACAGATTTGTTACCGAGGAAAAATTACATCATTCGAAAGTCTGTCAAGCTAAGCAGGCAGGTTCAAATCCTGGCCGCCAATATTGATCGCGCTTTTGTGGTAGCCACGCCTGTTTTGCCTAAAACTTCACTGGGTTTTATCGACCGTTTCCTGGCTACAGCAGAGGCGTACAACATTTCAGCCGGAATAATTTGGAACAAAGCGGATATATATGATGATGATGTCTGGACCTATATTGAACAAACGCGGGAATTATACGAGAGTATTGGGTATAAGGTATACTGTGTGTCCGCGCTGAGTGGATTTGGAATGGACGGTTTGAGGGAAGGCTTAAAAGGAAATGTGAATCTTTTTTCAGGTCACAGCGGGGTGGGAAAGTCATCTCTGATTAATAAACTTCTGCCCGAACTTGATCTCAAGACTGCCGAATTGTCTTCACAACACCTCAAGGGAATGCATACAACCACATTTGCTGAAATGCATCTTTTACCGGAAGGAGGCTATATAATAGACACTCCTGGGATCAGGGAGTTTGGAACCATTGATTTTGATACCTATGAAGTGTCCCATTTTTTTCCGGAGATTTTCAAAGTCTCAGAAGATTGTTACTTCAACAACTGCATTCACCTCAATGAGAAAGATTGCGCTGTAAAACGAGCTGTTGAAGACGGAAAAATATCTGAAACTCGCTTTGATTCTTACCTTAGTATACTTACCAAACAGGATGTTTTCAAATAATTTTGTTTGATATGAGAGCTGTGATACAAAGAGTAAGCGAAGCTTCAGTCAGTATTGATGGTAAAGTCAAGTCATCGATCGGCAAAGGAATTCTGATTTTTCTTGGAATAGAGGATTCTGATACTGAAGAGGATATTGATTGGTTATGTGCAAAGATTTCCAAACTTCGAATTTTTCCTGATGAAAACGGATCTATGAACATTTCTTTAGAGGATTCTGCAGGTGAAATTCTGCTGATCAGCCAGTTTACACTTCATGCTTCCGTGAAGAAAGGTAACAGGCCTTCTTTTATCAGGGCTGCAAGGCCTGAGACAGCCATTCCATTGTACGAAAAGTTCATTGGAAAACTCGAAGCATATACGAGCAACAAGGTTCATACCGGTGAATTCGGAGCAGATATGAAAGTTTCCCTTGTAAACGATGGCCCTGTCACAATTTGGATTGATACAAAAAACCGTGAATAGACATGAGCGAAGATCTGACACTTAATGACTCACAGAAATTAGTTGATGAATGGATAAGGTCACATGGCGTGCGCTACTTCAATGAACTGACGAACATGGCCATCCTGACAGAAGAAGTAGGAGAGGTGGCACGAATAATGGCAAGAAAATACGGTGAGCAGTCTGGGAAAAAAGATGAAATCGAATTTGCTCTGGCTGACGAATTGGCTGATGTGTATTTTGTGTTAGTTTGTATCGCGAATCAGACCGGGGTAAATCTTGAGGAGGCATTCAGAAAGAATATCGACAAAAAAACAGCCCGGGATCATTCCAGGCATAAGGATAATCCCAAACTCTGAGCTCGGGACTCACTACTTTTTTTTCTTTTTCACTTCAGGGTCTTCGTGAAAGTAATATCTCAGATCCAGTGTCAGGTAACTTCCGTTCAGTTTCCTTTCGTTGAAATACACATCAGTGGTGCTTCTGCGGTACTCAGTTTTGTTCAGGTAAATAAATTCGAAAGGTCTGTGATAAGTGAACCCTAAATAAATGTAACCACTCTTTTCCGTTCTCCATTCCCAACCAAGGTTGGCATGGATTGCCGGCTGAACTACACGGTTTCGGAAAGATACCTGATTATAATTGGTATCAAGAACCTGAACAGCACTGGCAAACATGTCAATTCCGCTGCCCATGGCTGCGTTCATGTAGAGGAATTCTCCGAGTCGTATGTATACAAGAAATGATACCGGAATCTCATAACCTATAATTCTGAAATCCCTGTCAATGTTATTGCTTCCGTCAACTATTTCAAGATTGTATTTTCTTTTCACGTAGTTGATTCCTGATTCAAGCCCGACCAGGTCACTCAGTCCTCTGCGAATTGTCATTCCGCCGCTGAAGCCTGATTTAAGGCCGGTAATGAAAGTTACATCCCTGTCAATCCCGGTTTCTGAGCCGGTCCCTAAAAAAGAAACAGGAAATATTGGCTTATACTGAATGCCTACAGTAGTCACATTCTTCTGAGCTTTGGACTCAGTGAAAAAGAAAAGACATACGGCAAGGAGTAAAAACGCTCTTTTCAGGAACATCTGAAAAATTATCCTTAATAAAAACCTTGTCAGAGTGTTTTGATTTTATTGAGAAAGCTCATCAAGGCCACCCAATACTCCGGATTGTCTGATGAACTGGTCCAGAGTACTTTTGAACCATGATCTCCTGCTGTTTTAGGAATGTATTGCACTTTGATCCTGCTGTTGACATCCCTTACAAGTTGAGTAACCTTATCAGCTTCGCTTTTTGAAGACGTAATGAATACTGGTTTGGTGAGAGATGAAATGCTCTTTGAGACATAATCTTTATCCTTGAAATATTCACCGGGGCTAAATGCCGCCACAGCTTTTACTTTTTCGTTGTTGCAAGCTATTTTCAAAGCCAGTGAAGCGGAATAAGAACTTCCGAGAAGGATAATATTCTGATTATATCTTTCATGCAGATATTCAATAGCTGCGATGATGTCTTGTTCGGCATCTTCGAAGGAAGGCTTCAGTCCCTTGCTCAAAGCATTTGACGCTGTCTCATTTTTAACATTGTTCACCTCATCACCGATCCTCTGATCAATTGCCATGCAGTTAAAACCCAATTTATTCAAGCGCACAGCAGTCTCAAGAAATTCACCTCTTGAAAAACCGTTCTGGTGGCACAAGAGTACAATTGGATACGCTGTGTTCACCGGATACCAGTCGGCTGATATCATGACCTGATCTTTCGACGGGAATTGAACGGTTAGCTGAGCGTTCGCCTTTTGTGAAGACATAAGAATGAAAATATGAAGAATTAAAATGGCGAATGAATGGTATGCAAGTCTTTTCATGAGCAGATTTAATTTCGAAATATAGTAAATTAAGACAAAATCAAAATATTGGCAATGATGTTCATTGAGAAATTTATACGCTTTCTTATGGAATTATTACCAAGCTGACATCTGTAGGGTCTCCATCAGTTCAATATTGATAAACAGCATACGTTCTCCACTAACATGACATTGTTTAAAAGTACCTGCATCCCGCATCAGTGCTCAGTATCCGCAGGGTAACTTTGCATGTTACCAAAGAATTCTCAGATGATAAACACAATTTTGCTGCAGATCAGCCAGTCCGGAACGGACACTGCCATGAACGCCATTAATGCAATCGCCGGGCCGGCTGAACAGAGTATTTCCCTATGGGATATGGCCGAAAAAGGCGGACCAATCCTCATTCCGATTGCCATATTTTCCATCCTGGCCATTTACATCTTTTTCGAACGGCTTTTCACTATTCGCCGTTTCTCGAAAATTGACATGAATTTCATGCATCAGATACGGGATCATGTGCATTCAGGAAATGTGGAATCAGCTAAAATGCTTTGCCAGAAAACAGACAGTCCGGTAAGCAGGATGATTGAGAAAGGTATCATGCGTTTAGGAAAACCAGTTAAGGAAATTGAAGGCGCGATTGAGAATGTTGGCAAGCTGGAAATTTATAAAATGGAAAAAAACCTGAATATCCTTGGAACAATAGCGGGTATAGCTCCGATGTTCGGTTTTCTTGGTACCATATTCGGAGTAATCAAAATATTTTACATGATTTCTGCGCAGAACAGCTTGGAAATTAATACTATTTCAGGCGGACTTTACGTAAAGATGATTTCCAGCGCAGCAGGTCTTCTGGTTGGAATGGTTGCATATGCATGTTACCATTACCTGGTTCACCTTATCGACAGGATCATCAACAAAATGGAAATTAACGCAGTTGAATTCATCGATCTGCTGGAAGAACCGGTCAAGAACTGATTAGTCAGAGTAGTTCACATTAAGAATCAGGTAAAATGAAATTAAAAAGAAGAACAAGAGTAGTTGGAGAAATATATACGGCATCGTTGAACGATATCATGTTCTTCCTCCTGTTATTTTTTCTCATCACCTCTACGCTCGCTACACCGAATGTGCTTAAGCTATTGTTGCCATCAGCAAAAAGCAGCAGCCAGTCGGTCAAGCATCCGCTCACTATTTCTGTGACTTCTGATTTACAATATGCTATCAACAATACATCAGTTCCTCAGGAACAGCTGGAGGAAATATTGAGAGCAAGTATCCAGGGGCAGACCGATCCGACAGCTCTTCTTAAAGTTGACAAGTCTGTACAGGTTCAAAACCTGGTAGATCTGCTTGATGTCGGGAACAGGTTACGAATCAAGATGGTCCTTGCGACCCAGACATCCAAGCAATAAGAAAAATGGACGCAAACATCCGTTCACGGTCTATCATCATATCCGTTGCTGTGCATGCGGCAATTTTTCTCATCCTCCTGTTCGCGGTTATGAAGACCAGCATCCCTCCTTTTCCTGAATCAGGTGGAGGAGGGGGTGTGTTGGTGAACATTGGTTACATGGACATGGCAGCCGGTGATATTCAACCCATGTCTGACAATAATATTTTCGAACCAATACCCCTCAAAACTAGTGCTGCAAACAGTGAAGAAAACTTCGCTACTCAGGACCTTGAGGATGCTCCCATTTCCCGGCCCAACAAACCCGAGAAGAAAAATGAAGTGAAAAAAGTAATCACTGATGTAACTCCCGCTAAAACCGAACAGAAGAAGACCGAGCCGGTAAGAACAGCTGATGCTCGTTCATTATATCCGGGTAAAACCAATAACAGCCGGTCACAAGGTACAGGAACAGGAGTCGGAGACCAGGGTGATCCACTTGGAGATCCGAATTCACTTTACACCGGAAGAAACGGAAGTGGAGGTGGTTCCGGAGGGGGAAGCGGAACCGGTACAGGAATCGGCGAAGGACCAGGTTCCGGAGCGGGCAGAGGAGGAGGAGTCTCTTTTGATCTGAGAGGCAGGGAAATGATTCGCAAGCCACAGATTAATGACAGATCGCAGGAGACCGGAAAAGTGGTAGTGGAGATTACTGTGAATAAAGACGGTAATGTTGTTACAGCCGTACCCGGTGGCCGTGGCTCAACCACAACTTCCTCATACCTGAACGAGCTGGCCAAGGAAGCTGCGATGAAAGCGAAGTTTAATCCCAGCCCTGAAGGTGCCGACATACAAAAAGGTACAATCACCTTTATTTTTGTAGTGCAGTGATTTTACTTGCCGAAACAGAAATTTTCTGCCGGAGGAATAATTTTTTTTCAATCTTGTGAATGCATTTCACAAATGAATTACTCCGAAACGATCAGATATTTGTTTGATTCATTGCCAATGTTCCACAGGATCGGTGCAGCTGCTTACAAAGCGGATCTTTCAAATATTCTCCGGCTCTGCGAATTGTTAAATCATCCTGAAAGCAAGTTTCGTTCTGTTCATGTTGCTGGAACAAATGGGAAAGGATCGGTTTCCTCCATGCTTGCATCTGTTTTCACAGCAGCAGGATATAAGACCGGACTTTTCACCTCTCCGCATCTAAAAGATTTCAGGGAAAGAATCAGGATTAATGGTGAAATGATACCTGAAGAAAAAGTGATCAGATTTGTTGAAGATAATCGTGCCTCATTTGAAGAAATTAAACCTTCCTTTTTCGAGTGGTCCACGGCGCTCGCTTTTTCTCATTTTGCAGAGGAAGGAGTGGACATGGCGATTATCGAAACAGGTATGGGCGGACGTCTTGATTCTACGAATGTCATTATTCCTGAGTTGTCTGTCATTACCAACATTGGCTGGGATCATATGCAATTTCTTGGTGATTCACTGGAGAAAATAGCAAGAGAAAAGGCCGGAATAATTAAAAAAGGTGTTCCGGTTATTATTGGTGAAAAGCACGATGAAACCAAGGATGTCTTTTGTGAAGTCGCAGATTCCTTAAGCAGTCCTCTTGCATTTGCCTCTGAAATCTGGGCAGTAAAAATTGTTTCTGTTTCAGATTATCTGGAATTGGATGTCTTTTGGAATGAAAAGACAGAGTACCATGCATTGAAACTTGAGCTTAAAGGAAATTATCAATTGAAGAACATTCTAAGCCTGATGCAGGCAATTGATCAGTTAAAGCATGCAGGTTATAAGCTGGAAGAAAAACATATTCGGGACGGATTGATGAATGTTCGAAAGTACAGCGGGCTGCAGGGGAGATGGCAGATTCTAAATCACAAACCGCTGATTATTGCAGATACTGCGCATAATAAACCTGGTCTTGAAATGGTGCTGAATCAGATCATGAATACAGATCACGACAAGCTGCACATAGTTCTGGGAATGGTTCAGGATAAAGACGTGGTAGGGATAATGAGGATGTTTCCAAAAAAGGCTAATTATTATTTTTGTCATCCACAAATTCCACGCGCATTGAATGCAAAAGATCTAGCGAATCATGCGCAGAATGAAGGCTTGTCAGGAATAGTTTACTCATCAGTCAGAGACGCACTTCAAGCAGCTAAGGAAAGAGCAGGGAAAAATGATTTGATTTTTATAGGAGGAAGTACCTTCGTTGTAGCAGAAGCGATTTAAATCAAACCGAACTTATTTCATTTGTTGCTGAAGGCGTTTTTCTTCTTCAATTCTGCTCTGAATGATGGGCACATATTCTCTTCCAAGTTTATTACCGTATTTTGTATAAGCTTCCTGTGCCCAGTGAAGTGCGGTTCCGTATTCTCCGATTACTTCGTTAGCGACTGCTATATTATAAGCTAACCTGCCCGCGTCTTTTTCATTAGCAGATGAAAGCCCTTTTTTCCAAACATCAATCGCTTCCTTCCACTGGGCTACATCCGCAAATCGAGATCCCTGAGCAACATCCGGACTGTCTTTGCCTTTTGAATAGAAATCTCTGGAAATACGAACCGGCATAGGGGAGATTTTATATGCATATGCGTCACCGACCATTCCTGCAAGCTGTTTGTTGGCAGCTGATTTTGTAATCAGCACACGAAGTGCGTCTGAAGGATTCGTACCTGCAGCTTCCCAGCTGTTGGAACGGTCGACAAATTGCTGATCAACAATTTGCCTGTCTTTAGGATAATAAGTTCGAATTCCCATTTTGATTTTACCTACTCCCTGAGCGTAGTATTCTGTGTATTCCACTTCTTTCTTTTCCTTGCCTTCACCTACGTGTTTTTTCTTTATGCGGGAACCGTTTGTAATAATAAAATTGCTGTCAAACACTTCCAACGCAACCACAGCTTCCGCCTGATACTTTGCGCATAGTTGTTCTATCACATTCCACTTCAAAGCCTCAGGAAACACAGCTGTCACATTGTTGCCAATTAGCCTGTCGGGATGGATTTTCACATTGTATCTCGGAGACATATCAAGTTTTCCTTTCAGCCTCATCATAGCTTCCTGAGCAGCAATACGGTCATCGGCGGGCATTTCACCGGTCAGAATACCTTCCAGAATATTTACCATTTCATTACTGAATTTAGTTCTGTCAACCAGAAGAAGAGTATTGACATCTGGAGGCATCGTTATCTCAGCAGGTTGAGTGATGTTGAAAGAGACCGATTTGGAAGGACCGCAGGAATGCATCATCAAAACTGATACTGCAATAGCGGAGAGGAATATTAATTTATTCATCATGGAATGCGATATTAACTTTGTGTTTTATTGTATGAGTTGAAACTTAAGCGACACCAGGTTTGTCAAATATCATACCTTTCTTTGAGATTAAAGTTTCGACGAAATTCCTGCAGCTGATTCCATGGCTAGACGGAACATGTTTTCCAGGCTTTTTTCTCTCTGCTCTGCGGACATGCTGTGGCTAGTGCCAATCACGTCTGAAATGGTAAGAATACATCCTGCCATCTTTTTCAGGTACAAGGCATTAGCGAACAAGGCAAAGGACTCCATCTCAACTGCCAGGCAATTGTTTTTGCCTGCAATTTCAGGCAATGCAGGATTACTGCGGTAAAACACATCGCTGCTGTGGATGTTCACAGTTTTCATATCCATACCAAGTTTTGCTGATGTATTATTGATTTCGCTGAAGGCAATACCCTGATGAAGAAAATTATCCTCTTTATACCCGAAGGCGCATTCAGCATAAGTGGATTCACTGTATGCTTTTTCGACGTTCAGCAGGTCATAGAGTTTTAATTCCTTCGCATAGGCCCCAGCTGTGCCAATGCGGATGATGCAGTCTACATTGTACTCAGCATATAACTCGAAAGAATAAATGCCGATGGATGGGCATCCCATTCCGCTGGCACCGACACTAATGCTATAACCATTGTATGAGCCTGTATACATGAATGCATTACGGGTAGTGCTGACCAGCTTAGGATTTTCAAGATATTTTTCTGCAATGTGTTTTGCCCTCAAGGGGTCTCCCGGCATTAATACCACTTTGGCAATTTCTCCGGCTTTGGCGCTGATGTGTACGCTCATTCCTGACTTATTGGATTTGATGTAAAATTAAAAATGAATTTTCTGTAAGTATAAATAAAAATTATCATAAAGGAGTTTGACTTGACTACTGTTATTGATATAGGTGTATCATAGTACGAATTCCGCCAAGAGGATATGCTCTGAAGCATTTTCTGAACTATTCCTTGTCAGGAGTTTTTCCAGCCGGCTTTTGCTTTTCCAGCCTTTGAGTTCCTTCTCTCTGGCGTATGCCAGTTTTTTCGAAGAGAAAGATTCGGAGTAAACAAGTTTCCAGTCTTTGTGCCTTCCTGTAAATCCCTTGTGATTTGATAAATGCTTTCTGATCCGGTCTTCAATATTTTGTCCGGTTACACCGATGTAATAAAGGTCAGCAGAGATGCTGTATAAAATATAAACGAGGTACATAAACGACAAAACCCACCATTCGGTGGGCTTTCGTGGGAGCAACAGGGTTCGAACCTGTGACCCTCCCGTGCTTACAGCACGGGATGCTCTGAAGGATTCGCTGCATTATTCGCTGTCAGGAGTTTTTCCAGCCGGCTTTTGCTTTTCCAGCCTTTGAGTTCCTTCTCTCTGGCGTATGCCAGTTTTTTCGAAGAGAAAGATTCGGAGTAAACAAGTTTCCAGTCTTTGTGCCTTCCTGTA
>QQVM01000002.1 GCA_003389385.1 Bacteroidota bacterium
GTTAACTACAGCACGAGTTCTTCTGAATCAGCGACGGCATGTGATACTTATACCTGGGCGGTGAACGGACAGACTTATACCACGAGCGGTACTTACACATATGTGGGCATGAATGCGGATAATTGCCCGCATACTTATACTCTGAACCTGACAGTTAACTACAGCAGCACATCAACACAGAATATTACAGCTTGTAATAGTTATACCTGGCCTGTAAATGGTGTTACATACACTTCAGGAGGTACTTACACTCATTTCAATTCGAACAGTTCAGGTTGTCCGCAAACCAATACTTTAAACCTTGTGCTATCAGCTATCAATGTAAGTGTAAGTGTCAACTCGCCAATTCCATGTTTCATGGGATCTACTTGCGTTACAGTTTCTGCAACTGGTGGTATTCAGCCTTATTCTGGAACCGGGGTAATTTGTGGAGTAACAGAAGGCTTGCAAACATTCACTGTCAGTGATAATGCCGGATGTGTGGCGTCTGCAAGTATCACTCTCAGTCAACCTTCTAAAATCGAGGTTAGTTTCAATACTATACCAGCATCATGCAACTTGGCTAATGGCAGTGTTACTGCAAATGTAAGCGGAGGAACGCCGGCATATTCTTACTCCTGGTCAAGTGGGCATACCACAGCATCGGTGAGTGGGCTTGCTGCCGGTACATATTCAGTCACGATCACTGATGCAAATGGTTGCGTTTGCGTTAAAAGTGTTACCGTCGGCAGTGGAGAAATAAGTCCCTATACACCTGGTGCGATTAGCGGACCGGTTGGGGTTTGTCGAAATACAAATAATCATGTATTCACAATTGATCCGGTTCCCAATGCGAGTTCATATATTTGGACTTTGCCTGTCGGGATGACGGGAAGTTCTACAGGGACTAGTATCACAGTGAACATCAGTTCCACTTACTCAGGAGGATTTATCTGTGTGCAGTCGCAGAATATCTGCGGTATCAGTTCATCATCCTGTGCTAATGTTCCTGTTCTGACTGTGAAACCTTCCAAACCTTGTCCGATTTCAGGACCTACACAAGCATGTGGCGGAAATATCATCACATATTCCATTCCTAATACACCTAATGCTACTTCATATACATGGGCCGTTACAGGCGGGCCAACTATAGTTGGAGGGCAAGGGACTAATACGGTGCAAATCAGTGTGCCATTGACATTTGGTCAGGGAATACTTTCCGTACGAGCCGAAAATTGCCGTGGAATTTCTGAGCCGTGTGCAATTTATATTACAGGAATACCACAGCACAGTAGCGCTTTATTCGGACCTACATATGTGTGTGCCGGTACAAATGGAGTTGGATATTCAATTTCGAATGTGATCGGAGTTGATTACACCATTTGGAGTGTCACAAGCGGAAATATGGTGATTGCTTCCCAAAACGGTTTTTCAGCAACGGTCAATTTCCTGTCGAATTTCACTACTGGTGTCCTGACAGTAACCACATACAACAGTTGCGGATCTTTTGCGAGGAATTATACAATTCGCAGCACACCAAGCCAGCCTGGATCGGTGAGCGGACCATTGTTTAATACTTGCGGACTTAAAGGTGTTGTTTATACACTTCCGCCTGTGGATGGAGCAACATCATATACATGGACTGTTCCTGCCGGTGTTACAATTGTTGCCAACAATGGAAATTCGATAACTGTTGATTTCAATGATCCGAATTTCTGGAAAGGAAACTTCTGTGTGACAGCGAATAATCATTGTGGGCCAAGTGTCGCAAGATGCTGGATAGTTTCAACCAGGCCACCGCAGTCGGATCCAATCCAGGGTCCAAATAGCGTTTGTAAATCAGCCAGCTCTGTGAGTTATTCCATTCCTCCGGTAACCGGAGCTACCGGTTATATGTGGAGTGTCAGCGGAGGTGCATCTCTTACATTCACAGGAACCAGCGCGCAGGTTAATTTTAATGGAGCAACCGGATCATCTGTCACCATCACCGTGAATACTTTCAACGCCTGCGGAGTTGGCAGTCCGACAAATTATACAGTATTGGTTAATCATTCTTGCAGAAGCGAGGAGGAAGCTAATTTAATTGAAAAATCCGACTGGATTGTAGTATCACCAAATCCGACTAGAGATCATGTCCAGGTTACATTGTTCTCATACACTGACAAATCAGCCCAAGTTTCAATTAAGGATCTGACAGGCAGAACCATCATCAGAGAAGAATTGAAATTGCACAAAGGACAAAGCAATCTCCAGTACGATTTATCAGGATTTGCAAAAGGAGTGTACATGATCATTTTGAAACATTCAGACGGAGTTTTGCAGACTGAAAAAGTCATTCTGGATTAGCATTTGATCAGACAATGAAAAATAGGCTGGAATTTTCCGGCCTTTTTTTTTAGGTTATTCAGGGTTTGTAAATCATAATTTGTTTTATGAATACCCATTATTTGGAAAAATCATGGAATAATCTTAAATTTAAATTTATATAAGTTAATTTTTACTCTAAAAACTAATTTTATGGACACAACCTTAAAGTTCAAAGATACTTCTGTTTTTATCAAGACTGCTTTGATTTGCGCTTTGGGAATGGCGGTGTATTTTCTGATCATGAAGGCAGCCGGATTTGCAAATAGGGTGGAACTTCATTTCCTTAACATATTCATTATGTTTTGGGGAATTCGCTATGTATTGTTGCGTGCACGCAATGACAATAACGGTAGGCTTGACTATCTTCCTGGCCTAACTTCCGGCTTTTTAACCGCTTTGATGACAGCTATTTTTTTTGCTGTATTTATTTTTATTTACTTCTCTTATCTGGACAATGCAATGTTGTTGAGTCTTCAAAGTGAGCTTTCATTCGGGCAGTATGTTACCCCTGGAGCACTTGTTTTAATGATTGTATTAGAGGGAGGAGCATCTGGTGCAATTCTTTCTTTTGCACTTATTCATTTACTTAACAGAGAAAAGATCAGGCGAAATAATCTGGCAGAATAAGTTATTTTTCATTCTAATTGTTTCTGTCTTTAAAGTTGGATTATGAGTTCGGAATATTTTGCAATTGTCAGAGTTTACGGGATTTTTATCAACGATAGTAATGAGATTCTGTTGTCAGATGAGTTTTTATTTGACAGAGCAATGGTCAAATTTCCCGGAGGAGGGCTTAGATACGGCGAAGGCATCAAGGAGTGTCTTTATCGTGAATTATTGGAAGAGACTGGTCAACAATTTGAAATCTTGGATCACATTTACACAAGCGATTTTTTCATTAGTTCTGCGTTTCATGCGGATAAACAGGTAATATCTGTCTATTATTTTGTCAAGCCTCAAAGTGAAATTGACTTTCGTGTCAGCAATACCAAATTTGACTTTCAAATAAAAGAAAACGGTGCACAATCTTTTCGCTTTGTCAGATTTTCGGACCTGAAAGAAGAGGAAATGACTTACCCGGCAGACAAATTTATTGTAGGCATGCTAAAAGAAAAATTACAGTTGGGGGCTATTTTATAATTATTGCATCCAGAAAGCCTTCTGCATTCAAGGACTTTAAAATAAAGCTGCATTCATTTTCAGTGGATATTCCAGTAAGTATAACCGAATATTGCCTGTGTGGAAATCTGCCCTTAACCTGGATGATGAATTTTTCAGATTTTTTCTCAAGGTTAAGCTGACTGGCCATATAAAACGCATGTTTCCAGTGAGAGGTTTGCCATAATAGAATTGAGTAATCTTTGAGTTTTACGGGATTTCCAAAGCAATCCCATATGCTGTTATCAGGAATAGATTCTTCAGAGAATGACGAGTCATCCAGAGTTTTTAGTATGCTTATTCTGACCGGCACAACTCCGAATTTTACCATTCCGATTTTTTTTGCTGCAGCTTTGGATAAATCAATCAGTCTGCTTTTAATAAAAGGGCCTCTGTCATTGATTCTTACAATTACATTTTTTCCATTGATTTTATTATGGACATTGACATAAGTTCCGAAAGGGAGGTATTTGTGTGCCGCTGTGAAATCATGCTTATTGTAATTTTCTCCGCTGCTAGTAGTTTCGCCGTGAAGAACATCATGATAAAAGGATGCTTTTCCGGATTGTTTCAGGCTGTCACCCGTTTCAGCAATGATCGAGAGTGATACTTTCAGGAGAAAAAAAAGCAAAGTCAATAAGGACTTCATCAGTTGAGTCTGCGGCTAATCAAATTTTCAACAAGAATAAAAAGTTCTGCCGGATGAAAAGTTCTCCAGTTCAGGGTATCCAAATCACCGCCGGTGACCATATATGAGTCGATGTTGAATTTGTAGAATTCAGAAAGTACATGTTTCCTGAAATTCACGGCAGCAATCCATCCATCTTCGATGTCTTGAAACCATTCTTCGTAATAGCAATCGTCTGAGCCATGAAAATTCAATACATTTTCACCGATCAGTATGAATTTGTTGATTCCGTTTTGAATCATTGGTTCAATCACTTCTCTCTTGAGAAACATGATGTCATTATAAAGAGCATCATTCCATTCGCCGATGAATTCCATTATAGCGTATCCGATCTCATAATCAGCGAACAAAACTTTTGTGTACAGGGTGCTGGATCCGAATTGATCCCATTGGGGATGGATGAAGAAATTGTAAACAGTGTTGCAAAATTCAAATTCGCTGTACTCCACGCCATGAAAGGGTGAGTATTCATCTTCTGCAGAAATGTAAAATTCCCTCCAGTGATAATATGGCTCTATGTCCTGCACTTCAATATAGATTTAATCAGGAGTCGCATTATTCAAAAATAGCAAATTATCGGCTTGAATGTTTATTAAGCCTTAACTGAGTTTAGCCTGAAAAATTGGATAACTATTTCTGAACGCTGTCTAGCGCTTTTCTTACGCTTCCAAATTTATTCAGCAGTTCTCCGGCTTCAATTGCAGTGATGTTTAGCTCTTTCATGAGCATTTTTGTTCCGCGAGTGATCAGCTTGTTGTTTGTCAGCTGCATGTCAATCATCTTGCTTCCTTTCACCCGTCCAAGCTGCACCATTACGGAAGTGGAGATCATGTTGAGAACCAGTTTTTGTGCAGTTCCTGCTTTCATTCTTGTGCTGCCGGTGACAACTTCCGGACCAACAATCACTTCAATGGGATAGTGTACATTTTTAGCCAGCTCCGTGTTTATGTTGCAAGTAAGTCCTATGCAGAGAATATTGTTTTCTTTGCATTTGGCCATTGCACCCACGACATATGGTGTAGAGCCCGAAGCTGCAATGCCAATTACAACATCCTTTTCAGAGACATTAAAACCTTGAAGATCTGTCCATCCTTGCTCTGGGTTGTCTTCAGCAAACTCGACTGCCTTTCTGATCGCATTGTCGCCCCCTGCTATCAAAGCAATTACTCTACCGTGTTCCAGGCCATAAGTAGGAGGGAGCTCAGAAGCATCGACTATCCCGAGTCTGCCACTCGTTCCTGCACCGAGATAAAAAAGCCTACCTCCCTGTTTCATTTTTTCAGATATTAAAATTACCACGGTCTCAATTCGGTGCAGAACTTTCGAAACAGACATAGGCACACTCTTGTCTTCCTGGTTAATAGCGGACAGGAGGTCATATACTGACATTGTGTCAAGGTCATTGTAATTTGATTCTCGCTCAGTAATGTGTTCAGTCATAAAAAGATTATGCTCTCAATTGTTGTCAAGTTGTTATTTGTATCCGGGAAATTTATCCGGATTGTATTCATTCATTATACTATAAATCACTTCAATTACATCTTCAACTCCGGGTTTGGAATAATAATCTCCATCGGAGCCATATGCCGGCCTGTGTGCCTTTGCAGTAAGTGTTCTGGGAACTGAATCAAGGTATAAAAAACCATTCTGCCTTTCAAGTACCTGTTGGAGAATGAATGCACTCGCACCACCGGGAACATCTTCGTCAAGAACTAAAAGTTTGTTAGTTCTCTGTAATGATTCTACAATAGATTTATTAAGGTCAAATGGCAGGAGCGAGCGAATGTCTATCAATTCAACTGAAATACCTATGCTGCCGAGCGTTTCGCATGCTTCCTGGGCAATGCGAACGCAGGAACCGTAGGTAACGAGAGTGACGTCATCACCACTTCTGATTATTTCGGTCGTACCCAGTGGAATCCTGTATTCGCCGAGGTTAGAAGGCATTCTTTCCTTGAGACGATAACCATTCAGGCATTCAATGATCATTCCTGGTTCATCACCTGCGAGCAAGGTGTTATAGAATCCCGCTGCTGTTGTCATGTCGCGAGGTACTAGGACGTGAATACCCCTCAGCGCATTGATGATTACACCCATAGGAGATCCACTGTGCCAGATTCCTTCAAGACGATGCCCTCTTGTGCGAATTATTAATGGAGCTTTTTGTCCTGCCTTGGTGCGGTAAGACAATGTGGCCAGATCATCACTCAATATCTGGAGAGCGTAGAGCATGTAATCAAGATATTGGATTTCAGCGATTGGCCTCAATCCTCTCAGCGCAAGTCCGATGCCTTGCCCGATTATTGTTGCTTCCCTGATACCTGTATCTGTGATTCTGATTTCTCCGAATTTCGACTGCAGACCCGCAAAACCCTGGTTCACGTCACCGATTTTTCCAAGGTCTTCTCCAAATGCGACAATGCGTGGATCTGTTTCAAAGAGCTTGTCAAAGTTCGCCTGAAGAATTTCTCTTCCGTCCACAAGCTGGGCATCTTCTCCATATTCAGGAGCAACGGCTGAAATTTTCAGTGGAGATTCTTCGGTGTCGGTAAATAAATATGTATTGTAATAACCTGCATTCACAGCATCAAATTCTTTTAGCCATGAAATCAAATCGTCCTTCCCAGGAAGATTTTCATTTCTTACGAGAAGAAGGATTTTATTAATACAGACTGATATATCCCTTCTTGCAGGTTCTTGGATAGAAGACAGACCCTTGGTCAATTCAAGAATTTCGCTTGTGTGATGACTTTCCTGGGCTATGTTCTGGATCAGGTTTAAGGTCTTATTAACTTCCTGCCTTACGGGATTTATAAAATCATTCCAAGCAGCTTTTCTGGATTCGCTTGCATGTTTCTTTGCTGCTTCTTCAATGGCATCGCATTCCTGTGCAGAGGCAATGGAGGAGGCGATAATCCATTCTCTCATTTTTCTGATGCAATCATTATCGTCTTCCCACTTCAGTCTTTCCGGGCTCTTATAACGTTCATGCGAGCCTGAAGTACTATGTCCTTGCGGCTGAGTCATTTCCATAACATGAAAAAGCACAGGCACATGCTCTTCGCGACAAATCCTGATTCCTTTTTCATACATTTTGCAAAGGCCTGGATAATCCCATCCTTTGGCACGTAATATCACATATCCCTCTCCGTGTTCATTTCGTTCAAAGCCTTTCAGGATTTCTGAAATGTTTTGTTTGGTAGTTTGGTATTTTGATGGGACGGAAATTCCGTATCCATCATCCCATACAGAAATTGCCATTGGAATTTGCAAAACTCCTGCGGCGTTGATGGTTTCGAAGAAGAGTCCTTCTGATGTGCTGGCGTCGCCAATTGTTCCAAAAGCTACTTCATTTCCTTTGTTTGAGAACTGACTGAGAAAATGAAGTTCCGAATTTTTGCGATAAAGTTTTGAAGCCCATGCAAGTCCCAGTAATCTCGGCATTTGGCCTGCGGTTGGGGAAATGTCTGAAGATGAATTTCTGAGTTTGCTCAGTTCCTTCCATTTTCCTTTATCATCAATGAGACGGGTAGAGAAGTGGCCATTCATCGAGCGGCCAGCAGATGAAGGTTCTAATTCAACATCAGGATTTGCATACAGCTGAGCGAAAAACTTGCGGAGGTCCGACTCCCCAATGGCAAACATGAAAGTCTGATCACGATAGTAACCCGATCGGAAATCTCCAGGCATGAATTGTTTGGCCATTGCCACTTGAGCGAGCTCTTTTCCGTCTCCGAAAATTCCGAATTTCGCTTTTCCTGTTAAGACTTCTCTTCTGCCCAACAAACTTGCCTGACGGCTTTCGTTGATCACTCTGTAATCATTCAACACTGATTTGCTGAATTCCTCAAAAGCAATTTCTTCTTTTCCTTTTTCTGTGACAAATTCTTTCATCAGTAAAAATAAATCCTGCAATTCAATCAGGTGATTTTAGCAAATGTAATAAATTACCGATTGAGCATAAAATTCGTAAAACACCTTCTTTTTAAAAAATAATATTGGATTTAAAGTTGAATTAGTTTCAGCACTAATATTTATGAAAAATTCAGAATCGATTGTGAATTTAAATGATCTTTGCATAAAATTCCAATAGATAGTTTTCATGAGATATCTACTAATAATACCGGCGCTTGCTACAGCGGCATTATTTTCCTGCACTAACTCTTCAAAGGAACCGGAGCACAGGGAAATGCCTGCGGAAATGATGCAAAAGGGAGATTATCTCCCCGGAATTGATTTAAATTCACTTGCTTCCCTGCATGATTCCATCTGCGGTATGTCCCTGAAAGACGGAGTAAAGGACACAATGCAACTGGGAGACATGCTCATTGGTTTTTGCAGCAAAGGATGTAAAAAGGCATATGCAGCCAAACTTGAAAATAAATGAGTTTATTCAAATCAGTGTTTTTCCGGTTCTTTGTAGTCGGATTGATCACCCTCGGTTTCATGTACTGGGGATACACAATTATTACTTCATCTCATCTGAGTACGAAGCCTTTGCCTGTTTACGGGCCGAAAGCTGAGGATGGGACTTCTCATAAAATAGGCGGATTCTCTTTCATCAATCAGGAAGGTAAGACGGTGACTGAAAATGATTATCAAGGGAAGATTCTGATCGCTGATTTTTTCTTTGTTAAATGCGAAGGCATTTGTCCGATTATGACTGACCAGATGGAGCGAGTCTATTCAGAGTACCGTAACAATGACCTGGTAAGATTTCTTTCACACACTGTGAAACCCGAGGAGGATTCTGTTGAAGTACTTTCCGAATATGCTGCCAAACATGGAGCTGAAGCCGGCAAATGGAATTTTCTGACTGGAGACAAAAAACAACTTTATGAGATGGCCAGAAAGGATTACATGGTCAGCATTTCAGAAGGGGACGGCAGTCCGGATGATTTTGTGCATACACAGTTTTTTGCATTGGTGGATCCTGACCGCCGAATCAGAGGATACTATGATGGAACGGATTCGACTGAGGTAAGCAAACTGATTGAAGATCTGCAGCTTTTGATCAGAGAATATCGTTGAGCAGCGGGTTTAGACTCAGACAATTTCTCTCTTTTGCCGATTGTTTAGAGGATTTTACCAAAATAATCAGGTTTTAGCCAGTTTTTGGGGATATATTTATGCAATTCAAGCACTTATTAATTTAAATTTGTCCTGAGCGGGATTATTTCATTCAATGTTTTAGTATCTGCTTCAGGAGGAATTAAAGAGTTAAATCTATGTTTACAAATTTATCAGCGCCACATAAGTTTTGAAATGCATGGGAAAAGGATGCATACATAGATTAAACTAAAAGTGCAGATAATTGTAATTACCATGCATATCACATCACATGTTACGACCATTACCAATAAAACTGCAAAAAGTTAATTTTTCCGGATTTTTTTTCTGTCTGATGATGTTTTGCATGATAGCAAGAGGTGTGTCAGCTCAGGAAAAATCAAAGTATCAGCTGGAGTTGAAGGGTGAAACATTTGTTCCCGAAGCCAACATTAACTCTGTGCTCTCAAATCCAGAAAGTTTTTTCAGTTCTGAATTCAATGGTGCCTATTATGTAGCAATTCAATTTAATGAGTTGCCTTCAGGCATTGTCAGAATGCAACTTGAAAGCAGAAAAGTCAAGTTGCTTGATTACATTACCGGCAACACTTATCTAGTAAAGCTGGAAAGTAAGGCAGACTTGCAAGTACTTGCTGAAAACGGAGCTCGTGCGTTATTTTATCTTGATAAGCAACATAAAATTGAAAGGCAGTTGCTTGAAAAGAAATATCCATCCTGGGCATTATATTCCAAAAGTGTGATTGATTTAGTTGTTATACCTTATGAGTGGTTTGAAACAAGCCGGATACTTAGCTCACTTGAATCTCTTGATGCAGAAATATTGGAATCAGAAAAACTTTTCAGATCACACAAGATCAGAATTCCCATAAACAGGATTGATGATTTGGCCGGCCTAGCATGGGTTCAATGGATTGAAGCCATTCCTCCGGCACCTGTTGATGACAATGTACCCGGCAAGACCTTGCATCGGTCGAATATTCTCAATGACGGATCAAGAAATCTTACAGGGGCCAATGTTAGAATGGGAATATGGGATGGTGGAACTGTAGGTCCGCACAAAGATTTTACGGGTAGGCTTACTAACGGAGAGGGATATTACCTTTCGAGTGATCACGGAACCCATGTAGCTGGAACCATGGCAGGTGCTGGTTTGCTAGATCCGGTTGCCAGAGGAATGGCACCGGGTGCGTTGATTTACTCTTACGATTACAATGGTAGTGTGAATGTGGAAGTAGCGGCTGCTATTGCTGCTTATAATATAACCATGACGCAGAATTCCTGGGGTTACGGTGACGGATTTGTGAACTGTACGCAGAGAGATCCTTACAATTCCAACAGTCGTGAGCAGGACATCAACATTTACAATAATCCTACTTTGATTCATTGCCACTCTGCCGGTAATTCACAAAGTGTTTGTTCGGGTGGCTGGGGAACTACGACGGGAAAAGCTGCAAAGAACAAGTTAGTTGTTGCTAATGTGAATAGCAGCGATGCCATCAGTTCCAGCAGCAGTTTTGGGCCAGTTCAGGACGGCAGGCTTAAGCCTGAAATCAGTGGTCTGGGCACTAGCGTCTATTCAACATTGCCTAATGATGCATATACAGGAGGATACAGTGGTACCAGCATGGCTACACCCGGAGTTTCAGGTACGATTGCCCAACTTGTAGAAAGATACAGGCAATTAAATTCCGGCATAGATCCTCAGGCTTCACTGATGAAGGCAATTGCATGTAATACTGCAAGGGATCTTGGAAATGCAGGTCCTGACTACAGATTTGGATATGGAAGAATTAACGGACTTCACGCAGTGAGGGCGATTGAACAAAACCGATTTCGTGTTGACAGTGTTGCCACGGCTGACAGTAACCTGGTTTCCATAACAGTTCCATCAGGCACATCAAGAATGAAGGTGATGATTTGCTGGACTGATCCTCCTGCCAGTGCCAATGCGAATCCAGCATTGGTCAACGATCTGGATTTGACACTTTATGATCCCTCCAGCACTGCCTGGCTTCCCTGGGTATTGAATCCTGCTTCGCCTACAAGTACTGCGACAAGAAATGTTGACAGGCTCAACAATATCGAGCAAGTTACTCTCAATAATCCTGTTGCTGGCACTTACAACATTTCTGTAAAAGGTTTTTCGGTAAGCACTGGCCTGAAACAAATTTACTCTCTTACCTGGGAAATCGAGCCTGCTTCGATTGAAATTACCTATCCGAACGGAGGAGAAGTATTAGTGCCAGGAAGCACAGAAGTGATATACTGGGATAATCTTGGTGTAACAAGCAATCAAACTGTTCAGTACTCTCTAAATAATGGTTCATCCTGGATCACGCTTTCTTCAAGTGTAACTGCTGCAACTAACCGTTATAGTTGGACAGTTCCTTCCACAGTCAGTTCGCAGGTTCTTGTACGGGTTACAAGTGGTGCACTTTCAGATGTAAGCGATAATGTCTTCAATATTTTAGGAACACCCTCTAATCTTGCTGTCACAAACGGTTGTTCGGCAGGTGAAGTGCAGGTTAGTTGGAATGCTGTTAGCAGTGCAAGCGGTTACGATGTATTGCTTTTAGATGATACTATTGGGGTCTGGAATACAGTCGGCACTAACATATCAGGTACCAGTCATACAATAACCGGACTAATGCCATATGCAACATATTGGGTTACTGTTCGAGCTCTCAATGCAGCAAATTCAATTACCGGCCGCAGGGCAATTGCCAAAAGCGTCAGCACTACAATTCCCAGTTCAAATCCGATTATAAATGTGAGTGGGCAGACTACCATATGCGCTACCGGAGACACTGCACATTTCAGTGCAGGAAATGTTCCTGCTAATACATACAGCTTATCGGGAATACCATATGATCCATACACAATCACTACCGACACTCCGGTTACCTTGAGTGACGATGCTGTATCTGCCTCATTACCGATTGGATTCACATTCAACTATTACGGAACTCCGTACACGAATTTCTTTATCGGTTCAAATGGAATTATAGGATTCAGCAGCACGTCAATGACTGCATACCAGCCACAGACCTTGCCTAACAGTGCTGCTCCCAATAATATAATTGCATTAGTATGGACAGATCTGAATCCCTCTACCGGTGGTACAATTGCATACAACACTATAGGGCTTCCTCCTAACAGAAAATTGGTTGTTTCATTTGAAGCAGTAAGAAGATACAATTCGACTGCTACTGTTAGCGGCAGAATAGAATTGTATGAAGGAAGTGACATCATAGAAATTCATGTTTCGAGTATTTCAAGTGGTATAAATACTATGGGAATTGAAAACCAAAGTGGAAGCAGCGCAGTTCCAGTGCCCGGAAGGAACAATTCAACATGGAGTGTTGGTGCACCTGAAGCATTCAGATTTTCACCTTTCAATTCCACGATTACCTGGCAGCCGGGAGCGATTAATGCACCTGCTATTAGTGTAACAGTGCCGGGTAGTTATTCATACTCCTATGTGAGTGGTACATGCACCTTGTATTCTGATACAGTTGTAGTATCAGGATGTTCAAACGCATCACTTAATCTTACCGTTTTAATTGACGGCTATTACAGAGGCGGTGGAAAGTTAGTGTCTCTGTTGTCGGCATCACAATGCGATACTCTTGTTGTAAGTTTAGCAAATGTCATTTCACCATATGAAATTACGCATACAGTAACAGGAATTATTGATACCAGTGGAAATGGAATATTTGACTTTCCCGGCTCAACAATCGGTTCCGCCTATTATCTTGTCATTAATCACCGAAACAGTTTGGAAACATGGAGCGCTGTGCCTGTGACTTTCTTAGCCAGTCCGGTTACTTATGATTTCAGCAGCAATATCAGTTCTGCCTTTGCCGGGAATATGATTGATTTTGGAGATGGCCGCTATGGAATTTACAGCGGTGATGTGAATCAGGATGACATCATCGATATGAATGATCATGCTTTATTGGAATCATTCATTCTAACTCAGGCAGCAGGATATCACAATGGAGATGTTACAGGTGACGATAATGTTGAATCTTCTGATTATTCATTGTTGGAAAACAGGATTCCCATGAACCTGATTACCCAGCGGCCGTAATGTATTTAGCTTGAAATTTTAGGTATGCAATTGTCACCACTTTAGTATTTCTTCAGTAATTACAAAAGCAGCGAAGACAATGCTGGCAATTCCATTGGTTGTAAAGAAGGCCATGTTCACTCTTTTCAGGTTGTCAGGTGAAATAATTGAGTGCTGATAAATCAATAAAGCTGAAAAAATTGCCAGGCCTGCCCAGTAAATATTTCCTGAACCGGACTCCAGTCCTGCATAAAGCAGAAACAAGAAAGAGAGGGCGTGTAGCACTGATGATAAGATTAGAGCTCTCTTTTTTCCTATCAAAACCGGAATGGAGTGAAGCTTTCTGCTGCGGTCAAAATCTTCGTCCTGTAGTGCATAAATAATATCAAAGCCACCGACCCATGCCAATACTGCAAAAGAAAAAAGTAATGGAACAAGGTCAAAAACTCCTGTAACTGCAAGGTATGCTCCGATAGGTGCAAGCGATAATCCTAAGCCCAGGATCAGATGGCAAAGCCAGGTAAATCGTTTTGTGTATGAATAACCCAAAATAATTAATAAAGCCGCCGGCGAAAGGTAGAAGCAGAGAGGGTTAATAAACCATGCAGTGACAATGAATGCTAAGGAAGAGAATGCCGTGAGAAGTAATGCCTCCTTTCCAGAGACCACTCCGCTGGGAATTTCTCTCACTCGTGTCCGGTCATTTTGCGCGTCTATTTTTCGGTCTGCCCAACGGTTAAAACTCATGGCCGCAGTGCGTGCGAAGACCATGCACAGGATCACTTTGATCAGCAAAGGCAGATGAAAACCAATGCCTGAACGGCTGATTCCATACACATAACCGATGAGTGCAAATGGCATCGCAAATACAGTGTGGCTGAATTTTACCAGAGAGAGGTAGTTATTAATCTTGCTTCTCATGATTGACTTTGCAAAAGTATCTTAAAAAAATAAAGTCTTGGGAGTCTTTGATCATTCAGTATAGAGCATTCAAAAATGTCCTTGCTTTTCATCTTTTATTCTTTGAAAATCAATCCCTTTTCGATAGAGGAAGTTTGAAGTATTTTAACGAAATTTGCAAACTAATAAAATCAAGCAATCTGCATTCACAAATTTGTGTTTGCTTTGCAAGGTGCTAGTTTGCAAATAGTTGTATTTATCAGTTTAATCCAGAAATAAAAAAATTAAAGATGTCAGACGATAAGAAAATAATTTTCTCGATGGTAGGTGTAAGTAAGATATACCCACCGAATAAGCAGGTGCTCAAGGACATTTACCTGTCTTTTTACTACGGGGCCAAAATCGGGATCCTTGGATTGAACGGATCAGGAAAATCAACTTTATTAAAAATTATAGCAGGACTTGAAAAGTCATTTAACGGAGATGTTGTGTTTTCTCCCGGATACACTGTCGGATATATTTCTCAGGAACCTGAGTTAGATCCAAATAAAACAGCCAGAGAAGTAGTGATGGAAGGAGCTCAAAAGGTGGTTGATCTTCTGAAAGAGTTTGAAGAGATCAATAATAAGTTTGCCGAGCCTATGAGTGATGATGAAATGAATAAGCTCATCGAACGCCAGGGGCAGGTACAGGACGCTATAGATGCTGCGGGAGGATGGGAAATTGACAATAAGATTGAAATTGCGATGGATGCACTTCGTTGCCCGGATCCTGAAACTAATGTTGCAAAACTTTCAGGAGGAGAGAAGAGAAGAATCGCCTTGTGTCGCCTCTTACTTCAAGAACCAGATATTCTGCTGTTGGATGAGCCGACGAATCACCTTGACGCTGAATCCGTATTGTGGCTTGAGCAGCATCTGCAGCAATATAGAGGAACCGTAATTGCGGTTACGCACGACCGTTATTTCCTCGACAACGTAGCAGGTTGGATACTTGAACTTGACAGAGGAGAAGGTATTCCCTGGAAAGGTAATTACTCTTCATGGCTTGAGCAGAAATCAAACCGGCTTGCTCAGGAAGAGAAGCAGGAGAGTAAAAGGCAAAAGACTTTACAGAGAGAACTTGAATGGGTGCGAATGTCACCAAAAGGCAGGCATGCCAAGTCAAAGGCAAGGCTTTCATCTTACGACAAGCTACTCAGTGAAGATGTAAAGGAGAGAGAAGACAAGCTGGAGCTTTTCATTCCGCCGGGACCAAGGCTGGGATCGGTTGTAATAGAGTTTGATAATGTAACAAAGACCTTCGGAGACAGAGTGTTGTTTGAAAACCTCAGTTTCTCGCTTCCACCAGCCGGAATTGTCGGTGTGATTGGTCCTAACGGTGCAGGTAAAACCACATTATTCCGATTGATCATGGGACAGGAGAGTCCGGATGCAGGCACAATAAAAATTGGAGATACAGTTAAGACTGCATACGTTGATCAAAGTCATGATGACCTTGTTCCCGGCAAAACTGTCTATGAAATTATCTCCGGCGGAACAGACAGCATGATGGTGGGAGGCAAAGCTTTGAATTCACGTGCTTATGTATCCCGTTTCAATTTCAATGGAACTGATCAGAGCAAAAAACTTGAAGTATTGTCAGGAGGAGAACGCAACCGCGTACACCTTGCAATTGCTTTGAGGGAAGGCTCTAATGTTTTGTTACTTGACGAGCCGACGAACGATATTGATGTTAATACACTGAGAGCGTTGGAAGAAGCCATTGAGAATTTTGCAGGATGCGCTGTAATTATATCGCACGACCGTTGGTTCCTCGACAGAGTGGCCACGCACATTCTTGCTTTCGAGGGAGATTCGCAAGTGTATTTCTTTGACGGAAATTTCTCCGAGTACGAGGAAAACAAAAAGCAAAGACTGGGAGACACCCAGCCTCACAGAATTCGTTACAAGAGCCTTGTACGTTAATACACCTTATTGCATTCTATGAAACCAGGAATTCCCAAGGGCACCAGGGATTTTTCACCGGAAGAGATGATCCGGAGAAATCACGTTTTCCACACCATTCAAAATGTGTACAGAAAGTTCGGTTATGTCCAGATAGAAACTCCTGCCATGGAAAACCTGACCACACTTGAAGGAAAGTATGGTGATGAAGGAGACAAGCTTTTGTTCAGGATATTGAATAGCGGTGAACCATTTCAAAAACTTAGCAAGCCAGCACCGGAAGTTCGAACTTCAGAAGTATCTGAGAAGGGACTGCGTTATGATCTAACGGTTCCTTTTGCACGCTATGTAGTAATGCACCAGAATGAAATCACTTTTCCTTTCAAAAGATTTCAGATTCAACCAGTGTGGAGAGCAGATCGTCCGCAGAAAGGTCGCTATCGTGAGTTTTATCAATGCGATGCTGATGTGATTGGCAGCAATTCACTTCTGAATGAAGTGGAGCTTGTACGGATTATCATAGAAGTTTTTAAATCGCTGGGAATCCAGATTTCAGTGAGACTCAACAACAGGAAAATACTGGCAGGTTTGGCAGAGCTAATAGGTGAGCCCGAAAAGATTATTGACATTACTGTTGCAATTGATAAGCTGGAAAAAATCGGCAGAGAAAAAGTGGTAGAGGAATTGCTGAATAAAGGATTATCGAAGGATGCTGTTCAGAAGCTCCAGCCTGTGTTTGACATGGGCGGTGATAATGATACAATACTGGCTTCACTTGAAAGAATGCTGAAAGACAGTGAAACGGGAATGAAAGGAATCTTTGAGATGAATTTCATCCTTGACACATTGAAAGATGTTTATCCCAATGACATCGTGCCTGTCGTGGATGTTACTCTCGCTCGCGGACTCAATTACTATACCGGATCAATCATTGAAGTGAAAGTGGATGATTCCAGATCGGAATTTTCAAGCAGCATTTGCGGCGGAGGACGCTATGATGACCTCACAGGAATTTTCGGACTACCGGGCGTTTCCGGAGTTGGCATTTCATTCGGCGCTGACAGGATCTGCGATGTGCTTGAGGAAATAGGTGCTTTTCCGGATTTCAGCAACATCAGCACCCGCATACTTTTTGTGAACTTCGGTCAAGCTGAAGCAAGGCATTGCTTGAAAATTGTTTCTGCACTCAGGGATAAAGGAATTTATGCCGAATTGTATCCTGACGAGGCAAAGATGAAAAAGCAGATGTCGTATGCAGATTCAAGAAAGATACCTTTTGTAGCCCTGGTAGGAACAGAAGAAATGAAAAGCAGAAAAATCACTGTAAAGAATATGGAAGACGGAAGCCAGTCTTCACTGAGCATTGATGATCTTGTTGCTAAACTTGGCTGAAGCATTTTATAATTCAGAGTAAGAAAGGTCAACATATGAGTACATATAAAATTACATTAGCCGGAATCGAGTTTGACAAGCTTCCCGAGATTCTTGCGAAAGGAAATCAAATAAGTCTGGGCGATGAGGTAAAGAAGTCGGTAAAAAAAGGCAGAGATTATCTTGACAGGAAGTTGAAAGAAAATGCTGATCCTGTATACGGAATTAATACAGGTTTTGGCGCACTGTACAACAGGATTATTTCAGAGAAGGATTTAGCAGAGCTTCAAAGAAATCTTGTCATGTCACATGCCTGCGGTACCGGAGAAATGCTCCCGGCTGATATTGTAAAACTTATGCTGCTCTTGAAAATTCAAAGTCTTGCAGCCGGCAATTCTGCGGTGCAGTTACCGACAATTCAACGACTTGTTGATATGTACAATCAGGATGTACTTCCGGTTGTGTATACTCAGGGTTCGCTTGGTGCATCAGGAGATCTTGCACCCTTGGCGCATTTGTCGCTCCCTCTCATTGGAGAAGGTGAAGTGCTTTATGAAGGAAAGGCAGTGTTGTCAGCAAAAGTTTTGAAGAAGCTGGGATGGAAGCCGATAGAACTGCACTCGAAAGAAGGATTGGCATTATTAAACGGAACGCAGTTTATGTCTGCATGTGGTGTACACTCTCTGCTCGGCGCATACAGACTGTGTTCGCTTGCTGATAAAATTGCCGCTGTATCACTGGAAGCATTTGACGGCCGACCGGAACCATTCGACGCATTGATACACAAAGTTAGGCCTCACCAGGGTCAAATGGATGTGGCTGAAAATTTCCGAAACCTTCTCAAAGGCAGTGAGATTATTCGAAGGAAGAAACAGCATGTTCAGGATCCTTATTCCTTCCGTTGCATCCCTCAGGTTCACGGAGCAAGCCGTGATGCGGTGAATTATGCCGGCATGGTAATGCATACAGAGATAAATTCTGTAACAGATAATCCAACTGTTTTTCCTGACGAAGACAAAATCATTTCAGGAGGAAATTTTCACGGACAGCCACTGGCGCTTGCCATGGATTTTCTTGCGATAGCACTTTCAGAGCTTGGGAATATTTCTGAAAGAAGAACCTATCAGCTGATTTCGGGGCAGCGTGGCTTGCCACCATTCCTGGCCGATGATCCGGGTTTGCATTCCGGATTTATGATTCCACAGTATACTGCTGCCTCAGTCGTCAGCCAGAATAAGCAGCTTTGTACTCCTGCTTCCGTGGATTCCATTGTATCTTCCAACGGACAGGAAGATCATGTAAGCATGGGTGCGAATTCTGCTGTGAAACTTTTAAAAGTTTGCGATAATCTTGTAACAATCCTGGCAATTGAAATGATGACAGCGGTTCAGGCTTTTGAATACAGAAGGCCATTGAAAAGTTCATCAGTCCTGGAAAAATTCATTTCGGATTACAGAAAAAAAGTTACACGACTGGATAAAGACAGGATTTTGCATAATGATATAGTAAAATCAAGGGAATTCCTCCTTACAAACTGATTTCAGGGATTTCTGTATCAGCAAGACAGTGTTAGATATTTTCCGGTTTTTCGAGCCTGAACTAAGTTAATTCAGGTAATTTTGTTTATATGATTTTCAGCATGCTGAAGAACCGATTTTTATTAACCTCAATTATTTGTTTAATACTACAGACATCCTCATTTGCAGGTCCAGAGTCTGTGTATCTGAGGAAACTTGGATTGAACAATGATGACCTGAATAAATTTTCTCAACCCCGCCATTCTCAGGTTGAATACAACTTGATTCCGGAAGCATTCCGCAATCATCCGGAAATCGGATTGATCCCTTTGTACGAAGCGCCATGCGACAATTGTTTTGAGCTGATAGACAAGAGGACTGAAACTTCCAGAGTTTTTACAAAAAACGGCAGTGGCGCGAATCATGTCTTCGTTCAAAACTCCTCTTCAGCGCTGCACTATTTAGATGATAATGGCTGGTGGCGTGACAAAGATCACAGAGTACAGGTATTCGCTCCCGGAGTTTATGGAGCAATCAGGCAATCTGAAAAATTTATTCTCGACCTTAATCAAAAGAACGCTGAGGTTCATACAAGGATGGGGAAAATAACTTTCAACAGAAATATCAAATTGATTCATCAGGATCAATACGGTACAATACGAGAATTGGGAAGCGCCGACTGGAGTAATTACACTGCAGGTGACCGGGGAGTTCGAATCATTAATTTTTATCCTGGTGTTGACTTGATTTTCAGTTTTAATCCTTCGGGAATGGAAACCAGTTTTATTCTCACTCGAAAGCCAGCAATGACAGGCGGAACTTTGATCATGGTGCAGGAATTTGATTTTCAGCATGGCATTGCATTTGAAAAAAGTAAAATCAATTCCGGAAAGAGACACGATGATTTCCGAATATTGGGAAATGACACAGCCTTACTCGCGATTGTTGAAAGAGCTTATGCATTTGACAATGATGAGTATTCTTCAAATTTATTGCTTGAGGCTGATCTGGAAAATGGGAATGTGTTTTCCGTGCATGTACCACTTGAATGGTTGAATGATAATTCAAGAAAGTACCCTGTTGTTATTGATCCGGTAGTGACGACCCAAAACACTTTGCCACTTGCATCCATTGCAGGAACTCGTTTCAGCGCTATTTGCTGGACTAATAGTTGCGATTATTTTCTTACCGTGCCAACACCTGCAAATACTACCTTAACCAATGTATATTCTTCCTTTGAATACACCGCTTCAGGTTTGTGTTTAGCGCAGGACGGCGGCTTTAGTATTGAATTGTCGACATGCCGCTATCCTCAGGCAGCTCCGGGTGTTGTGACCTGTCCTTTAGCTATTACGAATTTCAGTTGCGGAATTTTAAATAATTCAATGCTGCCTGATTTGCAAAGTTGTCTCCCGGCACCACAGTGCGCGCAACAAAATCTTGATTTTACTCTTCGCTTTTACCGCTGCAATAATGATCCTGATCCTTCATGCGGATCTGCATGCATCAGGGCCACACAGCCGTGGATTGTAACTGTAGAAGGAAGAACACTCGAGCTGATTGCAATGAGCCCCACACAGCAGTTATGTGAGGGGTCTTCTGTGAATGTAATTGCACTGCCTATGTTCGGCGTGGAGCCTTATACTTTTGCCTGGTCTCCGGCTGGAGTTAATAATGACACAGTTTCTGTAAGTCCTTTAGTAAATACTACTTACACAGTAAACATCACAGATGTCTGCGGAAACACAAGTGCAGGAAGCAGCGACGTAAATGTTACGCCAAGAAGCAATCCGGGGTTCATCGCAATACCTGCTTCACCATGTACAGGACAGCCTTTGAATTTGCAGGGCAACGGCTTTGCTCCCGTATCAAGTTATGACTGGACACTGCCCGGATCGAGTGCGAGTGGAGGAATTGTCCAGGATAATAAGTCTCCGACTGTTCAGTACAATGTTCCTGGCATTTATCCTGTCACTCTGAATTTCACTTCAGGTCTCTGCGTTTTTGATTCGACGATAAATCTGACTGTATTACCTCAAGCTCCAGCACAGGTGAATTTGTCAGCCAACCCGGCCGGCGCAGTTTGTCCGGGTGACTTCATTCGTTTTTTAGCAAACACACCTAACGGAGGTACTGCGCCAAATTATGACTGGTACATTGATGGTACACTGGTGCAGTCAGGTTCTACTGATTCGCTGGTTTCATCAGCATTCGTCAATGGTTCGCTTGTACAAGTTGTTTTAACTTCGAATTCTTCCTGTACAAATCCGTCAATTGATACTGCCAGTTTTTTCGTAACGCTTAGCAATACTGTAACTCCTTTAGTATCCATTAGTCCGGATACTGCAGTCTGCAGCGGGAGTAATATAGTCTTCACCGCCAACTATTCTAACAGCGGAGCTTCGCCTGCTTTGCAGTGGTTTGTAAACGGTTTTGCCGTTCCCGGTGCAAACGGAAACACATTCTCACACAATGTAGTCTCTCCTGACACCATTATTGGAATACAGTTGATACCTTCACTTACATGTGTCACTATTCCTTTCGCTAGTGACAGTAGTTATGTGAATTTATTGCAGCCATTCGCTCCATCTGTAAATATCAGTTCGAATCCCTCAGGAGCAGTATGTACCGGAGATACGATAATATTCGATGTACAGGCAAATGTTTCTCTTTCTTCTGCCATGTTTGAGTGGTTTATCAATGGTGTCAGTCAGGGTGGACCATCAGGTAATCCTACATTTACTTTGCTTAACCCGCAACACGGAGATTCAGTGAGTGTTGGGATGAGCTCTGCTCATCCATGCTTGCTTGCTCCGAATGCCTCAGACTACCAGTTACTCTCTGTTCTGAATGCTGTACAACCTCAAATAAGCCTCAATGCGACTCCATCGTTGAATATTTGTCAGGGTGACCCACTCACAATCAATGCGACAACCAGCGGAGGTGGTAATAATCCTGCCGTCAACTGGTATTTAAACGGAGTTCTTGTCAGTCAGAACCAGTCATCCTTTTCAAGCAGCACATTCAACGATCAGGATGTCTTGCAAGCAATTTTAATAAGCAGTCTCAGTTGTGCCACCCAGACTTCTGATTCAGACCTGGTAATTGTTAATGTGACTCCAGTAACAATTCCTTCAATCAGCATCAGCGCTCTCAATCCGGTCAACTGTGATGGAGACACGATTTCATTTTCTGCTGCAATTGTAAATGGCGGGAGTGGAGCAGCCTTTCATTGGGAGGTGAATGGAATGCCCCTTGCCAACAATGCCCCGGTTTTCAGTTATCTGGCGCAATCTGGCGACGTGATTCAGGCTTTCCTGACACCGACATTAAATTGTTCAGGTGTAAGTCAGGTTTCATCAAATGTTATTAATGTGCTTACTCTTCCAAGTGTAACTCCCACTGCAAGTATCAATGTTTCACCTTCTGATTCGATCTGTCTGGGGCAGACAGTGAATGTAAACTCGAGTTATACTTTCGGAGGAAGCAATCCGCAACTTGCTTGGACGATTAACGGATTAACAGTTTCATCGAATACCACATCCTTCAGTACCGACACGCTCAGACAGGGAGATATTATTCAATTCAGTATGATTAGCAATCAGGCTTGCGCAACAGAAGATACAGTATTATCGAACTACATAAGAATTATGGTTCATCCTCCTGTCAGCGGCAACATAGTAGGCGGAGGAAATTTATGCCCAGGTTCTCCTGTTCAGCTTTATGCACATGGCTTTTCCGGGAACGGAGGGCCATACAGTTTTTTGTGGAATCACAGCTTGGAAACAAGTGACCAAGTGACTGTATCGCCACGAACAAGCACTAATTACAGTGTACAGATATCAGATAATTGCAATATTCTGCCCTATGTGGCATCAGTGAATGTGCCGGTACTTCCCGGTCCTGTAAGTGGCTTTAACTATATTCCTTCTGAACCAAGCACTTTAAATAATGCAGTACAGTTTTACAATACATCACAATTAGCAGGAAGCTGGCAATGGCTAATTAACGATACAGTGATAGATTATTCCTGGGAGCCGAATTATATCTTTAATCAGCCCGGAGAACATGTGGTCAAGCTCATTACCACGAACAGCACGGGATGTGTAGATTCAGTTACTTATGTTATTGTAGTAAAGGAAGACTTGTCATACTTTTTTCCTACAGCATTTACTCCGAATGGAGATTTGATAAACGATTTCTGGTCACCACTTGGTCTAAGTCTGGCACAATGCACTTTTCAAATCTTTGACAGATGGGGACAAGTTATTCATGAAGGAGATCTTTCAAAGCCATGGGATGGCAGGATCAAGGGCGGCACAAATGCTCCTGAAGGTGTTTATGTTTTTCGTGTAGACCTTGGTGAAAAGAAGTTTGATCCGAGGGAGGTAGTTGGCAGAGTGGTGCTGTTAAGGTAAATACTTTACTTGTTCCATCACTCTTCTGCAAGTAAGGTGTAAATCTGATTGTTTCCAATAGCTAATTTCAATAATAATTAACTTTCCTTTTGAAGTTTTTCAGGCAGATGCCTTGACTCATTGTAACCGAAAAACCAAGATATTGGTTTTTACATTTCCATAGCCTTAAGACTGCTTTTCCCTCAGCCATTTGCGGCTCTTTTTAATTAGCTTTTTGAGTACATCAAGATTTATATCGCTGAGTTTATTGATGTAAAGGCATCCTTTTCCTTTTTTGTGCGGCCCCAAACTTTTCAGCAATTGTGTTTCAGTGTTGATGTCATACATCACGTAAACAGAGAGCCGCGATTTTCCCGGTGAAAACCCTGCATTGAACCATCCAAATTCATCACCATTCTTTCTTTTGTATTTGTATTTACCGTATGCTATGATGCTGTTGCCCCAGATCTTAGGAGTTTTTCCGGTAATTTCTTTGAAGAGTTTCAATAGAGTTTTTGAATCCGATCTTCTTCTGTCGCTTTCGATCGAGTCAATAAATTATTTTACGCTTTTATCGCTTTCAGTATTTACAAGAGTTTTCATTTTTACGGCAAACCAGAATGAATTTGCAAATATAATGTCTTATTATTCCTTGTGTAATAAGTCTGAATCGGCAAGAGATTCAATGAATCCGGAATAAGCGATGGTGGATCTTGTCATTTTTTTCAGAATTGTTAATTTTGCAATATATGGCTAAGAATTTCATCAGCAATAAGGACGAAACCGTGAGAATGTTCAGGAGTAATTTTCTTGAATCATTGTCGCACATTCATTTTTCTGTGCCCTTGTTTATATTTGTTCCTGTGATCATTTACTTTTCCTATAAAGGGCTTGTCACCTACGGTATCGGACTAATCAGTTTTTTTCTATTTTTCATGACAGGACTTGTTGTGTGGACATTAACGGAATACCTTCTGCACAGATTTGTTTTTCACTGGTTGCCTCCCGGAAAAATAGGAGAGAGGATGCATTTTATTTTTCACGGAGTGCATCACGATTATCCAAACGACAGCAAGAGGTTAGTAATGGTGCCGACTGTGAGTATTCCATTGGCAGCATTGTTTTATTTTCTGTTCAGATGGCTGATCGGGCCACAACTTGTGGCGCCATTTTTTTCAGGATTCTTATGCGGCTATCTTTTCTATGATATGGTGCATTATGCCATTCATCACTACAACTTCAAAAGTGCATTCTGGCTGAAGCTAAAGCAGCATCATATGCTGCATCACTACCAGGACAATCACAACGGTTTCGGTGTAAGCTCAAAATTCTGGGACCTTGTTTTCCGGACTACATTCAGGAGGAAAACAGACTGATATTCAAAGGTTGAAAAAAGCCGATTGGATTTAATAGCGATACTGTGAAATTTATTTGTAAATAAATTTCGAGCTGATAATAATTGTGAGAGTGAGCGAACAGTGTCTTGTTAACTTTTATTCACTCTCAGCTATCATTACTTTAAATCGATTGCTGAAATTCTTCGCATTCAAAGTCAGAATGTAAAATCCGGGAGTCAGATTTTTCAAGTTGCTTAACCTGATGATTCCGTTTTCAGGAATGATAGATTCATAACAAAGTTGTTTCCCATTTAATGAATGAATGCTCACATGATGTGCATTCCTTATTGAAACTGGAATGCGAATTGTGATCTCATTGAAAGCAGGATTTGGATAAACGATATAATCTTGCAAACTGCTTGCTATTGAGATTCCTGTGTTAAAATCAGCCCGGCAAACAGTTTTCGTTCCTGCGTTTAGGTATCTGTCTCTTGCTGGTATGCTTCCATTTCCAGTCGGATTAGGCAGTCCGATGGATGGCCAAATCATTCCAGGTGTCCAGAAGTCGGGGGGAGAGCTAAGATAGTAGGATGTATCATTCACTATTCCGGTTCCTGCAGGTGTTATTGTCCCACGCACCATATTGCCATGCTGGATGTGATTGGTGCCGGCGATTACGTAGTTCCCGAAAACAATTCCAAGATTGTTAACGTCATTGCCGACAAAATGCTGACTGTCGCTTTCTACAGTTCCTGAAGTCATCAATATGCCATAGAGTTCTGCTCGGTTTCTAAAGAAGGTGTTATATGGTCCGCTGGGTCCCCAGGTTTGATCCAGTTGAATATTCTGGACGATATTGCCTTCAAAAAGATTGAGAAAAGGATAGTGGCCATGCATGGAAATATCCGCTCCGAAATTGGCAGGAACTTCCGAGCGGTTTGGTTCGGTGCTGTAGTTATAACTGATTACATTGCCATTAGCGCCCGCCTGCAATGAAAATGAATGCCTCAGAAAGCGCATGATGTTATTTTCAATTCTGCATTCACCTGCATGGTTGAAAAGCGTAACTCCGTATCCGTGCGTTGACACACCATCATATGCGAATGCATGGTGGATGTAATTTCCCGATACATGAATGCCGCTCGATGCATCAATATAAATATGGCTTCCTACACTGCGGGAGCTTTCTATTCCTCGAACCCAGCATCGGTTTGCAAAGCTAAAGTTGATATTGAATGCGACTCCGCTGGGAGCATTATCTTCACGTGATATTTGCAGGCATTCTATCCCGACCTCATGACGCGGCACAATTTTTCGAACGCGAGGAAAAAGACCACTCAAACTATGATAATCATATCTCAAATAATTTTCTGTGATCAATCCTATGCCTGGAATTACATCTTTCACTCTGAGGATTTGTCCGACAGATCTGTCTGCCCATGAAACTGGTTGTGTGTCCCAACTTCCATTATCCTGGAGAAGTTCAATGAAATCTCCGGCCGAATATAAAGCAGTATTGTTTAGATGTATTGTGTCGCTTCCAAATGCTGCTTTTGAAATGGTGTCAAATACAGAGGTAATGCTTCCGGTAATGTTGATGCAATTTAGAGCTATACCCTGAAGATCAAATTTGAGCCAGGTTGAATCGGAGCCGGCACCGCGAAGAATTACACTGTCAGGAAGGTTCAGGCTGGAAGCAATCAGGTATTCGCCTGGCGGAAAATAAACCACGCCCCTGTTGCCTGCCAATGACTGTATAGCTGAATTCACTGCGTTAAAATCATCGCTTATTCCGTTCGCGACTGCACCGAAATTCATAACACTGACTACGTGTTGAGGATCAGGGATACTGTCAGAATATCCGCTGATTTGCCAGTTTGCTGTCCTGCCCGAAGGAATGATCTGTGCAAAGGAGTATAAATTGTAAAAGAGGAGTAATGGTAATAATAACAGAGGTCTGCGCATGTCAGAAAGTTATAAAAAATACTCTCAAAAATTAAGTAAAATATACCTGAATTTTATCCTTTGAATTCAATAACAGTAAGTGTAATGAAACAAGGATGGAAAATGGCAATAGAAACTGAAACTGGAAGCTCAGTCTGTAAAAAGGTAGGATTTTCGTGTTCTGTTTTTTCCCTTCTCGTCAATGAATTCTTCATTTCTTTCCACCACGCCGCTTAAGATTAGGTTTTCCAGATTGATAGCCAAAATAGCAATAGGAATGAAAAGAGAAAAATAAACAATAAACCAAATGTTCATTGATTCAGGAGGAAATTCACCAATAATAAGCATTACTATTATAACGAATGTCGACAATATTGCCCGGAAATATATCCAACTGTAGTATCGAGCTTTTTTAAAAATTATAAATGATAAAAGTGCCAGATCTACAATAATAACTTGAATATTGAGATGGTTTATACCCTTTGTAACTGCATAAGCGATTTCAAATGCCAGAGCGAATGACATCAAACTTATAAGTAAAACATTTCTTGATTTGATTTTTTTCAGAGATTCCTGAGGTCTGCAAAAAAGCAGGATTTCAGCAATGGTTTCAGACCGCCCCTCAGTGTTATTATAGATACCTTGCCGTGATTCCCCTGCATTGTATCGGTTCAGGATATTGCTACGTTGTAATTTATAACTCCTGGAGCGCATAGTTTTATGAATTCAAATTCGCGAAATGTAATCTGAATAAAACTTAATAAAGCCAATAATTTGTCTGTTTACTAATGGAGGAAACAATTATACTAAAGTATAAAATTATATAAATTTTCATAAAAAATTCTTTTATCAAAATAAAATAACTATCTTCTTTGATTACAAAAATTTTATTTTTTAACCAAAAATCACATTCCCATGACAACAATTTTAAAAATTCCAGCATTAATTTTAACACTGCTTTTTGCTGTCGGATCGCAGGTTTTAGGACAGGATGAAGGGAGAGTATTCAACGTACAAACCTGGTTGCGCACAGCAGATCCCGGCTTCAACCATGAACTAGTCGATTCGATAGTGAAAGTGTACCAGAAAAATGTAACAGCGAAAAATGAAAAAGTAATCAGTGCGAGAATCATGAAGCATTACATGACAGAAGACAGTAGGGAAATGGTTTTCATTTTCGAATACAAAAGCCTGGCTGATATGGAAGAAGCTTTTAAATTAGATCAGGAGCTTGCGAAAAAAGCATGGCCTGACCAGAAGACAAAAGAAGCATTCGACAAGTTGTGGAAGACAGCATTTACGCATCATGAAGACCGTGTTTACGGCGAAGTGTTAGGAACGAGAAAGTGAAATAGCTTAGTTACTTTGCAAGCTGAGCTCCCGGAATCTGTTCCATTGCTCTAAGGACATAAGTGCCTTGTATTCGTTCTTGTTCTTGCTCTGCATCTTCCTTATTCGCTCAGCCCTGATTTTTGAATCGGGATGCGTGCTGATCCATTCCAGGCTTTTTGAATATTCATGATCATTTTCTGATTGCCTTTTCATAAAGTCGGAGAATGGAACAGGGTCTATCAAAGCTTTATTCAAATAGATTACAGCAATGGAGTCGGCCTCACTTTCCTGGGCTCTGTCAAAGGCTGTTGATGTGGCCAGTTTGGCTGCCTGCCTTATGATTTCGGTTCCGGCATTACCACCACCGGCTGAAAGTATTATTCCGAGTCCAATCTCACGCATGAGTCTTTGCATGATGTGATCCATTTCAAGGTGTGCTAATTCATGACAAATCACTCCTGCCAGTTCTTCCGGGTTTTCGCAATCCCGGATCAGTCCCTGGAAAATTACAACCCTGTTTCCTGGCAGCGCAAAGGCATTTACTTCTGAAGATGAAAGTATATGAAGTTTTATGGAGTCGGAATCGATATCATTTGCAGTTCCAATACGTGTCATGAGATCATCAAGCATAACACGAATAGAATCATTTTTAATTTCTTTTTCAGTCTGACGGAAAAAATCCCAGATTAATTCTCCTATTTTATTTTCCTGTTCTCTGCTGAATTCTTTCAAATTGAAATGAGTTGTGAAAGAAATTCTGCTCAGTAAAAACCAGGTTGTGAAGAATAGTGCCAGCAGAACAATAAGGTGAAATAAGGCTTTCTTCATTTTTACTTTCTGCAGATTAAGTTGGTAAGCGGTCCGAAAAACCACCATTGTACATGAATACCCTTTCGAACCTTTACGGAAGTAATCATAGTAACGATAAATTCTGTAAGGTTAAAAATGATGATGCTAAGCATATAGGCAATGTAATGATTGCTCAGTGTTTTATCTCCAAAGATTATTGACATAGTCCATGCAAATCCCATGCTGTTTATCATGAGTACCGCAAGTTGAGAGAGTAATGCCTGTGTGCAGTGCCAACGGACAAAGTATGAGCTCTTTCTGTTCCCAAGATAAAAGCCCAGTGTGGCAATGAGATTGATGATAGGAAGCGGAAGTCCGACCATGATCGCGATCAGTGACATCAGGTAGCTGTTGGAAGCACGTTCGTTTTCGTGTTCCATTGGCTTGTATGCGAATCCTCCGGTTTGTATCATGATTGATTGATGATAACCCAAATCCAGTTTGATAATACCAGAATAATAAATGTCATGGCCACAGACTTCTTGCGTAACAATCTTTCAGCCATTTTCCATGAGTGAAACAAGCTGCATTTACCGGATATGAAATCAATGATAAGCCAGGCAGAAAGCAGCGGCAGAGTAAGCCCTGCAATCATGCCCATCGGATTGTAGCTTAATGCAGAAATTACATTGCCCTCGAGCAGTGAAAGAATTGATCGCGTTGATCCGCAGGAAGGACAAGGTATGCTCCACATATTTCTGAATATGCAAAAATGAATTCCGGATACAGGATTAGAAAAAAAGAAAAAATGCCAGGCTATCCAAATCAGTCCGCTTGCAGCGATAAGGCTTGCGATGATGTAAAATTTCCTGGACGGATTCATTTTCATTTAGCCGATTATGCTTTGCATATTTTGAAAGTTGATCTCCCTTGTGCGTCCCATGATCAGAAACCAGTCAACGATTGCCCATATTCCAAGTCCACCGCAGGTTAGTAATTTGCCAATGCCTAAGCCTGTGTCTCCGAGAATAAATCTGTCGATGCCCAGACTTCCGCCAAGGAGGGAAATAATCAGGGAAGTTGTAGGGTCTTTTAAATTCATTGATTGGAGCAGAATGAATTTTGAGTCATCCAACAACAGAAGGCGTTCTCTAAGGTAAGGCACCTGATGGCCTTCGAAGTATTTTCCATTGGCCATTAGAAACATGTCAACTTTTTGTGTGTCCATTTTGATTTGTGTTTTTGTGAATAAAGAAGTGTATTCAGGAGTTTTGATATAAAATTTGTAATTAAGCAAACCTGAGTGCAATAATAGAAAAAGCATAGGATTGTACAATTATTGGCTGAATTTGACTTTTTTCCGGTTCAGAGGGTAATTATTCCCGTTTGGAATGAAACTTTTTCTGTATTTCAAATGTGGTAGTATTATTAAGGAGAACTTAAAAATACATACCATGAAGAATAAATACTTAAGCATTCTCGTAATTTTCTTGTTTTCACTATCATTCAACAGCTCCAATGCTACTACCCACATCGTGGAAGTGGAAGATTTCGAATTCAATCCTCAGAACTTCAGTGTTCAGGTGGGTGATACTATAATATGGACCTGGCATGACGGATTCCATACCACTACTTCCGATCTTGTGCCGACAGGTGCTAGTCATTGGGATGCTCCGATTGAGTCTTCAACTCCGACTTTTATGTATGTGGTCACCCATCCTGGCTTCTATAGTTATCATTGCACACCGCATCAGTCCATGGGAATGAACGGTACATTCACAGCAAGCGGCACTACTTCAATAATTCGCCCAACCCAGAATAATGTTCCTTTCAGGATTGCGGTCGACAATGAAAACAGCAAAGTGATTCTTCGATATACAGAAACACTTGCCGGAAGCAGTGAGATCAGGGTGATGAACATCAGCGGTAAAGTGGTATTCAGATCCACGCCGCATGTTTCGGTAAAGGACAGAGAAGAAGTCATCAATTTGACCGGTGCGAATCAGGGGATTTACCTGATCGAACTGATCAACGAGAAGAGCCGGTTTGTAAAAAAGGTTATAATTGGCAGGTAAAGAAAATTATTTTCTGAATTTCAAGGCTGTCCTCCGAGACAGCCTACTTTTTATATGTTAATACAGAAAATATTTTAATGCATCAGGAAATTATCAGGGAAGTCATGGATATACTCCCTAAAATGGTTTTGTCATTGAAAAATCTGATGTTTTCTTTTTCTTTTTTCAGGGCAAGAATATATAGTAAAGGAAGGTAATGTTCTGCAGTTGGAATTGACAGACGAAATTCATTGCCTTGCTGGGAATAATTCATCAATGCAGGATGATTTCCATCTGCAATCAGATCCTTCATTTTACGATTGGCGGTTTCTGCCCATTCGAATCCGCCAGAACTCTTCCAGTTCATCATTGGAAGATTATGAACCATGTTTCCGCTTCCGAGAATGAGAATGCCTTTTTTACGTAAGGGCTGAAGCTGTCGTGCAAGATTGTAATGATCGGCAGGCTTCATGTTATAGTCGAGGCTTAGTTGCACCACCGGAACATTCGCAAGAGGGTAGAGGTGCATGAGTACACTCCAGGATCCGTGGTCAAGCCCCCAGCTGAAATCAGTTTTTACATCTTTAAGCTTTACAAACTTTTGGGTTTCCTGCGCAAGTTCCGGACTGCCTTTTGCTGGATATTGCACTTCAAAAAGTTCCTTTGGAAATCCGCCAAAATCGTGAATGGTTTTTGGCTTGTCCATTGCCGTAACAAACACACCATTCGTTTCCCAGTGAGCAGAAATGCACAGAATAGCTTTGGGCAAGGGAATGTTCCTTGAAATTTGCCTCCAGCCATCTGAAAATTCGTTCTTCTCAAGTGCGTTCATTGGACTGCCGTGTCCGAGAAAAACTACAGGCATCGTAAAGGAGGTATCAGGCAACTCAGAGAGAGCGTTGAGAGCGTTGGCTTTCATGACTGAAGTTGTTAAAGGTAGCAGAGATATGAATTTTAAAAATTCCTTGCGGTCCATAATTACATATTAAGAACAATGTTGAGCGGGGAAAGTTATTCTGCAGCATTCACCCTGATGAGCCTGAGTAAATTTCCGAGATTGATATTGAATGTATAAGTTGTGCTCTTGGTTGATTCTTTGTCTTTTCCAGTAATGTCTGGTTTGGCCGGAATAAAGTTGTACTGAATCTGATTTCCCTGTACCGGTTTAACTGAAGCTGAGTGGAGCCTGAAGTGGATATTGATTGAGCGATGAAAAACGACACGCATCCCTTGATATTTTTTCTTTTCAAACTTCAGTAGTTTAACGAGTCGCAAGGCCTCTTCATCGCAGCCATATCCTATGCCGTGCTTAATTTTAGCTTCGATGACATTACCAAACACATCAATGTCGAAATCCACGGCCACTGTACCTTCAACTTTGTTTTCAATTGCTTCTTCAGGGTAACGCAGGTTGCTGCTCACAAATTGGTCCATTGCCTTGTTTCCTCCTGGAAACTTGGGTTGTGTAATAAAACTTTCAGGCTTACGATCTTTCTTGCTTTTCATGGCGATAATATACCGCAGGGGTTTTAACTATTGGTTCTAATTCGGTTTGAATCTTACCTGAATATAAAGATAAAAAAAATCCACCCCGGGAGGTGGATTTATATTCTGTATGAGTCAGAGCTTACTTTACTTTACCGGCATAACTCCAGTCACGGGTGTCGATTTTGACTACTTCTCCTGTATTGACAAAAAGTGGAACGTTAACTGTCGCTCCAGTCTCAACCGTTGCAGGTTTGAGGGTGTTTGTTGCAGTATCTCCCTTTACTCCGGGTTCAGTATATGTGATTTCCAGCTCTACAAATGTTGGAGCTTCAGCAGTCAAGGGTTGCTCATTTTCAAATGCAACTTTTACAGTCATTCCTTCCTTCAATAGTTTTGCATTCTCACCGAACATTTCGGCAGGCACATATACCTGCTCAAAGGTTTCATTATCCATCACCACCATATTCTCGCCTTCCGGATAAATAAATTGCATTTCCTTGAATTCCACTCTGGCAATGTCAACTGCTTCGCCTGCACGAAACCTGTTTTCGACGATTTTGCCGGTTTTGAGGTTCTTCATTTTAGCCTGATAAAAGGCCCTGAGATTGCCGGGAGTACGGTGAACGATTTCTGTAACCTGACAAAGTTCTCCATTGTATTTTAAAATAGTACCGGTGCGTACATCTCCAATATCTGCCATTTGCTTGAAATTTAAGTGTTTTCCGTGTTTTAAGGACTGCAAAGCTAAAAAAAATATATGTGTGGTCAAATTTCAGGACTGACATGTAGTTATCAATATTCCTGTTCATAGCTAAACCTAATATCATCCCCTTGTTTAAGCTGAAAAGGTATTTTTGGGCATGACGAAAAACTGCGGTATTCTGATTCTCTTGATTTTAGTTTCGGTACAATATGCAACACATGCTTCAGACACTCTTCAGGTGAATGTAAGTGGAAGAGCCTTCGACAGTGAAGATCCCGGCAAAAGGTTGGATGACCTGATGATTATAAATCTTCGTACCGGCCAGGGGATTTTTGGGAAAGCAGACGGAACATTCAGCATCAGTATCCGAAAAAACGATACTATCATGATTGCATCTACAGGTTATGAATATAAACGTATCAGTGTCACAGATTCTGTCTACAAATCACATTACGAATTGAAAGTGCCTTTGCTAAATCTCAAGATCAACCTGCGTGAGGTCGTGATCTTTTCACCGAGAGATCTTGAGAATATTTACAAAGACATTGAAAAGCTGGGATACAACAGGAGAGAGCTGCAAATTGGCGGAGTTGATGCAATCAGTTCACCGATCACCTTTCTTTATCAGGAATTCAGTCGTCTCGAAAAATTGAAACGGCATAATGCGGAAAGAATCAATAATGACAAACGCAGACAGCTATTGAAAGACCTTATGGTTAATTATGTGGCAAGTGATATTTTTTACTTGGACTCATCTGAATTTGACGACTTCATAGATTACTGCGATGTTCCGGAGGCATTTATGAAGCAGGCAAGCCAGTATGACTTTTGCGTTTTCATTAAAAGGAAATTCGAACTCTATAATCTGACTAAAGGGAAAAAATACTAAGATTCGAATAAGAGAATCCGAAATAATTTGATGAGCTATCCAAAAGAATTTTTAGACCGGATGAAGAATGAACTGAAAGATGAGTTCGACTTGTTTTTGTCAGCATTGGAAATGCCCGCGCCCGTTTCAGTTCGTCTGAATCCTTTCAAACAGACAGAATTTTTTTACGATTCTGAAATTATTCCCTGGTGCGAGAATGGCAGGTACCTTAGCGAACGTCCGTCCTTCACTCTTGATCCTCTTTTTCATGCAGGATGCTATTATGTGCAGGAAGCCAGTTCCATGAGTATTGAGCATGTAATCAAGGAGAACGTTTCAGCGGCTGGTCCAGTTGTTGCGCTGGATATGTGCGCGGCGCCAGGTGGTAAATCTACACATCTTTTGTCCTTACTGCCAGCAGACAGTTTGCTTGTCAGTAACGAAGTGATTCCTTCACGAAATAACATTCTCAGACAAAATATCGCTAAGTGGGGAAGTCATTCCTGCATTGTGACTCAAAGTAAAGCAGAGGATTTTTCATCCTTAAAAGGATTCTTCGATCTTGTGTTGGTGGATGCGCCATGCAGCGGAGAAGGATTGTTCAGAAAGGATCCTGATGCAATGGAAGAATGGAATCTGATGGCAGTAAGTAAGTGTTCTCAACGTCAGAGTGAAATACTACATCATGCAGGAGAGTTGCTCTCAGAGGGAGGATTGCTGATTTATTCGACCTGCACATGGGAGAGAGAAGAAAATGAGGAACAGGTGAAAATACTCATTGAGAGAGGAGGCTATGAACTTATCCAACTTAAAAAAAATGATGAAGGCATCGTTCAATCGGAATTCGGTTTGAGATTCTATCCTCATAAAGTAAAAGGCGAAGGATTTTTTCTGAGTGCGCTGAGAAAGACAAGAGGTGTAAGAATGATCGCATCCAAGAAAAAAAGTGCATATGCAGAGCAAAATCAGAAAGCTATTATTGCGAAATACCTTGAAGGCCCGGAACTTTTTCAACCTTTTGAAAAAAATGGATTAGTATATGCAATCCCTGCAAAAATTTATCCTGAATTCAATTTGATAAAAGACAAACTGTATATCAGGCATGCTGGAGTTCCGCTAGGTGAGATCAAAGGAAAGGATTTTATTCCTTCATATGAACTTGCTCTCTGTACCCACATCTCTGATAAGACACATTTCAAAGATCTTTCATTGGATGAGTCATTGGAATACTTACGGGGTAAATGGCCTGGAGTAAAGCTGGAGGACAGAAGCTGGAGTCTGATTAAATACAAAGGATTCGCCCTGGGTTGGGCCAGGGAAGTCGGAGGAAGAGTTAACAATTATTACCCCAAAGAGTGCAGGATTAAAATGATGTAATATATTTTCACGACATGATTTTCCAAAACGGCCGGTGGTTTTCAGTTTTGTTTCTGTCAGTATTTCTGATTTTACATTCTTGTAAAACTGAAGTTGCAGAGGAGCTTTCGGATTCTGTTCCGGATACCACAGATCTGCATATTGAAAGATTTTCAGAGTTGTTTCTTGACAGTTCAGAGATTCAATTCTTCTTAAGAGGCAATCCGGATTTCGCTACCGACAGTGCCGGTGTTCTTGAATTTTATCGCATGAGGAATTATCAGTTCGCATGGTTTAATAAGGATGGCATGAAAGAGCATGCATCACACTTCCTGAACATGCTCTTGAACCGTCTTGATGAAGCTCCTGATGGTTACAGGTTTCCTGTATCCCAGCTGCAGCAACTTCATGATACTGTGCATTCAGTATATTATCCATACCAGGGTGCAGACAGTTTAACCACAAGACTCGAACTGGCGCTCACTTCATCATACATGGAATTTGCCAGGCAGATTTATGTGGGAGTGGGTGATGAAGCATGGAAGTCACTCGAATGGTTTATTCCCAGAAAAAAAATCGCAGTAACAGGTTTGTTAGACACTCTTCTGAAAAATCCTCCGGGATACATTTCTGAAGCCGAACCAAATCATTACATGTATAATGATTTGCGGGATTATCTCAATCTGTATTCCGACGTGCTGAATTCCGGAGAGTGGATGGTTCCGGAACAGAATTTCAAAAAACTTGTAAAGGGAGATTCATCAGCTGTGATTGCTCAGATTAAAAAATGCCTATTCCTGCTGGGAGATTTGACAGAGGATGATACGACATTAGTATTTGAAGAGAAGACGGAAGAAGCAGTCGTGAATTTTCAATACAGACACGGACTTGAAGCTGATGGAGTGATAGGTAAATCATTTATGGAGCAGCTATCTGTCCCGCTTGAAAGCAGAATTAATTCTATCCTGATTAATATGGAAAGGTGCCGTTGGCTTCCTGAAAGACCAGAAGGGGAATTCATTCTTGTAAACCTTCCGGAATTCAAATTGCATGTATTTGACGGTAAAGAGCATCTCTGGCATTGTAATGTCATAGTGGGGACAACAAAAACCAATACCATTATCTTTACAGGAAATCTGAAATACGTTGTATTCAGTCCTTATTGGAATGTGACACGAAACATTGTTGTGAACGAGATTTTACCGGCAGCTAAAAAGAATCCTGCATACCTTCAAAAACACAACATGGAAGCCTTTCTTCCGGGACCACCATTGAAGATCATCGATCCAACGACGATTGACTGGAAAAAATACAACTCCAGAACATTTCCTTATCACATCAGACAGAAGCCAGGAAAGAGCAATTCACTCGGTCAGGTTAAGTTTCTTTTCCCAAATTCATATTCAATTTATTTGCATGACACTCCTACAAAAAATCTATTCAGGGAAAGCAAAAGATCATTCAGTCATGGTTGCATACGAGTGGAGGAGCCTTTCAGACTGGCTGAATTTCTTCTGCGCAATGATACTGCATGGACCCCCGAGAAGATAAGAAAAGCTATGGACTCAGGAAAAGAAAAATTTGTTGTGCTGAAGAATGAAGTACCGGTATTTCTTCTGTATCTTACTTCATGGGTCGACGAATACGGCGAACTGAATTTCAGAAATGACCTTTACGGGCACGATGAAAAACTACAGAAGGTTTTATTTCGAATGCCCTTACCTCAAATTCAAACTGACAGCCTGATGACCCAGGAAGTATTATGAAAGCCAGAAATCTAATTGTCACTCTGCTGCAGTTCCTGCTTTTTTTCCTGCTTGCATTTTCGGGAGAACTGATTCCGAAAAATTATTTTCTTGTCTTTTTTCAGTTTATCTCAGTTGTATTTGCACTTTGGGCTTTCATGGTCATGAGAGGCGGTACTTTCAGTATTTTTCCTGAAGTGAGAAAAGGCGCCGCATTGATACTCAGAGGTCCGTACAAATACATAAGGCATCCCATGTACACGGCTCTGCTGCTGATTTCGCTGTGCTGGCTTTTGGATGATTTCAGTTGGTTCAGAGTTATTGTCTTCATCTTACTATCTATCAACATGAGGTACAAAATTTATCTGGAAGAAGCTTATTTAAAGAGAAATTATCCCGAATACAGGGATTACATGAAGGAGAGCAGCATGCTGATTCCATTCATATACTGAATTCGTTTTTGTATGAAGTGATGGTTGGCAATGCTGGAACAACATTAAGCGGTTTTTTATCCGAATTTCGTACTTTCGCAGCCATGAACCGAGAAATGAAAGAAATCCCTAAAACATACGATCCTTCAGCAGTTGAAGACAAGTGGTACACCTATTGGCATGAACACGGTTTTTTCAAAAGTGTACCTGATGAAAGGGAGCCCTATACCATTGTAATTCCGCCGCCAAACGTCACAGGTGTACTGCATATGGGACACATGCTGAACAATACTATTCAGGATGTTCTGATACGTCGTGCACGTATGCTTGGAAAAAATGCATGTTGGGTACCCGGTACTGACCATGCCTCTATCGCTACTGAAGCAAAGGTAGTTGCCATGCTGAAAGATCAGGGCATCAATAAATCAGATCTTACAAGGGATGAATTTTTAAGGCATGCCTGGGAATGGAAGGAAAAATACGGCGGCATTATTCTCGACCAGCTTAAGAAACTTGGCGCTTCCTGCGACTGGAGCCGTACGCGTTTCACCATGGAAGATGAACTGAGCGATGCCGTCATTTCAGTTTTCATAGATCTCTACAACAAAGGTTATATCTACCGCGGAGTGAGAATGGTGAACTGGGATCCTCAGGGCAAAACTGCTCTCAGCGATGAGGAAGTGATCTACAAAGAAGTCAATTCACGCTTGTTCACTGTCCGTTATCCTTTGGTGGACGCCTCTGTAGCAGAGCAGTTAAAAAATGGAAAGGCTGAAGTTAAAATTGAGGAGGATACATGGTATGTGACTGCAGGAACAAATACGTTCAAAGGAAATGAGTTTATCAAGATTGCGACAGTCAGGCCTGAAACAATTCTCGGCGACACAGGCGTATGCGTTCATCCCGATGATGAGCGATATAAAAATCTCAAAGGAAAATTCGCGGTGATTCCCATGGTTAACCGTCCGGCTCCTGTTGTTTTCGATAAGTACATCGACATGGAATTCGGAACCGGTGCATTGAAAGTGACTCCTGCTCACGATATCAACGATTACAACATCGGGCAGAAATTCGGACTTGAAGTGATTGACACGATTGCCGATGATGGCAAAATGAGTCCGGCGGCGAAATTTTATATCGGTGAAGACAGGTTTGTAGTCCGCAAGAAAATCGTTAAAGACCTTGAGTTATCAGGTCATCTTGTAAATACTGAGGATTACAAAAATAAAGTAGGTTATTCTGAAAGGACAGATGCCGTAATTGAACCTAAGCTTTCACTTCAGTGGTTTTTAAAGATGGATGAAGTGTCCAAGCCTGCTTTGGATAATGTACTGAACGGTGAAATAAAATTAATTCCAGATAAGTTTATCAATACATACCGCCACTGGATGGAGAATGTGCACGATTGGTGTATTTCCAGGCAGCTGTGGTGGGGTCAGCAGATTCCTGCATGGTATGCCCCTGATGGTTCATTTGTAGTTTGCAAGACAGCGGAAGAAGCAGCGGACTTGTTTAAAGCAAAATATCCCGATAAGAAAGTTGAACTCTCAGCAATCAAGCAGGACGAAGATGTACTTGATACATGGTTTAGTTCCTGGCTGTGGCCCATCAGTGTGTTTGACGGATTCAAAGATCCGAACAACAAGGACATAAATTACTACTATCCTACGAACGATCTGATCACGGCTCCGGAGATTCTCTTTTTCTGGGTTGCACGTATGATTATAGCAGGTTACGAGTATCGTGGAGAGAAACCCTTCACCAATGTATATCTCACCGGAATAGTTCGCGACAAGCAGGGCAGAAAAATGTCAAAGTCACTCGGCAATTCTCCTGAGCCTCTTGAGCTGATTGAAAGGTACAGCGCTGACGGAGTGAGAGTGGGAATGCTGCTGAGCTCACCTGCAGGTAATGATCTTTTGTTCGACGAATCGCTTTGTGAGCAGGGAAGAAATTTTGCCAATAAAGTTTGGAATGCATTTCGACTTGTAAAAGGTTGGCAGACAGATGCCGCTTTGAAACAAACTGATGAGTGTAAAGCTGCAGTCAAATGGTTTGAAGCAAGGTTTAACGAGCAACTGGATGTGATCAATGATCATTATTCCAAATACAGGATAAGCGATGCGCTGATGGCCAGCTACAAGCTGGTTTGGGATGATTTCTGTTCCTGGTATCTTGAGATGGTAAAGCCAGAATTTGTGGATGGAAAATCACTTCCAACCGACAAGGAGACACAAAAGGCGACAATCAGGTTTTTTGAAAATATACTCAAGATCTTGCATCCTTTCATGCCATTTATCAGCGAAGAATTATGGCATACATTATCTGATAGGGGAATGTCAGATTGCATAATAATCACTTCCTGGCCCGAATCGAAGAAAGCAGACAGCATTGTGCTTGAAGAGTTCAATCTTGCATCTGAAATTATCAGCCAGGTCAGAAATTTCAGAACTCTAAAAAACATTTCTCCGAAAGAAAAACTTCAGCTCTATATACGATCAGAAAACGAATTCAATAATAGTTTCAAAGGAGTTGTGATCAAACTCGCAAATTTAACCTCAGTAGAGCAGATCGCAGACAAACCTTCAAATTCGTTCGGGTTCATTGCTGCAAATAGGGAGTTTTTCGTTCCTGTCTCCGCCGGCTTTGATTTGAAATCAGAATTGGATCGATTGAAGAAAGAGCTTGATTACAATAGAGGCTTTCTTAAGTCTGTTCAATCCAAACTTGCCAACGAAAGATTTGTGTCCAATGCCAAAGCCGAAGTTGTGGAGAACGAAAAGAAGAAGCAGGCAGATGCAGAAGCAAAGATCCGCGCAATAGAAGCACAGATTGAAGAGTTAAAATCCTGACAAAACCTGTAATCTTTCTATCATGAGGTGGATTAAAATAGTATTTTATCTGCTTTTAACTTTCCTCGTGATTTGGTTTATTTTGAATTTCCAACTGGTGATTTACGGTTTCAATCAGTTGCGCAAGCAAGTTGATATAATTTATTCATCTCGTCCGATAACGGAAGTGCTTGAAGATTCTGCAACTCCGGATTCTGTGATTGCAAAATTGAAATTGGTGGAGAAGATTATCCTGTTTGCAAAGGATTCTCTCAAATTGGATGATGGAGGGAATTATCAAAAGTATTACGATCAGGGAGGAAAGCCGATTCTGTGGGTGCTTACAGCTTGTGAGCCATACTCTTTCACTTCCTACAAATGGAATTTCCCTATTCTTGGCAAAGTCTCTTACAAGGGTTTTTTCAAATATGATACAGGTCTTAAAGAAAAGGAGGAGTTGAGTAAACTTGGTTATGACACCGAATATTCTGAAGTGAGTGCATGGAGCACCTTAGGATGGTTCAATGATCCTGTACTTTCCGGTATGCTCAGAAGGAGTGAAGGCATGCTCGCAGAATTGCTGATTCACGAACTTACGCATTCTACAGTGTACCTGAAAAGCAGTGTCGATTTCAATGAGAATCTTGCAAGTGCGATTGGTGAAGCAGGGGCAGAGCGATATCTGCGTTTTCACTATGGTGACAGCTCATCTCAGATGATCAGCTATCTGAATAGAAAACACGACTACAGTATTTTCAGCAATCATCTTCTGAATGGCACAAAACTGCTTGAAAAAGAATACATCAAGTCGAAGTCAGACCATGACTCAGTTCGGTTTCGAAAAAAATCAGAATTGATTTCTGAGATTATCGCTGGTTTGGATACAATTGAATTTAAACAAGCCGGACAATACAGGAATATTTTTAAAGAGAAGATGCCGAACAATGCCTACTTCATGAACTTCATCCGCTATGATGCCCAAAAAGAAGAAATGAAGCATGAGCTGAATACGCGTTTCGGAGGAGATATAAGAGCTTATCTTGATTTTGTAAAAGATGAATTTTCATCGAAACCGGTCAAGAAAACTCAATGATGCGAGCAAAGAAAAGCACTATAGCTGATTTAAAGAAAGAGTTGTTATCAGATTATTCCGTCCTGAATAACAAGCGCGTCTGCAAGCTCATTTCCGGAAACAAGACTTTGTTCCCTGCGCTTGTCAGAATGCTGTCCGATAATGACACAAAGCTTGTAAAAAGAGCCGCATGGGTGTTTGGCACGCTGGTAAAAGAGTATCCTGAAATGATGCAACCACAGCTCGATCTTCTTTTGCATTTAATTTCTCAAGGAGGACACGTTTCCGTGAGGAGAAATGTGTTGAGAGGATTGCAGTTTATCAGCATACCCGAGAAGTACATTGTGAGAGTCATTGACATTTGTTTCGATTTCTTGAATCAACATGAAGAGCCTCCTGCCGTAAAGGCATTTTCGGTCACCGTTTTGTCGAACATATCTTGTGAATATCCTGAAGTGAAAAACGAATTACGCGCCTGGTTTGACCGGCAGGCAGAAGGCAGCAGCAAGGCCGTAATCAAGAGAATGGAAAAAGCAGGCTTGATATAAAAAAAAGGCCGGTTGTCCGGCCCTTTTATATTTTACTTTTTATCTTTTGCAGGTTTATCTTTTTCAAAACCTTTTTCTTTGTCTTTGGATTTTTCATTGTTTCTTTTTTCAAGCTCACCCGGACTAACTCTGCTTACTTTGACAATGTATGCGCTTTCATTCATTCCTGCCGGTAGCATTTCACGAATATTGTTTTCATCCTTTCCCGGGACAAAAGTATAACCTGAATGATCTCCCGAACTGCATGCAAACTGAAAGCGAGCCAACAGTCCTGGTTTGATGTTCAAGTCATTCATTGATTTCAGGCACTGGTCTTTGTCGTGAGTAATTTTAATGAAGTAGTTGCCTATTTCCTGTCTTGCTTCAGGTTTTTGGGAATCTCCCTGGGCAAAGAGAGATGTGCAGGAAATGAAAAGGGCAGCGGAGAGGATTGATAATCTTTTCATAAGAATGTTTGTTGAATTATTGATTGATACAGGTAAAAGTAAGTATTTTTTTTCGAGTCAAGGCCATGTCTTTAATATAATGGCTGATAAAGCTGAATGAGGAAGTTACCTGGAGCTTTCATCTGTGTGACAAGGCCATAACCATGATCTTCAATTCCTCCATGGAATTCCACGCCTTTCAGTTTCAGTTCCCTTACAGTTTGTTCAATGTCTTCACAGTAAAATGAAATGTTTGGAGTACCTGAAGGAGCGCCGTCAGCTGAATTCTCTGCTGAAGGATGAACTCCCATGTCTGCTTCCGGCAAATCGAAGATTAGCCAGCCTTCTCCTATGTCACGAGAGCTAAATCCGAGTTTGTCTTTTAGAAAATTTCTGAGTCCGACAGGGTCGGAGCTGTAAAACATGGTGTGGACGCCTTTGATCATTTTTTATGAAATATTTAATTGCAAAAACGAGAATCAATTTTGCATGCATTTTCTATATAGGTTCTGTACATAGTACTATCTCCTTTGTTCAAATAAACGCCTGCTAACTGAATATATGCCTGCGCGTCGTTTGGTTCGTACTCGAGATATTTTTTAAGTGCTTCAATCGCTTTGTCAAATTCTTTCACTTCACTGTAAATGGTTCCAAGATTGTTGAGAGCATCCTTGTATTCAGGGTTGATTCTTACTGCATGCTTCAAGAGGGAAATTGCTGAGTCAGGTTTATTCTCTGAATAATATATGGCAGCTCTGTTGTTATAAATCTCTGCCAGAGAGGAATTGTATTTGATCGCCAGATCAAAACGCTCTTTTGCTTTTTCAGTCTGTCCGAATTTTTGATAGATGTTTCCGGTCATCCCCAGCGGGTCTGCATACTTAGGATACAATTCAATTGCGCGTTCAAAATACTTCAATGCCTTTTGAAGCAATTCGGCTTTAGCAGGCGAAGTCGGATCCGCCTTAGCTGCACGAAGCATGATTTCCACACCCATCTGGTAATTCAGTCTGGGACTGCGATCATCATTCTTTAAATCCGCAGCATACAAGGTATAGGAATTTTTCCAGTCATTGTTTCGCGTAATAGTGAGTCCGGAGTAAAAAATAAATAGAATAAATGTAAAGATCGTGAGGACTGGCGATACCCCTTCATATCTATTTTTATTTTCTCCTGAAGAATATTTGTTTGTAATAAAAGTTACAGCGAAGACAACTGCAATGCAAAAGCCCAGGCTTGGCATAAATAAAAACCTATCGGCAAATAGGGAGCCGATTAAAAAGAAAATATTTGATACAGGCGCGAGAAACAGCAAATAGACCAAGATGCCAAAAGCAACCGGACTTCTTCTTTTAATGCCTGTTACTGCATAGATCAGCAAGGCAGAATGCAGCAGAAAAGAAAAAATGAAATTCAGATCGGATATTGTACTAAGCTGAAAGACACTGTAACTGTAATCGCTTGCTAGCGGATAGGGTATGAAAATAATTTTCAGATAATTAAAAAGTATGCTGACGGCAGTAGCAAATTGCACAGAGAGACTGCCAGCATTCACAAGCATGTTGTCGAGTTCATTAAACTTGCTCGCAGCAATATAGTCGCCCAGAACCTGTATGCGGATAAGCATATAAACTGCTGCTGGAATCAGAAAGATGGCTGACAATGCAGCGATTTTACCGGGTTTCAAGCTGCTGAAAAACCATAAAGCCAAAGGGTAAATTACTAATGCTGCCAGCATGCTTTCTTTGGATAACATTCCGAAGAAAAAGATCAGAACAGACAATCCCAATGTAAACGGATTATTATTTTCAGTGTATTTGAAGAGTAGCAACATCGAAAGTGAAAAGAACAACAGCATGAGTATCTCGTCAAGGCTCTTGATGTTTGCTACAACCTCAGTATGTACTGGATGCGCAAGAAAAAGCAGACAAATTAAAAAGGGAAAAAGAGGATATTTTCCGGAGAATAATTTTCTCAGCAAGAAATACAATATCAGAATGCAGAGGCAATAGAAAAGTACATTGATCAAATGAAAGAGTCCGGGATTATCAGGAGAAATTTCCCAGACAATGGCGAATACCGCGAGTGATAGAGGCCTGTATAAGTGATCCTGCGTTTGGGCATATCCGTAGCGGTAATTAGTACTGAAAATTTCTCCAATGCCCGCTGTTCCTTTCTTCACCACATCATTCGCCGTGATCACATTAGAATCGTCAAGGGCATATCCGTGATTCAGCGTGTTAGCGTAAAGCAGAAAGGCCAGTGCAATCAGAATGAAAGGGAAATAAGATAATAATCCTTTTACAGAATTTTCACCTTTCAGAGTACCATCAGATTTAGAATGTTTGTCTTTTCCTTGTTTTTTCTTTGACATCTGTGCTTCAAAAATAGGATATTGATCGGGCCGATTCCACTAATTCGGGGTTTTCCTAAGAGCAGGGAATAGACTATCTTTGTTTAATATTTCTGTAAAAATGCAAAAAACCGAGGTATATACACCCAAAAATAAAATCAGGATAGTAACAGCTGCTTCTCTTTTTGATGGACATGATGCAGCCATTAACATTATGCGGAGGATACTCCAGGCCAGCGGTGCTGAGGTGATACATCTTGGCCATGACCGGAGTGTGGAAGAAGTGGTGAATTGTGCAATCCAGGAAGATGCCCAGGCAATTGCCATGACCAGTTACCAGGGCGGTCACATGGAGTATTTTAAATACATGCATGACTTGTTGAAAGAGAAGGGGGCAGGTCATATTAAAATATTTGGAGGCGGAGGCGGAACCATTCTTCCTTCAGAAATTGAGGAATTGCACAAATACGGCATCACAAGAATTTATCACCCTGACGACGGACGCAGCATGGGCTTGCAGGGAATGATCAACGACCTCTTGCACAAATGTGATTTTCCGACTGGTATCAATCTGAACGGCGAAGTCGGACATCTGCTCGAGAAAAACTGGAGATCCATTGCTTCACTGATCTCAGCAGCAGAAAATAATCCCGATGAGTCAGGAGCGGAAATGAAACGTGTTCACGAACTCGCAGATAAAAGCTCAACTCCCGTGCTTGGGATCACCGGCACAGGTGGTGCAGGGAAAAGCTCACTCATTGATGAACTGGTAAGAAGATTTCTGATTGACTTTCCTGATAAATACATAGGAGTGATTTCTGTCGATCCTTCAAAAAGAAAAACCGGCGGAGCTTTGCTGGGTGATAGAATCCGCATGAACTCAATCCGAAACTCAAGAGTGTTTATGCGTTCGCTGGCAACAAGACAAAGCAATCTTGCATTGTCAAAGCATGTAAGCGAAGCGGTTTCAATCCTGAAAGCGGCCCAATACGATCTCATCATTCTTGAAACCTCCGGAATAGGGCAGAGCGATACGGAAATCCTGGATCATTCTGATGTTTCTCTTTATGTGATGACACCGGAGTACGGAGCGGCCACGCAACTGGAAAAAATTGACATGCTGGATTTCGCTGACCTGATCTCACTGAACAAGTTTGACAAGCGTGGCGCAATGGACGCATTGAGAGATGTCAAGAAGCAGTTCAAACGCAATCATCAGCTATGGGACACCGATGATGAACAAATTCCAGTGTTTGGTACGATTGCATCCCAGTTTAATGACCCTGGAATGAACAATCTTTACCGGGCCGTAATGGACAAGGTGCGTGAAAAAACCGGAGCTTCACTGGAATCGAAATACCAGGTGACAAAGGAGATGTCTGAGAAGATATACATCATCCCTCCGAACCGGACCCGTTACCTCAGCGAGATTACAGAGTCGAACAGAAAATACGCTCTCTGGGTTCAGCAACAATCTGCTGTCGCGGAAACACTATACGGACTTCAAATAGCCATGGCTAATCTGAAGTCAGGCAAACTTGAAGATAAAGACCGATTGATAAAAGTGCTCCAGGAAAGTTTTGAGCAGGAGAAGCTGAACCTGGATCCAAAAAATTGGCAGCTTATTCAGGATTGGAACAAGAGAAGACAGAGATACAAGGATGAATATTATGTCTTCAAAGTGCGTGAAAAAGAAATCAGGATCAAGACACATACTCAGTCGCTTTCTCGAACTGAAATCCCAAAAGTTGTTACACCTTCATTCAAAAGCTGGGGAGATATTTTAAAGTGGATACTGACAGAAAACGTACCGGGAGAGTTTCCTTATGCGGCGGGTATTTATCCATTCAAGAGAGAGAATGAAGATCCCACCAGGATGTTTGCAGGGGAAGGTGGTCCTGAGAGAACGAACAGAAGATTTCATTACGTAAGCAAAGGAATGCCTGCAATACGACTGAGTACAGCATTCGATTCTGTCACGCTATACGGAAATGATCCGGCCTATCGTCCGGATATCTACGGTAAAATCGGAAACAGCGGTGTGAGCATTTGTTGTCTGGATGATGCGAAGAAACTATACTCCGGTTTCAATCTGGCTGCGCCTACCACTTCCGTATCCATGACAATCAATGGTCCTGCGCCGATGCTCCTGGCTTATTTCATGAACGCGGCGATTGACCAGCAATGTGAGCTGTATATACGGGAACACAATCTGAAAGATAAGATTGAGGCAAAGATAAAGGCTATATATAAAGAGAAAGGAGTGGAACGCCCTTCATACCAGGGTGAATTGCCGGAAGGCAATGACGGTCTCGGACTGATGTTGCTTGGTGTGACAGGTGATCAGGTTCTTCCTTCTGATGTGTACCAGAACATCAAAGCCAATACATTGCAAATGGTAAGAGGAACCGTACAGGCGGATATTCTCAAAGAAGACCAGGCGCAGAATACCTGCATATTCAGCACAGAGTTCGCACTGCGCATGATGGGCGATATCCAGAAGTACTTTATCGATTGTAAAGTCAGAAATTTCTACAGCGTTTCAATCAGCGGTTATCACATTGCGGAGGCAGGAGCCAATCCTATCTCCCAATTGGCCTTCACTCTCGCCAACGGATTTACTTACGTAGAATATTATCTGAGCCGCGGAATGCACATTGATGAATTCGCGCCAAACCTGAGTTTCTTCTTCAGCAATGGAGTGGATCCGGAATACGCGGTGATAGGAAGAGTGGCGAGGAGGATCTGGGCAAAAGCCATGAAGTTAAAGTACGGTGCTAATGAGCGTTCGCAGATGCTCAAGTATCATATACAGACGAGCGGACGTTCCCTGCATGCACAAGAGATCGATTTCAATGACATTCGCACTACGCTGCAGGCCTTGTATGCAATTTATGATAATTGTAATTCATTGCACACGAATGCATACGACGAAGCCATCACTACACCGACTGAGGAAAGCGTAAGGAGAGCCATGGCAATTCAGCTGATCATCAACAAGGAACTGGGGCTTGCCAAGAATGAAAATACCTTACAGGGTTCATTCATTATTGAAGAGCTTACTGATCTTGTAGAAGAAGCAGTGTATGCAGAGTTTGACCGCATCACTGAAAGGGGAGGAGTGCTTGGCGCCATGGAAACAATGTACCAGAGAGGAAAGATTCAGGAAGAATCTCTTTACTATGAAACTTTGAAGCATACAGGTGAATACCCAATCATAGGAGTGAACACTTTCCTGAGCTCTAAAGGTTCTCCGACGGTTTTGCCTCGTGAAGTGATCAGAGCGGAAAAGGAAGAAAAAGAGTATCAGATAGAGATGCTTAAAAACCTGCATGCATTTTACGCGCACAAGGAAGAAGAAACACTGAAGGGAATTCAGGATGCCGCCGTTCAGAATAAAAATATTTTTGAGAAGCTAATGGAAGCAGCCAAGTACTGCTCACTGGGACAAATCACCAATGCTCTCTTTGAAGTTGGAGGAGAATACAGGAGAAATATGTGATTGATGAATTATCGGATCAGACTTACTGATCCGTTTTTTTCTTCCACTCGTCCGTCAGGATGTGTGATTGAAATGATGTAAACATATACACCTTCAGCGGCTTCTTTTCCACCATCTGATTTTCCGTCCCATCCTTTAGAATTGGTTGATGAGTTCCAGGTGGCAATTTCTCTTCCCCAGCGGTTGAAGATTTTAGCGTCGACAGACAAATTGCTCTTGTTGGAAAAAATATTGAAATAGTCATTCTTTCCGTCTGCATTTGGTGTAAACACGTTTGGAATTGTGATCTGTGTATCGTCTACCACTGTGATGGTGACTTGTGCAGTGTCGATGCACCCATTGCTGTCCTGACCGACCAATGTCACAATATAAGTTCCATTGCTCGTAAAAATGTGCTGTGGATCTGTATTGGTCGTGGTAGGGCTTCCGTCACCGAAATTCCAGGTATAAGGCGCACCTCCGAAACTGTTATTGTTGAAGTTCACTGTTAGCGGAGCAGGGCCCGTAACAGAGTCCGCAACAAAAGTGACATTCAACAGGCTTGCTGTGACAGTCACGCTGGCTATATCGCTTCCGCAGGAATTGCTCGCAGTTACCGAATAAGTACCGCCTGCGCTAATGGTAATTGAAACATTGGTAGAATTTCCGGGCGACCAGAGATAAGTGTCGCCACCGCTTGCAGTAAGAGTTGTACTCTGGCCTGGACAAAGTACTGTAGTCCCTCCGCTAATGCTCGCAACAGGAACAGGTTGCACAGTAATTGCCTGGGAAGCTGTTCCGCCACCGCATATATCAGTAACGTTGACAGTATATGTATCTGCAGTGTAGACTGTAATCGACTGAGTAGTTTCTCCTGTTGACCACATGTAGGCGCTACCGTTGGATGCAGTCAGAATTGCAGAGTCGCCCTGGCAGAAGCTTGAAGATCCGGTAACACTAATGCTTGGTGTTGTTCCGCTTCCGAAACTAATGCTAAGTGAATCATAAGTGGTGTCGTTACATAGCCCGATTATTCCGAAGAAAAGATTCTCAGAGCCAGATGAGGATGAAGCGGATTGATAAGTAGTATTCAGGGAACCAGGACTTCCATATACTCCCGCTCCTCCTGTCCAGAAATAAGAGAGGAAATTCGTTCCATTAATTACTGCGCTCAGGTTGATCAGGTCACCCGGACAAATGTTTGTATTGTCAGCGCTCAATGTGGCCCTGAGCTGATTCACCGGTGCCTGGCATCCGGGATTTGTATATGTGGCATTTCCTGCAAAGTCGAAAACAACAGTTGCTCCGTCACCTGCCGCATGATTACCATTCTGGTCTATCAGAGAATCCACGACATAAGTTACAGCATCAGTACAGAATCCGGTAAAGGTCAGACTGAGTGTTCTTGCTCCGGCACCTGATGTATAATTTCTGAAATGGCCTGTTGAATTTCCTACACACTGGAAGATCATATAGATGGTATCTGATAGTGCCGCAAAAGAATTAAAGGAAGGATTCATGTCAGCGCTTGTAACCAGGATCACGGTAGCTCCTGCAGGAATAATTCCTCCGGGAGGTTCGAGTATGTAACCGCATGCTTGTATTGTGCTGTTAAGTGCTGCTACATTCGCCGCCGTCTGCGCATCCTGACAAATTCCTCTCCAAGGGTTCGCAGGCCATGTGCCTGTGAGATTGGATGCATTCATTGGATTTGGACCAACAATAAACCTCACCATTTCATTTTCACCTTCGGGCAATCCGCAGGCATCCACGAGAATACTTTGAATTTCAAAGCAGGTTGAAGGCGTCTGAGCTGAAATGTTTTTTTGGAAAAGGACAATGAACAGAACTGTAAGCAGATTTAATTTCAATCTCATGTGTTTGTGTATTTGCAGTCAGATTGCGAAGAATTTCGCCTGGCTACCGGCAGTTTTCAAGTATTGCAAAAATGCTGATTTTTTATGGATTTTAAAAGCGAATCAGCCTTGAAATCAGTCAATTTTTCTGGTGGCTTCTCTCTTGCTCAATGGTTTTAACTCATTGGTTTCCACGAATCGCCACACGAAGGATGGCTCTGTTTCCGAGTAAGCCCTCAATGCCCAACCGATGGCTTTCTGCAAAAAGAATTCATTTGAATTAATGTGCGGAAAAATTGCATGTAATAGGAGATCAGTATCAGTCTGTTTTCTGTACTTGATTTGAAAAATGATTGCAGTTCTGTTGAGCCACATGTTCTTATGCGATGACCATTTTTTTACGCAGGTGTGCATTTTTTCAGGATGCTTTAAAAAATAATTGCCAATGAGATTCGAGGCGATAAAATCTACAGTATCCCACCATGATTTTTCAATAACCAGAGATTCAAAATAATCCAGTGAACTTTCATTCCATGACTTTTTGTTTTTAAAAAGAAGTTCCATGGCAATGTACTGGTATTCTCTTTCCTTTTTTTTCCAGAGGATTGCCGAAGCTTTTCTAGCATCTTCCCAATCCAGTTTTTTCATTTCTTCCATCCAGGGCTTTACAATCAGTTCCCTTTCCGGTTTTTTAATCCCGAGAAAGGGAAATTTTTTTTTCATGTAAGCAGACATCGGTCCTGCGATCTCTTCGTTAGCCGCAGCAAGCATTGCTTTTTCGAGCGCGCTGATTTTATTTTTTATAAAGTCTTTTGAAGACATAGCATTCAAGGGGAAGTTTTCCAATAAAGTGTTTGAGTAAAAAATAAGACAGTCTTACTCGAGAATAAATGATTTGCTTCGGGAAATACCTCCTGATTCGGCGCGAATGATGTAATGACCTTTAGAAAGATTGTGAAGTGGGATGGTTTCCGTGTGCAAGCCTGACACAGACTTGTTCATGCCGGAATTCCAAATGATTTTTCCGAGCATATCAATTACGCTTATTCGAACATCAGCATGTTCAGGCAGCAGGTATTGAATTCTGATTTCAGCGCGTGCGGGATTAGGGTAAGGATCATAAAGCTGTATGGTATTGATGATTCCCTGCACATTCATTTCCTGTACGCCCGTGATGCTGCTGCTGTCCTGCACAATGAATTCATCACCATTCTGGTATAGCGTAGATGCGAAGTACACCAGCATCATTTCGTCTGTGGTGGCTTCTCCGAGAGAAACATTCTGAGGAGGATTATTCGGGTTGTGCGGATTCGCGCTGGTGTTATCATAGGTGGCGCTGGAATGCAAGGTAGTACCCGCTGGTAATTTCAGCAGTCGCGGAAATGCATAAGTGCCCTGCCAGTGAAAATCCCAATGCGGAATATGAATGAATGGAATGGTATCATTCGCCGGGGTGACACCATAGCTGGTAATGCTTTTGCCGATGAGGTGCATGTGTGGCCCAACGGCAAGCACCGTGTAAGTTGTCGGAAGAGTGAAGCGAGCAGTGAAAGTTCTGATTGTATTTGCCGGAATAAACAGCGGGCCATTGTCAAGCTGGTAATGATTGAGAGGAGGATTGATGCTGATCTCCCTCAGTGGCGTGCTGCTCAGTTTAAATCGCACCTGTGTGCTGTCGGTCTGGTTAAAAGTTCCTCCCGGATAATGCACCTGAATAATAATGTTTGTATTGGCTCCAAGCCTGATACCCATTCCGGGAGGCATTCTGTTCACGCTTTGTCCGGGCACCCAGATTCCAATCAGTTTAGAATTTAATGAACCCGTGCCGCCGAAGTTAGTATAACCCGGACCAGGATCTGCCGCGTCCAGTTGAGCAGGCCTGTTGGTGCTGTCTTCATAGACTAGTACGTGATGTACAATTTCCCTGTTGCCGGGGATGACTTCGATCTCGGTGATGTATTGTGCCGAAGCAAGTCCGGAAGGAATTACAAAACACCTGTACAGATCGTTGGCAGTGTTTACTGAATATGTCTGCATCTGACTGAGGAGATCAGGATTTGTGATTTCAGCAATGCCGGTATAGACCGGTGGAGGAGGAGCGAGGGAAGTATCACCGATCGGACCTCCGTCCTGCACCCATTGTATGATGGAATTTTTTTCCTGCTGACTCAAAACCCTCTCGTGCGCGAAGCGGGTATAGTTTGGATCCGGAGGCCAGGGCGGCATTTCCCCTGAGGACACTGCATCTTCAATATCAGCCATTTCATTGTAGGCATCTGCATAAGTAATCAGTGAGAAAGGTGCTATTCCCGAAGGATTATGACAGCCTGTGCATTTTGAATATAAAATCGGAGCTACATCCACAGACCAGGTAACGCTCTGTGATTTAGAAAGCAATGGAATAAACAGAAGGAAGAGCAGTTTTTTCATGGGGAATTAATATCTGATAAAGTTAATCAATCATCCAGTAAAATAAAACCTGATGTTTAGTCGATCAGAAGAGCTCAGCGATCATGCAGCGTGCGCCGCCACCACCAAGCGTTTCAAAGGTGCTCAGTTCTGTATGGATTATCCTGCAATGTCTTTCCAGGATAATAATCTGCTCGCTGCTAAAGGCAGAATGAGCTCGTGAAGACATGATAAGCAGTTTTTCTTTTTTATCATTTTCCAGCGCAAGACAATTTCCGCAAAAGTTTTTCATTTGCTCCATGCTGATTTCGATGATTGTTCTGCCGGATTCAGTGATGGACTTTTTTACAAGACGTTTTTCGTCTGAATCGCGAATGCTATCGGTGCAAAGTATCGCGAAGCCAGGCCCAAGGCACATCATCACATTGGTATGATATATACTTCTTCTCTGCTCATCGTCGGAGCTGAAAAGTATCAGGGAATAATTCAGTTTCTTGCCCCATTCGTAGAGCAGGTTTGTGCTTGTTCGTTCGGAAAGCGCCGCCCAGGCGATTCGGGCATCATGATCCATCACAATACTTCCGGTGCCTTCCAGGTAAAGTCCACGGTCTTCATTCCTTGAGAAATCATGCACTACACTGTATCTGCTTTTCAGGAAATCAATGATGTGTGAACGCCTTTCCAGTCTGCGGCTCGGCGCCTTCATGGGGTAGATAACCAGTCTGCCATCAGGATGCGTGCTGAACCAGTTGTTCGGAAATACAGCATCAGGAGTATCAAGATTATCTTCGATTTTAAAGAGCGAAACACGCATGCCATTTTCCTCCAGCAGATACTTCAGCCTGTCGAATTCTTCCCTGGCATACACAGAAATATCCGATCCCGCTTTGGCGCTCATGAAATAATTATCCTGTCCGGTTTCAGGATTAAATCTGAAACCGGCAGGATCCACCATCAGTACTTCCTTCGCGTAAGACATAGAGGTTATTCCTATTTGTTCAAAGATCGTATTTTCTTTGACTAAAGGAGAACATATTTAGGTAATTCATGTCTTGCTGATTAATTGGATTGGGCAGAGTCAATTTTCGCTCATGTGTCCGTGAACAAGATTCCTTCCCGCAAGTAAATTTGATCTCAATCAGATTTTCATTAACGTAAAATCAGATATATGTAACTCCCCGATCCCCGAAGGGGATCAACATCAATAGAAAGGCGTACAATTAAAAAAACCAAGCCCGAAGGGCTTGAATGTGTTTTTCGTTTGTGATGGTTTGATAATGGTTATCATTCATGATGGTTAATCGTTTTTCAGCTGCATAGGGCGGAATCAGCTAACGCAACAATGCCTCGCACAAGATTCCGCCCAACAGGTGAGACTGCTTCCGATAATTATGCAATGTTTCTGTAGAAATATGTTCCTGGGAATGCAATGCCAATATTCCATCAAATTCCATACGAATCTTACAGTCAGCGCTCGGCCAAACATCATGCTTATCAGGATTAATTCACCCCAAAGCCGTTACTGATCAATGTTTTAAACCTTTTTATCTTCCCCTTGTTACAAATGTAATCTGCGATGAATTTGTTGCGTTTATTTTTTTATTGCGGGATTATCATTAAGGAAAAATACATCTATGAAAAACGAGCCCGTCGTAACGTACAATCACATGGAAGAGGATGATGCGAGCGCAAACTCCGGTCATGCCGAAAGAGGATCCGATCACCTGCCCATCAGCCTGTACATGATTCTGGTGGTGGATGCCATTCTGGTTTCTCTCGTGGTCTTCTTCTCATTTAAAATCATTTACTGATTTTATCCGAAAGAAAATTGAGTGAGGCGGTTCAAAAGAATCGCCTCATTTTTTTTATCTTATTGTATCCTCACCTTTCTTCGCTTTTTTACATTTCGGTTGAATCAGGCTGATAGATTGGCCCAACTTCCATTTTCCCTGAATCAAAGGGAATTTGCCAAGGCACTTGCTTGTGCATGGTTGCTTATCTGTTTCGAAATGCTATTTTTGTTTCTCTTAAAATCCGAAACTATATGCAGCGTTTCCTACTCGTTTTATCACTGTGCTTTCTGCACAGTTTGAATTCTTACTCTCAGATCAGTCTTGTGCCTTTTGCCAGCGGATTCAATGATCCGGTGGATATCAAGCATTGCGGAGATGAACGTTTGTTTGTGGTGGAACAAAGAGGCTACATCTATATTGTTGACACAAACGGAGTCAGGCTCAACACTCCCTTCCTTAATATACAACCCAGTGTGAGATTTGGAAGCGAACAAGGATTGCTCGGCTTAGCCTTTCCTTCCGATTACAAAGAGAGCGGATATTTCTATGTGAATTACACAGCCCAGACCAGAGGGAATACAGTCATCTCCCGCTTCAGGGTGAGTCCTCTCGATTCCAATGTCGCGGACCCACTTTCTGAAGAACGTTTGATGGAGATCTGGCAGCCTTACTCCAACCACAATGGCGGACATCTTGCTTTCGGTCCTGACGGTTACCTGTATATCGGTACAGGCGACGGCGGGTCTGCGAATGATCCGGGTGACAGGTCACAGAACAGGGACTCATTGCTGGGAAAAATGCTGAGGATAAAAGTGGACCCATTAAAACCAGGCTATGAAATTCCGAACGGCAATCCATTCGTTTGTCCTTCGCAGAGCGGAAGACATGAGATATGGGCTGTAGGACTCAGGAATCCCTGGCGTTTCAGCTTTGACAGATGCACCGGCGACATGTGGACAGGTGACGTAGGTCAGGGCTCACTGGAGGAAATAGATTTTCAGCCTGCATCCGACCGAGGCGGACTGAATTACGGCTGGCGTTGTTTTGAAGGAACCAATGTATTCAATACATCAGGAATTTGTCCACCTACACCGACACATACTCCGCCAGTGGCAGAGTACAATCACAGCGGCGGACGTTGCTCTGTAACCGGAGGCTATGTTTACAGAGGTGCGCGCTACAACAACATGTTCGGGACTTATTTTTATACTGACTATTGTGTTCCGACCATGTACACCGTTACACGAAACAGTTCCGGCGGATTTATAAACAATACACTGGGGAATATCGGAGGATCTTCCTTTTCGTCTTTCGGTGAAGACAAATGGGGCGAACTGTATGCGGCTTCCTTATCCGGGACTATATTCAGATTTTCATCGACTGATTGCACACCGGTTGCTTCTATAAACTGTGGAGCAGATTCTGTTTCTGATTGCAATACAGGAATCACGAAACTTTCTGTTCCTGCCGGACGAGGGTTTACATATCAGTGGAGTCATGACGGAATTTTGCTTCCTGACACCATGAACGAAATTCTTGCCGCGCTTCCCGGGATTTACTCGGTGAATGTAACGGGTATCAGCGGATGCAGCAATACCGATTCAATTCTTGTTTACACTGCTTCTCCATTCTCTGTAACATTCAGCAACCTGGATACATTATACTGCCTCACAGACAATCCGGTTGCTCTGATGCCTTCAGTTCCGGGTGGAGTTTTTGAAGGAAATGGAATGAGTTGCATCACCTTTGATCCTGTAGCTGCGGGAGAAGGCACTCATGTCATCACATACGAATACCGCAACAGTGATGGCTGCGTTTATATGGCAAGTCAGTCGGTTCGAGTGGATGCATGCCTTGGCCTGCAAAAGAATTTATCATCAGAGCATCTTTCCATATACCCGAATCCGGGCAATGGCGTTTTCACACTTGAAATCAGATCGGAAAGCGCTTCTTCAATGAATCTTGAAATCACGGATATCAGAGGCCGCTCTGTGCAATCAATGAAGATGGATGTCTCCAAAGGACTGAATAAATTTCCGCTCGTCCTGAATAGCACAAGTGCCGGAATGTACTTTGCTGTGATCAGCGCAGATAGTGGGAAAGCCACACTTCGCTTTGTGAAGAATTAAAAGGCGGTAATTATTTAGGCGCCACTTTCAGGAGGTACAGTGCGATTCCCGCAAACACGATGTTGGGAATCCAGACTGCTATCATCGGAGGTATGTTTCCGTTGATGGCAAAGGTATTGCTCACCTGCATGAACAGGATGTATGCAAAACTGATGGTTATACCCAAACCGAGTTGCGCTCCTATTCCACCGCGTGTTTTTCTGCTTGAGAGTGAAACACCGATGAGCATCAGGATGAAAGTTGAAAAGGGAATGGCAACTCGCCTGTATTTTTCTACGAGATAGGAATTGATATTGGATGAGCCATGCAGCTTTTCTTCTTCAATGAAACTGCTGAGCGCAGGCGTATCCATTGCTTCAATGATATTGAGTCGTCTTTTGAAATCGGCGGGTTTCAGGTTCAGTGAGGTGTCAAGACGCATGCCGGTTCTGATGACTTCCTTGTAACCGTCGATTTCACGGATAAAATAATTTTCAATCTTCCATTGCGTGGTGGTGCTGTCCCATACAATCCGGTCTGAATTCAGGTACCAGATCCTTTGGCGGTTTTCAATTTGTTCGAGTGAGAATCTGTATCCAATGTTGTCTTTGTTATTATAGCTCTCCATGTATATGAAGTGACCCGGACTTATCTGCCTGTGGATATTTCTGTCTTTGAATTCCACAGGGTTCTTGATGTAAGTGTTTTCGAACTGCAGTTTTATTTTATTTGAATGCGGTATCACCCAGCCATTGAAATAAAAGGAGAGCGCCGCGAGTATACCCGCGGAAAGAAAGTAAGGGTAGAGCATCCTGCGAAAGCTCACGCCGCTGTTCAGGATGGCAATGATTTCCGTGTTGGAGGCCATCTTGGCCGTGAAGAAGATTACGGATATGAAAATGAAGAGAGGAGCGAAGAGGTTGGCGAAGTAGGGGATGAAATTGAAGTAATAATCGAAAACGATCGCTGAGAGCGGAGCTTTTCTTTCAATGAAATCGTCGAGTTTTTCCGAGATGTCAAAAATTACCGCGATCAGCACTATCAGCGTGAGGGAGAAAAAGAAGGTTCCGAGGAACTTTCTGATGATGTATCGGTCGAGGATTTTCAGCATGCATTCCGGATTAGAGGTTTAGCCTGATCCGTTTTAATCGTACAAATTTAATCAATTGAATCAGCTCCTTTTCAAATTCTTTGTCCGAGCTGTTTCACCATTCTATCTTTCCATTCGGAGAATGTGCCCTCAAATATATTATTCCTGGCTTCGGTAACCAGCCAAAGGTAGAAGGCGATGTTGTGCAGAGTGGCGATTTGTGCTCCCAGGATTTCCCTGCTGATGATGAGGTGTCTGAGATAAGCTTTGGAATAGAAGGTGTCGACATAAGAAGTTCCTTCCGGGTCGAGCGGACTGAAGTCATCCTTCCATTTTTCATTGCGTATGTTGATGATTCCGTTTTTAGTGAACAACATTCCGTTCCGTGCATTGCGTGTGGGCATCACACAGTCGAACATGTCTACTCCGAGAGCTATGCTTTCCAGTATGTTTACAGGTGTTCCAACGCCCATCAGATAACGGGGTTTGTCTTCGGGAAGGATGCCACAAACGACTTCTGTCATTTCATACATGAGTTCAGCGGGCTCTCCAACTGAAAGCCCACCGATTGCATTGCCTTCTCTTTCCATGGAAGCAATGAATTCAGCTGACCTCATACGTAAGTCTTTGTACACGCTACCTTGTACAATTGGGAAAAGTGTTTGTTCATCTCCATATAACGGAACTGTTTGGTCAAAATGCATACAGCAGCGCGTAAGCCATCGGTGAGTCATTTCCATACTCTTGCGTGCGTACTTTTCATCGCAAGGATATGGTGTGCACTCATCAAATGCCATGATGATATCCGCGCCGATGAATCGCTGAATGTCCATGACATATTCAGGAGTGAACAAATGCCTGGATCCGTCGATATGAGATGAAAAGGCCACACCATCTTCCTTGATTTTTCTGGTTTCTGAAAGCGAATAAACCTGGTAGCCGCCGCTGTCGGTCAGAATGGGTTTCTCCCAGTTTATAAATTCGTGCAGCCCCCCGGCTCTTTTCAGGGTATCGATGCCGGGACGCAAAAAAAGATGATAAGTGTTCCCCAGAATGATCTGGGCTTTTGTATCCTCAAGCAGTTCACGCTGATGCACCGCTTTCACAGTTCCGGCCGTGCCAACTGGCATGAAGATCGGCGTTTCGATAACTCCATGCCCTGTGGTGATGCGGGTTGCCCTCGCCTTGGTTTTGCTGTCTTTATGCTCTATGCTGAATTCCATTAATCAGATTCTTTCGGTATGCTTTGTAAGCGAGTAGAAAGCAGGCAATTATCTATGTAATGCATTCGCTCTCATCAACAATCTTTCGTTAATATCTCGCCAAATGTACATACTTTGACATGAAGGGCTATTTTAAATTTGTCGAAAAGCGAAAACGTAGCGAGGAAAGCAATTGATTAAAATTCATGATGGAATTTGCGGAGCCGTGGATGCAGTATATGTTCATTGTCTTGTTGCTGACTGTCTTAGTGCAGTTGCTCAATTATTACATGAGTTACAGGCGGCTCGCATTTTACAAAGCCAGTCCTGAGCCGGAAGGTGTCCAGGGAGTATCGATTGTGATATGCGCGAGGAATGAAAAGGTAAATCTGGAAAAGAACCTGCCTGCAATTCTGGACCAAGTGTATCCGGAGCTTGAGGTGATTGTGGTGAATGATTGTTCCTGGGACAGCAGCGGAGAATTGCTTGAGGAGTTTGCCAGGAATTATCCTCGACTCAAAGTAGTTACCCTGGTAGAGCAGGAAAAATACAAGCACGGTAAAAAGTTCGCGCTGACCATAGGAATCAAGGCAGCCAAGTATGATTTGCTGTTGCTGACAGATGCGGACTGCATGCCGCAGAGCAGGAACTGGTGTTCTTCATTTCAGCATCACTTCAGTGATGGAACAGAAATCGTACTGGGATACGGAGCATACAAAAAAGAGAGTGGATTATTAAACAAGCTGATTCGATTTGATACAATGATTATCGCAATGCAATATCTTTCTTCTGCCATCGCCGGCAATGCCTACATGGGCGTAGGAAGGAATATGGCATACAGGAAATCTTTGTTTTTTAGGAACAAGGGATTTGCGAGTCATAATCATCTTCTTTCAGGTGATGATGATTTGTTTGTGAATCAGAATGCGAACAAAACAAATGTAAAGATCGAAATAAATCAGGATGCGTTTACACTTTCGGAGCCGAGAAAAACTTTTTCCGGATGGTTCGATCAGAAGGTAAGGCATATGAGCACGAGTTCTCACTACAAGTTTGCACACAAGTTGATGCTCTTCACAGCATCGTCATCTACATTGTTCTTTTATCTTCTTTCAGCCGCCCTCATTATTGCCGGTTATGACTGGAGAATAATACTATCTTTGTATGGATTGGTTTTATTGCTGAAACTGCCCGTACTCTGGAAAGTGTCACATAAGTTAAACGAGAAAGATTTGTTCTGGCTCTTCCCGCTCCTTGAGCCAGTCCTTTATATAATTCAGCCCTTCTTTTACATCACAAACCTGTTTACAAAACAAAAAGCATGGAAGTAAACCCCAACCTATCCGAAAAAGCACAAGTTGATTATAAGCTTGTGCAGTCCGCTGTCAAGGGCGACCAGAAATCCTATGCAGAGTTGATGGCGAGGTATAAGGATTCAATTTACTTCATGCTTCTGAAGATGGTCAACAACAGGGATGATGCAGATGATCTGACCATTGAAGCGTTCGGCAAGGCTTTCAAGAACCTTCACCAGTATACACCTGATTTCGCTTTCAGTACATGGTTGTTCAAGATTGCAACAAATAACTGTATTGATTTCATCAGGAGGAAACGCAAGTACACTTTTTCCATTGACAAGAATTTTGAGAATGACAATGGGCAGGAGATGCAGTTTGAGATCAGGGCCAATGTGCTGGATCCGGAAGAGAAAATGATCAAGAAGCAAAAGGCCATTCTCATGCGTGAAGTTGTAGAGAAGCTGAAGCCTAGATACAAGCGACTGGTCGAGTTGCGTTACTTCCAGGAACGTTCTTATGAAGAAATCGCTGACGAATTAAAGCTGCCGCTGGGAACTGTGAAAGCCCAGTTGTTCAGGGCAAGGGAGTTTCTGTATCAGATCCTGAAAAAGCAGGAGGAGCAGATATAATCATTCGATTATTCAACATCTATTTTCATAAGATTTGCAAGATCAGAATTAGAATATTGATTAAAATAATTAGCAATAAACCTTTCGAGATTTTATACTGAGTGATTTTTATATTACGCATTGCTCAATTCTACTTCCGCGATGCGTTTTGGCACAAATTGTTTTTTACCCCACTTTCTTTTGCTTGATCAAAAGAAAGTGGCAAACCTGCCTGCCGGCAGGCAAGGAAAAAATCAAGACCAAAATATGCTGCCCACCGCACATGCCGGACGCTTCCCGCATTTTGGTCGGCCAGCCCGCCTAAGAAACTAACTTCTTTTTCCATAAGGAAAAATTAATAATTCATTCTGAATCATCTAGTTTTCTTTTGTAAATTTTAATAATAATGAAGTTTATTTATTGTTAAAAATGCATTGAATTGTCCTTACTTGTAATGAACTTCGGAACAACTTGGATAATCCTAAAAGAGTTTAAATTTGCATATGACCGGTGCCGGAATTATCGAACATTACTTTCCTAATCTTAACTCTCTTCAAAAGTCTCGCTTTGATGCTTTGTTACCTCTTTATAAAGAGTGGAACGAAAAGATCAATGTAATTTCACGGAAAGACATTGAGTCATTGTATGTGCATCATGTCCTGCATTCCCTGAGCATTTTAAAAGTAATATCATTCATGCCGGGAACCAAGATTCTGGACGCAGGAACCGGAGGCGGTTTTCCGGGTATTCCGCTTGCCATCATGCAGGAAGAATGCGAGTTTCATCTGGTGGATTCTATCGGTAAAAAAATCACCGTCGTGAATGAAATCAGCAAAGCATTGAATCTGGAAAATGTAAAAGCCGAGAAAGCCAGGATGGAAACACTTTCTCCCGGTTACGATTTTGTTGTGAGCAGGGCCGTGAGCAGATTGAAAGAAATTTATTCATGGACATCCGGACTCATAAGAAAGAAAGGGTTCAATGAAAAGTCAAACGGTATAATTTGTCTGAAAGGAGGAGATCTCAGTGAAGAGATCAGTGAACTCGGAAGGAAGAAGGTGGAAGTGACAGAGCTAAAACAATTTTTTTCCGAAGACTTTTTGGACACAAAGAAGATTGTATATGTACCTTTGACTGATAAATCATGAGTACGATACAGATCAATTCAGCTGTCATCGTTTTACCCTTGGTCGGGCTGATTTTCCTGTTGGCCGGTCTAATCATGAGAAAGTCTCCTCCTCCGAAAGTAAATTACATCTACGGTTACCGCACACGGAGATCCATGCGCGACCAGCAAAGCTGGGAAGAAGGCAACCGCGTTTCTGCCATCCTGATGATTCGTTACGGAATGTGCATGATTGTTTTCGGACTTGTTGCTACCATCGTTCCATTGACCGAAATAAGCTCAATAATTGCAGCGCTTTTTATAGTGCTGGTCTTTACTTTCATGGTCTTTGTTAAAACAGAAAGACATCTGAAAAGGAAATTTGGGAAATAGAGGAGGCACTTAGTTATCATTCTGATTATTAGTGATTTAATGCCAATGGAAGGCAAGGCAAATTTTCAGGAAAAATAAAAAAAATGCAATATTTGCTTTTGTAAAAAGGAAAATAAGTATACCTTTGCCGTCCCGATTTTGAGATAAAATACTTAAATTACAATGAAAAGGACATTTCAGCCATCAAACAGGAGAAGAAAGAACAAGCATGGTTTTCGTGAGCGCATGAGCACTGCCAACGGAAGAAGGGTTCTGGCAGCCCGTCGCAAACGCGGACGTAAAGTGCTGACCGTGTCCGACGCCATGAAAGGAAAATAATTGAATCATATCAATTTAATATGCCTGCTCAAAGCAGGCATTTTTTTTATCCCTCATCGAGCCACTGTACATATTCACCTGCCAGACTTGCTTTCATGAGATTATGTCCAGTATTTAATTCTTTGACCCTTATCTCAGCTTTGGTTTTTTTTCTGAACTGATCGGCGAAAGAAGCAGGAATGATTGTGTCGAATTTTCCGAAAAATATTGTAATCTGGATATTGTGCCTGCTTAAGACAGATTTAATTTCCGGGTAAACCGGCAGAATGTTCCTGAATATCATCCAGACATTATACACCTTCCTGCGCTTTTCGGGAGTGTCGAAATTGGCCAGCGCGAACTTGTATTGTTTTTCTTTTAGCAGTCCTGTGGCTCTGATAAACCGCGCGATTCTGAAAAACCTGTTTGGTTTTTTAATCACTCTTTTGAACAAGTATTTTCCGAAATAGGTGTGAGTGATGAACAAATACCATTTGCTTATGACCAGTCCGTCTGGTGCCAGCAATAGAATTCTGTCAATTCGCTCCGCAAACTTTGGCAGAAGATCAAGAATAATTCTTCCTCCGAGGCTGAATCCAAGCATGGAAAATCTTTCGCATTTTATTTCCTCTAAAAGTTTCTTAAAAAAAATGATGAGATCCTCAGAGTTGAAATTCAATGCGGCGCCGTCATTCAAAGGTTTGCTTTTGCCATGATAGAAAAGGTTCAGTGCTATGATTGTGTACCTGTTTCCGAATGCATTTTCAAATATCCTGAAATCATCAGCGTCATTATCGAAGCCATGCCATGCGAAGAGCACTTCGGGTCCATTCCCGAATTTGAAATACTCCCATTCGTAATCTCCGCTTCTTAATATCATTCCATGTTCAAATAAAGGGCAAATAAACACTTAAATGACCGATTTTTTAACAAGATTCTTCCTCCTTGTTCATGATTTTTTCCTGTCAGAAAGATGAAAAGCCCTAACTTTGCGCCGGCTTTCAACTCTAACATATTCCTTATGCCTCGTGATAATTCCATCAAGTCAGTACTTATAATAGGATCCGGTCCAATTGTCATCGGGCAGGCATGCGAATTCGATTATTCCGGTTCGCAGGCATCCAGAAGCCTGAAAGAAGAAGGCATTGAAGTCACGCTGATCAATTCGAATCCTGCCACCATCATGACGGATTCGGTGACGGCTGATAATATCTATCTGAAGCCACTGACCAAAAAATCCATCATCAGCATATTGGAGAAGCATAAGATTGACGCGGTGTTGCCGACGATGGGAGGGCAGACTGCGCTCAATCTCGCCATCGATTGTCAGAAGGCAGGGATTTGGGACAAATACGGAGTGAAGATTATCGGTGTTGACATCAATGCAATTCACACCACTGAAGACCGTGAGAAATTCCGGCTTCGCATGCTGGAACTTGGCGCCGGAGTTTGCAAAGGCAGGACCGCTACTTCATTTCTCGAAGGAAAAGAGATTGCGCAGGAGATCGGCTTTCCGTTGGTGATCAGGCCTTCCTTTACACTTGGCGGTAGTGGAGGCGGGTTTGTTTATACGCGTGATGAATTTGATGCTGCATTAAACCGCGGGCTTCACGCCTCTCCCGTGCATGAAGTTTTAATTGAGCAGTCAATTTTGGGCTGGAAGGAATTCGAGCTCGAGCTTCTCCGCGATAACAATGGAAATGTCATCATCATTTGTTCCATCGAGAATTTTGATCCGATGGGAATTCACACAGGAGATTCCATCACAGTTGCGCCTGCGATGACATTGTCGGATACTACATACCAGAAGATGCGTGATCTGGCAATCCGTTGCATGAATGGCATCGGTCATTTCGCCGGCGGTTGCAACATCCAGTTTTCTGTCAATCCTGAAAACGAAGATGAAATCATTGTAATAGAAATAAACCCACGTGTATCCAGAAGTTCAGCACTGGCATCCAAAGCGACAGGATATCCTATTGCTAAAATCGCTGCAAAGCTTGCCATTGGATATAATCTGGATGAGCTGAAAAACCAGATTACGAAAAACACCTCAGCTTTTTTTGAGCCTACGCTTGACTACGTGATAGTGAAAGTGCCGCGCTGGAACTTTGACAAATTCAAGGGAACAGACAGGCACCTGGGATTGCAGATGAAATCTGTCGGCGAAGCCATGGGCATCGGACGTTCATTCCAGGAAGCCCTGCAGAAAGCTTGTCAGTCGCTCGAGATCAAACGAAACGGACTCGGCGCTGACGGACGAGAGATCCGTGATCAGGGTGAAATCCTTGACAGTCTTGAAAGGCCGCGTTGGAACCGGCTGTTTCATATATACGACGCTTTCAAGCTCGGAATTCCTTTTACGACCATTCAGAAGCTCACAAAGATTGACGCATGGTTTCTCAGGCAGATTGAAGAGCTCATTAATCTGGAAAAAGAAATCGAAAAGTATACTGTGGATGATATTCCGAGAGAACTCTTGATGGAAGCCAAGAAGAAAGGCTATGCTGACAGACAGGTTGCGCATCTCTTGCGTTGCCTGGAAAGCCAGGTATTTAAGAAAAGGCAGGAACTTAAAATCAGAAGAGTGTGGAAACTGGTGGATACCTGCGCAGCAGAATTTGAAGCGCGCACTCCATATTACTATTCCACTTTCGACGAAGAGAATGAAAGCATCAGTTCCGACAAAAAGAAAATCATCATTCTAGGTTCAGGCCCTAACAGGATTGGTCAGGGCATTGAGTTTGATTACAGCTGTGTACACGGAGTTTTAGCTACTGCCGAATGCGGCTATGAAACAATCATGATCAATTGCAATCCGGAAACTGTTTCTACGGATTTCGATATTGCCGATAAACTATACTTCGAGCCGGTATTCTGGGAGCATATTTACGAAATTATTGAACATGAGAAACCTGAGGGTGTGATTGTTCAGCTGGGCGGGCAGACTGCATTGAAACTTGCAGAGAAGCTCGACAAATACGGCATTAACATCATCGGCACGAGTTTCAAAAGTCTGGACCTCGCGGAAGACAGGGGAAGTTTCAGTACTCTGCTCAGGGACTTGAACATTCCATATCCGAAGTTTGGAGTGGTGGAAAGCGCAGATCAGGGAGTAGGACTTTCCAGGGAGCTGGGATTCCCTCTGCTTGTTCGCCCGTCTTATGTGCTTGGAGGGCAGAGCATGAAGATTGTGATAAATGAAACCGAACTTGAATCGCACGTAGTTCAGATTTTGCAGGATATTCCTGACAATAAAATTTTACTCGATCATTTTTTAGAAAAGGCTATTGAAGCGGAAGCCGACGCGATATGCGACGGAGAAGATGTGTATATCATCGGCATTATGGAGCACATTGAGCCGGCCGGAATTCACAGCGGAGACAGTAATGCAGTCCTTCCTCCCTTTGATCTGAGCGAAAATGTGATCAATCAGATGCGCGAGTACACGAGAAAAATCGCTCTTGCTATGAATGTGAAAGGATTGATCAACATACAGTTTGCAATAAAAGATGAAAAAGTATATGTGATTGAAGCCAATCCTAGAGCTTCCAGGACTGTACCTTTCATTGCAAAAGCATACAATGAACCTTATGTAAATTACGCTACAAAGGTTATGCTTGGGAGTAAAAAACTAAAAGACTTCAGTTTCAAGCCCCATCTGGATGGATATGCCATCAAGGTTCCGGTATTCAGCTTTGAAAAGTTTCTTGATGTCAACAAGGAGCTTGGACCAGAAATGAAATCCACCGGTGAAGCGATTTACTTTATTGATGATCTTGAAGATGATTTTTTTCAGAAAGTATATTCAGAAAGAAATCTTTACTTGTCGAGATAAGTATTTAAAACCTGTAACGATCCATGATTCGCTTCTTAATAATTATCCTGATCATACTTTTGATTCTGGTTGCACTCAGAAAGCTGTTACTATTTGGTACCTACAGGAAAATAATGAAGATGAATGAAGAAATGCGCAGGCGTCAAATGAAGGAGGAAAGGAATAAAGAAGCAAAGAAGGAAGGCAGTGTGACTGTGGAAAATCTGAAAGAAGGGGAAAGCCAAAAATACGACAGTGCGGAAGATGTGGATTTTGAAGAGATGAAGGATGATAAGAAATAAAAGAACCCCGGTGAATTGCCGGGGTTTTTTTTGTCATGCAAATATCGCATATCACTTAGCCGGTTCGACAGCAGCAGCAGGTACTTCTTCCATAGAAGGAATCATGCCAAGCTGTTCCATGAATTTATAATTATCGAACAGACCCCAGTGTTCAACGATTTTGCCGTCGCTGATTCTGACAATGTCAACGCCGTCTACATTGAATGATTTACCGGTTGGAGGCATATCGCCCATATTACCGGTATTTGTTCCGCTCACATTGTAGTAACAGGTGACCAGGTCGCCTTCAGCAACGATCTTTTTTACTGTCACTTTCATGTCGGGATTTGCACCTTTGTAAGCCTGAATCTGTCCCTTCATGTGATCAATGCCATCACCCGGAATCATTGGGTCGGGGGAATTGGTTTTGAAATCCGCGGCAAGAATCGCATCAAGGGCCTCAGGTGTTCCATTTTGGAATGCATCGTTGAACTTCGTCACCAGTTCTTTCTTTTGGTTGAGTTCTGCTGAATTATCCTGCTTGGGTGCCTGACAAGCAATAACTGATAATAGGATTGCAAACACTGCAACCAGTGACAAGAATTTAGTTTTCATGATTATGGATTTTAAAATGTTTGTTAAATAAGCACTGTATCCTTATTCGTACTAAATTTAAAGATGCTTTAAATTAATAAATATTCTCTTGAAATGCAAACGACTATATATTGTGACAAGAAATGAGTACAAGGATGCTTTTGTGACAGAAAAAAAGAATATTTTCACAAAAATCTGCTTGCACTTTACTTAGATGGAAATTTTAATCATCATTCTTCTTACTCTTGTTAACGGATTCCTCGCATTATCTGAAATCGCTTTTGTTTCTGTAAGAAAGAGCACTTTGGAGAACATGGCGGCACAGGGCAATACAAGAGCCAAAACTGTTCTTGAGTTGTTGAAAAATCCTGAGAGTTTTTTGTCCTCAGTACAGGTTGGTATTACATTGATTGGCATTATCAGTGGTGCTTACGGAGGTATAACACTTACAGGAGAATTGGAACAAGTTCTTTCACGGGTAAGCTGGATGGCAGAATACGCAAGAGAGCTGGCACTGCTAACTGTAGTTGGAGGCATCACATATTTTTCAATTGTGATCGGAGAGTTGGTACCCAAGTCGATCGCGATCGGCAATGCGAATTCCATCGCGCTCTTTGTGGTTCCTGTTATCAACTACTTTACATTCATCGCATATCCCTTTGTAAAGTTGCTCTCCATCTCCACATCAGTTATTACTAAGATTCTTGGAGTTAGAAAAAAAAACAAGGATTCTATCAACGAGGAGGAGCTGATATATCTTCTGAAAGCGGCATCAAAGCAGGGAGTTCTTCACAAGGAAGAAGGTGAAGCGCATCAGAATCTGTTTTACTTCTCTGATCAGGTGGCGAAGAGCCTGATGACACCCGCCGCCAGAATTGAATGGATTGACATCAATGAGCCGAATGATCAGATTCTGGAGAAGATCAGGAACAGTTACCACAGCCGCTTTCCTGTGTGTGAAGATTCGCTCGATAAGATCCGTGGGGTGCTTTCAATAAAGGACTTTCTGGAAAATTACCAGGAAGAAAAGTTTCATGTGCAGTCAATAATGAGCGAGCCGATTTTTCTCAGTCAGTATACTTCAGCATTCAACATTATTTCTCAGTTTAAGCTGAGGAAGGATTATATTGGATTTGTGGTAGATGAATACGGGAGCGTGAAGGGAATGATTACTCTGCGGGATCTGACTGAAGCTATCATCGGTGATCTTCCGGAAATCAGCGAAGATGGAGGGGAAGAGTTAGTGAGAAGAGAAGATGGCAGTTACCTGGTAAACGGACAGCTTTCAATATTTGATTTAAACCAGTATTTTAAGAAAGAAGTGATCCGTTCGAATCCGGCTCAATACATCACGATTGCAGGCTATGTTTCATTCAAGCTTGGAAAATTGCCTCAAACCGGAGATCACTTCGAAAACGAGAAGCTGAGAGTGGAGGTAATCGATATGGACGGCAAAAGAGTTGACAAGCTCCTGATCTTTCTGAAATAAATTCTTTAGCCTTCAATCTTAATCTTAAAAAGTTTCGCGGCGTTCTTCCACATGATAAGCTCTTTTTTGTCATCCGGTAAATCCAGCTGTTGCATGAATTGGATGTATGAGCGCATGGTTGAAATTGGCCAGTCAGTTCCATAGAGCAAGTACTCCGGTTCGCCGGCATATAATATCATTTCTTCAAGTTGGGATTTCATGTATTTCTCAAACCTGTCTGTAAAATCTCCCAACACCAGTCCGGAAAAATCTGCATAGACGTTTTTGTTTTTATAGACGACTTCCATGCAATCCTTGATCCATGGATTTCCGACATGGCAAATCACGATTTTAAGATCCGGATTATCCACGGCCACATCATCAATATGCAAAGGATGAGAATAGCGGATTTTACCTTTGGGTGTATATGTGTCACCTGAATGAAACATCACCGGTACGTCATACTCTACAGCAAGATCGTAAACAACCTGCATCCTCTTGTCATGAGGATAGAATGGCTCATAGCCGGGATAGAGCTTAAGGCCTTTTACGAGTCCGTCTTTCAGAAAATCGCTGATTTCCCTAAGGTCTTTTTCTTTATAGTTCAAATAGCTGATGCCGGCTACAACAGAAAGATTTTTATAGTCTTTTGTATGCTCTATCACCGAGCTGGTGCTTGGCCTGTGCTCTGTGACTTTGTATGATGTTAGAATCAGAGCATAGTCGACATTGTTTCTGCTCATCGACTCCTGCAGCTTGTCGAGGCAGGCTTGAATAGAGACTACTTTTTCTTCGTGGTAATTGTTCAGGTGTGTATGTACGTCTATTATCATAAAGGGACTTAGATTAAATTGTATTACAGTTGTAAACTAAAAGTATTCAATTTATCAATAATATAAATAAAAAAAATCACATCTCAAATCCTGCTCTTGTGGCAGTTTGGGAGATGTGATTTCAAGGACAGTGTTGCGGTCCTGAATCATTAATTTTCGCAGAGATCTTTCAGCTTTGCTAAGCCCTTCGTAAAATCAGGATCCATCATCTCTGACATGTCCATGAAGAGTGACATTACATTGAAGGGATAAGGCATGACGCTGCTGAATCCCCAGGTAACTTTGGTGCCTTCACCTTCAGGAGCAAGCTTGATGTAGCCTTTTGCTTCGCTTTCATAAGGCACATAGAATTTCAAATCAGTTTCAATGAGAACAGGCTTCTCGATTTTGGAGATAGTCTGGCTTCCCTTGCCGACTTTTTCGTGCGGACTTTCCCAAGAATGGCTTGCGCCGATTTCTCCGTCAGTTCCGGTCATTTCTTTTTTCATGCTGGGGTCATAATCATTCCAGGGACTCCACCCATCAATTGCTGCAAGAGTGGAGACATGAGTCCACACACTGTCAATCGGTGAATTGATGCTTATAGATTTTTCATACATGAAATCCTTTGACACAAAGAGTCCGAGAATCAAAGGAATTGCAATCAAGACGAGGATTGTAATCCCCAAGTACTTTAGCGCTTTTTTCATTTTGTTTATTTTTTATTATAGTCGTAATTGATCATCCAGTGAATGGCGAATTTATCGATTAACATACCAAACAGTGCGCCCCAGAAAGTTTTTTCAAGAGGCATGAGCACTTTTCCGCCTGCGGAAAGTCCTTCGAAAATTCTTTTTGCTTCAGCTTCAGATGCTGCATTGACAGACAAAGTGATGTTGCTTCCCTGCACAGGTGACGGACCGAATGCTTCAGAAGAATCACTGCCCATGAGAACGGTTTCATCACTGATTGGAAGTGAAATGTGCATGATTTTGTTTTTGTCTGCTTAGGGAATAGGATGTTCAGATGGCATTTCACTGAATCGTCCGACATAGGCAAACTCACCGCCAAAAACCAACTTGTAAAAATTAAACGCGGCTTCGCATCCTGATTTGAATGTGATGTAAGGATTGATTTGATTTTTCATCAATTGTATTTTGGAGTTTAATAATTGATGTTTATGGTTTAAGGAGGTTGTAAACAACCCAGCCTTCTCGCAGGTCTTTTCGAATTTCCCTGTCCACACTAAACCTAAGCCTGTTCAGTAAAGCTGCAGAGGAAATGTTTTCCTGATGTGTGAATGCTTCAATTTTTCTGAGTTCGGGAAGACTGAAAGCGAATCCTATTATTTCACGAACAGCTTCAGACATGATTCCCTTATTAAAATAGTCAGGATGCAACTCGAAACCGATTTCAGCACTTGATCTGTCATCGGAAAACTTCCAAAGGCATACCGTTCCTATGAGTTCCTCACTTTCCTTAGAAACAACAGCCCAGTAAAACCATTTTCCTTCGTTAACACCCTGGTTGATTTTCAGAATAAACTGCAAAGCTTCTTCCGTGCTGAAGGACTTTGGCCTGTCGATGTATCGATTGACACGTTCATCGGATCGGATCAGCGAAATTCTATTCTGATCATCCGGTTGCAAGCTGCGAAGAATCAGGCGATCTGTTCTGAATTCCGGAATTTGAAATGTGTTGATAGACATTCGGCTGAATCTATTGATGATCTATTCATTGATTGCTTATCTGCTTCCGATATTGCCACCAATTCTCGCCATCGGAATATAAGCCAGACCAAGGTCAAGAAAAATGAACCAGCTTGGTGCAGGAACCATGAATGCCATGGTTATGCCCCCAAGCAGAAAGAAGAATCCGATTATCATAGCCATTTTCATTTTGTGGCTGGCTGCGATCTTTGCAGCGAATAAGGCTCCCACAAGCGTGCCTAAGGCATGAGCCAGAAATGGGAATATGAAATGCTTTGCTTCGAATAAATGTGCGGATGATTTCAGACTTTCCAGATCGTTGACATCCACGCCTTCCGGCGGTGGGATAATTTGTCCGCTGATTGAAACAATTCCCATGTTAACAATGCTTCCCAATATTATTCCGGCAATTACTGCCATTATGTTTTTAACTATCGGCTTCATATATATGATATTTTTTTAGAATTATCACAGATGCAAGATTGATGGTATTCGTTGTTTCGAGTGGCTAAAAGTATTCATTAAACAGACAGGAGGCAAGATAATTAGTCCTGATATATGTTGAATTCAGCCTGATTTGGCAGTTTATTGTTCAAAAGGCAAATTGTAAGATTTCGACCAGAATGATCTGAAAATTGAATCAAAATATATCAATATAAATCAAAATAAAGATCTTTTCGAGTTGACTTATAAAGATAGACTGAAATTTAGAAGTATAAATCGCTCAACGCTTAGATAATGATATCGTTACAATGCAGTATACACCAAATGGAAGATTAAAAGTTTTATTATGAGAAGAATTGCATTATCAAGGAAAGTTAAGTTGAGGAATAAACTCGGCAGACGCCTGGTTTACTTCTTTTCAACAGGGGTAATTATTTCAGGCACGATTATGTTCATGATGCTCAATGTGGGCGTCCGGGTAAAATCTGAAGCTCATGTCACTTGTCCAGCGTTCTCTTTCAGAAATCCAGTTTTGATCAGCGGCACTTCCGGAGCACTAAATTCTGTTTACCGTTTTAATTCCGTGCTTACCGGAGTTGATGCGCACATGACTATCAGTGCTATTAACAATGGAGCTTCAATCAGCACTATTGACATCCCTCAAAGCACTGCAGGATACGAAGATGCATTTCAGCCATATATAACATATACTGGAGGCTCTTCCGGTTCACCAGCCACTTCCTATATGGAATTCACCTTCAGATTTAAAAAGGCTGGAACCAGTATAGATACGGTTATCGGCAATGTTTCTATAACAGCAATTGACCTTGACGGGAATACAAATATGCAGGAGGCAGCGGAGATATTTAATGCAGTGAGCTATTCTGTGCCTTCAAACACCCAATTGACGGTAACTACATTTTCTGGCGGTGTCAGAGCCACATCGCCATTTGTGAATTACAGCGGAATGGATTCACTGAATACTGAAGTGATGTTCCAAACCAATTTTGTAAATGTCAACACAATCGCATATCGAGTGATGGCCATCAATCGTTCGAGTTCTGTGACCAGACAGACAAGTTTATACTTTAACGGATTTTTTAACTCTACGGCTCCTTTGCCTGTTCAGATGTCAGAGTTCCGTGCAGAAGTCGAAAACAAAAGAAATGTTCGCCTGAGATGGACCACACTGTCAGAAAATAACAACGATTATTTCATAGTGGAACGAAGCATGGACGGATTGAATTTCGAAAGGGTGAATTCAACACACGGCATGGGAAATTCAAACATCCGGAATGAATACACGACATTGGATACGGAAGTTCCGTATGGGGATATTTATTACAGGCTTGTTCAGGTTGATTTTAACGGGCAACGCGAGGCATATGCACCTGTGAGGGTAAAAGTCAGAAATGAAGAACGTGACCTCAGCATTGCAAGCGTATTTCCGAATCCTATCGAAGATTTTCTCAGGGTAAGCATCGACAGCCGTGAAGACAATCCTGTTCGTTGTCTCCTTGTGAATTCAAGCGGAAAGAAGGTGGCTAGCATGGAAACCGTTCCGGAGAGTGGAAGCAGTCAGCTTATATTCCAGGGCCTGGATCAGGTGCCTAAAGGCACATATTACATCTCGGCCAGACAAGGTGCTAAGATTTCTAACATGGTAAGAGTTGTGAAATACTGATTTTAAAAGTAATCACGTTTATTTTATTTGTTTTGTCCATGTTTAAGACTTATTAATTTGACTACATTGTTGCTTCATATCCGAGCAATATATGAAGCACATGAAATATAAGTCCAGGGGATTTTTGTTTCTGCTTTTTGTTTTACAAATATTTTTTTCTTCTAAAATCAGTGCTCAACAATTCCTGGTCGGTAATAAAGGATTCACATTTACAGACAGCCTCAGGCAAAACAGGAGCATTGCATGCGAAGTGTATTACCCTGCTGACACTGCAGGTGTGAATGTGCCACTTACTTTACAGTCAGCCGGAAAATTTCCTATCCTGGTTTTTGGCCATGGTTTCACAATGACTTGGGATGCGTATTCAAATATTTGGAATGCACTTGTACCCCGGGGTTACATCATGATTTTTCCTTTAACTGAAGGCGGATTCAGCCCATCACATTCAGAATTTGCCAGGGACATTGCCTTTCTTATAAACTCAATGAGGCAGTTATCATCAGACAATAATTCAATTTTCTACGAACGTGTTGATTCAATGAACTGCGTGATGGGGCACAGTATGGGAGGTGGAGCAGCTGTACTTTCTGTTCAGTATAATTCTGAAATAAAATCTCTGTTGCTTCTAGCGCCTGCTGAAACCAATCCTTCTGCAATTCAGGCAGCAGGCAATATTAATATACCGGCTTTGGTCATATCAGGATCGAATGATTGTGTGACTCCTCCCGCCCAGCATCAGTTGCCTATTTATAATTCCCTTTCATCCACCTGCAAGACTTATGTAAGTATTACTGGAGGAAGTCATTGCCAGATGTCTGAGTACAATTTGCTTTGTTCCATAGGTGAATTAAGTTGCAGTCCTGCTCCGGCCATAAGCAGACAACAACAGCATTCCGTAATCGTTGACTACATTATTCCCTGGCTAAACAATCGTTTAAAGTCTGATTGTGCAGCTGGAATTCAATTTGATTCACTTATTAACTCTGATCCCAGAATTACATATTTGAAGACTTGTGACCTTTGTTCATCTACAGGCTTCAAGAATTTGTACGAAACAAATAGAATTTCAGCCTTCCCTAATCCATTCGCTCTTGAGTTTCAAATTGAAGTAATGTCAGGTGATGAACTGGTTCGTGCCATACATATATTCGATAATTTAGGTCGAAGGATTGGAGAGGAAAAATATATCCAGACTACTTCAATTAATAGAACCAGAGTACGTTTCCTTGAAATTCCGGAAGCTGGAATTTTCTTTGTTCAGGTGAAGACAGCTGAAGGCGTGTTCAATCTTAAAATGATTTATTCTCCGGAATAAAGAATAAGAGTTTTTTTAAGGTTCTAAATCATTCATCCTAAATTCTAAAAACAAATGGATAATACCGGTTTTTTTGAAAAGATTGGACAGTGGGCTTCAAGGTCAGTCAGCTTAAAACTGTTCACTATAGGTTTCCTTATTTTGCTTTTGCTTATACCACTTGCCATGGTTCAGGATCTCATTCGGGAGCGCGAGAATACACGTGATGAAGCAATCAGGGAAGTGAGCTCCAAGTGGGGCGGAAGGCAGACCATTGGAGGTCCTGTGATTTCGATTCCATACAAGTATTCATTCAGAAATGAAAAGGGCCAGATAGAAAACGGAATTCGTCATGCGCATTTTCTTCCGGACGAATTAAAAATTAACGGAATTGTTTATCCGGAGAAAAGGTACAGGGGCATCTACATCATCATGCTCTATAAGGCCGACTTGAAGATTGAAGGAAAATTCGGAGCATTGAATTTTAATAATCTCAGTGTTCCAAAAGAGGATTATCTTTTCGATGATGCTGTGCTTAGTCTGGGAATCAGCGATAATAAGGGAATCAATGACAATGTGGAATTACAGGGGAATAATCTGAGTGAACGTTTTGGTCCCGGACTTCCCTGCAATGATATTTTTGAGAGTGGTATCAGTCTTCCTGTTAGCGCGGACACTGTTGATTTTGCTTTCAGCATCAGTCTGAGTCTGAACGGAAGCACCGAACTGAACTTTCTTCCCTTTGGAAAAGTGACACATGTGCATATGGAATCTTCCTGGCCGGATGTCAAGTTTCACGGAAGTTCTCTTCCGGACAGTCATGATATCAGGTCAACAGGATTCACTGCCGACTGGAAAGTGCTTGAACTTAACAGAAATTATCCCCAACAAGGCACAGGAAATTTCATTCCAGGTGGAAGAGGGGAGTACGAGAGCTTTGAAAGCGGCACTAACGATGCTTCTGCAATTGGAATGAAATTGTTGCTGCCGGTTGATGAATACCAGAAAAACATGCGTTCAGCGAAGTACGGCATCATGTTCATCATAATCACATTCCTGTCGTTCTTCTTTATGGAGATTCTCACTCGCAGAAGAATTCATCCCTTTCAATATCTGCTTGTTGGATTTGCCGTGAGTCTTTTCTACATATTGCTTCTGTCGATTTCGGAGCATCTGAATTTCAACAAAGCCTATCTGCTTAGTTGCCTCTCGATTTTACTCATGATCACATCATACACCGCGGCAGTATTCAAAAGCAGAAAATATGCGATGATTATGTTTGGAATTCTTGCTTTGTTATATATGTTTTTCTATTCCCTGTTGCAGCTTCAGGATTATGCTTTGCTGATGGGTAGCATTGGATTGCTTGTAATGCTAGCCGTAATCATGTACATGACGAGGAATATTGACTGGTACAGAAGCAATGATTTAAAGAACAGTTAAAAGTTAATCTGCACATATGAAAACAGCCCGGCAAATAACCGGGCTGTTTTTTTGTTCCTGAAAACTTTCAGGTGTTTTCAATTCAAGGTTTCAAAAAATGAACCTTTTCAATTATCAATAAATATTAATGAACTGACTGATGAAGGCTTTCAAGAACACCAAGCTGGTCAATCAATCCCAGTCTGTCAGGGTAATTGTTCACTTCAGCAAGTTTGCCGCCTTTCACTCTGGCGGTATAACATCCGTAGGCAGTCACTCTTTTATTAGTCGGATTTATTTCCGGCATATCAGGACGTGTCCGCAGATCGCCTTTGTGGGTACCGGTAAATTCATATTCCACTGAAATCTGGTCGGCGTTTGAAACGGTGTTTCTGATTCTGATGTTTAAGTCAGGAAAAGCGTTTCTCCAGTTTTCAAAATATTCTTTCACCTGCTGCTTACCTTTGAAAGTTTCGGGACCTTTATTGATTGTCCATACAATTGATTCATCGCACAATGCCAGAAATTTATCTGTATCATGCCTGTTCCAGGTTTCGATAACCTGCTCATTTAACTTAACAACATCTGTGGTTGCCATTTTTACCTCCTGTTTAAAATTGTTTATAATTAAAAGAAATTTGCCTCATTGATTCCAAAAAGGCCAACACAAAATTTAGTAAAAACAAATCAATTATTACGGGACATTCTATTCTGTCTGGGGCATTTGTTAATGTAAAAAAATTACCGGAAGTGGATGCGAATTAAATCTGCAAGAACTTTCATGTCTGCCTTCTCAATGGGATGTTCCATGTCTTTTATGATGTGCAATGTTCCCAAGTTCAGTTTCTCTGCAGCTTTCAGTGATTCTTCCGGACTAACCATTGTATCCAGTTCTCCAAGGCATATCATGACTTTGTTGGGTACATGGGATAATTCAGCTGCATTCAGAGGAGGATTGTTCCCTAACTCGATCATCATGGAAGCTGTATTTGAGAGCACATTTTTCCAGCCAAGGCCTGTATGCAATTCCATTAGGCGTGTCGCGAATGAAGGGATTTTTTCCTGGATTTTTTCTGAGTTCAGCATTCTGGATTCTTTTTCCGCAATTTCAGGATTCCAGTTAAATTTAGTTCCGAGTGTGAGAATGTGTCCGATCAACCCCGGCCTCATGGCTGCTAATGTCAGGGCTACATATCCACCCATGCTGTAGCCGAAAATGTGGCATCCGCTGAGATTACGCTCGTGGATAAATTTTTCAAGCTGCAGGCTGAAATTTGAAATGCTGAAAGGGATATTTGAACTGTCATGCCCATGCCCGATAAAATCAAACCCGAATACGTTGAAGTCTGACTCGAGAAGATTCTGGAGTTGATAAAGTTGTCTGTAACTACCAAGTGCACCGTGAAGCAGGATAATATTATCTCTCATCTTTGAGCCAAGTTAAAGCAATAATAATCCCTGCAAGATGCAAAAAGTAAGACATTTTGAAAACGTACATATCCTGCTCTGGTTGCTTAAGGATATCTGCTGGTTGATGGAGTACAGGTTTATGGGCGCCTTCATGATAATTCCTACAATACTGGTAGCTTTGCTGATTGTATTAATCAGCATCAGGGAAAAAGATGATGAGGCTTATATTAACGGAGCTATCCTCCTTTGGATTATTGCAAATGCCTATTGGATGATTTGCGAATTTGTTGAACGCGACGAAATGAAAAACTGGGCTGCCGTTCCTTTTGTATTAGGATTGATTCTGGTAAGCATTTTTTATACGAAGAGAATCAGCAGGGGAGAGAGGATTATTTGAGTTACTCTCCGGTGTTTTATAATATGAATTTTCCATGGAGCTTATCTTTTCCGGTATTAAGATGATTTATATAAAGAAATAGTTTTTTAAATTATTTCAGAATAATAATCTTTTTTACATAACTGGTTTTGTCCGTAAATAGCTTTAAATAATAAATTCCATTGGAAAATTCCGATAAGTCAATTCTATGATTTTGTTCAATTGTTTGAACATGGCCGTGATTTGTATGTGTAGCCTGAGGATTAGATTCTATCAGCACTTTCCCATTCTGATCAGTTATTATCATGGACCTTAAATCATAACCGGATTTATTTTGTATTTGTATGATGCCGGAAGAAGGGTTCGGAAATGAAATGAAGAAATCATCTTTTTCATTGGAGTTGATTTCGGTTGTCGGACAATTGACCAGAAACTGTCCCATCATGCCATCATCTTCATGGGAGAGCATGTGGCAGTGATACATATATGGCATCATGTCATCACAGAAAGTTTCGAACTTCGTAATGAAGGTTACAGATTGCATAGCCGGTACGAGTACTACGTCTTTTCTTCCGCTAAGGTGCGCAGGTGTGGGAGTACCATTGATGTTCAGAATATAAAACTGGACATCATGAATGTGAAAAGGGTGGGCGATGGGCGACTGATTGCTGAGCGTCCAGGTTTCAATTGCATCAAGCGGGATCTGCTGGTTAATCACGTTCATGTCGAACAATGTGTTGTCGATATAGAATGGTCCCTGAATGGCAGTCGGACCCGGATTCACGGGGGAAAATACAAGTGTTCTAGTATTCGTGGCAGAGCCGGTTGGCCATGGGGTGTTCGTAATCAGGGTGAGTGGAACGCTTGTCACAGGATTTGAACTGGGTGTTGTCACCTGGAATTTCATCAGGCGAAAATCTGCGCCATTCAATGGATTGGAAGTATAACCCGTAATAACCTGTCCTGGAACCATGCCTGGTTGAATCGCACCATAAATTGCGTTGGGAAGCTCAGAAGCATAGCTCATCAGGTCTACATTTGATCCGGTCATGCCATCGAAGTTAAGGAGGATTTCAAATCTTTCTCCCGGGGCAATCATAAGCCGCGTCATTGAAAGTGGGGTGTCAAGCAGACCGCCGTCACTTCCTATCAGAGAGAAAGGCATATTATTCTGGATTCCGATGTTGTAGACGCGTTCGGTGGATGCGTTAAGCAAACGTAGTCGAACAACCTGGGCCGGTACATTTAAATATGGGTCAAAAGTGCCGTTGACCATCATCACACTGTCGTAAGCATCACCCACCACAATTTGCTTAGCCATATCAAAAGCTTTTGACTGGATCACGATAGGAAAATCATCTATGCCGTAACTTCTCGGAAGATTCAAAGCAGACTCCGCGCTGTCGCGGACGATGATCATTCCTGCAGCGCCAAGTGTTGCATGCAAGTTTGTCATCATGTGCAGATGTGGATGATACCAGAATGTGGAAGCATGATCACGCACGGTGAATTTCGGATTCCATGTGGTGCCCGGCGGGATGTAAACATGGGGGCCTCCGTCGTTGTGAGGATTGACATGCATTCCGTGCCAATGTATCGTGGTAGTGTCCATCAGCATGTTGTGCACTTCAATGTTTACAGAATCGCCTTTTTGCATTATCAGAGTCGGACCTAAGTAAGCTGCATTTACTCCAAAAGTTCTTGTTGTGAAACCCGGATAGAAAACATGTGAAGTATCATACAGGTTGAGAGAAAAATTTGTTCCTGAAAGAGTATCTGGAATAAACAAAGGGTTTTGTGATCTCGCCTGGCAAAACATAAGCAGGGAGAAAGCTAGAGTCATTATTCGCTTCATCCGGAGGATTTATTATTCTGTAAAATTACGTCATTCACCCATGTAAATCACGATTTTCTGCATTTTCTTCGATTATTTCCTTTAAGAATTTGACCAGTACAAATTCATAATCAGAATGACGAAATATGAAAATGATTTAATAACTTGTTCTGACAATTCAATTCAAGTTCTTTCGCTTTTTACTTTAAATCCTAACAGCCATGAAAAAAAACTACCTAATTATTGGCTTATCCGCATTGTTTTTTATTCTGGGTAATGCCAGCATGCAAGCATCTAAAATCAAAGAGAACAGTAAGTGCAATTATTCTCAAATCAACATTCCTAACGGTTTTAATTTGCCCGGATTTACGCCCGGAAGTGTTCAACATGATTTTAATTCTAAGCTGACTGTACAACGATTTCGAGACGGAAAGGAAATCAATAATTCTGCAGGAGGATTGAATGACTCTTCTTATTATTGGTTCTGGAATGATGGCACTCTTACCTGGGATCTTGATTTCAGAATCATCAACATGCATGATATGAACGGAAATCTTGTCCAGGCTTACGGTGATTACTGGGACGGAATTGGCTGGGTGCCGAATTATCTTCATTCATATACATACAACGGTGCAGGCTTGGTAACAGAGATTCTGAATCAGGAACATAATGGAGTGAATTACGTGAATTATTCCAGATTCACATATCAGTACAGCCCAGGTAATTTGCCTGTTATGTATATGATAGAAAACTGGAATGGAGCCGGCTGGGATTATTCTTTCAGGGCACAAAGCACATACAATACAAATAACTTGCTATCAATTTACCTGGCTCAAACATGGAATATGGGAATGTCTGCATGGACTAATTTGTTGCAATGGACATACACTTATCTTCCCAATAACAATTTTGATAATATCCTTTATGAAAGCTGGAGCGGTATGAGTTGGGTGAATTACAATTTCAGAACGTACAATTATGATGCTCAAAACAGATTCAGCGTAATCACAGACCAAAATTGGGACGGAATTTCCTGGGTTAATTCCTCTGAATACAGATTTACTTATGATATTTCCGGGAATAATGATTCCCTCACATCATATTTCTGGGGTGGATTCTGGATGCCAACTGAACTGAGTGCCTATACTTTTGATGCATATGGAAATGAACTTACTGATATCACACATTCATGGAACGGTACTGGATGGGACTTCACTGAAATTTCAAGGTACACATACAATGCTAATATGCAGATTGAGTCAAGTATAAATCAATATTGGGACATGGGCGCCTGGATGAACAGCGATTCAACGCATAATTATTATTCACCTGCCACAGCAATAATCAATCCTGATAAAAACGGACAACTGATAATATTTCCTAATCCTGCAAGCGATGTTATTCAGATTTTCAACGTTCCGGAAAATTTGAATGGAATGCAAGATATCATTCAGATCCACGATGTAAGAGGTCAGCTGTTACTTGAGCAGACTTATTCACAACTCATAGATGTAAGCCGGATTCCTTCCGGCATGTACTTCCTGAAAGCAGGACCATATGCTCCGGCGAGGTTTCTAATCAGGCGCTGAATTCTGCGCATTGAGATCAGTAGGATTAATTCAATAAAAGAAAATTTATTACATTGTTTTCCTGTTAATATTTAATTGACTAAAAATTAATTCTAAGAATATGAAAAAGATATCTGCTTTACTTCTCATTATTTTAATCGTCTCATTTATTTCGCAGGCTAAACAAAGCGGCTTAGGGTCCAAAGATTTTCATTTTGATCAGAGGCATTTGAATGCATTGGGAATTTCCAATCTCCCTATTACGGAGAAGAATAAGAAATTCAGCAGAGGCCATGACTTCAGTTCATCAGCTCTGCAACGAGATTCATCCTATCAATTTATGTGGGATAATACTTCCATGTCTATGGAACTTAATTATCGAACCATATACAGTTATGATGCTAACAATAACCTGATAGAACAAGTTGGCTATAACTGGGTCGGAGGAGTTTTTTATACAGATTTACGCTATACTTATGCATACAATGCGAACAATCAGAGAACACAATTGATCTATGAAGAAAGTAGTGGTGCGAATTTCACTAATGTAAGGCGCTTTCTATGGACATATGATGCAAATGGCAACGTCACAGAGTACAGGATTGAAAACTGGGATGATATTAACTCTATTTGGACAAACTACTATCTTGCAAATTATTCATACGATGCTAGCAATAATATGCTCGAAAGCATTGTTCAACTTTGGAATTCCATCGGTTCTGTTTGGGAAAATTACTACCGCACAACTTATTCATATTTACCCAATAATAATCGTGACAGTCTGAGGTCTGAGCTATGGGATGGAGCGATGTGGGTGAATTCGGAGTTATGGACTTATGTATATGACATTCTTGACCGACGGGAGTCGCTTACTATTCAAACCTGGACAATGGGTAGCTGGCTGAACTCATATCATGAACATTATATATATAATGCTTCGAGCCAGGTTGATTCTACGAAAATTCATTACTGGTCGGGAGTGTGGGAGTGGATAGATGTCTATACCTATACATATGATGCAAGCGGAAATCAATTGAGTGAAACTTACGCATCATGGGATGGTTCATCCTGGGAGAATAACGAACGATGGTTGTGGACCTATACAGTCGATGATCAGGAACTGACACGGCAGGTTCAGTCATGGGTTTCAGGTGCCTGGTTCACAGATGAAGAGCTTGAGCATTATTTTTCTTCACCTACATCAATTGCAGTTCCGCAACTCAGCGATTCTTTTAAACTCTATCCCAATCCTGCAACTGACAAGGTTATCTTATTGTCTGACTTGGAAAATTCAGTTAATCCAAGCCTGATAAACGAGAAGGTTTTTATTTATGACAATGCTGGTAAACTGGTTTCAGAAAGGTCATTCAGCAATTCAATTGACATCTCATCATTAAGCCCTGGTTTATATAAATTAAAAATTGGCTCGTATAAAGGATCGATAAATCTGATGAAAAATTAGTAGAAATTAATTGTTAAAAGTAGAAAGCGAAGGTTAATTCCCTTCGCTTTTTGATTTTATAAGATTGTCAAATGAATACATCATCAGAAACAAAACAAGGTTAGTGGACTTTTGAGATAATTGATATAAAAAATGATCAGAAAAATATTATTCTATAGGCCTAATCTCAATAGTTTCCAAGTATTCATAAAGATATTTTACTGAAAGCAGTTTCTACTTGTACACCTGAATTCAGTGTCTGATAAACGACGCAATAGCGTTCTGTCAGTTTCATCAAGCTTGCAAGACTTTCATCATCTGCGTCGGTGTCCAGTTGAAAGGAAAGTCTGATTGACTTGAATCCAACCTGAACATCTTTGGACACACCCAAGGTTCCCCTGAAATCCAGGTCGCCTTCTGCCGATACTTTTGCATTTCGCAGTTCAATTCCAATTGATGTGGCGACCGCATTCATTGTCACTCCGGCGCAGGCTACAAGTGCTTCAAGCAGCATATCACCTGAGCAGGCCAGAGATCCGCTTCCTCCGGTGGCAGGATGAAGACCGGCTTTTACAAGAGCTTTTCCTGTTTCCACACTGCAGGAAATTCCGTCTTGCAGATTTCCGGTCGCCTTCAGTGTGATCAATGCACTATCAGCATCAGTTTTATATTTCTCCTTAAGCGGTGCCTGAAGGCTTTTTAGAGATTCTTGATTTAATTTCTGCATAGTCTAAGGTAATAATTCCGGAAAACCAGATTAGATTGATCCAATATTATTTTAAACAAATAAATCAAGCAAGTACAAATAAGTTACTATTCATCTGAAATCATAAAATGTAAAAAATAATTGAGTCCGATTATCTAATCATCTAAATAGATGAGAGAATTGCAATGCGAAAAGAATCTTCAGTATACAAAAAAATATGACAAAACTTTGTGATGAAAGAGAATTATTAATGGGGTAGTTTCTCTCTGAAATATCCATACACCCAGGTTCCTGCAATCGCGCTCAGGAGTGTTACTAAGACTACAGTAGAGCCTGATCCGATTTGAGCAAACAAGGGGCCCGGACAAGCGCCGGTCAATGCCCAACCAAAGCCAAAGGTGACGCCTCCGTATATCTGACCTTTATTAAACTTCTTGGAGTGAAACTCTATTTTCTCACCGTAGATTGTCCTGATGTTGAAATTTTTTATCATCCATACGGAGATCATTCCGGTAAGAATTGCGCTACCGATGATACCGTACATATGAAATGACTGGAAGCGAAACATCTCCTGGATGCGGAACCAGCTGATCACTTCGGATTTTACAAAGACAATTCCAAAGAGAATTCCTACGATAAAATATTTTATGTTGTGATACCATTTGTGATTCAACTGGCTTTCATTAACGCATACGGCATCAAGTGATCGCACTTCGAAATCTGTATTGTTGTCTTGTCTCTGGAACATTTTAATTCGTTTTATAGGGAAAGGATGGATGGAAGGATTAAGTTGGCCATGATAATGCCTCCGATCATGAATGAAATTGTGGCAATTAAAGAAGGAAGTTGCAGGTTCGACAGTCCCATGATGGCGTGTCCGCTTGTACAACCGCCTGCATAGCGCGTGCCGAATCCTACCATCAAACCGCCGGCAACCATTAAGAGAAATCCTTTCAAAGAGAAGAGATTGTTCCAGTTAATAATGTCGGGTGGAATAAGGCTGGAATAATTTTCAATACCGTATCCTTTCAATTCTGATGCCAGGTCTGGATGAATGTTGACGGCATAAGGTTCACTTAGATAACTTACCGCGATGAATCCACCTGCCAGAATTCCTGCTACAAAGAAGAGATTCCAGATTTCTTTTTTCCAGTCGTATTTGAAGAATGGAACATTAGCAGGCAGACAGGCTGCACAGATGTGTCTCAATGAGGAACTGATGCCAAATGTTTTATTTCCCAGTAGTAGAAGGGCAGGAACAGTCAGTCCAATGAGCGGACCTGCTATATACCATGGCCAGGGATTTGTGATGCTTTCGAACATATTTGTTTAAGTACTGCTTTGTTCAGTATATATTATTGATCTTTTTAATTGACTGAATCCGGAAATGCTTTGTGCGCTAATTGAGAGAATTTATTACTCAGTTAGTCTAACCTGTTCTTTTTGATGAGTTCGATGAACACTTCAGAACCTGCACGCTGGGGAATGCTGTTACGGCATTCTTCCATCTTGCTGATATGAAAGTGAGGTTCCAGAACAGGCTTATACTCACATGGGCATCCTCCGAAGGGCGGACCTTCCTGTTCAAAAGTTCTGTCAAATAATACGCCTGCAACTATGCCGTCATTTTTCAGAAGCGATGCAGATTTTTCAGCATACTCCATTCTTCTGGAAGGAGGAATTGCGCAGAAAAATGTTTGTTCAAGAATGAGGTCGTATTCTCCTTCATGCCTGAAAAAGTCTTCGCACAGCACTTTCACTGAACTTATCGCTTCGAATTTCTTTTGCAGTATTTCCACAGCTGAAGGCGCAATATCGATGAGTGTGATATCAGTAAATCCTGCATTAGCCAATGCTTCCGCTTCATAGGCGTTTCCGCATCCCGGTATCAGTATTGATGCATCTTTGTCTGAATAGCTGTTCATATATTCCGTAAGCGGAGGAGAAGCGTAGCCGATGTCCCATCCGGTTTGATTTTGTTTCCACTGTTTTTCCCAGTAGTCTTTATCAAGAGGAACATCGCACTGGCTTACACAACATGTAATTTCCTTTGCAGGCTTGATATTTTCTTCCATAGTTATTTAGACTGAAATTATTGAATTCAGAGCTAGACTGTATAAATTTACTGTGCCATCACTTTGCTCTGGCAGATGTAATCGGTTCTGGGCACAGATGTTTTGGCAATACCGTTGAAGCCCTCAGCGATCTCGGTGAAATTCCTGAAGCCCCTTGCCTGCAGGATGCTGGCTGCAATCATGCTTCTGTAACCTCCGGCGCAATGCATGAAGAAATGCTGATCCGGATTAATGTCCTTGATCCACTCGTTTATGTAAGCCAGCGGTTTGCTGTACGCATCTTCAACGTGCTCAGCAGAATATTCTCCTTCTTTGCGTATGTCAATGATCATGTCTTTTTTAACATCTACCTTTGATGCGAATTCTTCCGCACTGATTCTTTTTACTGTGTCAATTTCTTTGCCGGCATTCTTCCAGGTGTTAAAGCCGCCTTTCAGATGACCAAGAACATTATCGAAACCGACTCGGCTGAGCCTGGTCACGGATTCTTCTTCTTTACCTTCGTCAGTAACGAGAAGGATTGGTTGCTTTACGTTAACAATCATGGCTCCTGCCCATGGGGCGAAGTCGCCTTTGATGCCGATGTTGATAGACTGAGGAATGAAGCCTTTGGCGAATTCTGAATTGCCTCTGGTGTCGAGAATCAATGCGCCCGATTGTTCGGCAAGCATTTCGAATTCATCCGCATTCAGTTCTTTCATTCCCTGATTCAGCACCTTGTCGAAGCTTTCATAACCTTTTTTGTTCATTGCAACATTCATCCCGAAATATGCCGGAGGAGGAAGCAGACCGTCTGTAACTGCGCTGATGAATGATTCCTTGTCTTTTTGCTTCAGAGCATAATTGACTTTTTTCTGATTGCCAAGCGTATCAACGGTTTCCTTCATCATGTTTTTACCGCATGCGGAACCTGCGCCATGCGCAGGATATACAGTTACATCATCTGGTAAAGGAAGGATTTTATTATAGAGACTTTCATATAACATTCCGGCAAGTTGCTCCTGGGTCATGCTTGCGGCTTTTTGAGCCAGATCTGGCCTGCCTACGTCTCCGAGGAATAAGGTATCGCCGCTGAAAAGGGCTGTCTCTTTTCCGTTCTCATCCATCAGCAAATAGCATGAACTTTCCATGGTATGGCCAGGAGTGTGCAGGACTTTAATTTTTACATTTCCGATTTCAAAAATCTGATTGTCTTTAGCAATGATTGCTTCGAATTCAGGTGTCGCATCAGGGCCGTAGACAATTGGTGCTCCTGTTTTACGGCTGAGGTCGAGATGCCCGCTCACAAAATCAGCGTGAAAATGCGTTTCAAATATGTACTTCAGTTTTACACCGTCGCGCTCCAGACGATCTATGTAAGGTTTCGTTTCTCTCAAAGGGTCGATTATAACCGCTTCTCCGTTCGAAACTATGTAATAAGCGCCTTGAGCAAGGCATCCGGTGTAGATTTGTTCAACTTTCATTTTCTTGATAATTTAATATTGCAAATTTCGGAATTTTGAATGTAACAATTTATGACTTTAGTTACAAATGATGAATTATTTCATTATTGTTTCGCGGATGATCATATAAACTCCAATTAGGAGCGTAAACCAGCCAAATACAGGTTTTAGTTGATCTCCATTTATTTTTCCTGAGAGCCTTGAACCTATGATTATGCCTAATATGGCAAAGGAGGTAATAATAAACAGGAAATTCCAGTCAAACATACCCAGAGCTCCTTCGCCCATGAATCCTATCAGTGATTTTGCGGCAATAATTACCAATGAAGTGCCGACAGCCTCTTTCATCGGAAGATTGCTTAAAAGTACCAAAGCCGGAATGATGAGGAAGCCTCCGCCGGCACCTACCATGCCGGTGAGAACACCCACTATGCTTCCTTCCAGAAGGATCAATGGAGTGTGAAATTTTCGATTCGGAGTTGTTCCCTCTTTGGGTTTTCTTTTGCGTATCATGCCGTAAGATGCAGCGATCATCAAGAATGCAAAAAGAAGAAGCAGCATGATGCTTTTTGTAATCGTCAGACTTCCTGCATTGAACAAGTGATCTGGAACAGCAGGTAATATATATGCTCTTGTGAGAAAAACTGCTGTGATTGAAGGAACTCCGAATTCAATCGCTGTCCTGATGTTTACAAGTCCTTTTCTGAATGAGGAGAAGGATCCGACCAGGCTCGTCGTACCGACAATGAACAGAGAATATGCTGTGGCCATTACAGCATCCACACTGAAAAGATAAACAAGTACAGGTACGGTCAAAATACTTCCGCCCCCTCCGATTAGTCCGAGCGAAATGCCTATTAGCACTGATGCAATGTAACCTGCTGTTTCCATCAATTTGAATTTGATGCTGCAAAATTACAGCAGTACATTTGGACAGATTGTCACTTTTGTTACAAAAGGGTGATTTTATTTCTGCCCAGACTTACGGTGCCGTTTTCTTCAAGCTGCTTCAGCAATCTGGAAACCACAACTCTTGCTGTGCCAAGCTCATTGGCAAGCTGTTCGTGAGAACTGTTTATTGTTTTGGAGTTAGTCAGATCAGACTTTTTACGCATGAGCGTCAGCAGCCTTTCGTCAACTTTTTTAAAAGCGATCTCATTGATGATTTGTAGCAATTCTTCAAAGCGTTTATGATACAAGCGGAAAATATAATCCAGCCATTCCGGATGTTCCTTGATAAACAAGGAAACTTTGTCAACCGGAAGAAACAGTATTTCAGCGTCTTCTTCCACTTCTGCTTTTACCTTGCTTGTTTCATTGTGCAGTCCGCCAAGGAAAGACATGATGCAGCTTTCTCCTGCCTTTATGTAATAAAGCATCAGTTCTTTTCCGTCTTCATCAGTCCGCATTACTTTAATGGAACCTTTGATCACGATAGGTATTGAGCGTATGTAAGCGTTTTCATTCAGAATCACATCACCGGATTGATAATTCTTATGAATGCTGTACTTGTGAAGTTTATCAATTAGATCGGGAGAGGATTTAAATTCGGTGATTTGTTCCAGGTTGACCATTTTGCAAAACTACATCAAAATAGCAGATATCTTGTCCTGCCATGATTTTACCCTGAACGGTTTTTAATTATATGAAACTAAGATTATAACAAGGATTGCGTTATAATTCATCCCATGAAGAATAATTGATTGCCAATTCCTCATTGTTAACCATTTTTAACACAGAATTCATTGATATCTGCATTTTCTTTTCTTATTTCGCATTTAAATCACATCTCCCTTGCTTTTCAGAATTCCCTTTTACGCCTTGTTGGCGATTATTTCTCATTTAAATGTTTCAGCTCAGGATATTTCCATCAAAGGGCAGGTTTTTGACGATGCCAATCAGCCTGTGCCTGGAGCTATTGTTGAGCTGACAAGGGTGAGCGACTCTTTGCTCGCAAAAGCGAACGTCACAGATGCGAACGGAAAGTTCAGCATACAGGATGCCCAATCAGGAACATATTTCCTGAAAGTTTCAATGCTTGGTTTTCAAACACATTATGGAAGCGAGTTTGCCTATACAGGTGCTGAGAAAAATATTCCTTCAATTAAACTTTCACGTGGAGTGGTTGCTTTGAAGGAAGCTCAGGTCACGGCATTGAGGCCTCTTATTGAAGTAAAGCCGGATAAAACAGTTTTCAATGTAGAGAACAGCATCAATGCTACAGGAAGCACAGCCCTGGAATTGCTTCAGAAAGCACCGGGAGTAGTGGTTGACAACAATGACAACATCATGCTGAAAGGAAGGGGAGGAGTGCTTGTTCAGGTTGATGGCAGAGACATGCATTTATCTGGTTCAGAGCTTGGAGATTATCTGCGATCCGTGAACAGCGCAGATGTGGATAACATTGAGCTGATTTCAAATCCATCTTCGAAATATGAAGCAAAAGGTACGGCCGGCATCATCAACATTCGTCTGAAGCGTAACAAGAATTTTGGCACCAACGGTTCTGTTACACTTGGATACGCAACAGGCGCTTATTCAAAGTACAATACTGGCTTTTCCCTGAACAGCCGTTCAAAGAAATTTGGCTTTTTTTCTACTTATGGTAATAACTGGGGACAAAGACTTTTTGAGATCAACTTTTACCGGGAGCAGTTTCCTTACATCTACAATTCAACTGCACAGATTATCAGTTCCGGTATGAAGCACAATTACAATACCGGGTTTGATTATTATATGAACAAGAGAAATACTCTTGGAATCATGATTACAGGTAACCATGGTGTACCAAACAGCAAGAATATCAGCCGCAACAGAATCAGCAGTTTCAGTTCCGAAATTCCGGACAGTATTTTGCAATCGGACCAAAGTACACGTGGACATACACATAATCTTTCACTCAATCTTAATCACCGATATGCAGATACGCTTGGCAGTGAATTGAGCACTGACCTTGATATAGCGTATTACGATGGCTTTAAAAACAATTTCCAGCCAAACATTTACACCTTGCCGGATTATGTGACTGTGCTTTCATCTGCTTTCTATCGTTCTGTAACATCCACGATTATCAATATATACACGCTTAAATCAGACTATTCCAGGAAATTTAAGAGTGGGAAGCTTGGCGCCGGATATAAAGTTTCACTGGTGGGCACGGACAATGATTTTGATTTTTTCAGTGTTAACGGATCCTCTGAAACGCTTGATCAGACGAGAAGCAATCAATTTTCATACAATGAAAATGTGTTTGCCGGATACCTGAATTACCAGACCAATTGGAGGAAGTTTCAGTTTCAGGGAGGACTACGTCTTGAGCATACATCAAGTGAAGGCGATTTGAAAAATGCAGCTGATACTGTGAACGACAGAAACGTAAAAAGAAATTATTCTGATCTCTTTCCCAGCGCAGGTGCAACTTATGCTCATAACAGAACGCATTCCACTTCACTTCAGTACAGCCGACGCATCAATCGTCCGAATTATCAGGAGCTGAATCCTTTTGAGTTTAAACTTGATGAGCTCAGCACAAGAAAAGGCAATCCATTTCTGAATCCCCAATATTCACATAAGGTCGAGTTGTCGCATACGTACAAATACGCGACTACAATCAGCGTAGGATACAGCCATACGTCAGATTTCTTCGCGCAGATTACAGACACACTTGACAATGGAAAAAGCAGGCTTACACCGCGAAATCTCGCTACAGAAAATATACTCAACGTCGGTCTCGCTTCTTCTCTTCAGCCTGTAAAATGGTATGGAGTGTATTTCAACATGAGCCTGAACAACCAGCATTACAAGGCTGATTTTGGTGAAGGGAAAACAATTGATGAGTCAGTAACTAGTTTTAATATTTTCGCACAGAACACTTTTAAGATTCCTGGAGAAATGACCTTCGAAGTCTCCGGATGGTTTAACAGTGCGGGCGTGTGGAGCGGATCTTATGTAACCAGGCCCAACGGATCGCTTGATCTTGGTTTGCAGAAAAAGCTTTTTTCCGACCGAGCAAGCTTGAAGCTGTCATATTCGGACATACTGAACACTGCCCCCTGGCGCAGCAGAAATGCATATGGGGGAATTGTGATTTTGGTAAATGGTAACTGGGAGAGCCAGCAGTTCCGCGCTTCATTCACCTGGCGCTTTGGCAACAAGCAGGTGCAGGGAGTGAAGCAGCGTAAGTCGGGCAGCGAATCAGAACAGAAGAGGATCGGGGGCGACTGATTTTGAATAATTGCTTCTTTTATTTTAAGGAATTCCAATCAATTTTTGGATTATGCGTTCATGGCTTAGAAGATTTATTAAGTTCAGAGCGCAATCTTCATTAGATACTTTAATGCTGTAGTTGAGTCAGCTGGCTCCTGTTTAGTTTGCTCCTTGCACAAACCAAAATTTTTTTTTAAATTGTTTAATTACAATTAAACATTTTCTAAATATTCTTTCATGGATTTAAATCAGGCGCTTGAGCTTATTACAACTAAACTTTCAACATGGATAAGGGATTTTATTGAGATCCTGCCTAATCTTGCAATTGCTTCCGTGCTGTTGGTGCTCGGAATATTTTTAGCAAAGAAAATCCGGACATTGGCTCACAATATGTTTGACAAGATCGTCAGTGCCAAAACACTGGTGAGTTTGTTCAGTTCCATTGTTTATGTTTTCCTGATCAGTATAATTGTTTTCACTGCACTGAGTATAGTTAAGCTTGACAAGGTAGTGGTTTCTCTTCTGGCAGGTGCAGGTATTGTCGGTTTGGCATTGGCATTTGCTTTCCAGGATATAGCAGCGAATTTCATGTCTGGTATTTTCATTTCTTTACGAAGGCCGATCAGAATTGGGGACTTTGTAAAACTGGGAGGATATACTGGTACTGTTACTGAAATAAATTTACGCGACACAATCATTAAAACCGGCCAAGGTCAGATTGTAATCATTCCGAACAAGGAAATTTTTCAAAATCCCATTGAAAATTTTTCTATGCTGGGAAAGCGCAGAATGGATTTGCAGGTAGGAATTTCTTATGGAGACGATCTTGAAAAAGTGGTTGAGGTAACTCTCGATGCTTTAAAGGGAATAAAGGGGACGACAGATGATGAAATAACATTGTTTTTCCAGGAGTTTGGCGGAAGCTCAATAAACTATACTGTCAGAATATGGGTGGATAACCCAAGGCAGTCATCTTATTCGGAAGTGGCGCACGAAGCTATTAAAAGAATCAAGAAAGCATATGAAGTAAATAACATCAGTCTGCCATTCCCTACACGCACTCTTGATTTCGGAGTGAAAGGAGGTAAGACACTTGGGGAAGTACTGGAGAGTGCAAAGCTAAACAGGCAATAGTTTGATGTTCATTCTTTATATTGAGCATACAATTCAGTTTTCTGACCATTTCACTTTTATCAGCTGCGGAAAATGTTATAAATATTTCCGCGGGCATTAATTCTCATCCCTGCTTCCGCTTTCAAGTTCTTTTAAAATTTTGTTCACATCTTCTTCAGTGGTGCTCAGTTTGTTCTTGCAAAATTTGATCAGCAAAGCTGCCCGCTTCACTTTTTCTGATAATTCATCTACGGAAATTTCTCCCTGCTCAATTTCCTGCACTATCTGCTGCAGCTCTTCAAAAGCATCTGTATAATTCAGTTTTTCACTCATATTATTTTGTTGTTTTATTTACTGTGCTGATGATTTCTCCTTCGTGCAATTTGCTGTGAATTAAGTCACCATGAGTCACTTCAGAGGCGGATTTTACAACTTTGCCATTCAGAAGGGTGATACTGTATCCTCTTTTCAGCACATTGTCAGGACTCATGTTGGCAATGTTTTTTTCTATGATATTCAGTTCCTGCAGTTCTTTTTTTTGCATCAGTACGGATTGCGAAGCAAGTTTCTCTCCTGCCTGCGTAATCAGCATACCAGCCTGTTGCAATCCTGATCTGACATCTTTTCTCATTGCAATTGCAAACTGAATGATCGCCTGATTCCTGTCATGAAAAGTGCGCGAAGCAAATTTATTCAAATCCAGTTTCAATTCGTTTAAATACTCGCGATTGCTTTTGAAGATATGCCTGCTGTTTTGAATGAGCGATCTGCCCGAATTGGTTACAGTGTTTCGGTTATACATGAGTGCATTTTCGGTTACAGACCTGAAATATTTCACTTCTGAAAGCAGCCTGTCATTCGTTTCAGAAATCATTCGCTGTGATCTTTCAATAAGCTTTCTCTCGGCATCTTGTACAGGAACTGAGAAGTTGTGAAATTTCTGGATCAGGAATTCAGCAAGTTTTGTTGGCGTGATTGCATTGGTATGGGATATCATCTCAGTCACTGTTTCATTTGTTGCATGGCCAATTCCGGTGAAGACAGGAATCGGAAACATCGCAATTTCTTTCGCGAGATTATAATGATTGTAACAGCTTAGGCCTACATCTCCGCCCCCGCCGCGAATGATTGCCACTACATCAAAGTGATGCCTGACATTTTTTATCTTTTTCAATTGTCCGGCAATGCTCTGAACTGCTTTATCTCCCTGCAAAAGCGCAGGGAACAACATGTGAAAGAATTTGTAGCCCCATTGATTGGAGTCAATAACTTTACTGAAATCCGCATAACCTTTGCTGGTTTCAACTGAAATGATCGCAATTCTTTGAGGGAGCAATGCCAGTCTTGCCTGTTTGTTCCTGTCGAAAATGCCTTCTGCCTTCAGCTGTTGTATCGTTTCCTGTTTTTCCTTTTCCAGATCACCGAGCGTGTAAGAAGGATCAATGTCAATGATTCTCAGTGAAAGTCCGTACTCTGGTTCGAAGGTGATTTTTACAAGCATCAAAACTTTAATCCCGTCTTTGAGAGGTTCCTTCAGTGTTTTGATAAAAATCTCGTCAATCCTTTTGTAATCATTGCTCCAAAGACTGGCTCTCATCTGCGCGATCACTTTTCCATTATTCTTTTCTACCAATTCCGGATAGCAATGCCCTGAGTGTTTGTAATAGTTCAGTTTGTTGATTTCTGCTTTTACCCAATAAGTACTCTTGTAACGATCTTCGATCGTTTTTTTTATGCTCCTGGCTACTTCGAGCAGGGAGAAAATAGTTTTGTTCTTGACGATTTCCGGCATGTAAAGTTAAGTTGGTAGAAATGCGTTGCATGAATCATTCGCTAAGAATGTTGCCATATTAGCATTTTTAAAATAAATTTTACCTTATTTAATGTTCAATATTGATTGATAAAGGATAGTTTTTTATAATCTCAGCTCTAAGGTGTTAATTATTCTGATAGGAATAAATCCGGACATGATTATTGTAGAATTATAAAACTGAGCCATATTTATTATTCTATTATAGAGTTCTTCCGGTCTCAATAAAATCAGTTGTTTAGATTTTCCAGCATCCATTGTGCGTCTAATTGAATCATGGAATCGATTGGAATGTTTTGCTTGAGGGCTTTCTCCAGTATATGTTCCATCCATTTTTTATCTGCCCGAATGGTTTGAATAAAAAAGTCGAGTTTTTCCTTGGCAACGATTAGATTACAATCTCGTTTAATTTCACTTATTGCAAACTTATTTATGTTTGCTTTTTCATCCACGGTAAATATTGTATCAAATGAAATTACTTTTTTGCACAACCAGAAATTCCTTGATTTTGTTCCCGGGGCATGCCAGTACAACACATATTCACGTGGGCATTCTGCCGAATATCCATTCAGAGAAATTAAATTGAATTTTTGAGCTGCGAGCATACCATCCAGTTGGTAATGTACAGGATCAGATTCAATTTTTCCCGGTTCGTATGATACCAATGAGCCTACAGGTAAAACTGAATATGCTTTCTCAAGGTCAAGGGTTCTCTCTCTCGCCGAATTTACATTTGTCCTGTGTAGGTATTCTGGTTTCTGGTAATTGTCAATAACTAAGAAGAAGAGAGCTGTAATGTATATTAGCATTGTTTGTTTCTTGTATTTTTCCATAATTAAAGAAAAAATGAAAGCTGTTGCTATTGCAAAAAAAATGAGTTCAACATTGATTATCCTGGTAAGTGATCGCATGGAACTGAAACCCGGGATCTGATAAATGGTATAGTAAAGTGAAAAGTTGTCAATTCTAAGAAAAAGTACAAGTGTGATAAATCCGGTAAGAGTCAGCAATGCAGTAATTACTGTCTTGTTTAATGTAATTCTTGACCTCAGAAGATGGTAAAGTAAACATATAGCACTTGCGATGAAACAAGTAACCGCCAGTCCTCCGGTAAAAATCTGATGGTCCCACCATGCAGTATACTGAAGTCCGTTGCTCGAAAGAAAATTCCAAAACATGCTTCCCTTCGGGCTGAACAGATAAGAATTTAAACTTGGCAAAGATGCTGAGATCAGATTGTAATGTTCAGGGTCAGGAATAATGTTCCTTTCCATATAGGGTATCATCAATGGAAGCAAAAGCAAAATGTTCACAGCAGTCAAAACAATGATTCCTGAAAACCATCTTAAATTTCTTACTTCATTTCTCATTACAATTATAGCCCTTAGAACGATAAAGAAGAGGAATATACATACCGGAATTGCAAGCATGAATCCAAGGTATACCCCACAGTAGAACTGATAAACCAATAGTATTAATGTGAAGAAGAAACTACTGAGTTTAAGATCTTCACTGAATCTGACCGCCATCCACAACGATAATGGTATTACAAACCGTGGAAATGTCTGTGCGTGTGTTAACTGTGAATTCAAAGCTATTGAGAATGCAAAAATAAATGCTCCGAGTACTGCAGCGTACCTGTTTTTGAATACATAGTTCAAAAAGTAATATGCACATATATAATTCAGCGCCGATATTGTGATATACCACATTTGAAATGACAGAAATATGTCCATGCCTGTCAATCGAAACAATAAATACAAAGGCGCTGAACCCAGAAGATTGTCTGAGTATGTACTGATGTTGTTTACAGGATACATGAATGGAGCATCCCAAAATGAAGCTATCTTTCCACTGAAAAATTTTGAAGCATGCTCAAGAAAATAAATGTTCAATCGGGCGTCTCCAAGATCGCCAGGGAAATGAGAAAAATTGAATCCGATCACATTGAAGGTAAAAAGCAGAAGTCCGGATAACAAGCCGACTATCATGGGAATTCTGCATTTCAATACTTTGATTTCCATTGCACTCCTGTTAGTTTAAATTGTTCATATCAAAATTTTACGAAGAGGCAAATAGATTCAGTTTAAGATAGCTTAATGAAATTGCGGAGGGGTGTGCCATTAAATATTCCGAAAGATCCTGGAGTAATTAAACTTTCAACTGATGCTGACGATCCGAACTGCTAATTCCTTAGAAAGGTGTTAAAATACAAATATTTGTAAAAACTGATTGATTTCCAAACGTATCTCAAGAATGTGTTTTGGTGATAATATTTATCTGGAATTGATAATTGTGCAGCTGGTGAGCTAATTGATTTACACATATATGGATTGAATCTTCCAGTTGTAGGATGAAATGCAATGTTAGATCGTGTTTATGTTAATCGAGATTAGGTGGAGGTTTAGGATTTTTATTTTGAATTGTAAAATATTTAATTGTATTAAGGTCATTGCCTACTTATACAGAAACTTAGATTCCTTCAAATGCTTTAGATTGTTTTATTTGGCCAGAAATATTATGTAAATTCAATTAATTAAACCCGAAGAGATTTCAAGCCAATTTGCTTGTTCCTCAGTATATTCTTTCTAATCTGCTTCAAGTTTCGAGTCGATTTTAATTTAAGATGGTTTTCGGCTTTTCAAATTTTCGCATTTACTTTGCAACCCGGATCAAATTTGCCGGCAGTTAAAATTAAAGATGAACAAAGCATTTCCCACAGACCTCGAGATTGCCCAACAGGCACAGATCAGACATATCAAAGAAATCGCCGCTTCGGTTAGCATTATGCCCGATGACTTGCATTATTACGGAAAGTACAAGGCAAAGCTTTCCCTGAGATTAATTGATGAGGAGCGAATCAGGAAGAGCAAGTTGATACTTGTATCATCCATTAATCCTACCCCTGCAGGAGAAGGAAAAACTACGATGTCGATCGGACTGACAGAAGGACTGAACAAAATCGGGAAGAAGGCTGTGGTTGTTTTAAGGGAGCCCAGTCTGGGTCCAGTATTCGGAATCAAAGGAGGAGCTGCAGGAGGTGGATATTCACAGGTGATTCCTATGGAGGACATCAATCTTCATTTCACTGGCGATTTTTCCGCTGTGGAAAAGTCCAATAATCTTCTCGCTGCTCTCATCGATAATAATCTACAGAGTAAATCCAAGACATTGAATTTGGATCCGAGAACCATCGTTTGGAAGCGTGTGATGGATATGAACGACAGGTCTCTGCGTAACATCATTATCGGAATAGGAGGGAAAGCAAATGGAATACCAAGAGAAGACGGATTCAACATCACCGCTGCCTCTGAAGTAATGGCTATACTGTGCAGGGCTAAAGACCTCGAAGATCTTAAAAGACTGTTGGGAAATATTTTCATCGGGTTCACATTTGACCGTAAGCCTGTATATGCCCGTGATTTAAAAGCTGAAGGCGCCATGGCTCTGCTGCTGAAGGATGCCATTCAGCCAAATCTTGTGCAGACACTGGAGGGAAATCCTGCAATTCTTCACGGTGGGCCATTCGCAAATATTGCACAAGGCACCAACACCATCATCGCAACAAGAATGGGCTTGTCGCTTGCTGATTACGCGGTGACTGAAGCAGGTTTCGGAGCAGATCTCGGCGCAGAGAAATTCATGAACATCAAGTGCGGATACTCCGGACTGAAACCACATGCGATCATGCTGGTGGCCACAATCCGCGCCCTGCGTCACCATGGAGGAGCAAAAAAGGAAGAGTATAACACTCCTGATCTGGCACGTGTTTCCAAAGGCTTCGAAAATCTTGAGAAGCACATTGAGAACTGCAAAAAGTTCGGCATCACACCTGTGGTAGCCATCAACTCCTATTTCAGCGATTCGCAGGAGGAGATCAGCTTCGTGATTCAACGTTGTGCACAGATGGAAGTAAGAGCTGTAGTTTGTGAGTCATTTGCCAAAGGAGGAGAAGGAGCGAAAGAACTGGCGAACGCAATTGTTGATAGTGCGGAGAGCGGAAAAAATAATTTTAAGCCATTGTACGATTGGAATTTGTCTGTGGAGGAAAAAATTCGCACCATTGCGACTGAGATTTACGGAGCAGATGCTGTGGAATATTCCTCGAAAGCGAGGGCACAACTCAAAACGATTCACGAGCTCGGTTATGATAAATTCCCGGTTTGTATGGCAAAGACACAGAAATCACTGTCAGATAATGAACACAAGACAGGCAGGCCCAGAAATTTCACAATCAACGTACGTGAATTTGAATTCGCGGCCGGAGCTGGCTTTGTCATTCCAATACTGGGTGAGATGATGCGCATGCCGGGACTTCCAGCAGAGCCTGCATCTGAACAGATGGATATTGATGCAGCAGGAAGAATCAGCGGCTTATCTTGATGTATTTTTATTAATTCAGGATTTCAGAAATTTACACTAAATTGTAAATTCACTAAGCTTACCAGGATAATTTACGCATATCAACATAAGAGTATAGTCATCAATAAAAGCTCTCTGCGTTTTCCGGTATCAGTTGGAATTAATTAATGGCTGAAAACATTTTTAATCTTCGCAGGTTTACAATGATTGAATATATAAAACATCAATCCGTAGTGAAATTTCGCTTTATCAAAAGTTCTTTAGGCTTTTTCTTTTGCATGTTTCATACTTTGCTCATGGCTCAGGGAGATGTGCAAATCAGTGGAAAAGTGATCGACTCACTCAGCGCAGATCCTATTCCTTATGCGACTGTCGCCTTGTTTCAAAGTGGAAGCACTCGACTGCTCAATGGAACCACCACTGATGAGAAGGGACGATTTATACTTCAGTCTGAAATAAGTTCTGTTTATTTGGAGATCAGCTTCATCGGCTTTGAGAAGAAAACCTTACTTGATCTTCCTGTCAGAGAAGGAAACATTGATCTGGGTGAAATCACTTTGAAAGCTGATCAGGTAAACCTGTCGGAAGTGCAGGTTACCGGTGAGAGGTCAAGCATGGAGTTCAAACTTGACAAAAGAGTATTCAATGTAGGAAAGGATATTAGCTCCTCGGGGATGAGTGCCTTGGAAGTGCTCAACAGAGTTCCTTCCGTGAATGTGGATATAGAAGGGCGAATCAGCTTGCGGGGGAATACGGGTGTGCAGATACTAATCAATGGCAAGCCGTCAGTACTGGCTGATGAGAGCAGCAATGCTCTGGGTACCCTCACCTCGGATATGATAGAAAGCATAGAAGTGATTACAAATCCTTCTGCCAAGTACGAAGCCGGAGGTACATCCGGAATCATCAACATCATTCTTAAGAAAGAAGAGAAAAAGGGGTTCAACGGATCTGTTTCTGTCAATACTGGAATACCTGACAATCACAGTGTGGGAGTGAGTATGAACAGACGTACGGAGAACTTTAATTTCTTCACTCAGTTCGGACTTGGTTACCGCTCCTTGCCTACAGAAAACGAAAGTCTCAGCAGAAATCTCCTGGATGGATCATCCATTGAGAGTGAAGGCCTGGAATACAGAAATGAAAAGTTCTACAACATTACACTTGGAACTGATTATCATATTAATGACTGGAACGTGCTGACTTTATCAGGAAGTTTTGCCTTTGAAGACGAGGAGCAACCTTCTGAAACGAAGATCAGAGTGTTCAACGGGAACACACAACCAGAGACTGCCTACACAAGAACCGAGCAAACTACTGCCAGTAATCCAAAATATCAGTATGATCTTCAGTATAAGAAACAATTTGAAAACCACGAGGATCATGTCTTTCTCTTCAGTGCGCTGGGAAGTTTTTTCGGCAAGGAACAGTCGTCTGAATTCATCAATCAATCCACTGCTTCAGGCAGTGTTCCTTCAAATCAGGAAACAGGAACAAGTTTTTTTGAGCGTGATTTCAGCTATAAGTTGGATTATACAAATCCACTTTCAAGGATTTTCAAGATTGAAGCAGGAGCGATGTACGACAGCCGGGATGTAGGAAATGATTATGAAGTTTTTGATCTCTTGCCGGGAGGAATCCGCGAGATTGATTCCTCTCTCAGCAACAATTTCGATTATGTTCAGAGGGTACTGGGCATCTACGGAACTGGATCATATGAAGGAGAGAAATGGGGCTTAAAATTCGGATTGCGCATGGAGAACACTGATCTGAGCACACTGCTTGAAAATACAGGACAGGAAAATAAACAGCAATACACAGATCTCTTTCCCACTATTCACAGCTCCTATAAATTCTCGAAACGATTTTCAGCTCAGGCCGGATACTCAAAACGGATATTCAGACCAAGACTTTGGGATCTGAATCCTTTTTTCAATATCCGTAACAATTTTAATATCCGCAGGGGAAATCCTGAGCTTGAGTCGGAATATGCCGATTCTTATGAACTTACCGGTGTATTCATATTAGAAAAGGCATCACTTAATGCCAGCGTATACCATCTTTATACCTCGAATGTAATAGAAAGAATTACTCTCTATGAAAACAATGTAAGCATTGTGACCCCTGAGAACATTGGTAAACGAAATCAAACCGGAATCGAGCTTAATGGTAAATATAATTTCAGCAACAAAGTTTCAATTAACGGCGACTTCAATTACGGATGGTTCAGCAGGGACGGACGATTTGAGGGTCAGGATTTCAGTTTTAACGGAGAAAAGTGGACAATGAGAATGACTGGTCGGTTCAAACTGCCGGGAGACCTTGAAGCTGAAATGTCCGGAGAGTACCAGTCGGGTTTTGAGACCATACAGGGAGAGACTTCTGCTTTCGCATTTGCTGACTTCGGATTACGCAAGAAGATCATGAAAGGGAAGATTGTGATCAACTTTGCCGTAAGCGATGTGTTCAGTTCCCGCATCCGTGAAAACACCGTGCAGCATCCTGAATATAATCTCTACGATTTTTCCAAACGCGGTCGCTTCACCACCTTGGGTCTGAGTTATAGCTTTGGTAAAGGTGAAGCGATGTCCTATACCGGAAGAAGGAGGTAAGCTTCTGTTGAGATTTTTGATTCCGGACTTTTTTAATGGCAGGCATTAAATATAACAAGCTGCCCGCTGCAGACACAGGAGAGGATTTTAATTTCTTCAATCACTACAATTCGGAAGCGGAGTTTTTCAGTGTCGACACACGCATGTGAGAATGCTCAAATGTGTACGATGCAATGTTGTTATACGGAAAGTTTCTTTCAGAAGAAGATTCTCCCGACAAGTATGACACAAACCGGAACTGGAGAAAATTTAAAAAGTTTTTAAAACCTTTTGTTAAGCCCATTTTTGAAAGGTTACGTTGATTTCAAAGTAATTTATTATTTATCTGAATATAAATCGAATGAAAAGTCTGTTTTGAATGGACCACTCAATTCGTATTCACTTAATATTAAAACGAAAGGCTTGAATATTTACTTAATCATTATTTTTCCGTGAGTTTTTATAAATAATTATACATTTGAAAGTAGGAAAGCGGTTGGGTCAAAGCGATTTTAGTATTTCTAACAAGTAATTTGAAACACCATGATTAAAAAACTCCTCATTTCATTATTGGTCATTATTGTAGTCGTAATCGGTAGCATGGCAACCTATGTTCAGATGTCATGGGACAAGAAGTACGACTGGCCTGCGCCTTCGCTTGCGGTGAGTACAGATTCAGCGGTGATTGCCAAAGGTAAATACCTGGTGAACGGACCGTCACATTGTGTTTCTTGTCACGTTGGTAGTATTCCTGAATTGGTTGAAGTGGACCAGGGAAAAGTACTTCCATTAAAAGGTGGCCTGGGGCTACCCTTAGGTCCCTTAGGGGTGATCCGTTCACGCAACCTCACTCCTGATAAAGAAACCGGCATAGGGAGATACACCGATGCAGAGCTCTTTCGCATGATGCGGCATGGAATTCGTCCGGACGGAGTAGCATCCATGCCGGTACTTATGCCATTTTTTAACATGGCTGATGAAGATCTGGTGGCCATTGTTTCATATCTCCGTTCATTGGAACCGGTGAAGAACAATGTGCCGGAAAACGACTGGACTTTTATGGGCAAGGTGGTAAGAACTTTCAGCACCACATTTCGCCCGATTGAAAAACCCACTCCGCCTCCTTCAGCGCCGGCCATGGCACCCACTATAGAAAGAGGCGAATACCTTGCAAAGTATCTTGCAAATTGTGTTGGTTGCCATACACAGCGAGACATGATGACTTACGAAGCCATAGGACCAGAGTTTGCCGGAGGGATGGAATTCGAGCCTTGGCCGGAATTGCATAATTATTTGAAGGCAGATCCGGAGTTGTGGCTGCGCACTCCCAACATCACATTTGATCCCGGTGGATCTATGGCCAAGTTTAAGACTCCGCAGGACTTCATCGACCGTTTCAGAATGGGCCGAACAATTTCATTCTCTCCTATGGACTGGGGATCCTTTTCGCGGATGAGCGACGAAGATCTTACTGCAATTTATATGTTTCTGCAAAGTTTGCCTCCTGTGAAAAAAGATATCGGAGAGATCGCGTTCAAACCGAAGAAGGACTGAAGATTAGTTACTCGATTTCACATTTCACGCGTATTGTTGACTGTTATCTGGTTAAGACTATCTGCTTGCTGTAGACTCCATCATTATTCGATATGCTGATATAATACAACCCGCTTTCCAATTCAGTCAAATCAATCTCAAACTTTGGAATAGAAATACTCTCCTCCTGTACAATTTTACCGATTGAGTTAAAGATTTTATATTTCATTCCGGTTGATAATGGCTTGTAAAGATGGATCTGAATCAGCATGGTAGATGGATTCGGTGAGACTGTAAATAATTCTTCATTTAATAAATAGTTCTGGACTGAAGTTAAACTGCTTTGGCAGTCTCCCGTAATGTTCACCAAATTTCCACAACCATTATTCACCTGAACCCAAGTTCCTATATTAAAACAGGGAGGATTCGGTAATGAAGCATAGGAATTTGTGTAAAAGATAGTTGGTGGCGTAGAACCAAAATCCACCCATTCCCATTGATTAGAAGAAGAATTCCAGTATATGGCGTCAGTAAGTCCTCCAAGGAAATTTCTTCCTGTAGCATCAACAAAAGAAAATACAAATTGACGACTGCCACAAACTGAACTTTCCACATTGACGGTTTGTGCTGAAGTGCTAATGAAAATTGTGCTCATTAAAATTGTCAGGGATAATTTTGTTTTCATCTTTATTGGTTTTAAATATTAAAATTGAAAAGCACGAACTTCAAAAATTAGATTCAAGTTGCAATATTGCGTTGAAGTTAAACTGTTGAAAGTGTTTTTATGATATTCTGCCCGATCTCATTGATTAGGACATATAGTTTAAATGTGTTGACTGATATAAAGTGGTTTCAGGCTGTTGTACTCAAACATGAATTCAGATTGGAATTTTCAATAATAATTGCTATATTATTGCAAATTGTTTTTTCAATGGCATTCAAAATGTCATTGATATAAATTTAATGACCATGCGAGTAATAACTTGTGTTAATAGGGTTTGTTTATAAAAAAGATATTTTGAACATGATATAATTAACACAATTTGTATGGTTGAATTAAGGTCTTATTAATTATTAATTCTTAAAAACTAAAAAAATGAACAGGAACGAATTTAAAGAAACGGCAAAACAAGGCATTGACAAAATATTTGCCCGAATTGATGAATTGGAGCATAAGAAGGATCATGCAAAAGCGGAGCTTAAAGAAGCATACAATAGTCAGATTTCAAAGCTTAAGGCAGAAAAAAGTGAGTTAAAGGCCAAGTATGAAAATTTATTGACTATAAGTGAAGATAAATGGGACGATGCCAAAGATTCATTTGAAAAGGCATCCTCTTCTTTCAAAGAAGGTATTGAAAAAGTTGCTAGAATGTTGAATTAAACCTCAGGATCGGTATAATCCGAAGTCGTGGACTTTAACAAAATTTCTGGTTATTTTAAAATGTAACTATCTTCTAGAGGGGATATGCAATTCTTGCAGGATTTTCATTACGAGATTTGATGCATACTGAAAAAATATTACGAAAATTTAATCTTAACGCCAATGATGAAAAGGTCCAACATAAATAACATAGTTTCTTCAATTAAAGTTATTGCACAGGATCCAAGGAGAAAGACAAATGTACCTGTTCCAGATAATCCTGAGCATGTGCCGCATAGAAGACGTGAAGAGCCTCTCAAGCCTGAACCGGATATGCCGGAACATTCGCCTCAAAGGAAGCGTGAAGAACCGGTAAAGCCAAACCCACAGATTCCTGAGCGTGACCCGCATAAAACACCTACGCCGAAACGAATCAGTTAAATTGAAAAGATTATTTTTTTTAACTCAGTGAAAAATTTGTTTGGGAAGGTACAGTTTGTTGAAATTAATTTTTGTCACATAAATGAGTAAAAGCATCAGGTCCGGATCAGATTTGAAGTTAACCAGCAGTGGTACTTTAAAATTAAAAGTAAATCAATATGCAAACAATCAGTAATTTTATTTCCACTTCAAGGATGAATCGATACTTATACAAAAGTTCCATAATATGGTTTTTTATATTGTTCTTTTTTAACTGTATTCTGTTCCCAAAGCCAACATATGCCCAGATACTGACTCCAACTGAAGATGTCAGGGCGTTTGAGGAAAATAAAACATTTTATTTGGAAGCATATCCTCACGTGTTAGCCAAAGCGAAAATTACAAAAATAGAAAAGCTCAATGAGAAGCATACTATGTTGTATTATACTGATGGATTGAATGAATATGAAACGGTTGTTAATTCTGCAAGGGAGAACTTGCTACTTGTCGCTTCCTGCCGTAAGATTAATCCGGATGACCTTCCAGATATAGTGGAAGATGCGGTCCATCGATCTTTAGATGTAAAGCCTGAGATTGTTAAAGCTTTTGTTGTTCAAACACCTTATTCTTATGAATTTTACCGGATAGATATTTTGCTGAGTAATGAAGAAGAGGGGAAAGTTAATAGTCTTTTTTACAATAGCCTTGGGCAATATGTAAATCCACCTTATTGAGATGGATGAGTATTTAGAATTTAAATCATAGAAATTTAAAAGTTATCCTGAATGGTTTATTGTGTTGAAAGAAGATTGGTTTGAATGAATCAAAATCAATACATTCCAGATGAAATCTTAGCTATTCCAATTTATTTTTATTAGCAGTATTCCTATTACAATTGTCTAAGTGCCGAGCTGACACTCTCCCTTTTATCCTCCTGCAACCTGAGTTGTATTTCAGAATCCTTTAACTCTTTTGATTTTTCCTGAACATTTTTTCTGAGCTCATCAATTTCCTTGTTGAGTTTTTCAATATCTCCCTGCTTATCGTTTATTTCCCCGTTCATGTCCTTTATTTCTTTGTTCAGGTTTTTAACCTTTTCACTTGACGCTTCAATCAATTCTGAATAATACTGAGGCAGGTATTGTTTCAAAAAAGCAGTCATCATATCCCTTATTGTATTGAATTCATCGGGATAATCCTGCTCATTTATATAAATGTCATATCCTAAGGAGGCAAAAACTTTCATTTCGGAAGCGGATTCCTCCTCCGTGACATGCGTATAGAAATTCATTTTCTTAGTTGATATATGCGGAATACTAACTTCTTCAGCGCTGAGCAGTTCTTTATTACTGAAGAGTCCCATTCCCTTTAATTTGAAATCGTATTTGTCATTGAGAAAATCTATCCACGCGTTTTTCAAATTTGTTGGTTCGGGGTCAAGTTTAAGCATAAGGCAGGGACGTAACTTTTCTTCGTGTTCAATCGTGCTTTTTACAGGTGAAAATGACTGGGCACATACGGCAGTACTAATCAATAGAATAAAAATGAAAGAAAATATCAGCTTTTTCATTTGTTATAGTTTTGTTTTAAGGTAAATAAAAATACGGTAAAATCAAAGTACAGAGATTTGAGTTTGGATGCCTAAGTCCTGCAGTAAATATTGCTTTCAAATAAATAAAAAAGAATGGGGTATATTCACTAATGAACAGTTATTATTATGTATGAAAAAAAACATTTTTGTATGTATTTATTGTCAATTATGCAGTTGAATTAACTTCATGAATTTGTTAAGCCTGAATGGAATAGTAAGCTCACATTCAGTAATTGCTTCTTCTGGATTTTATAGAAGTGAAATACAGTTTGATTCTGCTACATTTGCCGGAAGACAAACACATTTCTATGAAAGGATCATTTAAAAGCTGGTCAAAAAAACTGCATGATATTTCGAATCGATACGACAAGGAAAGCAATGAGCAAAAAATATCTTTGTTGAAAGCGATTGCGGCAAAGCCCCTGCCCTTAAGCGTATCACTCATCGGGTATTTCTATACGCTTCTATTCATCATGTCATTTCCGCCAGACGAGAAGACACGTAATCTGGCAATCAGTGAAGTTGAGAGAATGGCAGCCTTGTTGAAAAAACAAAGTCCTGCAATCCAGGAGCGATTCGTTAATTCAGGAATTCCTTTCACTAAGTACAGATCCTACTTTTCTCATGACTGCGCTCGCTGGTTGCTCTCCCACCCAGATGCTTCAGTGCATATTCACAAAATTGAAAATACCATGTTTGATCTGAACGAGGTTCTTAAGATAACTTTGGCTCCTGTAATGAGAAGCGTAACCACCGCCGGATTTTCCAATGAAGAAATATTCAGGGAACTAATCCCTGCTAAAAAATATGAGCTTCCTTTTATTGTGAACGAGCTGAGCCGCCTGGACGAACATCCTTATATTAAAGACCACTACTTTGAAGGCCTGGGCCTGATCACCGACATTGTACCGGAAAACAAGACGCTCTCCAAAGCGTATAACAGGATAGACATTCCTTCCTTTTTCTACCATGATGAAATACTGAAAAAATTTGATGTCAGGGAATTGCTCGACAGGAAAATTCCGAATGCAGCGATACTTTCCAGTGAAGAGAAAAAGCATTTGATTCGGGTGATTAAAAACTCCATGCTTGTCACTGAGCGGGAAACTGATCCGGCAACATACCTGAAGGAAGACAGCTTGCGACTTTATCACCTGGAAAGGGGAGTTTCTGTAGCATTATATGGAATGCCTGCGGATAGGCAATTGCCAATGGAATCATACATAGGATATACGATGTTTAAAAACGGATATCCGGCAGCATACGCTGGTGGCTGGGTGTTCGGATGGCGCTCCGATTATGGACTGAACATTTACGATCAGTTTCGCGGTGGTGAATCGGCTTACATGGTGGCGCAAATACTTCGTGTATATCGCCAGGTATTTGGCGTAAACTACTTTTTGGTGGAGGCATCACAGTTTGGATTAGACAATGAAGAGGGAATTGCCACCGGGGTATTCTGGTTTTATTATAAGCTTGGATTTCGTCCAATTGATCCTGCGCTGAAAAAACTTGCTGAAAGTGAATACCAGAAAATCATCAGTCGGAAGTCATATCGCTCATCAAAGAAAACACTTCTGAAATTCACAGACAGCAACATAGGATTTGAGCTGGGAAAAAAAATTCAGCCAGGAGTCTATGACATAAGCGCCAGGGTAAAGGAGATGCTGGTGAGAAAATATTCCGGCAATTTCATTCGGGCTGAAAAGGATTGCGTGGATGAATTTCTAAAAAAGACCGGTGTTAAATCCAGTTTCAATAAAGCAGAAACAGAAGTGCTCAGAGAGGTGTCGCTATGGGCTGCCGCAATGAAAATTACTGATCCTGAAAAACTGAATCTCATGCTGCAAATGATAAAGTTGAAACCCACCGATGAATATCAATACCAGGCAAAGCTGAGATTGTTCTTTGAGTCCTATTCCTGATTTAGCTTGTATTCGGCATAGAGTTCAGGTAAAGTAAATGTAACGAAATGGCACTTTGCTTAACATTCTGCCGAGTGATCGAAGAACTTACAATCTTTCAAAGAAATTGTCTCTTTCAGTCTTGTTTCATTGAGTGTTCAGGACAATCAATTCGCAAATCAGTAGTTTTTAAGTTTTGGTTTAGAAGCCTGCAAAAGTGCTTTTGACTTTTTTCAGAATATTCATAGTAATTACAGGTCATGCACATCCTTTGAATTGTTATAATTCCTGTTTTATTCAGGTGTCGAATTATATTCAGCATACTCAATAAAAGATTTTCTTTATCGTCAGGAGATAAGGATTCAATTGGTTTGTAAATTTCTCTGCTGAAAGAAGCTGTCTGGTCGGCAATTTCCTTACCCTTTGTGGTTAGGCCGATGATATAACTGCGGGTGTCGTGTTGTTCAGTTTCCTTTGTGATGAGCTGTTTCTGTTCCAGTGTCTTAACGGTATCGCTGATTGTTGCTTTTGTCATATTGAACTCATCAGCCAGGTAGCTTACTTTTCGTTTTTCCTCAGAGTGAAACCTGAGGAAAATTAAAATCTGCACCTGAATAGGGCTGAGGGAGTGTTCCTTGCTTTCCTGCCACAATAATACCCGGAAGGCCTGGGCAATTCTTTCCAGTGATGCAACGATTTTGCTTTCAGTACTTTTGTTTTGAATTGTCAGGTTGAAGTCTGATTTGCTCATTCTGTTTCAATTTTATGAAGCATGAGTTTTGCAATGTTTGTTGCCCTGGTTTTCGCTTCTTCCGCTTTTTCGCCTTCAAACAGATCGTCCACAGTTTGCTGGAATAACAATAACCATTCGGAAAATTCAAGTGATGTTAGCGGCGTAATCTGGCTTAATTCAATATGCATTTTCACAGGATTGCCACTATAGCTATGTTCATTTAACAGCATGCTACACCAGAAAGAATACATTTTTGGCAGGTGAGTGATCCAGTTAATATGTGCCACATTTTCAAATATATGATCAAGTCTTTTACTGTTTCTGACTTTTTCATAAAAAGTATTCACCAGTAATTCAATGTCTGCACGATTTTGAATATTATTTCTCACTCAATTGCAATTTTCCATTTCAAGAATAAAGTATCCTTTCTTTTTTATGTCTGCTTCCCATTGGGGCTGAAGACTTCTGACATGACAAAACCTGCATTGTTTTGAAGTCAGCGGCTGACCTTCCTGCCCTTTGCTTTTCAAATATTCTTTGCCGTAACTGAAAATCAGCGCGGTATCCTTTACCGTTGAGGGAGCAATAATATCAAAGTGCATCACACTTCCGTCTTTTTTGGTTACGTAGGTATCCCAAACTGCTACTTCCATAGTCTTGGTATTAATGTATTGCGCATTTACGCTGAATGCGAATAAAAGCAATACGATAAGTGAACAGGCTTTCATTTGTCCGATTTTATATAATGCCCCACAAAGGTAGATATCCTAACTATGTGGGGCAAAAAAATTTAACCTTTTACATCTGCCATGGATGCGCCAAAGTTGATATGCAACACATTGCCGTTTGGCGTGACAAGAGCCGGAACGGATTTTACACCTTTGTTCTCTGCTTCTGTAATGCGCTTGCGGTCCTGTCCAATGTGAACCACCTCTACATTGTCAGCTCCTACAAGGTTCAAGATGTCGTGCTCTGCACTTACACAAACCGGGCAACCGGCATGATAGAAAACGGATTTACTCATTTTTTATAAATTTTGTTTGTTATGACATTATTGTCAGGACAAAAATAGTAAGGATGCCTAACAAATCAAAATTTTTTTTAGAATATTCCTGTCAGCCTGGGAAGGGCTTGACTTTCAGCCATACTGTAATTGATTTGCAATACAGTGCTGGTCGGAAGGTGGTGTGATTGCCTGAGTGTCGGGACTTTAATTTTTATAGTGTCCAGTTTGAAAAAAAAACTTGAGTTCGAAGAGTGGACTTAATATAAATTATTGTTTTAACTCGACCCTCGAACAACGAACTCCGCCCTCTACTTGTGCCAAGCAATCGAGATGGAATGATGCTTTGCTTAATCTATCGTCGGGAGGAATTGAAGTATTAAAACGAAGGATTACCAATTCTTCGCAATGGTGGATTTATTAACTTCTCGGTTCTGTCTTGTTAAACATGTACCTGGCAATTTTCCATTCGCCATTTACTTTTTCAAATACGAAGAGTTCTCTGTTTGCCTCCGGAACGGTGTCGCCGGTTGTACGGATAAGCGTTGTGCCTTTTGAGCTTGTAACAGCAAATGCCATATTCCCTTCCACTTCAATTTCTTCAATTATGAATTTAATGTTTAACTGAATTTGTGAAAATACATACTCGTAAGATTTGAATATTCCTTCTGAACCTATGCCTGATGGTGCTTCTGTTGGCATGAATATGCCATCTTTTGTATAAAGAGTTTGCACCAATTTAGCATCCGAATTATTTAATGCCTTTTCATATGTATTCAGGAGGATTTCTATTTTTTCTTTTTCTTGCTGTTCCATCATTTCTGTTTTTTGATTTAAAATTTGGAGTGATTCCTGATTTTTATTTTCATTGCATGAGGCCATAAGTAAAATAGCTATTGCGGGTATGACTAATTGTTTCATAGATTTAGATTTTATTTAATATAAAGGTCTGGAAATATTATAAATTCTACCCTTAAGGTAGATTAAGAAAGAAAATTAATTTTAATTAATATTTGGCGATCTTCCTGCGAATGGTACTCAGGAACTCTGGGGTTACGCCCAGAAAAGAAGCAATCTGTACATTTGAAATTCGATGGAAAAAGTGCGGGTACCGTTTTAAAAAGTCCAGATACCTTTCCTCCGCGCTGGAGTGAAGATTTTGTAGAATCCTGCGTTGAGCACTTACCAGTGCGTTTTCTGTGAACACTCGAAAAATGCGGTTGAACTTTGGATGATCAACAAAAAGTTTGAGCTGGTCTGCTTTATTGATTTGAAGGATCACTGAATTTTCTAATGCTTGTATATTCAGTTTGCTTGGCTCTTCTGAATGGAAGCTGCCAATATCTCCAATCCACCAATTCTCAATAGCAAACTGCAGGTTATGTTCTTTTCCTTTATCGTCCTCCAGGAACATTCTGAAACAGCCCTCAACTACAAATGCATTGTGTTTGCACACTTCTCCTTCCTGAAGGATAAATTGTCTCTTCCTGACCTTTATTTCACTGAATACTTCTTCAATATACGACTTTTCTTCCTCAGATAAAGGAAGGTAATTTTCAAAGTATTTTATTAAAGCTATTGTTGTCATGTTTCAAATGGCCTGAATTGACAAGGCATTTACCAGGTGTAGAACTGGAAGTGCTTCATTTATAGCTATTCCGGAATGGCAAATCAAAATAGTGATTTTCCAATTAATGTAGTAATATAGATTTGCATGGCGGTACTTTGCTTAGTCGTATGTTTTGAATAGAGATTCTTTAATAAATGTATGTACAAAGGATTACAAATCAGTACTGTTCGAAACAATCATCAACATTTGATTTTTGATAAAAAACCCTGAAAATTTATTACTTGAATAATTTGGACACGTACAATTTGTATGCGTGCCAAAGAACTTCTTCAATTAATTCCCGAAGAGGAATTAGATGTATTTGCAGTTGAAACACGA
>QQVM01000010.1 GCA_003389385.1 Bacteroidota bacterium
TTGCCGGAACAAAAGTGCATTCAGGCAATACAAACTCTGATCATTATCTCTTCCATAAAGGAAATCTTTCCGCCGGAGTTTACTTCTTCCGGATTTCAAATTCTGTTTCCGGAAAATCCGAGAACGGTATTTTTGAAATAAAGTAAATCATCAAGCAGAAAGCACCTTTAATGTTAAAGGTGCTTTCTGTAATTTCAGAATAAATTTTTTCCTGAAATATTGAAAAAATAATTGTCAGTCCAAATCCATTCAATTAAATTTCATCTTCATGAAATTAATTCTGACTTGTTTTATCCTCCTCTTCCAGTTCATCTTGGTCACTCGAGCCCAGACCCTGAACTCAATCACGCCTAATACTGGATTTCCGGGCCAACAGGGCTTAACAACCAGGATCACCAGTACCAACGTAATCATGCAGACAGCAAGCGCCAATGGAAACATTTGGAACATGGTTCTTCAACAAGGATCTGATACTATTCAAATATATGATTACAATACTCACAATGGGATCTGGCCGAGTCCGATAAATATTCCGAGCAATGATACTTTAGATGTCACCTTCAGCATCGATGCTTCAAAACCGATCGGACCATACAATCTCTACATAAAGACATCTGATCCTTCATGCTGGGGCTGTCACTTCTTCTATAATGCTTTGAATTATGCTTTTACAGTTGGTCCGCCTGACGGATATGCTACTGGGTTGGTTTACGCTGATAAGAACAGAAACGGCCGACGCGATCCGGGTGAAAATGGAATCCCGAATCAAATGGTCCAGATTATGCCTTTGAATGTTATAACAAAAACTGACTCTTCAGGCATGTATTCTTTCGGACTTGGAAACGGAACATACAAAATTTATTATTATCTTAACCTCAATAGACACTATTCAGTCTCTTCCGATTCTCTTAATTATACATTTACCATAAACAATGGAAACATTAGCGGATTGGATTTTGGACTGGAAGATCCCCTAATAAGCATCAGTCCGGGAGTCACCTTCATCGGCAATCAGACTAACACGATTGTTAGTGCTCATCCAATTTTCGTTAACAGCTTCGTGGTTCCTTATGGCAATATATGGCAGGCCAACTTCTTTGGGCCTGTTAACTCAACTTTGCATTTGTCTAATATTACGGTCCTCGATCCGAACAGGATTCAAATCATCATACCTTCTACTCAATTCACCACTCCAGGAGTGTATACTTTGAGGCTAAGCTTAGCCGTACCAAATAATTATTTCTTCCTTGATAGCTGCATCACGGTTCTATCGCCTCCTTCTTATTTATCAGGTATTGCTTTTTTCGATGCTAATAGTAACGGGGTATATGATGCAGGTGATTCGCCTGTAGCTAACGAGCGATTCACACTTTCTCCAGGCAATAGCATTGCTTTCTCTGATGCAGGTACTGGCAATTTTACATTTCCTGCTTACCTAGGAAACCATACACTAAGCTGGAATCCTGGTGGAACTTATCTAACCCTCACCACGCCTCCATCATATACCTTCACGAACAGCGGAACACAGAGTGGTTTCGATTTTGGATTCCGTTCAAATCTGCCTGACTATTTCTGCGATCTTTTATATGCCCAGCCTTTCATGCGATGCAATCAGAATGTAACGCATTTGTTCACTATTATAAACAGAAGCAATGTCACTGCTCAGGGAACATTCTCATTGCACATTCCCGGAATCAATCATACTTCATCCAATCCTCCATTTACAAGCCAGTCAGGTGATACGCTCTTCTGGAATATCACTGGTCTTAATCCATTATCAAGTCAAAACATTTCAGTTACACTGATGAATCCCGGGGCTGGAAGTACTGTTGTGTTGAATGCACATCTTGAAGTCAGGGATGGCTCCGGAACAATACAAGATGAAGATCATATTACAAACGGCACGGGTGTGCTTTGCGCTTATGACCCCAACGACAAGGCCGTAGATCCACCGGGAGTGGACGAGATTATGCATTACACCCTGCTAAGCGATACACTCGAATACCTGATCCGCTTCCAGAACACAGGAAACGATACAGCATTCACTGTATTCATCCGCGATACCATCGATGCATCCCTGGATCTTTCATCTTTAGAAATTCTTGCAAGTTCTCACAGCATGACTGTTCAGGTCGACAGCAACCGTGCTGCCACATTTATGTTCCAAAACATTTTATTACCCGACAGTAATGTGGATGAACCTGGAAGCCATGGTTACATCTTGTATCGCATTCGTCCCGCTGCAGGACTTCCGGATCCGACAAGAGTAGAGAACACCGCTCATATTTATTTTGATTTGAATCCGGCAATTACCACCAATACAACCTGGAATACTCTGGTAAACATGATTCCGACAAAGCTCAAACCGATTGTACGCAGCCAGGGAAATGTAAAATTCTATCCGAACCCCATGAACCGCGAAGGAAAATTTGAATTCCTGAATGACAGGCATGATAAAATGCTTGTGGAAGTTTTCACTCTTGCCGGAACAAAAGTGCATTCAGGCAATACAAACTCTGATCATTATCTCTTCCATAAAGGAAATCTTTCCGCCGGAGTTTACTTCTTCCGGATTTCAAATTCTGTTTCCGGAAAATCCGAGAACGGCACTTTTGAAATTAAGTAATCTGAAAACTCATAAACGCCGTGGGTGATCCACGGCGTTTTATTTTAATATAATCATGAAAAAACTTTTTCTTATTTTCTTTCTTTCGATGCTGTGTCTGTACTCAAAGGCATGGATAGACCGCGGCGCGGTATGGCATTATGAATTTATTTCACTTTTTGGTCCGGGATTCGTTAAAATTGAATATACTCACGATACAATAGTTCAGGGAAAAACATGCCAGGTATTGCGTCCAACAACTTATGTGTTTAGAAGTCAGGGGCCAGGACTACCACTGGTATTATTCAGTATAAATCAACAGGCATCTGAGTATACTTATCAGAATGGCGATACAGTTTTTTACTATAGAAGCGGCGCTTTTCAGGTATTATATAATTTTGGGGCTCAGAGAGGCAGTTCGTGGGATCTTGGAGTTGATACAAACGATTTGTTGTGCTCACGCTCACTATGCAATGTGATCGATACTGGAAGTGTTTTTATTAACGGACAGTTTCATCGCTTCATAGATTTGGACCCTGACCCTAACTCCAGTGTCGGTCTATATGGAAAAGCCATAGAAAGATTTGGTGCCGCCGAAACTTATCTTTTTCCCCTCGACAGAAATTGCGATTCAAGTATTGTGGTCGACTGGGCCTATTACAGTTTCAGCTGTTACCAGGACAGCAGCTTTTCATTATACAATGTCACCGCAAACGATTGTGAATACCTCCTGACCATCGGCATTGATGAAATCAAAAACAGAACTGAGGTCCGGGTTTTTCCAAATCCTTCCAACCAATCATTTAAACTTATTTCGACTCTTTCAGGCAAGTATCATCTTAGCCTGTTCAGTCCTGAAGGAGAATTAATCCTGGAGACATCCGGAGTGCTTAACGATCATGAAATAAATGTTCAGACTCTTTCTGCCGGTATATATTTTATTCGGCTTCGCTCCGAAAACCTCCGGGAGCAAACTATTCGTTTTGTGAAATATTGAGAATTTAAGCCTCGATTCTGCACCAGTCAAGAGAAGCAAAGCTTTCATTGCTGAATAATTCTTAACTTTACTGACTCCCAAACAGATTTGACGCGATTCAATGCTCAGGATATTTTTACTGATTCCCGTTTTATGTCTTTTGCTTTTTAAGGCAAATGCACAAACGCTTGGCAATTATAACAATATTGTCATGAGTGCCGGGAAGGACAGCATCAATACTCCTTCATCAGTTCCTACGGGTACTGTTAAGATTGCCGTGCATAGCTCCCCCGAATTTCGAGGCATTCTTACTGCACGCGCATCCGATGGTATCATACGCATCAACAATGCAGGTCCGGTTGGAGTTCACCAAATCACTGTTAGGGCTTATAATTCTTCCGGAGCTAGTTCAACAAAAACATTTACACTTACTGTTACCAAGCCTTTGTGCAGTGACGGAACTTTTAACGGGAATATCCAGGTGCCTGTTGCCAGGCCGAATCTCACCAGTGTTAACCTGGGCGATTTTAACGGCGACGGTAAGCAGGATATTGCAGTCACTCATGCAGGATACAATACTGTTTCCATTAAACTTGGCGATGGATTAGGCGGGTTTAACGGAAACACGGAAGTCTCTCTCGCATCACATCCATTCAACCTTGCCATTGGCGACTTCAATCTTGATGGAAGACAGGATCTGGCGGTGGTAAGCGAAGGCGCGGACTTTGTGGCCATACGTCTCGGTGACGGAACCGGGCTTTTCAACAGTCAACCCAACGTCCTTGCAAGGTCTAGTCCGGTTAGTATAGACCTCGGCGACTTCAACGGAGACGGCTACCTTGACTTTGCAGTGGCAAATTATAACGACCATAATGTTTCTATCCGTATTGGAAATGGCAGCGGATTATTTTCCGGCACTACGAATCTAATGGTCGGTTCATTCCCTTTTTCAGTTGCGGTTGGTGATCTGAACAATGATGGCAAACATGATTTTGTAACGGCGAATAAAGGAAGTCATAATGTGTCTGTAAGGTTAGGAAACGGAAACGGAACCTTCAGTGTGGCTAACGATGTACCTGTAGGAATAAGTCCGAACAGTGTAGTTATTGCAGATTTCAATCATGACGGAAAACAGGACATCGCAACTGCTAACTTCGGATCCAATAGCATTTCAATCCGCCTCGGAGACGGTGCAGGAAATTTTTCAGGAAGCATTGAGATTCCGGCTGGCTCAGGTCCATACTCCCTTACCGTTGGAAATTTCAATGGCGATGCTCATCCTGACCTGGTCTGCGCGAATTATTTTGGAAACAATGTATCAGTGCGCATGGGTGATGGTAAGGGCGGATTTATCATTGCACCTGATGTGTCTGCAGGATCATATCCCGTCAGCATTGCTGCAGGAGAATTTAATGCTGACAGGATTCAGGATTTCGTTGTGGCGAATTACGCTGATCAAAATGTTTCCGTACGACTTGGAAATCCCGGAACTCCGGCTGCAGTGTCCGTCAGTAACAATTCTCCTATCTGTGAAGGCTTGAGACTGCAGTTCAGTGCAGAGGGAGGTATTGCATATTCATGGTCTGGTCCAAACGGATTTACTTCCCAATCACCCAGCCCTTTTATCTCTGTGTCCAGTTTAAGTGACAGCGGAATTTACTTTCTGCAGGTGCTGGACTCCATCAATTGTTATTCTCATCACGGAGATACAGCATATATACATCCCAATCCAGCGGTGAGTTTTACATTGATGATTGACTCTTTATGCTCCTCAGACCCGATACAGCCACTCGGAGGTGGCTCACCAAGCGGAGGAATTTATACAGGTCCGGGCATTGTGGCCGGATCATTTTTTGATCCTGGCCTCACCGGACCCGGAGCCTTTAATTTAACATATACTTATACCGACAGCAATGAATGTGTGAATTCGGTCACCCGAAAAATTCATATCCTCTTGTGCACCGGAATTGAAGATGAAAGCTCTTCATCGCTTTATATTTATCCTAATCCAGCAAGAGATCAATTACAGCTTATCACCACAAATAATGTTGATGGTAAGGATATACTAATCTTAAGTTTGGATCTGCGTATTGTAAAAAAATTAATGCTTTCTAAATCCGGTTACGGGAATATTGACGTTTCGGATCTTTCTGAAGGAGTATATTTCATACAATATCGTGATGGAGAAAGCCTCTTGAGAAAAAAATTTATAAAGGCAACCCATTGAAAAGATTGAAGGATTTTACGCCGCCAACTCTGAATATCTGCTTCTCACTTCTTCAAGAATACTTAAAATGTCAGACGGATTTTCAACTGTTACAAGTTTCATCCTGTAGTCTTTGAAGTGATCCAGGCCCTTGAAATAATTCGAGTAATGTCTTCTCATTTCGAATACTCCAACTTTTTCACCTTTCCATTCGATAGATTTTTCAAAATGCACGCGGCACATTTCCACGCGCTGATTGATGTCGGGTGAGTTTATTATCAATCCTCTATTCAAGTACTCACGTATCTCTCGGAATATCCATGGGTAACCGATGCTGGCCCTTCCGATCATTACACCGTCGACTCCGTAACGCTTTTTCATCTCAAGCGCTTTTTCCGGACTATCCACATCACCGTTTCCGAAAATCGGAATATGCATACGCGGATTGTTTTTGATTTCTCCTATCAGATTCCAGTCTGCCGGACCTTTGTACATTTGTTTACGCGTCCTTCCGTGCACAGTCAGGGCCTGAATGCCGATGTCCTGCAATCGTTCAGCAACTTCCACAATGTTCTTTGTGGTTTCATCCCAACCAAGCCTAGTCTTCACTGTCACCGGCAGTTTCACTGCTTTGACAATTTCCTCCGTCATCTTAACCATTTTTGGAATGTCTTGCAAGAGTGCCGCGCCGGCACCTTTACATGCGACAGCTTTGACCGGACAACCGTAGTTGATATCGATCAGATCCGGATTAGCCTTTTCTGCGATCTGTGCCGCTTCAATCATGCTTTGTATTTCTCCGCCAAAGAGCTGAATCCCGATTGGTCTTTCATATTCAAAAACATCCAGTTTATGAACACTTTTGGCCGCATCGCGAATCAGACCCTCACTTGAAATAAACTCCGTGTACATCATATCTGCCCCGTTCAGCTTGCAGACATAGCGAAAAGGCGGATCACTCACATCCTCCATAGGAGCAAGAAGCAATGGGAACTCAGGAAGCTGAATATGTCCGATTTTAGGCATTTGTAATGAATCTGGCAATTAAAGGGTACTGAATGAGGCCTTCGCAACTTGCAGCACTTGGCACATTCGCTTAAATTCGCTCCGCAAAGATACAATATCATGGGACTCAGGGCAATCTGGCAGCACAACAGTGATTATTCGAAATTTCTCATTTCTGTTGGAATTATTCTGCTTTCCGCAGTAATATTCACCTTTATCAGCACTCTTTTCGCAGGTATGCTTTTCGGAGTAAACATGGAAGAGCTGCAATTACTGGTGAATAATCTGGATGATCCTGCTTCTATTTCTGTCCTCAAGCTGATCCAGACAGTGTCATCTGTAGGCACCTTCATCATTCCACCGATCATACTTGCCTATTTGTTTTATCCGAGCATACCGGAATATTTGCAGCTTGATGTACAACCTGACAACCGCAGTTCCTTCCTGGTTGTGATCCTGCTGTTCATGGCGGTTCCTCTCATCAATTTCCTCGTAGAGCTTAATTCTGCCATGCACCTGCCAGATGTTTTAAAACCAATTGAAGACTGGATGCGCTCTTCAGAAGATCGCGCGGCAGAACTCACAAAAGCATTTCTTGTGATGCATACATGGCAGGAAATGGCATTCAACCTGTTCATGATTGCATTGATTCCAGCTCTGGGAGAAGAGCTACTTTTCAGGGGTGTAATCCAAAAAATATTCACTCAATGGACCGGCAAAAAACACCTGGCTGTCTGGCTTGCAGCATTCCTGTTCAGCGTGATGCATGTGCAGTTTTACGGATTCGTACCACGGCTGCTTTTAGGAGCATTGATGGGATATTTGCTGGTTTGGAGCGGTAGTTTATGGCTTCCCATTTTAGCCCACTTCGTAAACAATGCAGCCGCAGTGGTTTTCTCTTATCTCTATTTTAACCACTATACGAGTTTCGATGCCGACAAAGTCGGCACCGGAGCTACAGACACCTACATGGTAGCCATCAGCCTGGCTGCTACAGTATTCATTCTCTTCAGGATTTACAGCATAGAAAGTAAAAAGGAATTGCTTTCAGGGGAATGATTCAATACCTTTGTCGCCCCGAATTTTACCCCGAAGGGGTTTTGTGGGAAATTTACAGGAGAGATGTCCGAGTGGTTTAAGGAGCAAGCCTGGAAAGTTTGTATACGGGAAACCGTATCGTGGGTTCGAATCCCACTCTCTCCGCAAAAAAACAAAGATTGCCCCCGCAGGGGCAATTTTTGTTTTAGGAGCGTGATGAGCTTGCTCATCTAAGCGGATAAAATAAAAATTGAATTGCCGCGTAACGGCTGGCAATCTTTGTTAAGATTGCAGGATCCCCCACAAGGGATCACCGAAGGTAATCCCGAATTAGGAGCGTGATGAGCTTGCTCATCTAAGCGGATAAAATAAAAATTGAATTGCCGCGTAGCGGCTGGCAATCTTTGTTAAGATTGCAGGATCCCCCACAAGGGATCACCGAAGGTAATCCCGAATTAGGAGCGTGATGAGCTTGCTCATCTAAGCGGATAAAATAAAAATTGAATTGCCGCGTAGCGGCTGGCAATCTTTGTTAAGATTGCAGGATCCCCACAAGGGATCACCGAAGGTATTGCAAAAGATTATTATGCTTTAACATAATTAGCTCACACAACAAAATGTTGCGGCTGCTCCTATTTTGAGTTTCTTATTTATGACTCGAGTTTTAATTGAAGCATACAAATTAATTATTCATTTATATAACGCACCTACAACACCCCTCCCCCTAAAACTCCAACATCAACCCCACACTCGGCAAAATATTTCCGCTTGTGTTTTTGATTTCTTTTGTCAGATAAGAATCGGGCGAGGCCGGATCGCTCTGGGGAGTTCCGTTCTCATCATACACAAGATCGAGGAAAGGCTGTGCTTCTGCCTGAAAATTGTAAATGTTCTGTATGTCCAGATATGCATTGAGAGACCACTTATTAAAAAACCATTTTTTATCAATTCGAACATCCAGACCGTGTACGACTGGGTTTCTCTCTGTATTGAGTTTGTTCCAGTCGGGAATTCCCTGCCGGTTCAGTTCCCATATTTCTTTTCGGGATGACAACTGCACATCGTACGGAGTATATGGAGCTCCTCCAAGCAGACGAAACTTTATTCCAAGCTCCCAGTTCTTTCTCAGTTTCTTCCCGGCGGTAATATTTAATATGTGACGGTTGTCCCAGGATGATGGCACATAATTTCCATCCTTATCTTTGAACTCACTCCTTACGTATGTGTAGGATAGAATTCCGTAAATGCTGCTGCTGAGCTTTTGCTGCATTAACAATTCAAGCCCGTAGCTTCTTCCTTCTGATTCAGGCACTGCAGCTTCGTTTCCAATCACGCCAAAATCAGCTCCGAGGTTAGCAAGTGAAATGCTGTCGTTTAGAAGGAAGGGATAATCATTATATATTTTATAAAAACCTTCGAGCGAAATTTTACTCAACGGTGTCGGACTGTATTCAAGTCCGCTGACTAAATGAGTGCTGCTGATGTATTTCGCTCCATTTTCCTTGTTCACCAGACTCCCTGTGCTGTCACGGTATCCGAGCAGAGTATATGGGGGAAGCTGGAAATATTTTCCTGCATTGAAATTTATATTCAGTTTTTCCGAAAGCGCGTATGAAGCGGAGATCCTTGGAGATATTTGTTCAAGCGGAGAATTCATTTCAACTGAGTAATCACTGAAATCTGTCCTCAGTCCGAATGAAAGTGTCAAATGGTTTTCTAAAACCGGTCTGCTTATCTGTGCAAAGAGTGAATACTTATTGAAACTAAGTTTGGAGTTATAATCTATTACAATGGCCTGGCCCGCCGTTTCCTTTTTATTGAATGTGTTGTTTCTGTAATCCGCTCTTTCGTATCCTCCACCTGCAAGTATTTTCCATTCTTCCAGGCGGATTATATTTTCTATTCGCACCTTGGTTTCAGTTTCAACTGAACGGTAGTCAAGCAGCAAACGGTCTTGTTCTTCCACATTTCCGGAATATTTCTCAGCACGGTTTTCAAGCTGGTTGCGGCTTACAATAATATTCTGATACCCATTCATGATAAATCTTGTCCACTTCACTCCTCCGGCATAATTCCATTGTGTATTTACAGGGAGGTATCCAAGAATGTATCTGTTTCTCTCAATCAACTCCTCATTACTGATGTCTTCATTCACAGATGTATTGAGACGAAAATCATCTATCGCGCCAATTCCTGTGAGTGTGATACTGTTCTTATCATTGATTCGTGAAACAACTTTGAACTGCGCATCATTGTATGTGGGAAGAAAAGGCAATGCCAGGGCTTTGAACAGGAGTTGCAAGTACGATCTTCGTGCTGAGAAAAGGAAGTTCGTCTTCTCTCCCAATGGTCCTTCAAGGGTTAATCCGACATCACTCGAGCCAATCATAAATGTGCCTCCGGTCTTTTCATCATTGCCTTCTCGCTGTTTGAACTCCATTACCGAACTTAAGGCATTGCCCTTGCTTGCCGGAAATGCGCCTGCAAAAAAATCCACTTCACGAATGAGATTCACATTGATCATACCTACAGGTCCGCCGGAAGAACCCTGAGTGGCAAAATGATTGATGTTAGGCACCTCTATTCCATCAAGATAAAAACGGTTCTCTCCTGGCGCTCCTCCTCGTACGATAAGATCGTTACGGAAAGATAATGTTGATGCTACTCCAGGAAGTATCTGGATCACTTTTGAAATGTCGCGATTGCCACCTGGATTGCGAAAAATTTCCGTGGCGCTGATACTGCGTAAACTCAGTGGACTTTCCTCTGTCTTGTTGAAGGGATCAGCACGTACAACCACTTCTTCAAGCTTTTCGCTGCTCTCCTCCAGTTCAAAATTCAGCGTAGTGGTCCGGGCTGATGAAAGCTGTACTTCAAATGCGCGACTTTCTTTAAATCCAATGAAAGAACACCTTATGTTATACTGTCCGGGTTGAATTCCTTCAATGCGATAGTTACCTGTACTGTCAGAAGTAGCTCCCAATCCGACTCCTTCAACAAATACATTCGCATACGGAATAGGCTCATTGTTGATCTTGTTGCTGATACGGCCTTTTAACACTGCTGTCTGGGCATAGACAGAGCTATTATTTAAAATAAAGAAGACTATACCCAAAATTAATCTTGACATAATTTGCCTGGCTTTACTTTGCTCCAATGAACAATTCTTTCGCGATTAAGTTTGAATGATAAACTGAATTCTGTTTATCAAACATGTTCCAGAATAAAATCAACTCTATCATGTGGACTCATGACTGGAACTTTAATAATAGGAAAATGAAGTGATGTGTATACCTCCTCCAGCAAATTTTGTATGCGCTGTTGCTCTCCGGAATTTTCGGTTCTTATATGGTCATTCTTTAATGGCAGAAGGTCCAGCAGAAAAACTTTTCTATAGCTCACCATAGTAATGGCCTCCATCAATATTCTGTCGGGCTCAAGATCTAAAAAGCGATAGTATGCCAGGGCATCAGGAATTGCTCTGTCTAAAAAAACAACTTCTTCTGCCTTGAGAGCATTCTCCTGTTCAATCTGCATCTCCAGTACTTTTAACTGAAACAACTTTTTATTCCCTCGTATCTCCGCAATAGACATTCCCTCCTCTTGTTTTGTTTGGAGATAATGTCTGGCATGTTCAATAGTAGTTCGGTAACCTCTTTCTTTTAAAATATTTACCAAGGTTGTTTTTCCGGAACTCGGACCGCCGGTAATCACATACCAGTTTGTTTTCCCAGAATTCTTTATCAATGCTTCTGCCATAAAACACTTATTAATTATTCTGTTATCAATATTTGAATTCGATTGGGCTCATTCAATTTTCTTTCAAGACCCTGTTTTGTTTATGAGGGCAAAATGACAGTTCTGTCGCGTTATCTCAAATGATGTCCCGCTAAAAAATAAACTTACCTGATAAAACAATCTGGGGGGCAAAATTAAAAAACGAATTGCTCCTCAAATACACTTGACTTCAACACATCTCTGTAAGTCATGATTACACGGTTTCCGCGTTTTTCTACACATGTGATACTGACAGTGCGCACTTTGTTTTCCCTGTTCATAAGCAGAGCCGTTTCAGTATTACCTTTTCCTCCAAAATAATGAAAATCCATAATCTCGGAGCGATTATACTCCCAATGTGACTTTAAAAATTTGTTGAACCATTGCTGTCGCTCTTCTATAACATCTTGTGTGTAAAGCGAAGCTGATGACCATATCTGCGGTGAGTGACTGTCGGTTGTACCCTTGTGAATTTTATTTCCATCCCATCTGGCTTCATAAAGAAATACTTCTGCAGAAGATTCAGCAATAATCATAGTGAATGGTTCTATCCCTGAAAAATCATACTCATCAAGAAATTTATCAGCATTTCTGAATTTGAAAAAATCCAGTAGTACCAGTCCCCGGCTTTTTCGATAGCTTTCCTCTCTCTCATGTGGCGCGAATGCGCCATTCATAAGGCATACTGTAAAGCTTCCGGATGTCGCAATCCAAGTTCCGTTTGCTTCGAGGTCTTTTGGAAACAGTACGGATGCATCACCAATCTTGTATAGTGCCGGTGCAGCAGCAGGCTTGCGCAAGGGACTTTCATCGCGGTTTGAGGTGATAATATAATCACCCTGTCCTTTTGGAAAATAAGTCAGGGTACACATGTCAAAGCACTTCTGAATTAATAATTAAAGTACACAAATCCGGGCAATAGAAAAAGTTATAAAAGCAATTTAAATCATGCGGAATCGCTTTTAATTATTCTTCTTTTTTAAAGTCCAGTGAAACCGAGTTTACGCAATATCTTAAACCGGTTTCAGTCGGACCGTCATCAAATATATGTCCCAGGTGGGATCCGCAATTGGCGCACAGAATCTCTGTGCGTATCATGCCGTGCGACCGGTCTTCTTTCTGGATAACTTTGCCTCCTGCAATTTCCCTGTCAAAGCTAGGCCATCCGCAATGGGAATCAAATTTCATTTCTGAAGTGAAAAGCTCTGCACCGCACCCACCGCAAACATATATGCCTTTTTCTTTATGCATATTGAATTTCCCGGTAAAAGGCCGCTCTGTTCCTTTTTCTCTAAGCACATGATATTCTTCTTCGCTGAGTTTTTTTCTCCATTCTTCATCGCTCAGCTGATAGGGGGTGATTTCGGATTTCATATCTTGATTGTCTTTTTTTTCTTGTGCGCAGGATACGCTTGCTGTGAATATAAACAACAATAAGATTAACTGGATGATTCTCATTACTGCATAACAAATTTTTATTCTGAAGGTTCAGAATTCATTTTACTGTTCTTATAGACGAAACACCTGCCCGTTCATTACAGTAATTCACCAAATAATTATAAAATAGCAGCTTGGGGGGCAGCCCTCAAACGGAAACGTGAGGCTTTCCCTGTCCCTTTTCACACAGCATTTTTAAACTTTCAAGAAAATAGCCCCAGTGATAATTGCAAACTCCGAAAAAGTCTGTAATTCCTTTCCATCCTTCATGATGAAATCTCAAAATACATTTATCTGTCCCCTTTTCTTCAATGTCAAAAATAATGTGCGTTCCTATCCATTGTTTTCCTTCCGGAAAATCAGAATCAATGCATTCCCACGCAATTCTTTTATGTGGATTCAATTCTATCACGGACATTACATCACAAGCCTTTCCTTCAAAACAGAACCTCAGTGTGGAGCCAACTGCAGAATCTCCGTGAACAGAATTTGTCCACCATTTTTTTAGCCCCTCCATGTCTGCAATGTTTTTAAAAACTTCGTGGGCTGAAGAATTAATTGTGATCAGATGAAATATATTATATGCCATCAATCCTCAGATATTATTCAGTTAATTCTCCGCGAAGGTTTTTACCAAAAAGCTTTCTGACCTCTTTGTCTGAATGGCCTTGCCCGTACAAAAACATGAGCTTGGAAATTGCAGACTCCGTAGTAATATCCCCGCCGCTCACTACGCCCATTTCTTTCAGTTTAATGCTCGTTTCGTATTTCCCCTGTTCCACGGCCCCCCCGCTGCATTGGGAGACATTGAATATGCTGATGCCGCGAGAAACCGCATCTCTGAGAGTGTCCAGAAATTTATCTCCTGTAGGAGCATTGCCGCTTCCGAATGTTTCAATAATTACTGCACGAAGACCTTTTGTCCTAATCACAGATTCCATTGCTGCCGGATGTATTCCAGGATATAGTTTTATCAGTGCAATATTCGTATCAAGCTTTCTGTGGACTTTCAATTTACCATTTGGCTTTACCAAAATAAAATCATTATTGTAACGTATGTGAACACCGGCTTCCGCTAATAGCGGATAGTTGTAACTCTCAAATGCATCGAACTTGCTGGATGTGTATTTCTCAGCCCGGTTTCCCCTGAACAACTGATTGCTGAAATATATGCAGACTTCCGGTATGACTTGCCTGCCTGCTGCGAGCTGAACTGAAGTGATGAGGTTTCTCTTGGCATCTGTTCGTATAGCGCGGAGCGGCAATTGGGAGCCGGTAAGAATTACGGGCTTTGATAAATTCTCGAGCATGAAACTCAATGCAGACGCCGTGTATGCCATGGTATCAGTTCCGTGAAGAATTACAAAGCCATCGTATTTGCTGTAGTTACTCTCGATAAGGACCGATAGTTTAATCCAGAAATCCGGCTGTACGTTCGAAGAATCTATTGGCCTGCTTAGTGATACATAGCGAATAGCACAATTAATCGCTTTGAGCTCGGGGATTTCTTTCATAAGCAAACGAAGATCCACCGGAACCAGCGACTTTTTTCTATGCTCATGCATCATGCCGATTGTGCCGCCTGTGTAGATAATCAGCACTCGCTTCTTATTCATGTCTTATTTTTTATCGGATGCGGAATATTCTGTCAGCATTTGATGTTGTAATCTCCGCTATAGCCTGTTCATTCATGTTCTTTAACTCAGCGAGTTTTTTTAAAACTAACTGTATATATAGTGGAATATTTCTTTTCCCGCGGTGAGGGGCCGGAGCTAAATACGGCCCGTCGGTTTCAAGAACCAGATGCTCGATTGGAATATTCTTAATCGTGCGGTCAAGTCCTGAATTCTTAAACGTCAGTACTCCACCGATTCCTAAGTAAAATCCCATTTCAATCGCTCTCTGAGCCTGATCTTCATTTCCGGTAAAGCAATGGAATATTCCGAATGGTTCCTGCTTTTCGGTTTCTTTCAGCAATGTATAAATTTCTTCAAAGGAATCCCTGGAATGTATTACCACCGGTATCTTGTGCTCATTGGCTATTTTAACCTGGATACGAAAGGCTTCCTTTTGCTCATCTATAAATGTTTTATCCCAATAAAGGTCAATTCCAATTTCTCCAACGGCACAAAAGGATCTCTTATTAAACCAGTCTTCAATTGTTTGTAGTTCCTCCCTGTAGTTTTGCTTTACAGAACATGGGTGAAGACCCATCATCGGAAAACAGATGCCAGGATACTTCGATTCAAGTTGCAGCATCCTGTCAATAGATGACGAGTCGATGTTAGGAAGAAAAAATCTGCTGATGCCTGCCCGGCTGGCAGCAATAATAAGTTCGCTCCTGTCTGCATCAAAAGATTCATCATACAGATGAATATGGGTGTCTGTGATTTGCATTCGTCAGGCAAAGATACAAAGCCTGGCATTCATTGAATTTAAAATGAATTCTTTCCATTACTTTTGTCAACATTCATTCCGGATGCCAAAGTTTCTCATAATTCGCTTTTCTTCCATTGGCGATATCGTCCTTACAACACCCGTGGTCCGCTGTCTTAAAAATCAGGTTCCGGATGCTCAGGTGCATTTTCTGACTAAGAAGTTGTTTAAAGATGTGTTGAGGGCTAACCCGTACATTGACAAGATGCATTTGCTGGATGAAAGCATCAATGAGCTCGTAGAAAATCTGCGTAAAGAAAAATTCGATTTTATCATAGACCTTCACCACAACCAGCGTTCACAATTTGTCAAATTCAGGCTGGGCGTGAAAAGCTTTTCATTCAATAAGATCAATATCGAAAAATGGCTGATGGTGAATTTCAAGTTGAACCGCTTACCCGATCAGCATATTGTCGACAGGTATCTGGAGACATTGGGGGACTTTAAAGTCAGTTATGATGGAGATGGGCTGGATTACTTCACAGCTCCCGAAAGCGATCGCATAATGTCCGTTTTACCTAAAACACATTCTGAATATGTCGCATTTGTTATTGGTGCAAAACACTCCACCAAGCGTTTGCCGGAATCAAAAATTGTTTCCATCATCCGCTCATCAGAAAAATCATTTGTGTTGCTCGGAGGACATGAGGATAAGGGCATCGGGACAAGAATAGCTGAGCAGTGCGGTCAGCGTGTTTATTCAGCATGTGGCACCTGTTCACTTGATGAGAGCGCTGTGCTTCTGAAAAATGCGAGTCATGTCATCACTCACGACACAGGCTTAATGCACATCGCAACTGCACTGGGTAAAAAAATTGTATCTGTTTGGGGAAACACGATTCCTGAATTCGGAATGTATCCCTTTTACTCTGAAAGCTTCGGGGGAAAAAATGCTGGAATGAAAACTGTCGTTGAAGTCTCCGGCTTATCCTGCCGTCCATGCACTAAAATCGGCTTCGAAAAATGTCCGAAGAATCACTTCAACTGCATGAATCAAATTGACGAAAAGAAAATTCTTTCAGCCCTTAATTCCTGAATCAATTTGTAAACAAGGCCTTCAACTCTGTCGCTTCTTCTGGCTTCATCTTCCCGGCAAGAATCAGTGACAACTGTCTTCTTCTGAGCGCGCTGTCAAACCTAGACTTTTCTTCCTCAGTCTCTGCAATCAGCTGTGGAACATTAATGGTGTGGCCAAGCTGGTCTACTGCAACAAAAGTGTAAATAGCTTCGTTGCATTTTTTCTTCTCACCGGTCACATTGTTCTCAACCCAAACGTCAATAAATACCTCCATAGACGATGTGAATGCTCGAGATACTTTGGCCTGCAGTGTGACGATCTCTCCAAGTTTTATCGGCTGGTTGAACGAAACATTGTTAACCGAAGCTGTCACTACAACACGGCCACAGTGCCTTGTGGCGGAAATAGCTGCGGCTATATCCATCCAGTGAAGTAATTTGCCTCCCATCAGATTTCCCAATGTATTGGTGTCATTGGGAAGCACTATTTCCGTAAGCACTGCTAATGACTCTTTCGATGTTTTGGTTTTCATTGCCCTTAAGTATTAATGTCCGACTTCTTGCTGTCCAGTTTTATTCTCTTCAGATTCAATTCCCTAACAGGACTCACAATGAGAGGCACTTTTTCAATGGTGACAGAACTTGTGTCCAGTCCGAATGCCCGCTCTTCTGAAAGGCTGAGTTTCTTTAACAGAAAATATGTATCGAGAATAATTTTCTCATAGAAAGGAAGTTCGTTTTCATAGGAAAGAAATTTCTCCATAACAACAAACCTGAAATCACCAATCAGGTTTTTTCTTCCAAGCGATTCATATCTTGAAGTGATGTCCACTTCGAAATTCTTAACCATGTCTTCCACAACTTTTCGGAACATCAGGTTAATCAAAGGTTCAACCCTGAAGCCGAGTCTAAAGTCTATCCTTATAATGTTTCCTTTTATCAGCTCAGTTACTTTATACTCCATGGTAAACGGCTCATCGCGTACATCCACGTGTACAAACCAGTACATGTCTGCCCGTTTAGGCTGCTTTTGTAAAATGGAATACACCACTTTTGCCTCAATCTCATCTGTATAGTCGGCACTGGTGAGATAGACCAAATGTGTCGCTGTTTTAGGAATGGAAAAATCATGGCTCAGGTCGCGAAGCATGGGCAGGTAATCTTTGAGCTTGACGAATTCAAGGAATCGGTTTCTGATTTTTCTCGCCTGGTACCATGCCCACATAACATATATAATGGCCGAACTGATCAGTACACTCACCCATCCTCCATGTGCAAACTTGCTGAGGTTTGCGACAAGGAATGAAAATTCAATAGTTGTATAAACCAGAATGAAGGCTCCGATTGTCAACCAGCTGTAACGCTTGATAATCATGTAGAATATCAAAAGTGTGGAGGTCATGATCATGTCAATGTTGATCGTGAGTCCGTAAGCTGCTTCCATTTGAGAGGATTCTCCAAAATATAAAACAACTGCCACACAGGACGCATACAATAGCCAGTTGATTGAGGGAATATAGATTTGACCTTTCATATCTGTGGGGTATTTCACCCTCACCTTTGGCCAAAAATTAAGTCGAATTGCTTCGTTGATGAGCGTGAAAGATGCACTGATGAGTGCCTGACTTGCAACTATCGTTGCTCCGGTAGCAACGACCAATCCTATCAGTCGGAAACTGTCGGGCATGATCGAATAAAATGGATTCCTTTCTTCAAGGTAATTTCCTTCATGTAACATTAACCAGGCGGCCTGTCCGAAATAATTCAACAGCAACATCACTTTTACAAATCCCCAGGATACGCGTATGTTTTTGCGTCCGCAATGTCCCATATCAGAATAAAGTCCCTCTGCTCCGGTTGTACAAAGAAAAATCGCACCTAGAAGCCAAAATCCTCCCGGGTGTTCCACAAGAAGATCATATGCATAAACCGGATTGACTGCTTTGACTACTTCGGGAAACTGAAGTATGGAAATGAATCCAATTGTACCGATCATCGTGAACCATATAAACATTACAGGTCCGAAAAATTGCCCAACAAATTTTGTCCCGAATTGCTGTATCAGAAACAGCATGGTGAGGATCGCGATGACAATCGGAACAGTGTCAATTTCCGGATTGAAGTAACGCAATCCTTCTATCGCTGAAGACACAGAAATTGCAGGCGTAATCACTCCATCGGCAAGAAGCGCTGCACCACCAATCACTGCTGGAACAATAAGCCACTTAATTTTTGTTCGCTTAACCAGTGCATAGAGAGCAAAAATACCACCCTCACCTTTGTTATCTGCACGGAGTGTAAGTAATACGTACTTGATTGTTGTCTGTAAGGTAAGCGTCCAAAATATACATGACACACCACCAAGCACACTTTCGGCGCTAATCGCTTCACGTCCGATAATGGCCTTTAATACGTATAGAGGAGATGTTCCAATGTCTCCGAAAATGATTCCCAGCGTGACTAGCAGGCCGGGAAGTGTAATCCGATTTATTGCACTGGAACTCAAGAGATGAATTTTCGGAGGCCAAATGTATAAATTGCCTTTTCGATTTTCCCTGTGTTTTGCAAATTTTTATTCCGGCTCATTTGATGTAATGCCTTAAGTCTAAATTTTCTCTCTTGCCTAATTCTCAGTACCTTTGCAGCCCAGCAATGAAACTGAATTACGATATCATAGTGGTTGGCGCCGGTCATGCCGGTTGTGAGGCTGCGGCTGCGGCTGCAAACATGGGCTGCAAAGTATTGCTTGTTACTATGAATATGCAGACAATTGCTCAAATGTCTTGCAATCCTGCCATGGGCGGAATCGCCAAGGGTCAGATTGTTAGGGAAATAGATGCTCTCGGCGGATACTCGGGAATTGTTTCCGATAAGTCAATGATCCAGTTCAGAATGTTGAACAGGTCCAAAGGACCTGCCATGTGGAGCCCTCGCTCGCAAAACGACAGAATGCTCTTCGCCCAGGAATGGAGAACCATGCTGGAACATACTAATGGTGTGGATTTCTGGCAAGACATGGTTTCCGAACTAATCATTGAAAATGACCGCGTGTGTGGTGTGAAAACCAGTATGGGTGTTGAAGTTCTTGGAAAAGCGGTGGTTTTGACAAATGGCACATTCCTCAATGGCATCATTCATATAGGAGAAAAGCAATTCGGCGGAGGCAGAAGCGGTGAAAAGTCTGCAAAAGGCCTCACAGAGCAACTACAAAGCATTGGTTTTCAATCGGGTAGGATGAAAACAGGCACTCCGCCCAGACTCGACGGAAGATCATTGGATTACTCTAAAATGGAAGTTCAGGAAGGTGATGAAAAGCCTGGAAAATTCTCATTTTCAGATACTTTACCGCCAAACAAGCAGCTCAATTGCTGGATTGCATATACCAACGATGCTGTTCATGAAACTTTGAAAGAGGGCTTTGAACAATCTCCCATGTTTGCAGGAAGAATTCAAGGATTGGGCCCAAGATATTGTCCTTCAATTGAAGACAAGATTAATCGTTTTGCTGATCGCGATCGGCACCAGCTCTTTGTTGAACCAGAGGGTTGGAATACCGTGGAGATTTATCTGAATGGATTCAGCACTTCGCTTCCAGAAGACACTCAGTACAAGGCACTTAGGCTCATTCCGGGCTTCGAAAATGCCAAAATGTTCCGCCCGGGATATGCAATTGAATATGACTACTTCCCTCCTCAGCAACTGAGTTTGAGCCTGGAGACAAAAATTATCCGTAATTTATTTTTCGCCGGACAAATTAATGGGACCACCGGCTATGAGGAGGCCGCATGTCAGGGATTAATTGCCGGAATCAATGCTGTTCATGCCATTCGAGAAAAGGAGCCCTTCATTCTGAAAAGATCTGAGGCTTACATAGGTGTCTTGATTGATGATTTGGTAACAAAAGGAACCGATGAACCTTACCGCATGTTTACATCTCGTGCAGAGTTCAGAACTTTATTACGCCAGGATAATGCAGATGTGCGACTGACTCCGTTGTCATATGCAATCGGACTAGCTGAGGAGCAAAGATTACGACGCGTTGAGGAAAAGGTCTCGTATACCGAAAATCTAATCAACTTTATTAGAAGCACAAGTATTACTCCTGAAGAAATAAATGAACATCTTCAAAATGCGGGCACCGAACCTATTAGGCAAAAAGTAAAGGTTCACAATTTGCTGCTAAGACCTCAGGTCGATATTCACGGGCTTATACACAAATTTGAAGGAATGCGCCAATACATCGGCGACATTCCTGAGTCTGAAAGAAGCCTAGTTCTTGAGCAAGCTGAAATTTCCATTAAGTATCAGGGCTATATAGAGAAAGAGTTTGAAATCGTAGAAAAGCTAAACAAGCTTGAAGATGTATCCCTGCGAGAAGACTTTGACTATTCGATGTTAGGCTCTTTATCAATGGAAGCTCGACAAAAACTCAGCAAAATCAAGCCAAGAACACTAGGTCAAGCATCCAGAATAAGCGGTGTATCTCCTTCTGACATCTCCGTACTTTTGGTATATCTGGGAAGATAATTGCATGTTTCACGTGGAACATTCTCAATGGAACACTTAGAAAACTGTCCGGTTTGTAATTTAAGCAATTCCAGAGCTTATTTAAGCTGTAAGGATTATTCTGTTAGCAAGGAGAGTTTTCGACTGCTTCTCTGTGACTCCTGTGGCTTAATTTATACAAACCCCAGACCTTCAATCCAAGGAATTGGACCATACTATGACAGTCCGGATTATATAAGCCACAACAATACAAATCAGGGGCTGATTCATAAGCTTTATAAACTCATCAGAAAATACTCCCTTAGAAAGAAAGTCAAACTAGTACAAAGCATTTCCCATACCGATAAAATTAGAATATTGGATATAGGATGTGGAACTGGTGATTTTCTGAACATATGCCAATTAAATGGTATGGATGTAACAGGGGTTGAACCTCATGAGGGTGCCCGGCAACTAGCAATCAATCGTTTTGGCTTAAATATATATACTGATTCGGTCTTTTACAAAAATGATTGGATTGGCAGGTTCAACGTAATAAGTCTTTGGCATGTATTAGAACATGTCCATAATTTACAGGAAAGGCTGGAGCAAGTAAATACTTTTCTGATTCGTGATGGTGTTGTAATTCTGGCTTTACCCAATCCAACTTCATATGATGCTGCTTTTTATAAAGAAAAATGGGCAGCATACGATGTTCCCAGGCATCTCTACCACTTTAAACCACATGTGATTAAAAATTTGATGCAGAATAAGGGGTTTCGCTTTATTAAATCCTTGCCAATGCCATTTGACAGCTTTTATGTTTCCATGCTAAGCGAAAAACATCAAGGATCAAAACTTGGTCTCTTAAACGCCTTTTACCTGGGCCTAAAAAGTAATTTTAAAGCAATGGGAAATCCGGAGAAGTACTCTAGTACAATCTACATCTTCAAGAAAAACTAGGCATTATTTGTTCCACGTGAAACTAAAAGTGGAACCTTGTCCTGGTACTGACCTCAAGGACACCTTACCACCCTGGTTCTCGACAATCTTCTTAACTATAGTGAGCCCAATTCCAGTGCTTTCACACTTATCCTTTGATTGAAGGGTTTGAAACATGCCGAAAATCTTTTCGTGATGCTCAGGTTTAATTCCAACACCATTATCAGCTACGGAAAAAAGATACTCGTTCTCATACTCTTCACAAGCAACTTTTATGTTTCCTTGTTCCTTATCATTATATTTAATCGCATTAAAAAGTAAGTTCTGAAAAACTTCATGCAATTTGATTTTGGGACACTCAAGAGTCGGCATACGGTCCGGTATTTCAACTCTTATATTATCAGGAACACCAATTAAGTCTAATACATTGATTATAAGCCCCTTAACATCCACCACTTCGGTTTCGATTCTATTTCCAGTGAGCTTGGTATAATGTAAAATTCCATCAATCAACTGCTGCATACGCCCGGTTCGGCTTTTCATCATGTCAAGCAATTCTATCACTTCATCATTGGGATTTTCACCAATTGCATCTTCCATAAATGTTGCAAGACTTGACAATCCTCTTAAAGGAGCCTTTAAATCATGAGAAACTATATATACAAACTCATCCAGCTGCTTATTTAAAGCTTCAAGACTTTTGTTTTTCTCCACCAACTGCTTACGTTGTGTGTAGAGTCTGGAAAACACATCAACCTTGGCTCGAACCACATGAACATCCAATGGCTTTAATAAATAATCCACTGCACCTTCTTCATATCCCTGAATAGTATATTTCTCCTCCTTACTGATGGCTGTAACAAAAATTATTGCGATGTCTCTGGTTCTTGAATTTGCTTTCAAAAGTCTTGCTACCTCAAATCCATCCATGCCCGGCATTTGAACATCAAGTAATATCATAGCCAAATCTACATCGAGAGCAATCCTCAAGGCTTCCTCGCCAGATTCAGCTTTGAGTATTTTTCTTCCTTCCCTGGTAAGAATACTTTCAAGTGAAATAAGATTCTCAGGTCTGTCATCAACAAGTAAAATATTCAATAGCTCCTGATTATCCTCTACGGTCTTTTCTGCTACCGCTTTGGTATCGTTATTTATCTCGGACATAGGTTAAACTCTACATTACTATGTATAATAATACACACTCAGATATATTTGGTTGGGTAAACTTTGAATAAAATCTTACAGATCTGAAGTTAATGATCCACCTTTCGATAAATCTTTGCATCCCTGTCTATGATTGAATATCTGTTAGCATGTTTGTTAAACAAAAGATTCTCCTGTAATCCCAATCCAAGATAACCTAAGTTTCTTATCCCTTCATAAAACATTCCTATTACATCATTTTGCAAATTGCGACCAAAATAGATCAAAACATTTCGGCATAAAATCAAATGGAATTGGCCCGGTATTTTTCCGCACGTTAAATCGTGTTTCACAAATGAAATCCGCTCTCTAATTCCATCTCTGAAAATAATCTTGTCATAGCCGAATGTAACATAATCATGAAAAGCTGTTCTTCCTCCTCCCAAATAAAACTTTGACGTCGCATTTCTTACCATGCTGGCATCAAAAATTCCTGACTCTGCTTTGCTTAGGTTCTCAGGGTTTATATCTGTGGCAAGTATGCTGCAACGCGACAACAGATTTACTTCATTGAGAAGTATCGCTAAAGAGTATGCCTCCTCGCCGGTGGAACAACCGGCTACCCAAATTTTTATGCTGGGATAAGTAGCAAGAAATGGCATAACCTTGTTTCTTAACGCAAGGAAAAATTCGGGATCACGAAAAAATTCCGTGTAGTTAATGGTAAATGATTGCATTGCTCCGAATGATCTTTCATGATCATTCCTCAATATCGCAAGATAAGCCCCACAACTTGAACATCCACTATCATGAATTTCACGTTGAAGCTTTCTAACAAGAAATGATCTTGAATATCCGGAAAGGTCTATTCCGCTGTATGTACAGATAATTTGAGTGAATTCCTGAATTTGCTCTTCATGAATTGGAAAAATAATACTGTTTGTCATATTCTAACTCATTTAAATTATACATAAAGCCAGATTTTCATTAAGGCTATTAGCTTTTCAATTGAAATAGGTTTAACCAAATAATCACTGGCTCCATACTGTATGCATTTTTCACGGTCTCCCTGCATCGCTTTTGCAGTAAGTGCAATTATCGGGACCTGAGTCAGGTTCATATCCTCTCTGATAATTCGCATTGTTTCATAGCCATCTAGTTTGGGCATCATAATGTCCATAAGCACCAGGTCAATTTCAGGGTGTCTGACAAGTCTGGATAATGCTTCTTCACCATTGATCGCAGAAATAACGTTCAGTCCGTGATGTTCCAATATGCCAGTAAGAGCATAAATGTTCCTGACATCATCATCGACAATCAATACTGTCTTATCCAAAAGTACGTTCTGTAATTTTTCAGGAATGGAATTGTGGCTGCGCCTTGATTCACATACCCTGCTTAAAAATAACTGCGTTTCTGAAACGATGCGATCTTCAATTTGTCCGTTATTAATGACAATGGCATTGCTGAGTACTTCCAGGTTGAGTTCTTCATCTGCATTCACATTCTCATTGGTGTAAACAATCAATGGTGTGTGCTGATATCTTTCAATGCCCCTGATTTGCTCAAGTAAAGTCAGCCCCGTCTGCCTGCTTCTTTGAATGTCCAGATTGAGAAGAATACAATCGAAGTTTATACTGCTTAATAACTGCAGGGCTTTATCCGAGTCTTCAGCTGTATGAATTACAAGGGATACATTTCTTGAATGAAGTAAGTTACGTATGCTTTGGGAGTCCACCTGTGAGTCGTCAATAATCAACACATTTTGCGTAGAGCTCATTTGACCTTGATCCAGTTGTGTAAAAACGGATTTGAGATCCTGCGCATCCAGCGGTTTTGACAAGCAGGCCGTTGCACCAAGATCCAGAGCCAGATTGCCACGATTTCTTGGGCTGAGAACATGTATCGGGATGTGATTCCATTCCGGATTTTTTCTAATCTTCTGAAGCAAGTCAAGTCCCTGAGCATGCATGTCCATAATAATCGCATGTGGTTTATTGGCTTCCAGCATCCTCAACCCGTCATCACTTTGTGTTGCATGCAATACTTTATAATTCTTTTCATGAGCCATATCTGCAAGTGTTTGAGCTATGGTTGGGTCTTCCTCCAGTAACAACAGGACTTTTTCACCTTCTCCAAACGAACTGGGATCATCAGAGACATCGAATGCTTCATTAAGTATTGAGCTATTGAACTTAGCATTCGAAGAGCTGCTATCTTGGCCTTGGGTGCTGACCTCAGTTCCCCCCAAAGAAATTTTCATCTGTGACGATTCAGTCTCATTAGTAGAGATCGGCAAGCACACATAAAAGCTGCTGCCCTTTCCACTTTCACTTTCTAAACGTATCTCACCACCCAAAAGCGAAACCAGCATTTTGCAAATCGACAAGCCTAAACCAGTTCCACCGTACTTTCTGCTTGTTGATCCATCAACTTGCTGAAATGCATCGAATATTACCTGAAACTTTTCTTTGGGAATCCCGATTCCGTTGTCATGAACAGAAAACTCCACCAAGCGACGGCTTCGTATTAATGCCGGAGTAGAATAACGGGATTTTCGGACTGGGCTGCTTATTCTGAAAACCACTTTTCCGCCCTCCGGAGTAAACTTGAATGCGTTTGACAAAAGATTTTTAAGAATCTGCTCGAGTCGGATTCTGTCAGTGGTCATCGTCTCAGGAATTTCACTGTGAATCTCTGTTTCAAATTCTATTTTCTTTTCATTGGCTAACTCGGCAAAGAGATTCATCATGTCATCTTTCACATCCCGTATGTTAACGTCTTCCATGACAAGGTCGATCTTACCTGCTTCTACTTTTGAAAGATCAAGTATATCATTGATGAGAATGAGCAGATCGTTTCCCGACTTATGAATTACTTTAGCATATTCAGACTGCTTCTCGGAGAGATTCGATTCAGGATTATCCGCCAGGAGTTTTGCCAGAATCATGATGCTGTTGAGTGGCGTTCGCAACTCATGCGACATATTGGCAAGGAATTCTGATTTGTATCTGTTATTAACTTCCAGCTCCTGTGCTTTCAAGGCAAGCGCTTCTCTTGCCTGCTCAAGAATTTCATTTTGCTGGCTGAGCTCTCTGGCTTTAAATTCGAGCTCCAAATTGCTTTGCTTCAACTCTTCTTCTGAAGTCTGAAGCAACTGCGACTGGCTAGAAAGTTCCTCGTTGGTCTGACGCAATTCTTCTTCCTGGGCTACCAATCTGTCTGCCTGCTTCCTCGTTTCACTCAATAGTTGTCTTGTAAGCATGTTGTTCTTTACCGACGATATTGTGGAGGCCATCGCATCAGAGCTTTTTTCAAGAAAGCTCAATTCTATATCACTGAAGGGCCTGAAAGAGGCCAATTCCATGGCTCCGTAAATCTCTCCTCGGTGAATAAGCGGAATAATCAGCAAATGGCTGGCAGCCGCCTCTCCTAATGCAGACTTGATCTTTAAGTAGTTTTCAGGAGCTCCGCTGAGGTGAATCACTTTCCCGTCTTTTACTGCCTGGCCAACCAAGCCTTCTCCTGGCCTGATGGACAGCTGTGCGTCTGATTGGAAGTCCTTTGCATAACTGCCTTGCAGATTAATTATTTGCTTCCCGCCGTGCTCGTTCTTCTCAAGAAGATACAGTCCGCCCTGGCAAGCATTTACATAAAGCACGAGTGCGCGTATCACATCATCAGAAAGGGTGGCAATGTCATTATGATTATTTCTCAAAACTTCGTTAAGATTTGCCAGTCCAGCCGAAATCCAGTGTCGCTGTGTATTTTCAAGATGGGCCTTGCGCAGATTCTCCCGCATGCTCAGCAATGCGTTTCCGAGCGCGTCCTTTTCACCCAATGGTTGATAATCAACTTCAAGATTCCCGGAACCAATATCCTTGGCAAATCCAATGGTACGACTCAGATTGTCCCTCAGCATTGCGACGGCTCCGGCCATTTGTCCGATTGCAGTATCGCGGATCTTTATGCTGATCTGTGGAATCTCGCCCTTTCCCATTTGAAGAATATAATTCTTGAGTTTCATTGTGGGCACAATGATGCTGTTTGACATGTAAAAGGCAGCAATGAGTACAACCACCACTACCAGAATAGCCAACGCAAGCAGGCTCCAAAGCATGATTCTGGAACTCGACTGCATCACTGCATGCCGTTTCTCCGCCTTGTCTTTCTTTTTTAGGATGAGTTGATTCAGGCTGGCGTTGATCTTATTGCATTCAGGTATCACCTCGCCTGCAAGAATTTCCTCAGCACTGTAAACCTTTATTGGATCATCATAGTCCGAATTGAAAGCTAAGGTACGCATCACCCTCCTTTGGTTCCCGACTTGTGCTTCATAACTGTGCAGGATCTTGGTCAGACTATCTACGCTGCTTTTGTCCTCCCACCGGCTCATCAATGCCTGCAAAACCCCTTTCTTTTCCGGATAGTCAAAAGTGAGAATGGTTCTGAGCTTTTCTTTGTCATCACGATTGTTCGAAAGATACACCCAGTTGGTGCAATGCATTTTGGATCGGGTAATCAAAGAGTTTAAATCTTCCAGCGCCTGAAGCGAAGGAATATCATTGGTCATTATTTCATTGGTGATGTCCTGACTTCGCCCGATAAATACGCTGGAGTATATCGCATTGAAAACTGAAATCCCGATCACTATGATGAACACAACATAGATCTCAAGATCAATTTTGTAATTATTTTTTTTCATTCGCCAAATCGCTTCAACCGGACCCCAACCGGGGCCTAGGATATGGCTTAATTATACTTTCAAATATGAAAAACAGTTGGGAAACAAAAAGGAAATCTATCCTAAAACCTTACACTTTGTAAACTTTTATCTGCTTATCAGCTTTTTTCTAAAGGTGCCTGAAGGACTGTTAAGTTCCAGAATATAGATGCCGCCGGGTAGTTTGCCAGAATTCAGATTGAATATTGAAAAGCCGGGCTTCACTTGAAATGCATCTGCCAGTATAATTCTCCCTGTCTCATCAAATAGCCTGTAATGTATGCGAGTAGTCAATGGAGTTTGGATAAGAAGGTCTGGAGATTCTGTAAAGGGATTTGGATAAACAATGCAATTGATTTCATTTATCAATCCGGATGATGCACTAAGCAAGATGAGGGAATAGGGCTGTGAATGCGAGTAACATCCGTTGATATCTCCAATACGTACTGTATAAGTTCCGGCAAGTGAGGCCAGGTAAAAATTTAAATTGGCTCCGGATATTTCAATCCCATTCAAATACCATTGATAACTGGAAGCTGGAGTGGAATACAGCGTATCTCCAGATCTTGAAATGGATGGTGCGACAGGGTTTTGATTTACTTCTATCGCTCCTTGCACGGTCAATGAATCAAGGCCCATGGAATTGGCTACTTTCAACGACACAGGATAAAGCCCCGCAACAGGATAACAAATTGAAGCGGGTTGCTCAGAAAATGATTGAGCTGGTGTAGCTCCTGGAAAATTCCATTCCCAGCTTGTTGCATTCGTTGAAAGAGATGCAAAGTCTATGCAATCACCGCTGCAAATAATATTATCACTTGAAATAAATGATGCCACTGGAACAGAGCTGCAATCCACAACCCTAACCATACCAGTCGACATGCTGAATCCTGAACACCATGCATCTCTTACACTCAGACTTACACTGTAGATGCCTGTGTCGGGATAACAAACTTGTGCCGGATTCTGAACACTTGCAGACGCCGGATTTCCTCCGTGAAAATTCCATTCATATATTGATCCGGCAGATGCAGCTGCACTGAAAGAACGGCAGTCATTTCTGCAAAGTACAGAGGAAGTGCTGTTGATGATAGCGGTTGGAGAACTCCTCACAATAATGTGATTAAACAATGCTTTTGAACTGCTACAGCCATTGTTGCTGGAGGCTGTTAATACGACAGTATAGTTCCCTGCGGATGAATAATGATGCGTCGGAGATGAGAGTGTTGAATTCTGTCCGTCACCAAACAACCATGTATAGGTAGCAGCTCCGGTACTTTGATTAGAAAAATTGACAGTTAAACTGTCGCAGCCTTGTGTTTGATCAGCAACAAAATTAACAGTAGGTCGCGAATTTATTGTAATGCTCTGAATGATCGTGTCAGAACAAGAACCCGACCCATATGCTATCAGGGTTACAAAGTAATTTCCGGGAGATGAATACAGATGCTTAGGATTTGGCTGAACAGAATTAGCACTTCCATCCCCGAATTGCCAGGAATATCCGCTAATGACCGACCCATTGCTTTGGCTTTGATTGTTAAAGATTGTACTGTCCCCCAGACATGTAGAAGATATCGTAAAGCCTGCAAGCGGAGATGGGCTCACGGTGACAAGGTTTTGCTGATAGGATGTATCTGAACAGGATCCCGTCTGCGCAATGAGTCTGACTGAATAAGTTCCGGTACTGGAGTATGAATGCGATGGGCTGTTGAGACTTGAAGCCGGGCTTCCATCTCCAAAGTTCCAGGTATATGTAGCGCTGCCGGTAGTTTGATTTATAAATGTGATCGTTTCCCCTGCGCAGACATTCGCACTGCTGACACTAAAAGAAGCAAGCGGAGCGGGAGAAACACTCACGGTGATAACTGTATCATCTGTACATTGCGCAGTGCTGCATGTGAGTGTAACCTGATAATTTCCCGGAGAACTATAGGCATGCTTAGGATTAGTTCCGCTTCTGGCAGGACTTCCGTCACCAAAGTTCCATGTATATCCCGTGATTCCGCCGCCGCCACTTGAGCTGTTCACAAATTGAATGGAGTCGCCGGTGCAGGCAATCGGATTCACACTGAAGGACGCAAGCGGCCTTGGATATACTGTAATCATATTGTTAATCCTGAGTGAATCGCTGCAAGCTCCCAGGCTGGCACGTAAGCTAACTGTGTATGTTCCCGGATTAGAATATGTATGTGTTGGTGTTGGGCTTGAGCTCGACGGACTGTTGTCACCAAAGTTCCAGCTATATGTGGGTAGCCCCGGGGTACTGTTAGAAAAACTAACAGTGAAAGGAGCACATCCGGCACGGGGAGAAGCATTGAATGATATCTGTGGAGAAGGGTTAACAGTAACGTTTTGGCTGCTGCTTGATGTACACCCGTAAGAATCTGTAACCGTGTGGACCACCGACCATGTGCCTGCCGTTAAATATGTGTACGATGCGGTTTGTCCTGTCAATGTTCCGGATCCGTCACCGGTATTCCAGCTCCAATTAATTATTGAAGCCAGGCTGGAACTGGATGCTGACTGAAAACTGATTGATTCTCCAAGACAAACAGGTGTATTGGCCGAAAATACAGATTGCACACTACTAACGTTTACTTGTACAGGAATTCTGTGTATGCCGGGGCAGGTTCCTACGTAATAGGTTGTGGTTGCTGACAGGGCTGGGCTGGTGTATGTATTTCCGCTACCGAGCAGATTGCCTCCGATGGGAGAATCATACCACTCTAAAATTGATCCTGAAGGAAGAGTTCCAATTACGCTAGCATTGATAGTTACAGAGCTACCTGAACATGCGTTAACGGGACTCGCAACAAGAATGCTGAAATTCTGAATTGAAGCATTGGCCTCTCCCGCACCACCCCTCGTAGCACCATTAGGTGGAAACTCAGTGAGGCCATATGAGTTAGTAACTCCGTTCACCCCGCCATTAGCAGTTCGTGTAAAACCGCCATTTGAAACTGCAATGTGTCCACCTCCACCACCGCCTCCGGGACCTTCAGCCTCTGTGATGAATGGGCCCAGTGTCTGACTGCCTCCGTTTCCTCCATTAGCAACAGCACTGATCCCACTGATATTTCCATTGCAGTTGATGATGATTGTTCCTCCGGCACCACCTCCTCCTGATCCGTCTTTCCCATTCGAGGAACCTCCGTTGGATCCATTGGCCAGAATTTGTCCGGATCCCGATAAATTACCGTAACATAACACATAAGCAATTCCTCCGCCTCTTCCGCCTATGCCGCCCAGGTTATCATTCTGATCACCGGCACCTCCGCCACCACCAAGAAATATTCTGTTGCCACTATAGTCCAGTGGCCTTCCGCCCATACCTCCGTTCTCACGCCGGATGTCTCCGCCCCAAACCGAATTTCCCGGACCGGCAATGATTGCATTTTGATTGGACGATGAGAAACTATATCCTCCCCGTCCTCCTCCTGAAGATGTTGAAGTGGCAAAACCCGGATATTCAAGATTCCATGCGGGTATCCAGCTTGCATTACTTATGTCCGGATTACCACGGCCAGTCCATGTAGGTATTGATCCGCCATTGCCTCCGCCACCTCCACCAGCATTGTGTGCATTTCCGCCGCCGCCCCCATTTGCTGCAGCACCCTTACCATATCTTCCTCCAAGTATGTCGTAATCCGATTGGTATCCGAAAATACCTTCGCCTTTTTCTGCTCCATAGTCGGGTAGGTTGGAAAAGTAATTAACTACACCCCACCATGCGACATTTTCAAGAAGGGCTCCTCCCCGAAATCCTTTTGCACTCACGTCTATTGTTGCGCCGGATCCAATACTGATGTTCCCGGATGTTTCAACGGCTAACACACCGCCGGTAGCTCCATTCCATGGGGGACATGTAAGTATGCCGCCACTATTTATTGTCAACGATGAAAACCTCGGAACCCTTAGTACCTGCGTCCTTCCGGCAACAGAATAACTATTCTGTAAAGCACAGCTTGTAGTAATATTATTAGAACCCGACACAGATGACACTTCTGCAAACTCATATCTGCCGCAGTTGTTGTAGTTTGTGATTGCACCATAAGTGCTGTCATCAGGATTGCTTACTTGAACGCCTTGCATTTGGATAATCATAATCAGATCGCCTCTTCCAAGAGCAGATGAAAATAATCCACCAGAATTAAGATTATTGGAAACGACCTGAATGGTGTTTGTACCAGAATTAACATCAGAACTAATACCGGTATATTCATTTACAAAAGAGGTTCCGGATGGGATACTTTTCGCGCCATCTTTTCCGGCTTGCGCCAATGCATAAATACTCGCAATCGAGAAGACTATCGTCAAAACGATTCGCTGTTTTAATAAATGTTTGGATCCGGCGGTCATTTTATTTCGCTGCCCTGCTAAATTATAAATATCCTCTCTTGAAGCATCTGAAATTCAGCCAATGCGCTGATTTATTACGCAAAGAAAGCACTTGGGTTTATTCCCAGCGGAAAAACCTTACAGCTGCGATATAAATCACGATTCCCCATAACGAAATTACGGATAACTCCAGCCATAAGCCTGAAAAAGTAACACCCTCAAAAGCAACCTTTCTCAAGGCATCATTCAAATAGGTGAGGGGCAGAAATCTGCTGACTGGCTGCAGCCAGTCGGGAAATGCATCAACTGGAAAAAATGTTCCGCTGAGAAGGAATTGAGGCAGTGTGACAATATTCGAAATGGGTGGAATTACGCTCTCGCTTTTTGCAATTCCACTAACCACAAAGCCAAATCCCATGAAAACCATCAATCCCAGGGCGGAAAGTATCAACATATGGATAACGGTAAGCAAGCCATTAATGAGAGTGAATCCAAAAAAGCATCTTCCAAGTAAAATAATGATTACTGCTCCGGCCAATTGAAAAATGAGCCGGCTAAGCGCTTCTCCGAAAATTATATATATGCGTTTGATCGGTGTGGCAAAGAACCGCTTCATGACCATAGTCTGCCTTAGGGAGAAAAAAACAAAGGCGGTTCCAAATACACCTGCACTTAAAATCGAAAAACCCAATTGACCGGGAAGGATAAAGTCTATGGTTTTATATTCTCTTGCTTCCACTACTTTCGATTGAAGAAGCGGTGTTTCACTGATCGAAATTCGTCCTGTGCTATCAATTGTTTGAAATAATCTTTCTTTGATCAGTATGCCTGATGCTATCGTCTGAAGAAGTTTGCTCTGGTCTCCTCCCGTCTTTGAGTGATAAAGCTGAACACCTCCGCCCGCCGTGTCGATGAATATTGCTGCGTCAACTCTTCCTTTTATCAGGAGTTCGTCAATTTCCTTTTTTGTTTTTCCTGATAAAATCCGAACACCGGGCGCACTGCTTATCTCATGAAAAAAAACAGAACCGGTATCTGATCCGGGATAAAGACCCAGCTCAAGTCTTACTTTGTTTCCTCCAATAAATCCAAACACTAAAATAAATACAAGCGGAAACACCAGTATAAATACCACTGCAGACGGACTGCGAAGAATTGATCTTAGGCTCGCTCTCGTGATAGCAAGCATGGCCCTTGTCTGGCTGAAATTATACTTTCCTGTTTCCCCTCTCATGTGTTTCTCCATTGTCTACCGGTAAGTGAGATGAAAACATCTTCCAGGCTTGCGCTCTTTACACTTACTTCGCGCTTGAATCCTTCTGAAACCAGGTTGTCTATCAAATCAGAAGGAGCTCCCGACGCAATTACTTTTCCTGAGTCTATTATCAGCACTCTGTCGCATAACTGCTCGGCTTCTTCCATGTAATGTGTCGTCAGCACTATAGTTGTACCCTTAGATCGAATCGACTGGATAAGTTTCCAAAGATTTCTTCTTGCTTGCGGATCAAGTCCGGTAGTCGGCTCGTCCAGAAAAATAACCTCTGGATTATGAATCAGTGTAGTGCATATTGAAAAGCGCTGTTTTTGTCCTCCTGAAAGGTGCTTGTAGCGGGCGTTTCCTTTTTCTTCAAGTCCTACAATTTCCAATAAACTTTGTGGATTAGATTTTACATTATACAATCCTGAAAATAACTCGAGAAGTTCTCGCAAAGTAAGGTTTGGGTAATAGCCTGAAGACTGAAGCTGAACAGCTATTCTTCTTTTAATCTCTGAGGGATGCTTTTCTACGTCAAATCCGCAAACACTCACAGAACCCGAGTCAGCTCTGAGCAAGGTTTCCATGATTTCCAATGTGGTGGTTTTACCTGCACCGTTAGGTCCCAGAAGTCCAAAAATTTCACCCGCGTATACTGTGAAGTCAATCCCCTGAAGTGCAGCAACAGGTCCGTAGTTCTTTTTCAGATCTCTTACTTCTATGATCTTATCAGGCATCGGCCGAAACTACAAAATTAATTGTATGCCTTGGCTTGCCAATATGACAAGGAAATAGGAGTGTGCTAAAACATATTCAGGCGACTCATCAGATTGTCTTTATAAGACTTTCCAATTGGAATTCTGTTGCCATCAATGATGCATGCATTTTCTTCCAGGGCGCTGATTTTATCCAACTGTACTATGTATGACCTGTGTGCGCGAGCAAAGTTGAGCTGAGGCAGCTTTGCCTCAATGTCTTTCATGCTGCTGTGTAAAATAAACTGCTCTTTGGAAGAAGTCTTGATGATAACATAATTGTCTAGCGCCTCAATCCAAAGTATGTCCTGAAAATTCACCTTTACAAAACGCGAATCTTTCTTCACAAAGAAGGAGTTGTTCGCATAGATGTTCTCCAGGAAGTTGAACAGATTCTTGTCAGCGCTCGTTTCCTGAACCGAATCCTTTCGACCCGGAGAAGTCAATACAAATGCACAACCGTTAATCTTGTTGTTAACTGTCAGTATTGGAAATGTATTTACGGCTACGCTATGCTCTGTGGCGCCATTTGACACCGGCACCTGCGGCCCGCTTTCAAGTGATGGGTTTTCTCCTACTACAGAGTGGGCAAGTGTTTTGAATACGTTCTTCGTTTCTCCGGGAGAGTTCTTCATCGCAATGCCAATGTCCTTACCAAGCGCTTCCTGCTTCAGGCAACCGGTTAAAGTCTCGGCCATCTTGTTCATGAAAATAACCTTCTCGTTAGAGTCGGTTATGATAACAGCTACCTCCAGGCTGTCAAGAGCTGCTGCAAAACGGTTTCCCTTGTTCTGCATTTCCAGGTCCTTTGTATACTTATAGTATGCGATTTCAATCGCGGTGCGTATATCATCTTCCTCGAAAGGTTTTATTATGTAGCCATAAGGCTCTGTTAGCTTGGCCCTTTCAAGTGTTGCCTTATCAGAAAAGGCTGTCAGAAAAATAAATGGAATCTGATAGTGCTGATGAATTTGCTCGGCAACCTGAATGCCGTCAAGCTCACTGCTCTTAAGATTAATATCCAGGAGAATTAGATCCGGATTCAGTTTTTCTATGGAGTCAAGCGCTTTTTTTCCGTTTGCAAATGGATCAAAAGCCTCGTAACCGAGCTTTTTGAGGATTCTCTGAATGTCCTTAGCGACAATAATTTCGTCCTCAACGATCATAATTTTAAGTGTGGCCATATTGTATTATTAAACTTCTGATTTATTCTTATGTTAATTCTTTGGATAATGAAATTCTATGCTGAACTGTGTTCCCTTATCTACATTAAGATCAAGCTTTCCGTCAAGCTGATCAGTAAGCGCCTGTATCAGCTGCATGCCTAAGGATTCTGAGCCTTCCATTTTGAAGTCAGAGGGAAGCCCTACCCCATTGTCTGATATCTTTAGATTGATCTTGTTTCCTGACTTCTTCAGTGATATTTTAATTTCACCTGATCGATTCCCTGGGAATGCATATTTATAGGCATTGGAAACAAGTTCATTGACAAGAAGTCCGCTGGGCATGGCAGTATCCATATCAAGGCCCACATAATCTGTGTCTATTAACAGCTTTACCCTATCGGTCTTATCTCCATAAGACTGATAAATATACTGCGTTAGTTTTTCAACATAATCTCCAAAATCAATCTCGGTTAATTCATCTGCCTGATAAAACTTTTCATGAACAAGGGCCATAGATCGCACTCTGTTCTGTCCGTCTTTGACTGCCTTTAACGTCGACTCATCTTTAATATAACCTGACTGAAGATTGAGTAGACTGATAATAATCTGCAGATTGTTTTTTACCCTGTGGTGTATCTCCTTTAACAACACGTCCTTCTCTTTCAGCGACTCTTCAATCCTTTGCTGCATCTTTTTTCCCGCAGTAATGTCGGTGTCAACCAAAACAATTTTCTTCAGCTGTCCATCTTCATTAAAAACCGGAGTCAAAGTGGAGGATAACCAAATGTTGTTCAGATTATGTGTTGTGAGGTTAGACTCAAAAATTCTTGAGTGCTTTAGTTTCACCGCTTCATCAATCTCCTTTCTAATCTCATTGTACACATTAATTTCATTTACTTTCCTTCCAATGATTTTATCCTTTCCCATCCCGGTAAGACGGGTAAAGGCATCATTTACCCATTCGATTTCTCCATGTGCATCAGCAATTAATACGGCATTGTCAGTCCTGCTTACTGCGAGAGACAACTTTTCGAGTTCCAGATTTTTTTCCACTAATTGTTTTGTTTTAACCTCAACTCTTTCTTCAAGCAATCTTCTGATCCTGCTAAAGGTGCTGCTTCGCAATCTGAAGTAAATGTAGATTGTGCCTACAAACATCAGGAAGCTGATTATTATCAGCCACAAGTCTCGCCAGAAGGGATCTGTCTGAAGTATCAGGTGATCTGATTGCAACAATACCATATTATGGCAGGCCATTAGTAATGAACCGCTAGAGAATACGTTTTTTACTCTTTTCTTTAAAAAATGTTGCTAATTACGGCTCTTCATTGAAGTAAAATGAGCCTCCAGCTTACAATTAGGGCTAAAATCAGATTCTCCCCATTACTCACCGTCCCGATCGTCATTTTCAGAGTATGAGTCTGGCTCTGGCCGGGCTGGAGTATTAAGCACTTTAAAAAAGAAATAGGCGGTTATAATCGTGACCAGAACCTGAACTAACACCATTGTGATTATTGCTGAATTGCTCATGTTAATTCCTTCCAGTTTTTTCGCGTCTTATTGTAGCGCGGTATACAAGATAGCAAATAAATCCAAAAAGCAACAGAAGTAGCAATCTGGACATGTCAGTAAAGAACACATTATTGATGAAGTTGCCAGTAGCTAATTTTTGCCCTTTGATCACAGCATCACCGGGTCTGACAATAATTTCCTTATTATCTGAAAAGCGATATGCGGCAATCTGACGGTTGTTTTCATTTACAAGCCGGACTATACTGCGTTGATCAATTCGGTCAATGCTGCCGACCGTTCCGCTGACACCACTTTCAAAATAATCTGCAAAATACTCCTTGTTTACTTCTACTCCTTTATTTTGAATTTGACCGATAATGGAAGACGCATCCAGCTCCCATTTATTTTTAAATGCATTCTGCCAGTCATTATTCTTAGGAGTGATCAAGGATGCGAGAAATACTATTAAAATAAGTAATGGTGTAACATACTTGATAACCGGTTTGAATATTATTGGAATTCTTATGTCAGCACCCGCATTCAATTCCTGCCAACCTTTGTTTATACCAAAAATCCAGGCAAACAAAATGCACTCAGCAAGAGCAAATATTACAAGTGATACCGTACCTGCCCAATAATCGTATTCGCCAAAAACTCCTTCGTTATAAAATAAAACAGTTGGCAGGCCCATTGCAAGAACAAGCGCTCCAAAGGTCCATGCAGACTTGTTTCTTGACCAGTTAAACTCATCACGCATGAAGCCCATCCAGGGAGTTCCCATCGCCAGAGATGAAGTAATTCCTGCAAAGAATAGGAGACCAAACCACATCACTCCGCCGATTGTGGCCAAAGCAGGACCCCACTGCTGGAACAAATACGGCATAGTCTGAAAAGCCATAGAAAAACCGGCATTCTCTTTAACCCAGTCAAGTCCCAGGTAACCGACTGCAATTGGAATAACTATTGATGCGCCCAGGACTATCTCTACAAATCCATTCATCCACCCAGCGGTCATTGAATTTAATGCTATATCATCTTTCTTTTTCACATAAGCGGCGTAGCAGTGAATTGTTCCCATTCCAACAGACAGGGTAAAGAAAATTTGTCCGGCTGCAGCAAGCCAGACTTTGGGATTTGATAGGCTGTCGAACTGTGGCTCCCAAAGAAAATTTAAACCAAGGCTCGAGTCGCAGTCATCGCAAGAGCCGGTATTACCAAGTGTTACACCTCTTATAGCAAGGAAAGCTCCGAAGAGCAAGAGAAGAGGCATTCCAATTTTAGCCGCCTTCTCTACACCTCCGCTCAGGCCTTTTGACAGAATGTACACATTTAGTGAAAGGCAAAGTATATAAGCAATTACCGCCTCAAATGGAATTCCTGAAATACTCGTATTGATGTCGGTGTAGTTCGTAAAGAATCTGGCAACCTCTGTTTGGCTTAATCCGGAGAAAGTTTGACCAATTGAGTGAAAGACATACGATAAGGTCCATGATTCAATGTAACAATAATAAGCAGCAACCGCCACGTTGGTAAAAATTCCAAAAACCCCAAAATACTTCCAGAGGCGCTTCTTGGTCATATTATCCAGAATGAACGGCGTTGAATGATTTCCAAAGCGGCCGCCATATCGACCCATTGACCATTCAATCCAAAGCAGCGGGATACCCATCAGTAGAAAGCATACTATATATGGAATGATAAATGCCCCACCACCATTGTTTATTGCTTGAACCGGGAATCTTAGAAAATTGCCAAGGCCAACTGCATTTCCTGCCATGGCAAGAATTAGTCCGACTCTAGTGCCCCAGGATTCATGCATATTACTCATAAGAGTTGGTTTTTACATGACGAATGTATTGAATTTTGGATATGATCAAAAAATAAATAGTCGGGATTCTGATTAATTTGACTTCATGCTGTCAGAGTATTTTGGGGGGAGCATGAAAAATAAAGGAATCAATATAAATAGAAAAGCCCGTGAATCCATCACGGGCCCCGATTATTAAAGATGTGCCGGTTTATTTTCCGTTCTTTTTTCCTTCCAGCTGATCAATCGCCTGCTGAACATTCCTCTTGTCTTCCGGCTCAAGATTTAAAGCTGACTTAAGACGAAGATAAGCGAGTGCATTTGTGTTATCTTTTTTCAAGATGAAAAAATAAGCAAGATATCCGTATGCTTCTGCTAAACCGCTATTGTACTTAGCTGGATTGAGAGAGTCGGCCTGAGCAATTTCTATATACTTCTCGTAATGTGGTTTTGCAAGACCCAGCTCTGAAGTAGAGTCAATGTGTGTATTTGCCTGGGCTCTCCACAACCAACCACTGGCATATGTAGGAGCCACTTCATTCAGCTTTGCAAATATCGAATCTGCAGACATGAAGTTCGACATGAAGTAATAAGAACGGCCAATCAGTATATAGTCAAGTGCTTTGATGTCTTTTCCGGTCGCGGCCTTTTCCTGCAGTACTTTGACGGTCTCTTCATACCTTTTAATTTTATAATATGCATTAGCTATATCCGAAAGCAAATCCGTTCTGTTGGGGTCAATGTTATATGCTTTCCTCATTTGTAATATGCCCATTGAATCCTGATCGCTGGCCGCCAGAAGTTTTCCGTAATATTCGTAGTCATACGATGCGCGCTTTGACTCAGGAAGTTTGTCAAACAACTTTTGAACCATTTGAAGCCCTTTGACATATTCCTTTGTTTCATAGTAGCAATAGGAATAAACTCGAAGTAAAGTCAGATTTCCTCCATCACAATTTTTTTCAACTTGATTCAATTCTGAAAGTGCGCCAGAGTAATCTTTGCTCAGGTAGAGAAAAGATGCATAACGAATACGTGCAGCGCAGTTGTTTTTAGAAAGTTCGAGATACTTGCGGTAGTTCTCTTTTGCTTTACTGAGTTTACCCATTTTAAATTCCGTCTCTCCAAGTTCACGATATGCCGGGGCATATCCGGGATCAATTTCAATTGCATTTTGAAACTCAGCTGAAGCCCCTTCATAATTCGTACTTCTTTTATAAAGTTTACCCTTGCTTACAATTGCTCTTACTGAGTTTCTGTTAAGATCGAGTGCTTTGTTGTAAAACTCTGCAGCCAGAGTTCCGTTGTTCAATTCTGTGTAAACATCACCATATAATAAATTTGCCTCCACATTCTTGGGGTCGATTCCCAGAGCTTTATCCAATAATTTCCTGGCCTTGTCAAGATCTTTATTTTTAAAATGTATATATGCATCTGCAGATTCAATGTAAGCGAGGGGGTTCTTTTGCGATGCAGATGCAATGACACCGTCGATAATCGAATTGGCCTGTTCTACATTTCTCCGGGCTTCTTCGTGTCTTTTTTGAAGCTCGGCATTTCCCTGATCCTTATCGGCAGCGGATTTGGCTTCTGCCAAACTTATCATGTCCAGTAGAATTTTTGCCTGACCAATTTTAATCAGCGAATTAGCCGCATCGATTTCAGCTCCTTTGTTAAAAATTAATGCAGCAGAATCGGGGTTGTCGCTTAACAATAGATTCTCACCATAGTAATAATAAATAGTCGCATTTCCTGGCTCTTTGCTAATTAGACTTCTGAAAAGTGCACTGGCAGCATCATACTGTTCGTTCTCTGTGAGTTTGCGTGCATCTTCAAGGCTTTGTCCTTTCAAAACATTGCTTAGGAAAAGCAATGATAATGCATAAATTAGCTTCTTAATCATATTCTTTTGTGTTATTCATTTATTTTAACAATGCGAATTGGCATGGTTGCAGGTAATAATCCCATAAGACGAATAATTCTTTGTCCGTGGTCTCCCGCAACAAATGAGGCAAAGCCCGTGCCAAGACCGTTTCTTCCCTCCCTGCTGATGATGTACACGTCGCGCGTGAAGGGATATTTTTTTAATGCAATGTAAGCCTGAAAAGGTTTATAATAATCTTTATCGGAGCCTACGCTGTCCGTTTCGGAAACACCGGCAATAGTGACTTTACTTAAAAAGGAGTTAACCTCAGGATTTTCCCGGTCACTGATCCAATTAAGGCTTATCACACCCAGTGCATTTACATTATTACTCACATAATCCACCAGTGCCTCATTTGATTCAAGTGCGTACCAATTAGAGGGCACAGGTGAGTTTCCAAGAAACTTCTCCTTCAGATAACGCGCATTGCTGCTTGAGTTACCGTCAAACACAATTCGGATACTATCGTTGATCGGGTTTTTTCCCAGCTGATTCCAGGTAGATATTTTACCACTGAAAATGTCTCCCAGCAAGGAGGGGGTAAACAAACTATCCTTGTTGTCAGGGTTTATCATAATGGCAAGTGCGTCAACAGCAATACGGTTAACCCTCGGAATAATTTTCATTTCACGTAAAGTCTGTAACTCCGTTTCATTCAGCTCTCTGTTCAGAATAACAAGACGAGCGCTGTCGTTATTCAGAAGCACACTTACAGCTTCCGGCTCCGGCAAATACCTGGCATTAATTTTAGCATATTTGTAAATGCTGTGAAATGTATCAAGCTGAACTTGTAGCAATGGCCTGTAAGATTCGTCGGCCACAATAAGAATCTCACCAGAAACCGGCGTATCAGAGTATTTTGACTTATCTCTCTTGCAGCAAACAAGAGTTAGGAGGCCAAAGACTAAAAAAACGAATAGAAAAAATATACGACTAGCTTTTACCTTCATTAGAGTCTCTATTTAAACGAATAAGCTTATATGCCCTGAATACTGAATACAAGAACAGTACTATGCCGGCAATTGTATTATTTATATCAGGAAGGCCTGGAATCTGCCAGACAAAGATTAAGATAATTCCCGCAGCAGCATAAACGAGAATCATTATAAGGTTGAATGCGAAGCCAATATTTGAAAACATGGGCCGTAATGGGCCAAAATGATGGTTCTTATTTCAAGGTAAAGCTAACGGGAAGGTTATATTGAACCTGAACATTTCTACCGTTTTGCTTACCTGGTTTCCATTGTGGCATCGCCTTAACAACCCTGATAGCCTCTTCGTCGCAACCGCCACCAATGCCTCGCAAAACCTTGGCATCTTTCACTTTCCCGTCCTTATCAACAACAAAGGTTACATAAACCCTTCCCTGAATTCCGTTTTCACGTGCAACAGGTGGGTATTTAATGTTTTTTGAAAGATACTCGAACAATTTATCCTCTCCGCCTGGGAATGTGGGCATTTCTTCCACAACGGTGAATATTTTTCCCTCATCCTCTCCAACTACCGGATTTTCCGGAGGCAGGTCTATGATGTCTTTAGAGCCTTCCTGAGTTACTGTGCTAACCTGTACCTCCTTCACTTCTTCCTGAGTAGGTGGGGGCTCTTGCGCTTCTTCATCCTTTACAACCTTCGGAGGAGTAAACTTTATAGTTTGCTGGACTGGAGGCGGGGGAATTACAGGTGGTGGAGGGGGCGCGCTCTTATCAATTGGAGGTGGTTCTGCCAGAGTTATTGCTTCGGTTACACTTTCTTTCTTTGCAAACTCAACTTTCGAGAGAACACTGACTAATTTGGGAATGGCAATAAGCAAAAGCAGGCCAATTATTGAAGCAATCAAAGCAAACATAAGGCGATCAGTATACTTCTTGCGAAGAATATAGCCTCCATATGCCTTGTTCCGGCTTTCAAATACCAGCTCAACCCGATCCGGGTTTACAGGTTCATTCCAGCTGAAGATCTTGCTCATCCTGTATTTGTTTAGTTGGCTGAAGCGTTTTTAATGAGTTCTCTTTCTGAATCAGAAAGGTCAACAATTGCATAACGTCCGACATTAGTGACAATCATTTCATCAAGAATGTCAACCAGATTTTTGTATTTGGATTTATCGTCAGGCTTGATCAGAACAATCAATCCACGTTTTTCGGCAGCTTTTACTGCTGCTTTGTGCTTTTTTATTTCTTCTTCCTTGTTAGGAATAAGGCCGGCAGCCACAGAATCTTCGACCATCTTAACAAGATCAATTACCAGTTTGTTCCTTTCAAGTAAAACTTTGTGAATACTGTTTGCTCCGGTTACTGAAAAGTCAGCAATATTAGTTTCAGGCGGCTGGGTTGGATCATCCATTCCCATATACCAAATTATTCTGTCGTTTTCCGTAAGGAGAATTGACATCGTTTGGGAGGCCGGCACTTTAGTTCTTTGCTCATCTTCGATTTCATCCTTTACGGGCATAGTGATATCCATGGTTTTTGGCTTTGCCAGGGTAGTGGTAAGGATGAAGAATGTAAGCAGAAGGAAAGCTAAATCCACCATCGGAGTCATGTCGATGTGAGTGGATGCTTTTTTGGCGCGCACCTTTTTGTGTTTGCCTTTATCCTGGCCTTCCTGTTGTTGTACCTCTGCCATTTTTAAATCTTATACTAAGCGGGGCTTGTACCCGAATATTTCAATTGGTAATTATACTTTACTCACTTTCAAGATTAGTAATCAAAGCGAATCTGTTGGCTTTGTTGTCCTGAAGTGTGGCAATCACTCTTTTAATGGTAGGAATGTCTGCGTCCCTGTCACCATTAATCGCGATGCTATTTCTGGGTGCGGCATTACGCGCTGCATTTACCCATACTGACAATTCATTATTCAATGAGTCTGTTGGAATTCCCGGTGTGGCAAGATTCATTGCTTTTCTCTGATCATCCGTCGCAGAGAGATATTCCTTTAGGTTATTTGAAGGAACGCCTACCGATGAAAGAAGTGAGAATTTTTTCTTTTCTTCTTCGCTAAACTCTATGTTGAAGCGTTTTCCAAGCCTCTCCAAAATGTCCCGCCGAACTTGCTGACCTTCTACATTAAAGAATACCCTTCCATTTTTATCCACCGTGAGCATGATTACTCCCTGATCAGGCAGGGGAATTTCACTCACTGAAGAGGGCTGATCAACAACCACCGGCTCATCAGGACGAAATTTGGTTGTAAGCATGAAAAAGGTAACCAACAAAAAGGCCAAGTCAACCATTGGAGTCATATCCAGCGAAGGGCTTTTCTTTGGTATTTTAATTTTCGGCATTTAAATTTTGGCTGGTTTGTTAACAGAGTCCATTAACTTGAAAATTCCATAGGCTGGATAAAAATTCTTTTTAATCGTGCTTAATTCTGGCATTGAATGACTGAACCAAAGTATATCCGGCCTCATCAATTCCGTAGGTAATGTTATCAATACGACTGGTAAATGTATTGTACATGATGATGGCAATTGCAGATGTGATTACACCAAGGGCTGTGTTGATGAGGGCTTCGGAGATACCGGTTGAAAGCGCTACTGCATCTGGTGCTCCAGCCTGAGCAAGGGCAGAGAAGGCTCGAATCATACCCAATACTGTTCCGAACAGACCAAGTAGCGTTGCCACAGATGCAATTGTAGATATGATCATCAGATTTTTAGAAAGCATTGGAAGCTCAAGTGTAGTGGCTTCTTCAAGCTCTTTCTGAATTGCGAGCAGCTTTCTTTCCTTATCAAGATTTTTATCCTGTTCCATCTGGCTGTATACAGTAAGGCCGGCATTTACTACATTGGCAATGGAGCCGCGCTGTTTTTCACATTCTTTTCTTGCGCTTTCCACATCACCCTTCATCATCAGGGTGCGGATTTTCTGAATGAATTCTTCTATGCTTCCAGTTCCTTTGGAGCGGCGAATTGTAATTGCTCTTTCAATCGAAAAAATTATTGCCGTGAAAAGTGTGCAAAGGAGGAAGGGGACAACGAAACCTCCGTGGTACATCACACCCATGTAGTGGTTGAGCGCGCCCACTTCGCTTGCCGGAAGAGGATTGAGGCTGGTGTCACCGTTTGTAAAATTGTCAGGATTTCCCAGTACAAATGTCCAGAATGTCCAACCCATGATGTATGCGATTGGGATTACAAGCATTGAGAGAATTGATTTCAGTTTGCTGCTTTTAGCTGAGGGATTGCTCATGTCAATATTCAGTTTTATGTATTTTCAGATTAAAGGAAACGCAATAAATCTGTATAAATTTAGTGCTTTTGCTTTTTCGGGCGGACAATATTAGGAAATTTAGGTGAAAACAAAAACTCGATTTGTTCAGCTTAGAAATTTAACGAAATGATGACAGTATTGCTTATTGGCGGAATCTTCACATTAGTAAAGTGTGACTTAATTTTAGATGGCATCAATGATAAGTCCGGGCAGGATGCCAAACAACAGGGCCAACAAAGAGCAAATTAGCAAGAATGCTTTATTAAAGACATTTACTCCCAAATCATTCATTTGAACGTTGCTTTCAAAGATATTGATGATTATCCGGAAATAGTAAAACACACCAACAAGAGAACCCGCTACAGCAATCAAAACAAGGCCGGTATAGCCACTCTGAAGAGCGGCAGAAAATATATAATACTTGGCAAAAAATCCGGCCAGAGGGGGTATTCCTGCAAGGGAGAGAACTGCGATACAAGCTGCGGAAGCCATTATAGGATTCTTGGAAAACATTCCGCGTAATCCCGATATCTCTTCTGTGCCCGATTTTGAAGAGACTATCAAAAGAACCATAAAAGCGGCAAGTGATGAAATACCATATGCTGCAGTATAAAACAACAGGGAAGAAGCGGCCTTTTCATTGAGCGCAATCACGGACATGATCATGTATCCCGCATGAGAAATACTTGAATAAGCGAGCATTCTCTTGAGGTTAGTCTGATAGACCGCAAGGATATTTCCCAAGACAATAGTTATTGCAGAAATCACCCAAAGTGTAGCGATCCAAAATTCTGATGGTCCTGCGAAGGCACTGCCAAATAAGCGGAGAAAAGATGCGATGGCCGCAGTTTTCACCACCGAAGACATGAATGCAGTCACTGGCGTGGGGGCGCCCTGATAAACATCCGGAGCCCAGAAATGAAAGGGGGCTGCAGCAATTTTAAATGTCAGGGCGGTTAATATCAGGAGAATGCCGGCTATCAATACCGGAGATGAGCTATGCCCTGTGCTCATGATGTATTCTGAAATCTGGTCAGTGTTGAAGCTGCCTGTTATACCATAAACCAGTGCGATACCAAACAATAAAAAGCCAGTGGTGAAGGCGCCTAAAAGAAAATATTTCATTGCCGCCTCATTAGAGGCAAGGTTGTCTTTTTTACTGCCCGCCAGAGCATACATCGAAATCGAAAGGATTTCTATTCCAAGGAAAAGCATGATCAGATTTGTAAACGAAACCATCACAAGGGCGCCAATTAGGGAAAAAACAATTAGGGAAAAATAATCGGTTCGGGTTTCTTGATCCTCAAACATACTTGAAGACATTACAAACCAGAGAAGGGTTATAAACAGGATCAATACTGAAAAGGACACGGCGTAATTATCTGTCCTGATCATATTATTAAAATAAGAAGCACTGTTGTTCCAGTCGCCCAGGGCGGCCACTATGGCGGCAATGATGCCGGCAAATACAATTGGAAAAATAATCTTCTTGAAATTGAAAATTTCAGAGAACAGGATTATCAGTCCCAGAGCAGCCAGTATAATCAGTGAGTTCAAGTCAGCTTATTTTCTGTTTCAGTTATTGAGTGTAAGTGAGTTTCTGGAAACTCTATCAAGAATTTCAGCAACTGCCGGTTCTGCAAGGCTTAAGAAGTAAGATGGATATATTCCTATCCAGAATATCATGATCACAAGCGGAGTGAGAACCAGCCATTCCGTTCTAGAAAGCTTATCAAAGCTTTTAATCTCTTTATTCTCCGTACCCAGGTTTATTTTCTTAAACGCATTTAGCATATAGACGGCACCGAGAATGACACTTATTCCGGCAAGACCGGCGATCAGGGGTTTGTACTGAAAGAGTCCATTCAGTATGAGAAACTCACCCACAAAGCCGCTGGTAAGTGGTAATGCGATGCTGGCAAGTAAAATGATCAGAAAAAACGTAGAGAATACCGGAGCCATGTTTCTGATGCCCCCCATACTTTCCATTTCATCAGAATTCAGCCGTCGGAACAAGATATCTGCTATGAAAAATAATCCGACCACGCTAACTCCATGACTCAGCATTTGAATAATTCCCCCTTGCAAACCACTTGATGTAAGACTGAAAACACCTGCAGCGATAAGGCCCACGTGAGCTATTGAAGAATATGCAATCAATCTTCTGAAATCACTTTGAGTCATCGCTATCAGTGAGGCATATAGAATTCCTGCTACACAAAGGCCAATTGCCCAGGGTGCCCATTCTTGAACGGCCGAAGGAACTACAGGCAATAGCCAGCGAAGAGTACCATACACCCCCATTTTTAGCATGATTCCGGAAAGAAGCATGGATCCCGCTACGGGGGCATTCGTATAGGTGTCGGGCTGCCAAGTGTGAAAGGGGAATACCGGTATTTTAATGGCAAATGCAATAAAAAATGCCCAGAAAATCCAGCTTTGCTCGTCAAGGCTTAGCGTTGTTTCATAAAGGCGGCTTATCTCGAAACTGTGCGGATATGGCGTTTTAGTCCAAAGGTAGATAAGTGCTACGAGCATGAGCAGACTGCCTGCAAGGGTGTAAATAAAAAACTTCAAGGTAATGGCAGCTCTGTTTTTTCCTCCCCACATAAGGCAAATGAGGTATATCGGAATAAGGGCCAGTTCCCAGAAAACATAAAACAGAAAGCCATCATAAGAAATGAAAACACCTATAAGGGCCGTTTGCATCAGGAGTACCAGTGCATAAAACAATCCTGGCTTTTCATAACTGTGCTTGAAGCTGGCAAGTATTATAAGCGGAACCAGAAAAACCGTTAGCAGGACAAGCAGAAGTCCAAGTCCGTCAAGACCTATATAGTAGCTGATACCCAGTGAACGAACCCACCAGCTGTTTTCTACGAATTGCATTCCTGCTGCCGGATCAAAGCCACCGGCAAGCACAAGAGCAAGCACAAACTCGATCATTGCTGCAGAGAATGCGACAAGCTTTGCCCTCTCTCCGGCAAGAAGGACTCCTATTGCGGCGATGGCTGGGAAAAATAAGAGTATGCTGAGCATTTTGATCTGTCTGGCCTTTAAACTATGATATTAGAAGATTGTATGCGAGGATGGCTATGATGCTAAACACCATTATGAATATGTAAAATCCAATCCCTCCAGTCTGAATCCTCCTCAGCATTCCTGAGGTAGAAATCAGAATGGGCTTGATGGAGTTTACCGTACGGTCGATTATACTTTTCTCGACCAGGCTGTGAAACGTGCGGCCGATAAAGAATGCAGGTTTTACAACTAGGTAGTCATAGAGTTCGTCCACATAATATTTATTCATCAGAACACGTGACAGGCCCTTTACAGAACCATCTTCCAGAGGTATGTTTTTGTTGCTGACAAATTTGCGATAGGTGTACAAAATTATTATCAGCAGTAAAATTGCAAATACGCTGATCAAAGACCATTCGAAGGCATGAGATGGTTTAGATAAAATGAGTTGAGAAGGGTATGCAAGTACCGGTTGTAAAAAAGAGCCGATGATGTGTTTATCGGAAAATATTTCGGGCATTCCGAGAAAGCCGCCGAATGCCGAAAGAATCGCAAGAATAACCAAGGGCGTAGTCATAATTCCCGGTGATTCGTGCAGGTGTTCTTTCTGTCTTTGGCTTCCCCTGAAATCACCATAGAACGTGAGGAAAAACAGGCGAAACATATAAACAGCAGTAAACACCGAAGCAAGGGCAAGAGCAACAAAGAGATACTTGTATTCCACCCACACATGAGCAAGAATCTCATCTTTAGAAAAGAAGCCCGCAAGAGGAGGAATCCCTGCTATTGCAAGAGTTCCAATGGCAAAGACAGTAAAAGTTACCGGAAGATTTTTTTTAAGTCCTCCCATCTTTCGGATGTCCTGTTCTCCGCCCATTGCGTGTATCACACTACCGGCGGCAAGGAACAAGAGGGCTTTAAAAAAAGCATGTGTGGTAACATGAAAAATCGCGGTGGTGTAAGCTCCGGCGCCGAGTGCAGCAAACATAAAGCCGAGTTGGCTTACGGTGGAGTATGCAAGGACTTTTTTGATGTCGTTTTGTGCGAGGGCAATGGTTGCGGCAAAGACTGCGGTGGCAGTACCAAGCACGGCAACGATAAATAATGTGTCTGGGGCAATTGAATACAGAACGTTCGACCTCACAACCATATAAATACCTGCGGTGACCATCGTGGCAGCATGGATGAGCGCCGAAACCGGAGTGGGACCTGCCATTGCATCCGGAAGCCATGTGTATAGCGGTATCTGGGCACTTTTTCCGGCAGCACCAATGAGCAGTAAAAGAGTGATGGCAATTATTTGAGGTTGATTGTCGGGCATGGAGGCAGCAGAAGAAAAAACGCTGTTGTAATCGAGCGATCCAAACGTGGATATAATTAACAATATGCCCAAAAGGAAACCAAGGTCACCAATACGGTTCATTATAAATGCCTTGTTTGCTGCAGCGTTATACTCAGGTGTTTTAAACCAGAACCCAATCAATAGGTACGAGCACAGGCCAACCCCCTCCCAACCAACGAACATCAATAAGAAGTTGGAGCCCATAACCAATATTAACATGAAGAAAATAAACAAGTTGAGGTATGAAAAGAATCTTGCAAAACCATCATCGCCTTTCATGTAACCAATCGAATATACATGGATGAGAAAACCAACACCGGTAACAATCAACATCATTATCAGTGAAAGCTGATCGATCATCAATGAAAAGGGAATGCTGAGAACACCTAGATTAATCCATTCAAATAATGTGTATTCATCAGATGAACCAGAATGTAAAAAGAACAGCAGCAGACTTAGGACAAAAGACGCTAAAACCGTCAGGCTTCCAATCCAGCCTGCACTTGTTCCTTCCAGTTTTTTCTGCAAGAGGCCGATGAACAAAAAGCCTAAAAGAGGCAAAAGAGGTATCAGCCACACCATTAACATCATCTATTCCTAAAAATTATGGCGCAAAAGTAGAAAAATCCCGAACAACAACCTTGATTGTTCGGAGGCTCCCGCGACCCTAGTACTTAGTTTTTCTGTTTCTTGTTGTCTGCCTTTGACTTATTGCCAGCTTTTTCAAAAACCCGCTTCCTTGATTTTGCCTTTTCAGACAAGCTGACCTTTTCGGTTGCATACACAGAAAACTCACCTTCTTGGTAATCAGTGATGAAAACATCCAGATCAATTTTATTCTCTGTTGTCAGTTTTTCAATCTTTTTGAAGAATTCTCCCAGTTGATCGAGATCTTTTTTCTGTTGTTTACTGAGGGACATGTGGCCGAATTTGTTATCGTTTTCAACAAATTTAACTTGATTGCGTTCACTCTTGTTTCCAGGTATAGTGTAAAATAAAAGTCTTTATGAACCGCTACTGTTAATAACGAGAGCCTTGCCTCCTACACATAACATACTAAAAAAGAACGTCTTAAGACATTACTAGTAAGAAAATATGTAACTATTCGAATAAATGAAAGTTTGTATCGTGTAATACTGGGTGTAAAGGCCAATAAAGTTTAATTTTACAGCTCGATTGGGCTATAGAAAAGACGAAAAATTAATTAGGGGGAAGAATATTGTGAAAATCAAGTCATTGTTGTTTAATGTCAGGGTGCCTTTAATTTGGCTTCTGGTTGTGTTAGTTACCAGTGTTGGGCTGGTCCTTAGTTCTTTTGTAAATAATAAAAATGCCAAGCCGTCCACTCAATCAAGCGCCCCACCGGTGGTTGATTGTGATGCGAACATGGATTTGCTTAGACAAAAAAAGTCGGCATTTGTCAAGCCGCTTTTACTTAGCGATTTGCTGGTGCAGGACAGGAAAATGTCCAATTTAAAAAGTGAGCTTAGTGCTTATCTGAATCAAAAGCAAAAAGCAAACATTATTACGGGAGCTTCGGTTTATATCAGGAAGTTAAATTCCGGTTCATGGATTGCCATTAATGAAAACGAAATGTATAATCCGGCCAGCCTGATGAAGGTGGCTTACCTGATAACATTTCTAAAAGAATCTGAGTCAAACCCTGGCCTGTTGAGTAAAAAAGTTTACTTCAACGAGCATTTTACAAAAGGCAACAATCAAAACATTGTCGATTTCAAATTGCAGGAGAAGAGGTTTTATACGATTCGCGAATTATTAGAGGCCATGATTGTTTATAGTGACAACGATGCAACCGGATTGCTGACACAAAACCTGAACCAACAGAGGTTTCACAAACTTTTCGAGGACTTGGGGCTTCAGAAACCATCTACTACCGGAGAATATTTTATTAATGCATCCGAGTACGCCAGATTTTTCAGGATACTTTACAATGCCACATATTTAAATCCTGAAAATTCTGAGCTCGCCGTACAGCTTTTGCTCAACAGCACATTCCGCGAAGGCATATGCAAAAACCTTGATCCCAGCATTCCTGTTGCTCACAAATTTGGAGAGCGTATAATCAACAATGTAGCCCAGCTTCATGAATTCGGAATTGTTTACTACAGAAATGAGCCATATTTAATTGGTGTTATGGGAAAGGCAAACAGTCTGACGCCATTGAAGGAAATGGTGAGTGATGTTTCTGGGATGGTTTATGCTTACATGAGCAAATTCCACAGTCAGTAAGACTCAGTCCTGGGCCGGCAGAATTCTGTTCCATTTAAGCACATTTACAACTTTAGTTCCGCTTTCATATGAATCTTTGAATTTCAGTTTCAAGTATTCTTCGGGAAATTCGTAGTTGTATTCCATTTCACCTGATTTTGAAATAACTGCCTGTGTTCTTGAATACTCTGATGTTTCTTCAAAATAATTTCGATACAGGTATACGCCCGGAACATCAGTACGCGAAAATTTGACATTATAAGATGCTCCGTTTAAATTGTATGTATCATAGCCATTTCCGGCACTAAGAATTGCCACTTTAACAGGCTTGGGGTATTTGATTACGTCATACAAGGTATCGTAACGATAATATTCCTGGGTTGTAATAACGCTCCATATTCCCTCAATTCGATCCAAAGAGTCTTTTTTACCTTTGAAATAATTCTGGAACTCTTGTTCGCTTTTCGGCAGACCACTTTGCGCAAATGAGATTTTCGCCAGAAGTAATGCAATAACAATCAGGACTGATCGGATAATTTTCATTCAACGAATTTATCAAATTATTGGGTCGGTCGTAAGCTTAAATATCAGAACGCAAGTGAGCGAGCAAATCGAAAAATCAGTGAGGCGCGATTTTTTAAGGGCTCATACATAATCTTATCCGAAGTGTCTTCCGGGCGGTGGTAATCATCGTGTATTCCGCTGAAATAAAATAGTGATGGAATTCCTTTTTCAAGAAAATGAAACTGGTCGTTCCTGCGCATAAGGTTCAGCGGATGCAAAGGATTGCAGTACTTAAGGTCAAGCCGCAGGGAATCCGAATTGAGCTTCTCATTTTGCAGAATCAGTTCAACATATTTTGTTGTATCTGTGATTATGTACAGATAATTGGACAAGCCCAGGCTGTCGTAAGAGGCGTCCGTCCTGCCTATCATATCAATGTTGAGATTTGTTGAATATTCTATGTTGCTGCAGGTAGAATAATTTAGAAAATAATCGGCCCCTTGAAGGCCTTTTTCTTCCGCGCCACTGGCAAGGAAATAAATATCTCTTAACGGGAGTTCTCCGTTTTGAATTGACAGAGAAAACTGCCGGGCAATTTCCAACATTACCGAGACTCCGCTTGCATTATCATCTGCACCAGGATACAATTCCTCTTTACGGATGCCAAGGTGATCGTAATGAGCAGAAATAATAAGGGCGCCCTTGTGTTTTCTCTTAGCGCCGGGGAGAAATCCGATAACGTTCATTCCTGTCAATTCGCGTGTATTAGACGAAAAAAACAATTCTGCATCCGTTCGAAAAACAAATGCTGAAGGCTTACCACCTCTGTCTATTCTTTTTTTTGTACTCATCAGTTTTGACTGCTCCGCTTCGGGCAGAAAGAAGGGGGACATTTCTTCGCTCACAAAAAGTACCGGGATTGATGCCGGGCCTTTGCACAGATTTATGAACTCGAAAGATTTTATCGGACTTGAGAGGGAATCTCTCAAAGCAGAGATATTCTCTGAAATAATAACAACTGCCGCCGGCTTCAGCTTGTAAATGGATCTGAATTTAAGTTTCCAGTTGTAGTTCCATTCATTCAGATCGCGACGACCGGATGGGGTGCCATTGAAAAATATGATGAATTTTCCGCTTACATCATGGCCTTCAAAGTCATCATATTGTTCTGTTTGAATTCCGTATCCGGCAAATATCAGAGAGTCAGGTTTGAATAAGGTGTCATTGGCAGTTTCTACATAAAAATAGTCAGTGCCAAATAAAAACCTTCGTTGATTTACCGTAACATGTTTTGAGTATCCTGAACGGTTCTTCAACGGAAACTCCTGAATATAATGTGAGTTACAGGGAGTGGGAAAAATTCCCAAAGACTTAAACTTTTCCGACAGATAATCCGCACTCCGTATTTCTCCCAACGTTCCGGCAGATCTTCCTTCGAAGAAAGGAGAGGAAAGTGTGTCTACAACAGATTTTAAGGCTTCAATTGAGATGATGCCGGAATTCTCTAATTCGATTTTGCTCTGAGCAAATGAGGCGCAGAATGAACCCAAAATAATGATAACTAAAAGTATGGCTCGCATGGCACCACAAAAGGCTTAACAGGCGCTGATTTTTTTAACCCTGTTTTGATGTCTGCCTCCTTCGAAGGGAGTACTTAAAAAAGTGGTTATAATTTCTTTTGCCTGTTCATAATTCACAAAGCGTGCAGGTATGCAAAGTATGTTTGCGTCATTATGCTGTCTTGCAAGAGCAGAAACATCTTTTCTCCATGCAATTGCCGCTCTGACGTTTTTATGTTTATTGGCCGTCATGGCCACACCATTTGCGCTTCCGCAGATAAGTACTCCAAAATCCATTGCGCCATCATTTATTGTTCTTGCAAGTGGATGAACATAATCCGGATAATCAACCGAATCTGAAGAATCCGTTCCAAAGTCTGTCACTTCGTATCCCAACTTTTCAATCTCACTGATAAGAAGAGATTTCATTTCAAATCCTGCGTGGTCCGCACCGATGGCTATCTTGCTGGTTTTCATTTTTTGCACTTATAAATTGCTGATATCAAAGATAATTAAAATGTTTTCAACAATTCGTAATTTTACATTTGAGCACATTGAAATGTAATCGATTACAAAACGCAGAATTAACAAAAGTTTGTGCAGATATTATTTCACAGTTATAAAGTGATGATAAAAATAACTTGGAAAGTTAATTTCCCAATTCTATAATCAACCATCATCATTAAGTCAAGAGAATGTTTCCAGAAATTATATTCAACTTACTGACAAGAACTGCAGATATACGAAGGGTATAAGTGAAGAAAAATACCAACACTTACATAATACCAGTATGTGAATAGAATACCGACATTCATATTAATCAGGTATTTAATATTCACATCGATGTTGATAAGGCAAACTTTAAAGTTGATATTACATAAGTCAAGCAAATCTATGAATAGTTTCAAACAATACTAACAGCCTAATAGTAGTAGTAGATTTTATATAAATTAAATTATATATATATTATATAGTATATCGAAGGAAAAAAATGGATTTGAAAAAAAGCGGATATTTGGATTATGAAATTGATCCTACACTGGATTTATTTGAAGAGATAGAGAAAATCAAGAAGGAAAAAAATGCGATCATTCTTGCGCACTATTATCAGGATGCAGACATTCAGGACGTAGCCGATTACATTGGTGACAGCCTCGGGTTAGCGCAGCAGGCGGAGAAAACGGAAGCATCAATGATTGCATTTGCCGGTGTGCATTTCATGGCAGAAACAGCAAAAATTCTAAATCCCGGAAAGAAAGTAGTTTTGCCTGATTTAAGAGCAGGTTGTTCTTTATCTGATTCATGTCCACCGGATAAATTTTCTGCATTCAAAACCAGGCATCCTGATCACGTGGTTATCAGTTACATAAATTGTTCAGCAGAAATCAAGGCCTTGAGTGACATCATATGCACCTCTACGAATGCCATTGCAATTGTGAACAGTGTACCAAAAGATAAAAAAATAATTTTTGCACCGGATAAAAATCTAGGCAGGTATGTGATGGAAAAGACAGGAAGAGAAATGCTTTTATGGGAAGGCGCATGTATGGTTCATGAAATTTTTTCTCTGGAGAAAATCATACAATTGAAAAACAGGCATCCAGAAGCGGATTTCATTGCACATCCTGAATGCGAAGAACCTGTATTGAAGATGGCTGATTTTATAGGATCTACAACCGGCCTGCTCAACTATACGAAGAAAAGCCCGAAGAATGCGTTCATTGTTGCAACTGAGGCCGGCATTCTTCATCAAATGTCTAAAGCCTCTCCTCAGAAAACATTTATACCTGCGCCTCCGGATAATCTTTGCGCCTGCAATGACTGTCCTCACATGAAACTAAACACGCTGGAGAAATTATACCTTTGCATGAAGTATGAAAAACCAGAACTTGAAATGAACGAAGAATTACGCCTGAGAGCACTGAAGCCAATTCAGAAGATGCTCGAAATAAGCAGGCAACACGGACTATGAGAAAGCAAGCTGAAGTAACTAAACTATTACTGACAGGCAGAGTGATAGCTGGTCTGATTTTTATTTTTTTTATAACGTTTAGTGAAAGAGCGAATGCGCAGCAAACTCCGTCGCCAATAGATCCTAACGGATTCAATGTTTTTTATTATCCCAGCGGGGTAAAATCCAGCGAAGGATTTCTAAAAAGCGGTAAGCCAGACGGATATTGGAAAAGTTATTATGAGAACGGCCAACTGAAATCAGAAGGCAACAGAAAAAATTTCCAGCTTGACAGTTTATGGAAGTTTTATAATGAACAAGGCATAGTAACTGCTGAATTTAATTATTCGGACGGCCTGAGATCGGGAATTCAAAAAAGTTATTACGATAACGGTAATTTAAAATCAATAGAGTCGGACTCGATGAATATCCGCCATGGTGAAAGTTCTTACTATGACAGCAGCGGAACCCTTCAGAAGATCATTCCCTTTAACAACGGAACCGAGCACGGCCTTGTCAGGGAGTATGATGACAGCGGGGAACTCATCACAGTGACACTGTACAGAAACGGATTTTTTCAAAGAACCGAAAAGATAAACAGGAAAGACAAGAACGGTTTGAGGCAGGGTGTTTACAAGAATTTTTATGATGATGGCAACATAAAATCTGAGGGATTTTACAGGGATGATCTAAAAGACGGAGTATTTAAAGAGTATGCTCAAGATGGAAGGGTTATAAGCCGACAGGAATTTAAAATGGGAGAATTGGTAATCAAGGAAGAGGAAGAGAAAGAAAAATTTGAAGTCAAGAGAAACTATTATCCGACTGGTGCCACGCGGATAGTGGGCACATACAAAAAAGGACTGCCAGAGGGAGTTTTCAGACAATATGATGAAACAGGAAACATTGATTCAGCTAAGGTTTATTCTGCAGGAAAATTACTGAGACAGGGAAGAATGGATAATCAGGGTCGCGAGCAGGGTGAGTGGAAGGAGTTTTATCCGAGCGGTCAATTGAGGGCCATTGGAAATTATGTTGACGGAAAGCGCGAGGGAACCTGGAGGTTTACATATGAAAATGACTCACTGGAACAATACGGCACATATGTAAACGGGCTTCCCAATGGTGAGTGGAGGTGGTATTATCCCAGCGGCCAATTATGGAGAATAGAAACATACAAAAACGGACTGGAGAACGGTTACATGAAAGAGTACAGCGATTCAGGAACAGTGATGGCTGAGGGAAACTATGTAAACGGCAAACAGGAAGGCCCATGGATTTACAGAATTGCTGAATACATTGCCGAGGGGAATTTCGTAGACGGGAAAGAAGACGGAAAGTGGAAACAGTTTTACAGTGATGGAGCGAAAGCATTTGAAGGAGAATACCTGGAAGGTCTTGAAACCGGCATACACAAGTTTTACTGGCCCAACGGAAAGACAAGAGAGGAAAGGAACTACCGGCTCGGCCTTAAAGACGGCACATGGAAATATTACGATTCGGGAGGCGGGTTGATACTGGAGGTCAGTTATAAAAACGGCAGATTAAAAAAGCTGGATAATACCCATGTTCCCGAAGGAGAATCGGTCAATTGATGTTTTTACTTCTTTCTTTTAGGCCTGACAGAGTTTTTTTTGGAATTTGTTTTTCTTGATGTATGTTTTTTTTCAATGCTTTTTCGTGATGATTTTTCAGGAAGCACATCGCCGATTTTGCGGATCATTTTAAGATCGATTTGTTTACGGAGTAAATCACAGCGAACAACCTGAACCTCCACATTATCTCCAAGTGTGTAGACTCTCCCTGTGCGAGCGCCGATTACACAGTAGTTTGTATCATCGAATTCATAAAAATCATCATCCAATTCACGCAATCGAATCATTCCCTCGCATTTGTTTTCCACAATCTCCACATACAAACCCCATTCAGTAACACCGGAGATCAGCCCTTCATAGATTTCACCAAGCCTTTCCTGCAGGAACTCTACCTGTTTGTATTTGATGGATGCGCGCTCCGCCTCTGAGGCTTTTACTTCCATTTGCGAACTATGCCGGCATTGCTCTTCCAGTAACTCCTTATCGGCTCCATTTTCATTCTTCAGATAAACATCAAGCAAGCGATGCACAAGCACGTCAGGATACCTTCTTATTGGAGAAGTGAAGTGAGTGTAATAATCGAATGCGAGTCCGTAATGTCCAATGTTGTCGGTTGTATACAAGGCTTTGGACATGGTGCGGATAGCAAGTTGTTCGAGTACATTCTGTTCCTTTTTTCCATGCAATTTTTTAAGAAGCCCATTGAGAGAGTGCGCAATTTCTCTGTCGGTATCGGTTGCGATCTTATAGCCCCATCTTCCTGCGAACTTCGCGAAATTCATTACGCGTTCCTGAACCGGTCCGTCGTGAATCCTGTAAACGAAAGGCCTTGAATGCGCAATCAGCTCTCTGTTTGAGTGTGACCCGCTCTTCAGGGCAGTTTTCTTTCCTACAAATTCCGCAACAGTACGGTTGGCCAGCAGCATAAACTCCTCGATCAGCTTGTGAGCATCTTTGCTTTCTTTCAGATAAACTCCTAAGGGTTTCCCGGAATCATCAAGCTTAAATCGGACCTCCGTTTTCTCAAAACCCACGGCACCATTGCGAAATCGGTCCTGCCTCAGCTTTTTTGCAAGCTTGTCGAGCAACAAGATTTCTTTGGAGAAATCACCGCTGCCGGATTCAATAATTTCCTGTGCATCTTCATAGGAAAAACGCTTGTCGGAATGAATGACAGTTCTTCCCATCCAGCGATGATGCACTTTTGCTTCTTCATCGATTTCAAACACTGCCGAGAAACAAAGTTTGTCTTCTTTGGGCCTGAGCGAACAGACACCATTAGACAGTTTTTCGGGCAACATCGGAATAACTCTGTCAACCAGATATACAGAAGTGCCCCTGAAGTAAGCCTCTTTGTCGAGAGCGGTGGCGGGCCTTACGTAATGACTTACGTCTGCAATGTGCACACCGATTTCCCACCGGCCAGCTTTCAATGGCCTTATTGAAATTGCATCATCAAAATCTTTTGCATCCTGAGGATCAATTGTAAAAGTCGTTACGTTTCGAAAATCTTTTCTTGACCGGAACTCTTCATCCGGAATTTTATCAGGAATTCTTTCCGCTTCTTCCTCTACACGTCTGGGAAATTCTGTAGGAAAGCCGAACTCAGACAGAATCGAATTCATTTCCACATCATTTTCTCCGGGCCATCCCAGTAGCTTGGTGATTTTACCTATGGGATTTTTAGCATCCTTGGGCCAATCGACAATCTCGGCAATTACTTTTTGACCATGACTGGCACCCTCAACCAGATGTCTTGGAATAAAAATGTCAACAGACATTTTTGGGCTATCGGGCACTACGAATGCGAACTTATTGCTGATTTGAATGAGGCCGGCGAATTCAGTTCTAGCTCTTTCCAGCACCTCCACAACACAGCCCTCCAGGCGCTGATTTTTATGTCTGGCATAGAGATAAATTTTTACCCGGTCTCCGTGCAGGGCGTTCTTCACATTTTTCGGTGCGATGTAAACATCGTCCTCCTGGTTTTCGCTCAGCAAGTAAGCCGCACCGCTGTTTGTAAAATCAATGTTTCCTTCGAGATAGGCATGCTGAGGCTTAAGTTTGTATTTACCAATGTCGACTTCAATCAGGTCTCCCTTTTTTACAAGCTGGGGAAGAATTTCCTGCACACTTTTTTTCAGGCCAGTCACCAGGTCTTCCACATGAACATCGCTGCCGACGATTTCATTCATGTGAGTGATCATAGACGGTTTTATCAGCTTAAAGAGTTGACGGTAGTTAAAGGTCCTGTTCGGGTTTTTATGAAAAGCTTTGAATATTTCCGACATCAGAAATGCAGGAACATCAGTTTTGTTTTTCTTCTTGCTCATAGTTTCGATTAGGTGAGGCCACGATGTAACACTTCCAGCCTCAAATCTGTATTTAATATGAATTATACCGACTAAAATTATTCAAGCCCGGCATATATTAATCGCCTGAATCCATTAATTATGAGGGGCTACAGGTTGATAAACACCATGGCTATGTGAACAAACTGTTTCATAACTTTTAACAGTTTTGCAATAAGCCCTATAACGCAGCGTTAATTTTGACCAAACCATAAATCTAAACAATTTAAATCAAAAAAAATGGAAACGAAAGACACGGAACAAAAATCAGGAAAAAGTACGCTATGGATTGTGCTGCTGATAGCATCCGTAATGCTGAACATTTACCAGTGGTTTCACACCTCAAAAACCATAGACAACTACGAGCAGAGGGTTGATACACTTGTTGTAGAAAGGGTGAATGTTGAGAAAGAGCTTGCAGACACAAAAGCAGAACTGGAGAAATACAGAGGCATATCCGCCAACCTTGACAGTTTACTCAACGAAGCTCAGGCACAGCTTGACGTTCAGGAGGCTAAGATTAAAAATCTGTCGAAGTCGGAAAGAAACACAGTTGAGCTAAACAAAAAGCTTCAGGCCCAGCTTAAAGATTTGCAGATGCTGAGAGACGAGTACCTGGGCCGAATAGACAGCCTGCTTATGGCCAATAAGCAGCTGCAGACTGAGAAAGAGCAGCTGACCAGTAATGTGGAATCACTTTCAAAGAACCTTGAAACAACGGTAGCGACAGCATCAGTGCTCAAGTCAGAATACATCAAAGTGAAGTCACTCAAGCGCCGTGACAGCGGAAAGTATGTGGAAACAGCTATGGCAAAGAGGACACATAAGCTGGACGTATGCTTTGACATTCTTGACAACAAGATAACCAAGCAGGGAGAAAAAACTGTTTACCTGAAAATCACGGAGCCGGGAGGCAAGCCGATAGGCAACAGGAGCACGGGGTCGAACACGTTCAAGACATCTTCAGGTGAAGAAGTTATGTATGCAAGTTCCGCAAACATAACTTTCACAGGGGCCAAGCAAAATGTGTGTATGAGTTACGAAGAGCAGCAGGACAAAATGTTCCCTGCCGGCACATATCTTGTCGAAGTTTATGTTGACGGAAACCTGAGCGGAGCCGGATCCTTCACTTTGAGATAGGGAGTGACCGACATTGATTTGGAAGGGTCGTCCCATATTGGGACGGCCCTTTTTTAATTCTGATCAATTGCTTCTTCCAGAGAAGAAATCATTTTCGATACAACATCGAAGCCGCGCATTCTCCAAAGTTCTTGTTTGTTTTTCAGAAGAATGAATGTCGGCACACTCATCACGCTATAATTTTCTGCAAGAGAAGGCATCATGTCAATGTCAACTTTTACCAGAAGCACGGGCACAGAGAGTTTAGTCAGAGTCTGGTTAATAACCGGATCGGCCCATTTGCAAGGCTCGCACCAGTGAGCAAAGAAATCGAGCATGACATAGGCATGATCCAGCCACAATGTTTCCAGTGCGTCGGGACTTTTGTTTAATTCAACAACCGATAATTTTTGCACGATGAATGGTTGAGTGAGTTTTGCAGAATATTTTTGTTGACATTCAGGAATAGAATTCAATTAAATTCTGGAGCATGATTGAGCCCGACACGCTCTCAGTTAATTTCTATTGACCTTAGATGACTTCAGAAGTTTGATATGGCAGTGCGCCGGGAGTGCTATTTATAATTGTCGGCCCCGAATTTCAATAAGTTTTATACAAATATACTACCACTAAGGCTGAAGCTAAAGCTTTTTAACGATCTTGGAACACCATTCGCAGCACGTGGAAACCAGTAAACCCCCAGCGTATAAGGCCGCAGGCAAAATTTTGTTTTTCCTTTTCATTCTGCTTGTGCCGGTATTATCCTTAAGTCCCGGCATCTCACTTGTGCTTGGCCTTATCATCGGAATTTTTTTTGGAAACCCCTATCCCAAACAGAGTAAACCACTCAACAAGTATCTGCTGCAAGGAGCGATCATAGGCCTGGGGTTCGGGATGAATTTTACTAAAGTGATCACAGCAGGCAAAGACGGATTTGTGTTTACGTTGATGACCATAGCAGCAGCAATAGGCTTTGGTTATGTTCTTGGGCGTTGGCTGAGGGTAGAACGTATAATCTCTTATCTCATTTCAGTTGGGACTGCCATTTGCGGAGGCAGCGCTATTGCTGCAGTGAGTCAAGTGGTCAAGGCGGATGACAAAGAGATTTCAGTTTCAATAGGAACGGTTTTTATATTGAATGCTGTGGCTCTTTTTATTTTTCCACTTATCGGCGCCTATTTTGGCCTCACCCAGGAGCAGTTTGGAATATGGGCGGCAATTGCAATCCATGATACAAGCTCGGTAGTTGGAGCCGCATCAGAATACGGAAACGAATCATTGATGATTGCAACAACCGTAAAGCTTGCCAGAGCACTATGGATAATTCCGCTGGCGTTGCTTACATCACTGGTTTTTAAAAAGAAAAGCTCAGCATCAAGCTTTCCCTGGTTTATCGTTTTCTTCCTATTGGCATCAATAGCCAATACATACCTACAAATTTCTCCTGCAATAAGCACAGGTATCGTTAGCGTGGCAAAGACAGGTTTTAGCCTTACACTTTTTTTAATAGGCTGCGGCCTTTCACCTGAAGCCATCAAACAGGTTGGATTAAGACCCATGCTTCAGGGAGTGATATTATGGGTGTGCATTTTAACTTTAACGCTTGTCATGCTCATCCGCTATTGACATTTTAATTGTACATTCGTTATTTAAGGGTTTAAATATCTTCTGGGCACATAATTCCGAACGTGATGGAGATTGCAATTGTACTTGGCCTTTTGCTTGCCGCCATCCTGCTTTTCTCATGGGAAAAAATCACAGTGGATACTGTCACGCTGATGATGCTCGTGATACTAATTGCAACTAAAATTCTGACGCCCGCGGAAGCCTTCTCCGGATTCGGATCTGACTTTATCATCATACTCGGTTCCATATTTGTTATCAGCGGAGCTCTTCAGCAAACCGGAGTATTGGATCTCATAGGATCAAAGCTGTTGAAAGTGGCCAGAACCAACCCCTTGTTCCTTATCACATATTCAATGATTGCGGTTGGATTGATGTCGGCATTCATGAATAACACCACCGTAACAGCAATCTTTATTGCACCCATCATCACGGTTGCAAGAAGGATGAAAGTAAGCCCCTCCAAACTATTAATGCCGGTGGCTTATGCGAGCATACTTGGCGGAACCTGCACACTGATTGGTACCTCCACAAATGTGGCGGTGAGCGGTTATCTGAAAAACAACGGGTTGGCAGACATTGGCATGTTTGATTTCCTTCCGATAGGATTTGCACTTTTTGTGACGGGATTGCTGTACATGGTTTTAATTGGAAAGAGACTATTACCCGACATCAAGGAAGAGGGTCTCGCCGAAGAATTCAAGTTGAAAGATTATGTCAGCGAAATCGTTGTGAGCCCAGGCTCAGAGTTAATTGGCCAGGAAATTTTCAAATCGTCCTTGAATCAAACCGGATTCCGAATACTCAATGTTATAAGAGACGGAAGAAATTTTATGCCAGATTACAGCACGCTTATTCACGAAAAGGACATCTTGATTGTTGAAGGAAACATTGATGATCTCATGAAAGTGAAAGAAACCACAGGAATCGACATCCGCGCGGATAAATTTCCAGAGGCGGCTCTTCAGAGTGAACATATAAAGTTAGCTGAGGTTTTGGTAACACAACAATCGGAGTTTTTAAACGACACCCTGAAGAGGTCAAGCTTTAGGCAGAAGTACGGATTAGTTGTCCTTGCTATTAACAGGACGGGCCAAACAATTTCACAAAAGCTAGGCAATGTGAAACTGCATGTTGGCGACATTCTCCTGATTCAAGGTCCTTCGGACAAGATCAACTACCTCAAATCAACCAAAGCACTCACCATACTTGAGGACTTCAAGCCGCTACTTTACAGAAAGAGAAAAGGAATTCTTACGCTCATTCTATTTATTGCCGGTATAGTGGCAGGTACAACAGGCCTGTTGCCATTATCTGCGTCGTTGTTGATGGCAGCCATTACATTGATATTATCCAAGATAATAAGTGTTGAAAAAGCATACGAAACAATTGACTGGAGACTTTTAATATTAATTGGGGGGATGACTGCATTTGGTGTTGCAATGAAAAATTCTGGCTCAGATATTTGGCTGGCCGAAAAAATAGTCAGCTTTTTGCTCCCCTTTGGATTAATTGCCATCATGGCGGGCTTTATTATTTTGACAGTTTTTCTTACCCAGCCTATGTCAAATGCGGCCGCGGCACTTGTGGTGCTACCAGTAGCCATCGAAACAGCGAATCAAGTAGGCGCAAATCCAGTAGCATTTGGAATAGCAGTAATGTTATCCGCATCTGTTTCCCTGATCACCCCATTCGAACCTTCATGCATTTTGGTTTGGGGGCCCGGTAAATACAGGTTCTATGATTTTTTCAAAACAGGATTTTTGATTACGATTTTGTTGATGGCTGTTTTGCTCATCATGATACCCTGGTACTGGCCACTGAAGTAAGGGCCCGGCCATAATATTATTTTAATCCAAGCGAGTCTAGAGCTCGCTCCGCGTCATTGCGGTATTTTATACCGTCAGAAAATATTTTTTTCAGTAATGGTTGAGCGAGACTGGGTTTATTTGTATGCAGATAAGACATGGCCAGCAACCAATCTGCTTCTTCCTGTTCTGGTTTTGTACCTCCCTTATACTTAGAAAGCAATCTTATAACGCGCGTATATTTTTTATCGTCATATGCTTTTTTTGCCTCAACATATATTTCTTTGCCCGCAGCTTTGTTGGCAGCAGAACCCTTCACTGTTTCGGCGGTACTTCCAACAACAGTTGTCCGGCGACTGTTAGTGCTGGTTGTGTTCAGGTTTTCCGTGGTGACCTCCTCATGACCATAATCTTCCTGCACTTCAGAAGAGGCGGCAAGATCTTTAGTTTCTTTTTCCGAAGAATACTTCTGAGGAGTTTGTGATGGAGCCGACTCGCGCATTTCAGATTTTTTTCTATCCGAGCTTTCTCTGAACAGATGAGCCGGAGGCTCATCGGATGCCTTCTCCACATCATCTTTCAAAATCTTAGGAGACCCCTCGGTGATATTGGCATCGGCATCAACAACTGTGCTGGCTTTTCCTTGGACGGATTCCTTCTGGTTTTTATCATAAAGGGACAGCCCTTCATCAGAAGAGACAACAGAAGGTGCCTGTAAGTTTTCGTTATCAGACTTTAAGCTATTCGAAATCATTTCTGAACCACCCTCGTCTTTTAAAAGAAAATACAAAGATCCTACGGTGAGTGCTGCAAGAAGCAACATGGCAGCCATACGACAAATCATTCGGAAGTTGGCCTGAATAAGCTTGTTGCCAGAAGATTTTTGTTCTCCCATCCACGCATTCAATTTTTCAAGCTCAACAAGAGCTTTCTTACGATCTTCCTGGCCGATAAATCCGTCGATGGCTTCGCTGCAAAACTCACAATCATTGATATGAATCTCAATTTTTCTAATCTCAGATGGCGACAGCTTATTATCGAGATAATTCAACAATGTCTCCTGATCCGGACACAGCTCTGTATCATTATATTTCATGGATTTATCTCTCATTTTTTTTATCAAGATAAATTTTAAGATTTCTTTTTCCGTTTTGGATATTGCTTTTCACGTCCATCATTGACAATCCGGTATCGTCGGCAATTTCTTTGTAGGACTTTTCCTGAAGGTAGAACATCTGAATACACAGTCTTTGTTTGTCATTCAGGGAGTTTACTCCGGATTCCAGCAATTGTAGCAGATATTCTTTATCGGGAACCCCATCAGGATGCAAAGGAAAAGCCGATTCCACATTTTGTTGGTGAGCGATTGTTTCCTGCAGGGGAACGGAATATTTTCCCTTATTCCTCCTTATTACCATCAGGCAGTGATTTCGAATCACTGTATGCAGCCAGGATTTGAAATTGTGGATTTCATGTTTTAACAGATCCTGGTGAAGCTTTTCAAAAACGTTCATTACAGCGTCCCTGCTTTCTTCGGGATCTTTCAGATATTTCAAAGAAACGCCGTATGCAAGGTGCATGTATCTGCTGAACAAGACCCCTAAAGCATCTTTTTCGCCTGATTTAAAGCGATCAAGCAGTTCAATGTCTGAAAGTTTATTTAGCGCCAATTTGTTTTAAGGTGCGGACCGGAGATTTGAACAAGGAGGCTTTGTCTGCCAGCCAGAAAAACAAAGATACAGATCGTGAAAGGATTTAAAGTTGACCCGGGTGAATATTAAATGATATCATACATACACATAATTTTATTAGTCAATTAATGGCGATTTTTCTAATTTGTGCGCTAGGAGACTAAAGAAGTTAAAATTTATCACTGAATAAAATGAAAACAATAATCACAAAACCGATTTTGGTTTTATTATTACTATGCAATTATGCGATTGCACAAGTTCCTCAAAAAATTAACTATCAGGCCGTGGCCCGCGACGGGGCCGGAGCATTAATTGTAAACCAGAATGTTGGCGTCAGGTTGAGCATTCTTGATGGTTCTGCTATGGGGCCATCAGAATATACCGAGCAACACTTGGTAAGCACCAATGCATACGGACTATTTACAGTAGCAATTGGATCCGGAACTGTTGTGTCTGGTGCATTTGGAGGAATAACCTGGGCTTCCGGCTCAAAGTATTTAAAGGTTGAACTTGATCCAAGCGGAGGCACATCCTACATTGACATGGGCGCGAATGAACTGTTGAGCGTTCCATATGCCATTTACAGTGAAAACAGCAATACTCCGGGACCTCAGGGAAATGACGGAGCAACCTGGTTTTTGGGTGCAGGAGTACCTGCGCCAGGCACAGGAAATATAGATGATTTGTATTTAGACAATACCAGCGGAGACTATTACCGCAAGACGGCAGTGAACACCTGGACACAGCAGGGAAATTTACGTGGTCCATCTGGTCCACAAGGATTGTCCGGAGATAAATATGCTACAACATCAGTAACCTCAATGAGTATTTCCACCGGAGTTAAAAACTTCAACGTGGGCAGCGGCTTATCCTATTCCATCGGACAAAATGTACTCATTTCAAACTCTGTCACAGACAGAATGGAGGGAACGCTTATTTCATATAACAACGCGACAGGTGCGATGTCAGTGAATGTGAACACTATTAGCGGTTCCGGAACCTTTAACAGCTGGCAGGTTAACTTGAACGGTGCACCTGGTCCACAGGGCGCTTCAGGAGCTACATGGCTGACGGGATCGGGAGCTCCGGGGGCTGCACTTGGGCTAGTTAATGATTTTTACCTTAACTCAAATAACGGAGATTACTACCTGAAAACAGGAGCAAGTACCTGGGTCTTGCAGGGCAACTTAAGGGGACCAGTGGGGGCCACAGGTGCCACTGGAACTACCGGGGCCACAGGTGCGACTGGTCCTGCAGGAGCAAATGGTGTTAACGGGGCGACCTGGTATACTGGTGCGGGAGCACCTGCGGGAGCGCTTGGAATAGTCAATGATCTTTATCTTAACACAAGTAACGGGGATTATTATAGGAAAACCGGAGCAAGCACTTGGGCTTTGCAGGCAAATTTAAGTGGTCCGGCAGGGCCGCAAGGAATTCAGGGGCCTGCGGGTCCGGCCGGAGCTACGGGTCCGGTTGGTCCGCAGGGGCCGACCGGGGCCACAGGTGCTACAGGTCCGCAAGGACCAGCAGGAACCAACGGTACCAATGGAATTAACGGCACGAATGGAACCGATGGAACGAACGGTGCCACATGGTTTACAGGCTCAACGGCACCGGCCGGTGCTCTTGGAGTAGTGAATGATTTGTATTTGAACACTTCTACTGGTGAATATTTCAGAAAGACAGGTGCGAGTACATGGACATTACAAGGCAATTTGTCTGGCCCGGCGGGACCGCAGGGATTGCCTGGAGACCGATATGCAACAACGAGCGTTACTTCGCTAACCATATCCACCGGTTCAAAGAGTCTTACAGTGGGCACTTCACTGTCTTATTCAATCGGACAAAACATTCTGATATCAAATTCTGCTACGAACAGAATGGAAGGCACTCTGACCTCATATAATTCTGGCACAGGTGCAATGGTTGTAAACGTAACAGTCATCACTGGCTCTGGAACATTTGCAAGTTGGCAAGTGAATCTGAACGGTGCGCCAGGTCCACAGGGAACATCAGGTGCAACATGGTTTACCGGAAGCGGATCGCCAGCAGTCGCGCTTGGAGTAGTGAATGATTTGTATTTGAATACTGCCAACGGAGAGTACTTCAAGAAAACAGGCGCGAGCACCTGGACACTTCAGGGAAATCTGACGGGAGCACCCGGAGCTCCTGGCGCGACCGGAGCCACCGGCGCGACCGGACCAATTGGGCCTGCGGGACCACAGGGACCTACCGGACCTACCGGTGCAACCGGACCACAGGGCCCTGCAGGAACGAATGGAACCAATGGAACCAATGGAACAAACGGGGCAACATGGTTTACCGGAACGACAGCACCATCGGGTGCTCTTGGTGTGGTAAATGACCTTTACCTGAATACCATCAACGGTGACTATCACCGGAAGACCGGTGCGAGCACCTGGACACTTCAGGGAAATCTGACCGGGCCACAAGGACCATCTGGGACTAACGGAACCAATGGCATCAATGGAACCAACGGAACTAACGGAACAAATGGGGCGACCTGGTATACGGGAACTGCAGCACCATCCGGCGCTTTGGGTATAGTGAACGATTTATTTCTGAATACAGCAAATGGAATTTATTATAAAAAGACCGCAGTGAGCACCTGGACTCAGCAGGGTAATCTTACCGGCCCTACAGGCCCGGCCGGCAGCGCAAATCTTGCAGGGAACACCAACTATGTAGCCAAGTTTGTCGGCTCAACCAGCGGAGGCAACTCCATGATTTATGATAACGGTGTGAATATAGGAATTGGAACCACTGCGCCTGCCGGACAGTTGCACATCAACGGGCAAAACAATTCACCACAGCTTTTGATATCAGCAGCAGCGACACAAAGCAACATGAATCCGCTGATATTGATGCGTAATAATACCGGAGATCCTATCATGAGCATACACACAGATAATGTAGATAATATTTTCATGGGTGTAGACGCCGGACTCAGCAACAACCAGTCAGGTGGAGGAACCTTCAATGCATTTCTTGGACCTTATTCAGGGTACACGAATACACTTGGCGTAAATAACGTGGCGATCGGGCATAGTTCACAATATTCAAACACCATAGGCTATAACAATACATCTGTAGGAAGTCAGTCCATGTATTCGAATACAGAGGGAGCATTCAATTTCGCCGGAGGCGCATTGGCAATGTATAGCAACCTCACCGGAAACAATAATACTGCTTTAGGAAACCAAACTTTATTTCTTAACTCAAGCGGCAATAATAATACAGCAATAGGAACAGAAGCCTCCATTACGAATATCAGCGGAAGCGGAAACACAAGTGTCGGCTACAGGGCAATCAGCTCTTCAACTGCCGGATCTTTTCTGACAGCAGTCGGAACACAGTCGCTGGCAGCCACTACCAATGGAGGAAATACGGCCTTTGGGCACTCTGCGGGAGCGGGCTTCAACAATGGAACGAACAACACTTTCATCGGATACAATGCGGACGCCACTGCTGCGGCATTTTTTAATTCCACCTGTCTGGGATATAACTCACGCGTAACGGCAGCAAATCAAATACGCATTGGTAACTCATCCGTCACATCAATAGGCGGATTTCAGGACTGGTCTAACATATCAGACGGCCGCTATAAGAGAAACATTCGCGAGGATGTGCACGGGCTTGATTTTATATTGAAACTTCGCCCGGTGACCTACACTCTTGATGTGAATGCGATGGACGAAAAGCTTTATCCGGAAAAAACCGTTTTGACGGACAAGAGCGGCAAAGTTATAAGCACAGGAAACAACATCAGCGAGGACATGGCAATGAAAAATGAAAAGTCTAAAATCAGACAAACAGGTTTCATCGCCCAGGAGGTGGAAGCGGCAGCTAATTCGAGCCGCTTTGACTTCAGTGGAGTTGACAAACCACAGGGTGATCAGGATTTTTATGGATTAAGGTATAGCCAATTCGTTGTACCCATCGTCAAGGCGATTCAAGAACAACAGCAGATTATTGACAAGCAACAGCAGATCATAGATGAATTATTGCAGAGAATAAAGAATCTGGAAAACAAATAAAAACCGTTTACCATAATACAATTGTCATGAAAAAAGCGCTAATAATATTTCTGTTATTTTTGCAGACTGTTGTGTATGCACAGTCTTTGGAAAGGCAGGTTGTTGCGAGTGGCGGAAATTATTCCCAGTCAACAGGAGTCAGCTTATCTTATACTGTCGGCGAGCTTGCGGTTACGACATTGAGTGCAAGTACGATTCTTACGCAAGGGTTTCAACAACCAGACGCATTAAGCGTAGGAATAATCAATCCTGAATCAGGCAAAGTAAGCTTTCTTGCATACCCCAACCCCGTAAGCAAGGAGCTGCAAGTAGAAATCAGCACGAGCAAGCAGAGAGAAATTTATATCAGTATAATAGATATGCTCGGAAGGCCAGCCTTGCCTCACATTGAAGAAAGGTTCTCTTCGACTGAAAGTAAAATTGTCAGGATTAATACGGAAGCACTTGTGCCCGGGATGTATTTTGTTCAAATGCTTGACAAAACAAGCGGGAAAAACCTCGAGACATTGCGAATAGTAAAATCCCATTATTGAAATAAGAAAAGAATGTGTTTGAGCCCGGAAGGATTTCCGGGTTTTTTGTTTTAATAATATACAGCTCGGTGCAGGCTGAAGTAATTATCATTTTATCCTCGTGTAGTTGATGAAAGTCATTTCTTTAGCTTGTATGAGATGTAATTTTCAAAAAAATTTATGAGAAAGATATTAATTGCCGGCAGCATTTTAGTTTGCATTACCACAAATGTGTATTCACAATTTATTATCAGCGGAGAATTCAGGCCACGCACAGAATACCGCCATGGATACAAGAACCTTTGGATTAAGGATGAATATCCTTCAATTCACACAAGCCAGAGAACGCGCCTGTCTTTAAATTTTATCAAAGAAAAGCTGGAAACCAGACTGACGATACAAGATGTCCGAATTTGGGGAAACCAATCACAGCAGAATGTTTCGGACGGTTTGTTATCTGTAAGCGAAGCCTGGTTCAAATACGAGTTATGCAAAACCTCATACCTGAAAGCGGGAAGGCAGCATCTTGTTTACAATGATCACAGGATTTTTGGAAACAGTGAATGGAACCAGCAAGGCAGAAGCCACGACGCACTCTTATATATTGTCAATTCAGATAAAAACATTTTTCATGCCGGTGTGGCATTCAATCAGGATCAGGACAGACTTGCGAGCACCCAGTATTCTGTCAGCAATAATTACAAGTCGCTCCAGTTTCTTTGGTACAACAGGAAAATAGAAAGTGGAAACATCAGTGTGATCGTATTAAACAACGGAATTCAGTCGCCCGCGAGTAAGAATGTATCACGATATAGCCAAACAGTTGGTGCGCATGCTGAGAATAAGCTTGGCAAGTTAAATGGAATTCTAAAAGCGTATTATCAGACGGGAACTGACGGGGCCAGCAAGAAAGATATCAGTGCATACCTGGCGGGAGCTGAGCTTGGTTACACATTGAATGAAAGAACGACTCTTTCTGCCGGACTAGAGATCCTAAGTGGCCAAAGCCAAACCGACACTAGCAGTTCATACAGGGACGTCATACACAACTTCAGTCCTCCTTACGGAACAGGACACAAGTTCAACGGGTATATGGACTATTTCTATGCCGGCAGTGGACACGGAGGAGTGGGCTTGGTAAATGTATTCATGCGATTGAAACGTTCGGGAGAAAAATTCTTTGTTCTATTGGAGCCACACCTATTCCTTTCACATGAAGACATTCGGGATCCGGCATTTATTCAAAGCGGAGAATACAGGGCGATGGATAAATTCCTGGGTTCAGAGCTTGACTTTACATTCGGTTATATACCTCAAAAAAACGTAACGTTCCAGGTGGGGTATTCACAAATGTTCGCCACCAAATCTATGGAGGCTATTAAGGGAGGCAGCAGGGATGAGACTAACAACTGGGCGTATATCATGATAGTCGTCAAGCCGGAGTTATTCAGGAGCCAACCCTAAACTAACAATATTCATTCATTAATGTGACCGATGTCATATACACCATGACGTGAGACAGAATAAATTAGTAATAAAATAAGGGGCAGTTAAATGAAAAGTAATTTAATCATCACATTGTTAGTATTATTTGGGATTCAATTCGCAGAGGCACAGGACGGACAACAGCTCTTCAGAGACAATTGTTCAGCATGCCATTCAGTAGGTGAGGGTCGTCTGGTTGGTCCGGATCTAAAAGATGTTCATAAGAATGTTAGTGAAAAATGGCTGATCTCATTCATTAAGTCATCCCAGACGATGATCGATAAAAAAGACGCAAGGGCGGTAAAGGTATTTGAAGAGTACAACCAGATACCGATGCCAGATCAAAATCTCAGCGACGGAGAGATCAAGGCGGTTCTGGCATACATCAAATCACAATCCGGAGGAGAAAGCACGGAAGCAGGCACTATTATTCCGGCAAGCGATGGCAACATTCCGACCTCACCCGGCAATCCTGCTGCGAATGAATCAGCTGTAGCAACAAGCGGAGGAGCGGTGCAACAATCATCAGGCCCGGCATCGTCACATGTTACAAGTGCGAAGATTCCCCCTTCTCTTGTAATTCAGCATACTGGCTGGAATTTTGGAACAGGAGATTTCATCCTGATTGGGATGCTTTTATTTTTTCTTGGAATTATATGGTATTTAGGTAGAATTATAGTACAGCTTTCCAATCTGCTGACAGATAAATACAAATCTGAAAAATCCTGATTGAGTCCGGCAGAGAACACAAGTCCTCACGGCCAATCTCAAAGCGGTAACGATCTTACCGCTTTTTTCATGTTGATATTAAAAAACGCATGACAGAAGTCATAGGCTGTGATTCTATGTCATATTTCGAAATCTGACTAAGCTTTTCTCACACTCTGACTGCCATCATCAACAAAATGCTATTTCCGGCTGAAATTTATATCCGATAAACAGCGGTTTTCTGATTTAAAATAATCACCATGAAGAGAAGGAAATTCATCAACCAGGTTGCCCTTTCAGGATTGGGCACTGTGGCATTATCGCATCTTTCACTCGACGGATTCGGAAGCACATTTGCTTTTTTTGATCCTACTGATGTGAAGAATCCACTGTTGTCATATCCTGCTCGCGATTGGGAAAAAACCTACCGCGACCTTTGGAGTTATGATAGTGAGTTCACATTTCTATGTGCGCCCAATGACACGCACAATTGTTTGCTGAAGGCGCATGTAAAAAACAATACAGTTGTCCGGATTGCACCAAGCTTTGGATTTTCAGAAGCTGAGGACATATATGGTAACAAAGCCTCCCCAAGATGGGAGCCACGTTGTTGCCAGAAAGGTCTCGCACTATCAAGAAGATTTTATGGAGACCGCAGAGTTAAATATCCGGTGATCCGCGAAGGATATTTAAAGTGGATTAAGGACGGATATCCACGCGGAAAGGACGGACGCATTCCGGAGGAATACATGCAAAGAGGAAAGGACTCTTATGTAAAAATTACATGGGATGAAGCTTACGAATACTCAGCGCGCGCTTTGGAAAATATAGCAAGGATGTATTCAGGAAAAAAGGGAATCAAGCTTCTGACTGATCAGGGATATGATCCACTCATGGTTGAAGCGACCAAAGAAAGCGGAACACAAACTCTGAAGCTGAGAGGAGGAATGTCTGCACTTGGTGTCACAAGAATTTTCGGAATGACAAGGCTTGCGAACTCACTTGCTCTGCTTGACTCAAAAATCAGGGGAGTAGGTCCTGATGAAGCAAAAGGATCAAGAGGATGGGACAGTTATGCATGGCATACAGATCTGCCGCCAGGACATCCTATGGTAACAGGCCAGCAAACTGTAGACTTTGATCTTGTTTGTACAGAGCACACCAACCACATCGTGGTTTGGGGAATGAACTGGATTACTACCAAGATGCCCGACAGTCACTGGCTGACAGAAGCAAGAATCAAAGGAGCAAAAGTGACGGTAATTGCATGTGAGTACAGCGCAACATCCAACAAGGCTGACAATGCGCTGATTGTTCGTCCCGGCGTCACACCGGCTCTCGCGCTCGGATTCATCAATGTAATCATAAGCGAGAGTCTGTTTGATTCAGACTACGTGAAGAAATTCACAGACATGCCATTGCTTGTCAGAATGGACACACAGGAATTGCTGAAGCCGGAAGATGTAATCAGCGGGTATCAAAATCAAGATTTGAGTGGCTACATCAAAGTTCTTAAAGATGGAGAGAAACCTTCTCCGGCAACTAAGCAAGGGCATCCATTCATCACAGAAAAATTAAGAAAAGAGTGGGGAGATTTCACCGTGTGGGATCAAAAGAGCAACACATTCGCAGCAATCAGCAGAGATGATATCGGAGATAAAATTGATTCGAAGAACATTTCACCTGCATTAGAGGGAAAGTTCACCGTGACAACTCTTGATGGTAAGCAAGTGGAAGTAAGGCCTGTGTTTGATCTGATCAAACAATACGTAACAGAAAACTACGATCCGAAGACCGTCAGCGAAATGACATGGGCGCCGGAGAATGGCATTCGCCAAATTGCAAGAGACATTGCCGCTAATCAGGGTAAGACCCTTTTCGCAATGGGAATGGGCCCCAACCAGTTTTTCAATAATGACTTAAAAGACCGGACAGTACTTCTTCTTGCAGCACTGACTAAAAACATTGGCAGAGTAGGAGGAAATGTAGGAAGTTATGCAGGAAACTATCGTGGCGGATTCTTTAGCGGCATAGGGACATATATAATGGAGAATCCTTTCAACATACAACTTGACGAAACCAAGCCTGCTGAAATTAAAAAGTATGTGAGCTATGAATCAGCGCATTTCTTCAACAACACAGACAGAATTCTGAGAGTTGGAGAAAAAGTTTTAACAGGTAAGTCACATATGCCGACGCCAACCAAATGCATTATAGTGTCAAACGGAAACTCGCTTCTGGCTAATGCAAAGGGGCACTATGAAAATGTGGTCAACGCCTACCCTAAGGTTGAGTTTATCGGTGTTGCTGAGTGGTGGTGGACAGGATCATGCGAATACGCTGACATAGTTTACGCGGTTGACTCATGGGCTGAATTTAAAGCGCCAGACGCAACGATGTCGGTCACCAATCCATTCCTATACATCTTCCCCCGCACCCCAATGCAAAGAATTTACGAGACCAGAGGAGACATTGAGGTACTTGCAGGCATCAGTTCCGCGCTGGGCAAGGTGACTGGAGACAACAGATTCCACGACTACTTCAAGTTTGTGCACGACGGCAAACCGGAAGTTTATCTGCAGAGAATATTTAATACCTCCAACATGACCAAGGGATACAATGTGTTGGCGCTTGAGGAAAAAGCTAAGAAAGGAATTCCGGCACTGATGATGACACGCACATATCCAAAATATGTAGGGCACGAGCAGGCAAATGAAGGCAAGCAGTGGTACACCAAATCAGGTCGTCTGGAATTTTACAGACACGAAAAAGAATTTATTGAAGCAGGTGAAAATCTGCCAGTACACAGGGAGCCGGTTGATTCCACCTACTATGAGCCCAATGTGATCGTATCCAAGCCGCATCCGAGCATTAAGCCTGATTCACCTGAAAAATATGGTGTCAGCAAGGATAATTTGTCAACCGACATCAGGCAGGGAAGGAATGTGGTGAAGCCTTGGTCTGAACTCAATAAGACCACGCATCCGCTGACAAAAACCGACAAAGACTTCAAGTTCATCTTCCATACTCCAAAGTACAGACACGGTGCACACACTACACCGGTTGACACAGACATAGTAGCAGTTTGGTTTGGTCCTTTCGGAGACATGCACCGCAAAGACAAGAGAAATCCTTTTGTTGCAGAGCTGTATGTTGACATAAACCCACTTGATGCGAAGGAGCTGGGAGTTGAAGACGGGGATTATGTATATATAGACGCAGATCCTGAAGACAGACCATTCCGGGGTTGGCAGAAAAAAATTGGAGGAAGTGAGTATGAGCTTTCGCGGCTGTTGTGCCGCGCAAGATATTATCCAGGAACGCCACGCGGTGTGACAAGGATGTGGCATAATGCATATGGCTCCACTTACGGTTCTGTGGCAGGCTCTAAATCCAATCCTACCGGATTGGCTAAGAACCCGAAAACAAATTATCAGGCTATGTTCCGCCGCGGTTCGCACCAGAGTTGTACACGCGCATGGTTAAAGCCGACTCTTATGACAGATTCACTTGTAAGAAAGAATATTGCCGGACAGGTGATAGACAAAGGTTTTGAGCTGGATGTACACGGTGCGACCGGGGCACCGAGAGAGTCATTTGTCAAGATCTCTCTGGCAGAGAAAGGCGGAGTTGACGGAAACGGAAACTGGGAAGGCGTTCAAAAGATGATGAGGCCCACTTATGAAAATGATGACTTCAAAAGGTATTTAAAAGGAGGATTTGTAAAACTGTGATGATGCATCACAAGAACAAAAAAACAATATGGCACAAGTAAAAAACTGGCAATTAAAAAGGGAAATGAAATACCCTTATGAGGACAGCCGACCTCAGAAACAGATCGCGTATGTCTTCGACACGAACAAGTGTATCGCTTGTCAGACCTGCACAGTCGCTTGTAAAACAACATGGACCAGCGGAAAGGGCCAGGAGACGATGTTCTGGAACAATGTGGAGACAAAGCCCTACGGAAGCTATCCAATGAAGTGGGACATGAATCTCATGAAAGACATGAGCGACCAAAGCTGGGATAAGACTACCGGAGCATATACAGGAAAAACAATCTTCGAAGATGCTCCGAGAGGAGAGAATGCGAAAGGCTGGAGACCTGAAGAAAGAGACTACGCTTATCCTAATATTGGAGAAGACGAGTGTTCCGGCATTGTAGAGAAGGGTGCATTCTTCAACGGCATTCACGATATCTGGATGTTTTATCTGGCCAGAATCTGCAATCACTGTACATATCCCGGTTGCCTTGCCGCTTGTCCAAGAAAAGCCATATACAAAAGGCCTGAAGACGGAATAGTGCTAATAGATGAGTCGCGTTGCCGCGGATACAAGGAGTGTGTGAAGGCCTGTCCTTACAAGAAAACATTTTACAACATGGTTACCCGTGTATCTGAAAAGTGCATCGGTTGTTATCCACTTGTAGAACAAGGCGAGCAGCCTCGTTGTGTAACAACCTGCATCGGAAAAATCAGAATGCAGGGATTCCTGAGCAAACCGGGCGAGGAGCGCGCAGACAATCCTTTAGATTATCTGGTAAGAATTAAAAAAGTTGCTCTTCCGCTATATCCGCAATACGGCACCGAGCCAAACGTGTATTACATTCCTCCAGTCCATGTGCCTAAAGAATTCCTCAACCAAATGTTCGGACCCGGAGTTGATGAAGCAATTAAAACCTACAAAACAGCCAAGGACGACAAAGAGCTATTGTCAGCATTCCTGATGTTTGGAAACACTCCGAAGATCGTACACAAGTTCAAATCAGAAGGTGACTTTGCTGTGGGGTATAACGATAAAAACGAAGTTGTGACCAAGGTTCCACATACAGAACCGGTTTTCGTAAGACCTTACTACGATGAAAAGCAGGAAGCTTACAGGCACAACACCCCATGATATAAAATGAAAAAAATATAATAGCCATGAAAATCCACCAATATATTTTTATTCTGTTGCTTGCAGGAATATTTACCACAGCCAGCGCACAACCGGTGATTGTTCAGTCTATCCAGGTGAGCAACGAAATCAGCAGCCGTAATCTTGACAATCCAAACTGGTTGCATGCACCCGTGGCTACGATACCGCTGCTTCCGCAGAATATCACTCAGCCCATGTTGCAAAAATCATCTGTGAACAGTCTCAGTGTGAAAAGCATTTACAATAACACCCACATAGGATTCATGCTGCAATGGAAAGACAGCTCAAGGGATGCAATTGTGGATGCTGACAAATTCTGCGACCAGGTTGGAATACAATTTCCCATGAATCCAGACACCGTTCCGAATTTCATGATGGGCAACAAGAAAGGAAGAGTGCACATTCTTCATTGGAAGGCCATCTGGCAGGACGACTGTGAAAAAGGATTCCGGGATGTAATAGATGCTTATCCAAATTATTGGACAGACATTTATCCCTTGCTTGAACGTTATGGTGACGGATCCAAAGCGGCATTCGCGCGCGATGTAAGCGCAAGCCAGCTTGTTATTTCTGATGCAAAGAATTACATGCACGGAGCATATGCGGGAAATCCAATGTCAATGATAATCCGCAAAGAGCCATGTGAAGAAACAAGTGCGGAGGGATATGGTACACTGGCTACTCAGGAAATGCAGGAAGCAAGTGCATGGGGATATTGGGCAGACAATCAATGGACCGTTCTTTTTGTCAGGCCAATCAACAGCGCAGATAAAAATGATGCACCAATCAGGGATAAGACGAAAATGGCATTCGCCGTTTGGGATGGCAATGCAGAAAATATCGGAGCCAAGAAAAGCTACTCAGTGTGGTACACGCTGGAGCTAAAAAAATGAAAACTATGGATAACAATCAAAACGAACTTCTCCACAAAGCAGACTATTGGAAGTTATTGAGCATGTGTTTTGCATATCCGGAAGACAAGGTGCTTGACAAAGTGAGCAATCTTGCCGGCGAACTGAAGAATAAAACCTCCGGAAATACAAGGCGACATTCTTTGCTCGAGAACCTGGAAGACATAAAGTCCACGGAAGAAATTCAAAAAGACTATTCAGTGTTTTTTGTTCAAGGACGACTTCCGTTGAACGAAAGTTTTTGCAGCAGCAAATTGGATGCAATTGCCGATGTAAGTGCATTTTACAATGCCTTCGGCCTTAAATCCCGCTCTGGAGATGCCCCGGATTCACTTAGCTACGAACTCGAATTCCTGTCCTTGTTATGTTTGAAGGCTGCGCTTGCAGATGACCAGGAAAAAAGAGACATCTGCGAATCTGCATACACTGAGTTTTTAAATGATCATATGAGTGAGTTTCAAATCAAATTTGTTGAGAAAACGAAACACATTGATCTGGGATCATTTTACGGAAAAGCTCTTGAACTGCTGGAGCTATACGTACAGGAAGAATTTAAGCAAACCATGAAATTGAGAGTAATTTGAAATGGAAAACAATCTGATTTTGATGATGTTCGGAATAAAGGAAATACTAATAATCGCTTTGATTGTGCTAATTTTGTTTGGCGGCACAAAAATCCCTAAATTGATGAAGGGAATAGGGCAAGGAATTCACGAATTCAAAAAAGGAGTAAAGGGGGATGAAAGTGAATCTCAATCCTGATAACAGCCGGCCAATCTTTGTGCAATATGTTGAAGGACAAATTCAATAGAATACATGATTATCTGCGAATCTCACTGACAGATCGTTGTAATTTTCGCTGCAGATACTGCATGCCTTCAGAGCAAATGCAGTTCAGTCCGCACGAAAAACTCATGAGAGCAGATGAAATCTTTCAGATAGCAAAAGTTTTTGTCAGGGAAGGGGTAAAAAAAATAAGACTCACAGGAGGGGAGCCCCTGGTGAGAAATGATGCGAAGCAGATACTTGAGAGTCTGTCAACACTGCCTGTTGAACTTGCTATTACCACAAACGGATACCTGGCAGGAGAATTCAAAAACGTCTTAAAAAAGTGCGGCATTCATTCGGTAAACATCAGCCTTGACTCTCTGGATAAAAATTTATTCCGCCAAATCACCCAGAGAGATCATTTCGAAACGGTATTTAGAAATATCTTAGACTTTACGAAAAGCGGATTCCATGTAAAAGTAAATGCTGTACTAATGAAGGGAGTGAACGATCACGAACTGGAGGACTTCATTGAGCTTACACGCAATTATCCACTACACATTCGCTTTATTGAATATATGCCTTTCAGCGGAAACAAATGGGATGCAGAAAAAGTGTTAAGTCATCAGGAGGCCCTGGACAGAATATCTGCCTCTTTTGACTATGTAAAACTTCTTGACGGACCACATGACACGGCAAAAAAGTTTAAGGTTATCGGACACGAAGGGACGTTTGCATTAATCAGCACCATGACTGAGCCATTCTGCGGGAACTGCAACAGACTAAGGTTGACCGCAGACGGTAAAATGAAGAATTGTCTTTTCTCTAAGGGAGAAACGGATTTGCTTTCAGCTTTGAGAACAGGAGAAGATATATTACCGCTCATCAGGGAAAATGTGTTGAGAAAAGAAAAAGAAAGAGGCGGGCAGCTGCTAAATCTGGATCAAATGGATAAGGTTAAAAGCATAGAGAACAGAAGCATGGTAAGAATAGGCGGATGACAAAGGAAGACAAATACATGGTGAGTGTCGAAGAGGCCAGAAAGCTTCTCTTGCATAATGTGTCATTGCTTCCTGCTGCTGAAACAGATTTGATGCACTCGACCGGAATGATATTGGCCGAGGACATTCATTCTCCCGTCAACATGCCACCTTTCAGGCAGAGCGCCATGGACGGATATGCGATACGTTTCAAAGATCTTGATAAAGGAATACTTGAACTCATGGATGAAATACCTGCCGGCGGTGTGTTTCGGGGCACAATGGAAGAAGGGTGTGCGGTCAGAATATTTACCGGTGCAAAAGTTCCGGATGATGCAGATTCTGTTGTGGAACAAGAAAGAGTACATAGAGAAAGTGGCAGAATCAGAATCGAAACCGAAGGATATAAATTCGGAGCAAACATTCGCGCCGAAGGATCTCAAATCAGGAAAGGCGAGATCGCACTGACTCGAGGAACATATCTCAATCCTGCTTGCCTGGGATTTCTCGCAGGCATAGGAATTCAAAAATTGAAGACCTATTCACAACCACGAATCTCTGTGATAGTAACCGGCTCCGAATTGCAAAAGCCCGGCAATGAATTAGCAGAGGGAGAGGTTTATGAATCCAACTCCTATGCGCTTTATTCCGCCTTGCAAAGCATGGGTATGAAGCCAATGAGTTGTGAAGTGCTCAGGGATGATTTCGAAAACATCAGCAGGGTATTGTTTGAAAGAGTCGGGAATTCAGATGTGATTATCCTCACCGGAGGTATTTCCGTGGGTGATTACGATTTCGTGAGAGTATTGTTGGAGAAAGAAAACATTGAAAATATATTTTACAAGATCAGGCAAAAGCCCGGCAAGCCAATTTGGTTTGGAAAGTACAGAAGTACATTGATTTTTGCCTTGCCGGGAAATCCTGCATCGGTGATGACCTGCTTCTATGAATATGTTTATCCTTCCTTAAGAAAGATGGCGGGGTTCAGCAATCCGGGCTTGAAGAAAGAGAAGCGAAAACTCTACAATGATTTTCGAAAGAAGAAAGGATTGGCAAACTACCTGAAGGGAAAGTTCATTGATGACAAAGTGCTGATAATGGAAGGACAAGAGTCTTATAAGATGAATTCATTCGCAATGGCAGATTGTTTTGTATATCTGGAGCCCGATGCGGAATATGTCCAGGCAGGAGACTGGGTTGAGGTGCACAAGCTGCCTTATCCCGGAGCGAATCAGGATGAGGAAAGCAGGCACAGAATACTGAGCGATGAAGGATTTATTATGACCGATTTGAAATGAGCGAACAACTGATACCGATCTTTATTCCACTGCTTTTTGCTGTCGCATTTTTATATGCCTCTGTAGGACACGGAGGAGCCAGCGGATACCTTGCCTTAATGGTGATATTCGGATTCAGTACCACGGTAATGAAACCAACGGCTCTCATGTTAAACGTGTTCGTTTCACTTGTCGCGTTTCTTCAATATTACAGGGCTGGTTATTTTAAGTGGAAACTATTTCTGCCCTTTGCAATTGCATCCGTGCCAATGGCCTTTCTAGGCGGAACGATAGAGGTGGATGCGAATTTGTATAAGAAAATCCTCGGCATACTGCTAATATTTCCAATCATGCGCCTCTTCGGTTTTTTTGGAAAGGATCCTGAGGGCTTACGTGATGCAAACATGACTTTGAGCGTAGTGATTGGAGCAGGAATAGGATTTTTATCCGGACTAATCGGCATTGGCGGTGGAATCATCCTGAGTCCGTTGATAGTTCTGCTTCACTATGCAAGGATGAAGGAGACCGCGGGAGTTTCCGCTTTGTTCATTTTTGTCAATTCACTCTCTGGTCTTGCAGGACAGATTAAAACCGGAGTACAGTTTGATTCGCAGATGGTATACATGGTCTTGGTAGCATTTGCCGGAGGTGCGCTTGGCGCTTACTACGGAGTGAACAAGTTTAATAATGTCATGCTTAAAAGATTTCTTGCATTTGTTCTTGTAATAGCCTGCTTCAAACTGCTCTCTGTATGATGAAACCATCGGCCAATATCAACGGTGTGATTCTCTCCGGAGGGAAAAGTTCCAGGATGGGACAGACCAAGGCCTGGATTATACTTGGTGAAAAAACCATGCTGGAACATGTTGTGGATGCAATGAAGCAGGTAACAAACGAGATTTTCATTTCTGCAAATGAAAAAGAATTTGAGAAAACAGGATATAAAGTAATTTATGATGAAGTAAAAGGAGCAGGTCCGCTCGGAGGAATATGTTCGGTTCTTAATCAGACTCAGGCACAAAAATTATTAGTCTTAAGCTGCGATGTGCCATTCATCAGCGTGGAGTTCCTCAGGTACCTGATTCAGAATTCAAAACCAGGATTCAATACGGTTCCGGTTTATATGGGAAAATTGGAACCATTGATAGCCATATATGATAAGTCGAATTTGCAGGTGATGGCCGACTGTCTGAATAAGGGAATCTATAAATTGCAGGACATATTGAAAAAATGCAAGACCCAGCTTCTTCTGGTGCCTCACGATAAATATTCATTTCATATATTTGATAATATAAATACACCCTTTGATCTTTCAAAAGTGGAACAAAAGGCATCATGAGTAGAGCAATTCAATCATACGGAAAGATCGCCGAGATTACCGGAACACAAGTGGATAATATAAAGATACCCTCGGATACTGAGATGCTCAGGAATTTATTGTTGGAGAAATTTCCGGAGCTAAAGAATCACAGTTTTCTGTTGGCAGTAAACCGGAATATTGTAAATGAGAAAAAGGCATTGAGCGGCGATGAAGAAATTGCCATCATGCCACCATTCTCCGGAGGATGATATGAGCCAGGAGTTTATCAGATACGAAAGGCAGATGATTTTGCCGGGTTTTGGAACCGATGCCCAGAGAAAGCTATTCAATTCAAAAGTAGCTGTGGTTGGGGCCGGCGGACTCGCATGTCCGGCCCTGATGTATCTTGCCGCAGCAGGAGTCGGTAATATTCTGATCATAGACGGAGACATTATCGAGCTGAGCAACCTGCACAGGCAGGTGCTTTATCAGGAAGAAGAAACCGGCTTTCACAAAGCAGCCACTGCGGCGCACCGGTTAAAAAAAATGAATTCAGAAATCTATGTGGTATATGTGAATGAATTCCTGACGGCACAGAATGCCATTGAGCTTCTGAAGGATGCGGATGTGGTTTTGGACTGCACGGATAATTTCCCTGCACGCTACCTGATCAATGATGCATGTGAAATACTTGGAACACCTTGGGTTTACGGATCCGTCTACATGAGCGAAGGACAAATGAGCACCTTCAACCTGAAAAACAAAGCAGGAGTGTACGGTCCTTCATACCGATGTTTGTTTCCTAAGCCGCCCAAACCTGAAAGCGTATCCGACTGCAAGAGTTCCGGAGTAATCGGAGTTGTACCCGGAATCATCGGATTGATGCAGGCGATAGAAGTGATTAAAATACTGACAGGAAAAACGGACGAATGCCTGCGTGGCAAACTTTATACGATTAACGCAGAAAATTTGCAAAGCAACACATTGAATTTTGTGCGCAGCGATAAGGCACCTGACGATCAGCCAAAAAATTCGGAGGAGCTCAGGGTAAAGGACTACCCGGCTTTTTGCGAAGGAGATATATTAGTTATTCCTGAGATTGACAGCGCGACTCTCGATAGCATGATGAAAAATGGTGATGTGCTTCTTGCCGACATGAGAAGCGGTGGAATACCCGTGAAGAACACGGAAAGGATGGCTCCTGAAGAAATCGCACAAAGAATCAGAAAAGCGGAGAACAAAAGCAAGATTGTTGTCATCTGCAACAAAGGAATCAGCAGCAGGCCCGTAGTTAAAAAACTGCTCAGAGAATTTCCGGACAAGGAGATTTACAGTTTGCAGGGAGGCATGAGTGAATGGGAGGAATATCAAAAGAGAAAATCAAATGAGTAAGGGAAAAGTATTTGTGGAGGGGCCTATCAACGCGGGTTTCATTGCTGAAAGCATAGAAAAGCACAGCAAGAAAAAAAACATAGGAGCCCACAGTATTTTTTTGGGACAGGTTCGCGCGGATGAAATCGATGGGAAAGCTGTAGAGGCGATTGAATATTCCTGCTATGAAAACATGGCGGAGGAAGTGTTTCATAAAATCAGGGAAGAGGCTTTTGAAAAATATCCCCTGACCTGTATGCACATTTATCACAGCCTTGGAAAAGTTCCCGCAGGAGGAATTTGCCTTTTTGTATTCACTTCATCCGCACATCGTGAGGCTGCGGTAAGCGCCTGCAAAGAAATAGTTGAAAGAATAAAATCTGAGGTGCCTGTCTGGGGAAAAGAAATATTCGCAGACGATTCACACGTTTGGAAGAAAGAAAACGAAGCGAGCCTCAAATCCTGATATGATCAACATCACACATAAGCACAGCACGCTGAGAAAAGCGATTGCAGGAGCGGTACTGAAGCTGAGCAGTAAAGAAGCGATGGAAGCACTGATGAATAACCGTGTTCCAAAGGGAAATGTTTTTGAGATGGCAAAGACTGCCGGCCTGTTCGCCGTAAAGAAAACCGCAGAGATGATTCCTGATTGTCATCCTATGCCTGTTGAATTTACACAAGTGAGCTTTGAGACCGAAGGGCTGGAAGTGAAGATTTTAGTGGAAGTGCATACCATTTACAAAACCGGAGTGGAAGTGGAAGCCATGCATGGGGCTTCGGTGGTGGCGCTTACCATGTATGATATGCTCAAGCCTATTGATAAGGGAATAGAAATCGCAAACATTAAACTGATCGAGAAAAAAGGAGGGAAGTCTGATTACAAAGATCTTCCATTGTCAGATCTCAGGGCAGCGGTCATTGTTTGCTCCGACAGTGTGTCGGCGGGAAAGAAAGAAGACAGTGCAGGCAAGGCCATCATTGAAAAGCTGAAGCATTATAAGATGAATCACTTCGATTATCATATTATTCCTGATGAGCCGGTACAAATCAAATCCAAGCTTGAGGAAATGAAAAGCAAGGGCATGCAGCTGATCATATATACAGGAGGCACAGGACTTTCCGGAAGAGACAGCACACCTGAATCACTCAGTGAAATGTTAGACCGCGAGATACCCGGCATCATGGAAGCTGCCAGAGCTTACGGACAAGCGCGCACACCATACTCAATGTTATCACGCGGCATCGCCGGAATGTCTGGAAACTCGCTTGTACTCACTCTTCCCGGCTCTACCCGAGGGGCGATGGAAAGCATGGACGCACTTTTTCCCGCGGTGTTTCATATTTTCAAAGTTCAGAAGGGTGCGAGGCACGAATAGTTTCCTGCTTGCGCTCTGCGAGCTTCCGAAGACGCGGGGGGAAGAAAAGAACAGTTTTTTTAACCCCTCCATCAAATAAACCAGTCGTTGCATTAAAATAACAAACCCGGACATGCTGCGTCATGTCCGGGTTTAAAGGAAAAGTTCTAAAATCTATCAGAAGTAAAATTGGAACTACAGTAGTAAAGACTCAACTATGAATGAAAACACAGTGATAAATATAGATGGTGTATTGACATAAATCGCCTAGGGACCAAATGCAGATTGAAAAATCAATCCAAAGTATTAGAATAAAGTAGTACTAAAGTAGTAGAGACGGATTGTTAAAAAGCAATTCATCGGATTGTTGCCATGAACAATTCTTATTTTCGCAGATGATTGGACAAATTTCCGCTGTCCGTTGTTGCCAATTCATACTCCTAAAATTCCAGAATCTTAGTATGAAAAATAATTTAATCGAGAGCATAAATTCAATCTTGGCCCGACACTTCCTTGTGTTTTTATTTTTACAGCTGAATGTACAATCTTTTGCCCAGCGGATTTCCGCAAGTGGTTCTGCGGGCGGCGGACAGTCGTACATTATTTGCAGAGACAGCCTGGTTTCCTCCTGGGGATATAACTATTACGGCTCACTCGGAAACGGAAGCAATGCAAGCAGTTCTCTTCCAGTATTTGTGAGTTCGCTTACGGGCATTGTGGCAATTGCAGGTGGAGGAGACCACACCCTGTCGCTCGACAAGGACAGCATGATCTGGTCATGGGGATACAATGCGAGTGGACAACTGGGTGACGGAGCGAACACAGACAGAAATGTTCCGGTGATGATCGCTGGCTTATCCGAAGTAAAGCAAATTGCAGCCGGACAATATCACAGTCTTGCACTGAAACATGATGGCAGCGTATGGGCATGGGGAAACAACAGCTACGGACAGCTGGGTGACGGCAGCACTAATGACTACAATGTGCCAATTCAGATCAGCACTTTGAGCAATATAATTGAAATTGCCGCAGGAGAATTTCAGTCATTCGCCCTGAAGTCAGACGGAACAGTCTGGGCATGGGGGCGCAATCACGTCGGGCAGTTAGGAGATGGAACATTAATTTCAAGTCCTGTACCGGTTCAGCTGACAGCAATCAGCGGTGTGATAAAAATTGCGGGAGGATTTCGTCACACCCTCGCAATCAGAAGCGACAGCACAGTATGGTCTTGGGGACAAAACACCACGGGTCAGCTGGGCAACGGGACATTTACCAGCAGTAATATTCCTGTACAGGTTTCCGGGCTCAATGAAGTAATCAGCATCGCTGCGAGTGGTTTCGCTTCCTATGCCATCAAACGCGACTATAGTGTGCGTGTCTGGGGAGGGAACGGCAACGGACAGTTAGGAAACGGAATGATAAGTTCAAGCAACATACCGCTCATTCCCATCGGACTCGATTCGGTAGTTGAAATTTCCGGCGGACCAATTCATGCGATGGCGATGAAACTTGACGGAACAGTATGGACCTGGGGAGGCAATTCATCCGGACAGTTGGGCATTGGTAATATCACCGACAGTCATGTGCCGGTTTTTGTCGGAGCTGTATGCGGCAACACGACAGGATTAAATGTTTACACTTCAAATAAAACTACGGAAATAATTATCTACCCCAATCCTGCCATGGATAAAGTTCAACTTAGCTCTGAAACAAATCTCATCAATGCTAAATTTCTGCTCACGGATATTTTCGGAAAAATCATCCTGCAGTATTCTGATTTGAACGGAAAGGAGTTTGAATTCGATGTGGGCGACTTCAGTGCAGGAATTTATTTTCTAAAAATATTATCTGAAGAAAGCAAAGCTATAAAAGTGATGAAAGTGGTGCTGGGTCGAGGGGGAGTTAAGCAAGAGTAAATGCTCTTTATATTCTACTGAGATGAGCTTGCAAACACTCGCACTCATAACTAATTTTATTCACTTGCCGGATTTATAATCAGGTACATCGGGTTAATAAAACCCATATTAACTATCTTTACATCATGAAAACATTGCTAAGCCTTTTGTTTATTATGTTTTCCTGTAAAATTTCCGGTGCCCAGGTCGTTTACATTACACAGTACAAGAGCGATGCGGATAAAATTATTTATGTGACGGAGTTTAAAAGTGACGCTCAGCTGATCGTGTATGAAACAAAGTTTAAGAGCGATGCAAAGCCCTACAGCGGAATTTGGTACTTCAGCAAATACAAAAGCGACGCGGACTGGAAAATATATTTTACAAAGTTTAAATCCGAAGCCGACATTGTGGTGTACTTCAGCAAATTTAAGAGTGATGCCGGGTGGAAGCGGTGATATTAGTGTAGGTTTGAGTAACAGTGTGAGCGAAAAGTGTTTTTAAGACAAAATAAATTTGGAATGAATGTGCGATACACGTGTTCGTTTACACAGTTATTCGTTATATTATTAACCCTCAAGAATTTTAATTTTCAGCTGCGAATGTTTTGCAAACTTTCGCATTCATAACCCGTTATATTCAGGTACAGGATTATTACTTGTTCGTTTGTTGAATCGCTTTTCTACCGGTGTTCATCTGTCAAAATTAGTTTTCTCTTTCTTTTTTATATTTTTTGTCTCTGTATAATTATGTCTTCACATTCGTTTAACGTTTCGTGGCTTTGCGAAGAAGCGGATTTCGGAGCACCAAACTGTCAACCCAGCACTAAAGTTGATTTGAAAAACTGAACTTAAATTTAACCACTTCACCCCGCATGACGCAAAACCGCTGTTACCACCAGTGCTTCCTTGTCTGCCGTGGTTTGTAGGTCTATTTGTTGCTGTCATTTTCATTGTCTTTTTGTCGTGCGGTGGGGCATTTTTTTTAATATCATTTTCTTTTGGGTTGGCTTTGGCAATGTGCTTGCAAATAGCGTGGGCTTATATTGTCTTTTCTAATATCCAATCCAAATACGTTTTGCTGTTAACTAATTTATCTTGGTCTGCATTGTTTTCTTTCTCGTCCAGTTTGTGCCAGTCGAGTCGGAGAATGTTCTTGGCAATCATATTATCTTTTTTCCAGTCTGCTTTTGCGAGTTTACCGAGTTCTGAACTGTCACGAAGCAAGATGAATGAGTTAAGTGAAAAGTCTTTTTTGTGAATTCGTTTCAGTTCCTTTTCAATGTTCGGTAAAGTCGGGTTCGTTGCTTTGTCTGCTATGGTAACTTTCTCTTTGTATTGTTCGGTTGCAAAGTCCTTTGTTCCCATTTGTCCTTTCGGGTCAATGAAGTTGATGTAAACTTTCTCTTTACCAATTAGCCACATTATGAAGTCAGGATAAAAAACTTCTGAATCGTCATTTAGATAAATACCGATTGATTTTAGCGATTCAACATTTCGCATCAGGTAAACATTAAAGTCTTTGAACTTTTCGGGTTTGTCTTTTATGTAGGCTGCAAAATCTTTTACGAATTTCTTTTCACCGTCATTGAGTTTGTCTGGGGTAAGTTTTACATCATCTTTTAAAACCAGGTTATTTTCTCGAAGTAAAGGTTCATAAATATGGTTCCCGATTTTGTCTATGATTAAAGCGTTTTCAATATCACGAATGGTTTTTGTAAAGTCTGCAATCTCCTGATTAATTTCTTTCTCTGTCTTTTGTTTTGTAGTTGCTCCAACTTTCTTAGATAGTTTGAAAGACTTCAACAATGTATATTTATCAATAAAATCTCCTTTGATTTCACTTGTGCTTTGTTTCAGTTCTTCTTCGTATTGATAGATACTACTGTTTAGATGCCAGTTAATTTTATTGCGGACTTTCTTTACAAATTCTTCTCCGATTTTGGTGTTCACATTCTCGGTAAAGTCAAAGTCCAATTCAGGCAATTCGTCTTTATATCTGATTTCATCAATATATATCAACACATCATCAATATTGATTTCAGAAAGTGTTGGACCAGCTTTGTATAAACTAATATTGGATTCGTCTGCTTGTTCAGTAATTGTCTTGGTAAATGGCTGATAGTTAATGAAAGCTGAATAGCTATCATTTGCCTGCTTTAAAGAGTTTCTGATGTTTTTTCCTTCTTCATTTCGGTTTGTTCGATAATCCAAACTGAAACTGAAATTGTTGATTGTAGATTTATGATGCTTTCCGTCCAAGACAAATTCATACTCTACCTTTTTATCATTGGGATAGAGTAAAACTCTTTTCACATCAACAAAAGTTTTGGAAAGTTTGAAAATCTTTAAATCCTTTTTGTAACTATCAAAATTTGTATCACCTGAATTTAATTTTATAATGCTCGGCTTTACTCTTATGTCAAATGTTTTTGTAATTTCTAATTCGCTGCTTACGGCTTCTGTAAATGTTTCAAGGTAACTTCTTTGCAAACTGAATACACAAAGCGTTTCTAATCTTTTCAATTTGTCAAATTCGGAATTTGTAAGCGAAAAATAATCTTCAATATGGTTCAGGTCTTTCCGCTTACCATCATTTTTTAATCCTTTCAAACGAACGCCACGACCAAAAATCTGAATAATTTTATTGCCTTTGGTTTTACCTAAGTTAATTAGTCCGATTACTGAAACACGGAAACAGTTCCAACCTTCAGCAAACTTTCTACTACCAATCAACACATTGATGGGTGATTGTGGCTTGTCGATATTCTCAAAAAGGTATTTTTCAATATTAGTGATGACAACCGAAGTGCTGGTTACTTTCTCTACATTGTCGCCTTTGTAGTCATTGATAAAGTTTAAGCCATTACCCACGTTGATAATTCCCCAATAGTCTCCTGTCCCGTAGGAAAGTAGAATTTCATCGTCAGCCTGTGTGTTCCTTGTCAGGCGAAGTTTCCCTTTGTAATCGTTGTTGAATACATTTTTAAACTTCACTCTTTCCGTTTCTGAAAGTTTGGCGAGATAGTCCACAATTTTTGAAATATCTGAAAGTTCATCATCGCCTTTTTTTCCTTCATCTTTTTTGTCGTTTACGGTGTTACCCATAAAGGCAATTAGCGGGCGGTCAGGAAATGTTGTTGCCGAAAAAAGGTCTTTAATGTCGGAGTAATCCAGTTTGTTGAATACATCTAACTTTTCTTCAATCACTTTCAGGTTCAAGGCAAGGTTGTCATCCAAACTGCCGTTGAGCAATACATCGGCATTTATTTTCTCGAAGTAAAAGTCTTTACCATAACCATCACGATAAAAAAGGTTGAAGTTGTAATCGTAAATGATTGACTTGCTGTATTCGTTTTCCAGTTTGCTGTCAAGGTTGTGGAAGGTTGCCGAATACTCAAACAGAAAACTGTGTTTGATATTTAGCCTTCTCCGCAATTTCAAAAACTCACCTTCATCGTCTTTTTGGCTTGTCCCTAAACCAATGTGGGCTTCGTCCACTAATATCAAACGTTGATATTTCTTGTTGTCGGGAAAATCAAAAAAGTCATCTGCTTTGTTTAGCAAAGCACTTGTGGTGTCAATGGTAAACCTGATTTTATTGCGGTGAATTTTATTCAAGTATTCCACCAAAGGTGTTACTTCCCTTTCGTGTTGGTGAATCAGATTTACTCCTGGAGTAGTGATGATAATTTCAAGGTCTTTAAAACCTTTGTTGTGTTCTATAAATTGAAAAACATTGATGTGCATTATCATTGTCTTTCCGCTTCCTGTTGCCATCCAGTAAGCCAATGCACTTTTGGCAAAATCTTCAAACTCCTTGCTATCTCTGTTTCTGAAAAATACTTCGGTAAAGTAAATCGCCAAAATCTGATAATAGCGAAGCGTAACTTTGTTTTGCTTCTGTGCTTCCAGATAAGTGTTGTATGCTTTCAGATACTTTTTTACGGTATCTAAAATTTTCTCGTCCAAGCCTATTGAAGCATCAAAGGTTTCAATTTTTTCCTGTGTGGATTTATCGAATAAATCAATCGTCTCCTTCAGGAAATGCTTGCGTATATGTTGATATAGCTTTAATTCCATCGGGATTACTGATTAAAAATGTCTGCGTGAATAACGGTAAGTCCCAACAACCTTTTGCCAACTTCCAGTTGTTTGTCTTTTAGCGTTGCCAGTATGTTGAAATCGTAATTGACTTCTATTTGTGTGGCTTCGGGGTATTTCTCTGTAATTTCTTTAATGGCTTTGCTGTCATCTTCGCCTAAGGCAATATCACGCCAAATAACCAAAGTGTCTGAAGTTTCTACTACTTTGTAATACTTCTTGTCAATGGTGTAGGTTTTGATGCCCTTGACTTCATAACCCTGCAAATAATTATAAGTATCCACCAAATCAACAAAACCTTCTTTAGTAGGCTGACCGTATTTAATTTTATTATCGAACGGCTTACTTAGGTCTAATGTGCTATTGATTTTATTGATTTCGGGTTTGTAGAGATATTTTAACGGTAGATTCTTCGGAGTTTCGCCTTCAAATTGTTCAACGGCATCTAAAACATCTTCGTATTGTTCTAAGATAAAATATTTGAAAATGTGCTTTTGAGAACCATCATTATCTAGTGGTTTGCCTTTTTTCCAATTTAGTGAATAAATTACCTTTTGAATTCTAACTTTTGTAACATCATCAAAGTATTTACCCATTTCAACGAGGATATATTTTTTCTTTGATTCAGTATTGTTCTTGTTAGAAAATATGACTGCATGTCCACTTGTTCCTGAACCAGCGAAGTAATCCAAAATGATAGCATCATTTTGGTCATGCGTAGAAGCATCAATACAATCAACAACTAAATAAAGTGACTTTGGAAAAGAGAACTTATTGCTTTTACCAAGTATATTGGTTAATAAGGAAGTCCCATTGGATTTTGCGTTATATTTTTTTGCAGTCCAAACAGTTTTATAGTTAAGCTCTGACTTTGTTCTTATAATTTCATATACACCCCTTTGTGCATTAAACTCAACACTCAAATCATCCTGAATTTCTTCCACAGATTGTCTGGCAAATACCCACTTCCTTTCAACCCCATCAGCGTCAATTGGATAAACAGAAATTGTACCATCGTCATTTTGAACATTAGTTTCAGGGTGGAAAACATCTTCACATACTTCACCAAATCCAATTACTTCTCCGTCTTCTATGATTACTGGATAGAAGCAATTAGCACCAGAAGTTCGAAGATAATTTGTTGTGTTACCCTTTGCTGTGTTCATAAAATTCCTTACATCAGCATTGTCTTCTCTATTCTCCAAGCCTATCAATCGCTTTATGCGTGGGTAAACAAAATATGCATATTCGTGACTGTAGGCAAAATTATCTCCTTGAATACCACCAGGATTATGAATAACAGAAACACAGGTCTTACTATAATTTGGAAATACTTCATCCTAAATTAACCCCAAGTTTTCATGCTCGTTTTCATCAATCGCTGTAATTTGTATTCCACGGTTATTTAATAATTGAGCACCTTTTTGCAGACGGTTATACATAAACGTTGCCCAAGATGAATGTTTGAAGTGATTTTTATATATGATTGATGAAGATTTTGCATTGTATGGAGGGTCAATATAGTTACACTTAATTTTACCCCGATATTTATCTTCTAAAATTGATAATGCCTGATAATTTTCCGAATTAATCAAAAGTCCATTTGTTCTTTCATCCAAGTTTTCAATCTCTGCCAGTATTTTATCTTTAAAGGGATTACTACCGTCTTTTTGCTTAAAAAATTTGGTATCTAAAACCAAGGTGGGCTGTGCTTTTATGTCGGCAAGCGTTTTTACTTTTACGCTAAACAGGTTTTCCCATTCAGCCAATTGTGCTTTGTTTTCAAGAATTTCCTTGTAGTATTTCTCATCTATGTTGTCAATGGTCAGGCAGTATTCGCATTCCACCACTTTCTTTTTCATTGTAAAGAGTTTTTTCTGAAACTCTTCAATGGCACTTAAAAACTCAATAATACGGCTGCTTACCAATTCAAACGCTTTGGCAATAATCAAAGTGGTGTTGTCCAACTTACCATCCAAAATACTTTTCAGGTCGCTAAGAATATGGTTTTTGATGTAGCGTTCTTTTTCCTGCGTTAAAAACTCCTGCAAGTTTTCGTGTATGAAATAGTCGCTGTCGTTGCCTATGTAAAAGCTGTTTAGCTTTTGGTCAATGTTATAAATGGTTTCCAGCGTTTCATCAGAGAAGCGTTCTTGTCCGTTTTCCGAAATGATTTCAATTTTGTTACCACGCTCAAAGTTTTTATTCACTTTGTTGAGGAGGGTTTTTCGGTTTACTCTTAATGCTCCAATGCCTTTTACACTGCCGTCCTGCACTTTATCGTAATCATCAGTCAGGTCATTAAACACAGGTTTGTCATCAGCAAAAAGGTAGTTGTCCAAATTCGCTTTGCCCTTGAAAACTTCTGAGAACAAGGATTTGAATAAATCGGCTTTGGTGGTGGAAGAATCAGAAAGGTTAAACACAATTCGTGTAATACCGTCCTTTTCTTCAAAGCGGTTGAATTTGTAATGTTTTAGCTTGGTGTCTTTGTTGTTGTTGCGTGCAACTTCTTCGCTTGTGCTGTCATCGTTTGTTTCCAAACGCAGTTCAAACTCTTTGTCAAGATGCTTTAACTTGAACTTGATAGCGTTAAATGAATTACCTGTTTTGATGTATAAACTGCCTTTGTGTTTCCAGTGAAACATCGTGTCGTTGCCGTCATAGTCGGCTTCATACGGCACTTTGTAAAGATTTCTGCTTCGGTTGTTGTAGCCAAAATCTCCGTTGGAGTAATACATTTCAAAATAACCGAGAATGTGGTTATAAATTTTGTCCTTTATCTCGTCAGTGATGTTGAACTCTTTAGTGGAAGCAGTGAGTGCAGCCGTCAGGCTTTCTTTTTCTTGTTCGTTGTCGCCAAAATTGATGATGAGTTGCTGTATTTTGTCAAAGTTTCCGGCAGGGTCATTCACCAAACTTTCTTGATTGAATTTTTTCAGGTAAGCAGTCAGGCTTGTCAGTTCAACTTGTTTTTCAATGTTGCTAACCAGTTTAAGCGTTTTGTTGATGATAGGTTCAAGACATTGCTCGTCTTTGCCGTCAATGAAGTTCTCAATCTCTTTTCGTTTTAGATTGTATATTCTGTATATCCCAAAGTCCAGGTCGTTGGCGTTGAACTGGAACATTTCCTTTAGGAAAAACTTTAACTGGTCTATTGAATTTTCTTTACTCATTTCGTCTTTATATGAATTCGCTAATTTACGTTTTTAAGTGTCTTTATCGTCATTGGTGCGCGGGCAAAAAAGTGGCTCATTTGCTTTTGCCCAGTCCGCTAAAAAATAAAAAACGGGCAAAAGCAAATATGCCAAATGTGCGGTTGCCATAGAATTTTAAAATTTTTTGTGCGGAGGAAAAAAAATTAAAGCACGAAGCGTTGGGCTGTCGTGTCGGCAAGAAAGTTAGGCGATAATGTCCGGCTAAGTTGTTAAGGTTGTATGTATGTCCACCGGTCAAAGTTTGTTTCTTTTTTGTCTGTCCGTTAATGTCTGCTGCGTCACTGTCCACGAAGCACTGTCGTTTTTTACGCTTGCCGCTAACGTTCCGCGCGCTGCGGCTGGCCAGCCAGCATGGAATCAAATATATAATATTTCAATTTACGCCGAGACCGCTGGCTGGCCGCAGCGCGCTGTTAACATGCGTTTATTTCAGATGTGAATTCCCATTCTAAAATTCGAAAATTTTCGGTCGTGAAATCATGTGCAATTGCTGCTTTCATAAATTCAATTTGTGAATTTTGAATTCTATCCTTATTCTTTCGCTTCAATTCTATAAAAAGTATTTCAGATTCGTTCCAAATAATTAAATCCCAAGTTCCGCCATATATTCCATTGCTTTTAAATTTATTGAGTTTTTCTATTAACAGATTTGACAATTTGTAATTTGATTTTTCGTCTACTAGTGAATGCTTTCTTAGTTTTTTAGAAAAGCTATCAATCCAAAAACCGTCATATCCCTGGTGAAGATAGTCTTGAAGTATAGCTATTTCGGCGAAAAGGGGAGTTCCGTTATAATCTACAATAGGTTTTCCACCATACGAATGGGGCTTCAATTCTCCTTTCCATTCAAGAAATTTGTGAGTCAATTTTGGAATTATAAATCCATCTAAATCTTCAAACATTATTTTTCAAAATAAATGCATGTTAACTTGCTTATTACCCCCTTGCTCAATCTCCCGAATTAATATTATTAAAAATTTAAAACCTTACCCCAACCCCACATCACTGTTAATTGTCTTCTTAGCCCATACGCTAATATTAATAGCATGATTATTACCGAAGATGATCTATTGTCCCCAAAAATTCCATTGAAGCATCCAGGTGTGAAAATGACAGAATTTAATTCAATCGGAAAGCCTCAAAAGAATCCGGGAATGAAAATAGGAAATGGAGTGTGAATTTGAAAGAGGGGGAATGTTGATGAGGAAATAATTTAAGTCTGCAGGTTTTATTCTGGTATTCAGTTACCCCCTAAATCTTGTAATCATCCATCGGATTTAATAGATTAAATAAGACCGGTATGATATTAAATCCGGTGATTCAGGATTCCTTTTAATAAGTAAAGTTTATATTAAACGAGTTAAAACAACTACTTACCAAACCTGATAGATTTCCCTTGATCCCGATAAATACAAATCATGATAACCCTGCATTTTAGCTTTCATTTCTTTTACCTCAGCAGTGTTTTCCATATACTGATTAATACGTTTTTCATAAGCTGCCAGGTTATCAAATTTACTTTGAATGATGACACGGTTAAATGCACCAGTCATGTCTGTCAAAATATTCAGGAATTCTGGCGCATCGGCCATGACTTCTTTAAAGAGTTTGGCGAGCTTGGATGCATTTCCGGGTTTGCAAATAAAAGTTTCATGAACAATAATCATAGCTTTGGTTTTTCAGATGAATAATTATATCAATTGTAACCTCGATGCAACATTGTGCAGGATTTGCACCGTGACGATTTAATTTTTAAACCAATTTAATTAAAATTTATACTAACATCAAATCCTGCCGGACCACAGGTCCGGTTGAGCGGGATATGATTTTACTCCGGATATAACTAACATAAGCATCTGCTGCGAAGGATTTGTAATGCTTCGCGTTTATAAACAATATTATTCAAGTGCCGGATTACAAATCAGTACTGTTCGAAACAATCATCAACATTTGATTTTTGATAAAAAACCCTGAAAATTTATTACTTGAATAATTTGGACACGTACAATTTGTATGCGTGCCAAAGAACTTCTTCAATTAATTCCCGAAGAGGAATTAGATGTATTTGCAGTTGAAACACGA
>QQVM01000001.1 GCA_003389385.1 Bacteroidota bacterium
TTGCTGAATAATTTCTCTGAATACTGTTTTTTTCCTTGCATAAATAAAGATGCAATTCTTATGTATTGGTTGCATTCAGTTCAATTTTTATTTTTAACATTGTTATGAGTTGTGCAACAAGCACAGCACCCTTGCGCAAGCGGGGGTTACGTGCTTCGGTTGACAGTTCTGTGGTAATATTATCGTTCATCTTTCTAATTAAATTTTGTGGTTAAATGCCCCGCCTTCGCAAGGCTGCAAATCGTTGTGCGGCATAGCTACCAGCTTCCGATGTCGAACTCTTTTAAATCATCATCTAATAAATATGCTTCAACAGGACGACCTACTTCATCATGCTGCCTGTTCCAATGGGCTTCACTACTATGCCTCAACTGATAACCTTTGTCAATCAGATAATCGAAAGTGGACAATTCCCACGCTGCATTATATTTTAAGCAGAGAGTTCGACCGTTCTTTTCAGCGAATAGGAACTTAAATTCATCTTTCATGCTACTATCAACTTTTGAACACCCGCCACGACCGCACAACATTGTATTTATGCAAGTGTGGCAGAAGGTTATAAATTAGGCGGAAGAACATTACGGCATCTTATCTTTTCAATCGGCAGGTGTGCCGCCAATATCACACCTGCATAAATACCCGTCCGTTATGCGTAATGGCTACCAGACTTCAACTTTGCAGAGTAGGCCTCAATCAGTTTTCTTATTTCAGTCTCACACAAATTCTTACGGCTACGCCCCTCTTCCTTTGCCAGCTTGTCAAGTAGCTTAACTTCCTTTGCTTCTAAGTGTATCTCTATTCTTACCTTGCTCATATTGCTTCTGTTATAGTGAAAAATTCCTGTTCGTCTCCCAAATAGTTACCACGCCTTGAATAGTGGATAGGTGAAATAAAATACTCTCCTTCTCCCTGTACTTTAGCATAGTCCTTCATTGGCTCTTTCACTAAACAGCACCAGATATTTTCAGGGTCAATTTCGGTCAAGTCCTCATTGACATAACCAGATTTAAAAAGAGCATAACCAATTAAATCACCTTCCCTGTTAGGTGTTAATCCGTTATACTTGTAATTCATGTAATGCTTCATAACTAATAAAGTTTACGATAAAATTACGATAAAGTTACGACACTGCCAAATTTATTTTTAGGCATTGAAAGACAGTCGTTTTCAAATTATCCGCAACAACGCCTAACAAAAGCATTGCAGCAATACGGGCTGACGGAAGGCTACGCACCCAGCAGGAGTATTTCAAATACCCGTACTGCTGCAATGCAGAACCGTTATAAACCAGTTTTTGCCTTAAATACATTCTCATAATAATTTGCCTTTGCTTTATGGTGTTTCATTTTATAAAAAGCAGGACTATCAAAATTATTCATTCTAATATCTCTGAACATTTGTTCTGAATATTTCCAGCGTAATTTATCATGCCAAAACATTAGTATAAGTGGTCTAAATCCTTTAATTGCGTAAGGCAAAAACCGTCTTATAACGCGGGCTTTGCCCAATAAATTATCTGTGTTTATTTCTTCCATAGTTGTATAAAATTAACTGAGGCAAAGCCCCGATATGTTATTCCGTAGTTTCATAGTACAACTTATTCCTTATTTCTTTGAGCATTGTAATTATTTGACCTTCCATATATTTGTTCCCGTTCTTGCATTCAATTTGTATGATTTTTTCATCAGAATAAATCACATCACCGAAATACTTTTCATCACGGTAATACTTTCCATCTTTAAATGAGTGTTTTGGTGTGTAAAAATTCTGATTACATTCCATTGTCTTTTTGCCTTTCAACATTACACTTCATGGATATCAATTCCGTGCACGGCCAACATCAACTTCTTTTTCAAAATGTACACTCGGTTTTTTCGCGTGATCACTGACTTCACATCCTCAACGACCTCCGTTTCCGCGCCATTGTGCGTGCGCTTGAAGTAAACAAAGTCAGCGACATAGTCACAGACATGACGTCCGTTCACTCTGAGAGGAAACCTCACCTGATACTTCAGCTCCTTTATCCTGCCAGCTCTCTGCAATAACACCAATTCCATGGCCCTGTTCGCCTCTTTCTTGCTATCGAAATTGACGCCGCCAATTTCTGTCCTTGCATTTTTATACTTTGACCTTTTCCCTTTTTTTAGCGTTTTTTGAACATTCATAAAATTCCGATATTCCGTCGCGCTCATTTGGGCAGGATGCTGAACGGAATTTGAAGCCGTCCCACGCCCACGCTGATGGGGTAAATTTGAATGATCTCCCACAGGAAGTATAGAAGTACCACATTGGGTGTCGCGATTGAATTTCGGGCTGTTTTTCATTATTTTTTGTATTGTTTTGATTTTTAGCTACTTCCTCATGTCCGTGCCGGTCACGTGGATTGTGTTGAACATTTCACGCATCCGGATTCGAACTCTTGAACCGTAGAGTTCATCGATCTGTTCGGCGGAGAGGTTCGTGGTGAGGTGCGTTCGGTATGGAATCTCACTGATCCGATCATAGCGGTTCAGAATAATTTTTTCCATGACATTTTCCGAATTCCCGAAGTGCTTTTTCACCTCCTCTGTGCCAAGGTCATCGAAGCAAATTCCCCAATTTTTGGTGCGGAACACGTTCACCACCATGTCAGCAAAGTACTGTCCGGAATAGTGAAATATCACTTCCTCGCCCTGATCGGCATACTGACTGGCTATCCATCGGCATGATTTTGTCACGTAGCTCGCCCTGGGATTCTGGGAAAAAAGTCGCATCATGGTCGTCTTCCCGCAACCTACCCCGCCAAAAAGAAGCAGCCCTTTTCGCAGGGAAAAGCCATCGCCGCGCGTTTCAAAGGCCTTGTCCGCGGTGAAATACTCCGCAAGCATCTGGTAGATTTCCTGCTGATCCGCGGTGAGGGCAAATTTATCCACCATATCCGAAGCCATGGCCAGTATGGCCGAAAGGAGCTGCTCGGCGGAAAGAACAGGAGGCGTGCTTTCCTGGCGAATGCGCGCCAGGTATCGCTGCTCGTTGATTCGACCCTGCTTTATGGCCAGGGCCTTTTGCAATGCCTCCTGTTTCTCCTGCTCGGTTAGCTCGATGGTCTCAGAGCTTTCCAAAACTTCCATCCGGGGCCACGCGCCCTGATGCTGCAGGATGTGCAATAGTTTTTCCATTGTTTTTTTGTGTTTTTTGTGATTCATTCGGCTGTTTGCGCAGCCAACTCAGGAAATGTTCTCGGAAATCTTTTTCGGTTTTTTCCCTGACTTTTTTCGTGCGCAGGTGACTGCAGAATTGGTCAATCTTCCCAGCGACAAGCAGCTCCGATCCCAGCGAAAAAGCAGCTGCCACATCCGATTTCCAGCCTTGATCCTGATGCGCCAGCTCAGCCAATTCTTCGAGAGGATACGGCTTGCCGGGCGGAATTTCGTCAAAATCAAATTTTTCATCCGTCGTCGTCGTTGACGATTCTTCGCGCGCGCGCGTCGGATTCAACTTCGACTTCGGATTCGGATTCAACTTCGGATTCTTCTTCTCTTCGTCCCTACTATTGTCCGCATTTTTTTGTCTATTGTCAGCCACTTGCTGACCATCATCAGGAGGAGGAAATTTCCTGATTCTTTGACGAAGGCGCTGGTTAAAGTCCAATAGTTCCAAATAGTTCTTACCGGATACCTGATAAACCCTTACAAGACCCGCGCTGACACATTCGTTCAGCCACTTTTCTATGTCCGAGTTTGATACCTTTCCGGAGACCATCGGATAACACCTTACTTTTAGCAGCTCGACCCTCGCATCAAAGCATCCGTAATCATCTACAATTGACATGAGCCTGCGATAAAACACCTCAGATGACCATGTTAATTTTGAGACTCTTTCGGATTCCAAGATTCCTTCTCTGACAACTCTATTAGGCATAATTATTAATTTTCAAAAATTATTTACTTCAAATACCTTACTTTCTTTACTGGCCTCATGTCCCTGATTGAACAGGTCAATTAACTGGCTCACTACATTTTCCTCGATCTCTTCCTGAGATCCGGTGACCTGGCGAGCGATGTCTTTCTTCTCAAGTATCAGCTTGTAAATTTTCTGATCAATGGTCTGATCACCCAGAAAGTAAGTACACATCACGCTGTCCACCTGTCCTATCCGGTGGCAACGGTCCTCTGCCTGTTCACAATCGGCATAAGTCCATGGAAGCTCGATGAAACATACCCGGGAGCTGGCGGTGAGTGTAAGTCCTACGCCTGCGGCCTTTGTTGAGCAGATAATTAATTTACACGAAGGATCATTCTGGAACTGATCCACCGCATCCTGTCTCTGGTAAGTTGAGTCCTCACCCGTGATTGTAACTGCTTTTGGATAGGCTTCTTTTAGTTTGCCAATGATTTCCTTTAAGTGCGCAAATACAACCAGCTTCTCGCCTGATGAGGTCGTATCGTCAATGAATTCCCTGACCGCTTCAATTTTCCCACGTGCGGAGATGTTCTTCAAGATTCCAATCTCTACCATGATCTTGCCACGCATGGCCTTGATGATTTGCGCGTCTGTGGCACCGCGATACTCCTGCAGGTACTTCTCCAAATCACGCATTGCATCATGATATTCCTTACGCGTATCGATATCGCACACGATGACCTGACGGACCTTGGCAGGAAGATCCTTCAGCACCTTGCTTTTATCCCTGCGATAGAAACAATGTGAATTCAGTACCTGATTGAGTTCTTTCAGGTTGCTGGCCTCACGCGGACCTGAGCAGTACCGATTCACAAATTGACTATAAGAAAACAGTTCCGGGATACGGCCTATGATTCCCAGTTGAGAAATCAAATCCTTTGGCTTGTTGATCACGGGCGTTCCGGTTAGTGCCAAAATCCAGTCCTTGCCATTGCATATTCCCTTGGTGAATTTTGTTTGCTGCGTGGATACGGACTTCACGCGGTGACTCTCATCAATTACCACTGAGTTAAACATACCTGTTGCCACTTTTTTAAAGTGGATGTGATTCAGGCGAAGTTTTGCATTCTTGGGCTTGTCAATTTTTTCGACGAAGTACTTCTTTAAGGACTCGTAGTTGACGATGAAATATTGGTTCAGCCCGGCCTGATAGTAGAAGTGAAAATTTAGCCTGGTACGATCATCCAGAATCATAGCCTCTTTTCCGGTCCACTGTTCAATCTCTCTTTTCCAGTTAATCTTGAGCGAGGATGGGCAGATGATCAGGCACGGAAATGCCTGTGCTCCCTCGATGGTAGCAATTGCCTGCGCCGTCTTTCCAAGGCCCGGCTGATCACCAATGATCAGGCGCTTTTTCTGTAATGCATACGCAACTCCTGAACGCTGATAAGGGAAGAGTTCGCGCCTGAGCGGAATGTCCACTTGCAAATCCGGAAGTTCTGTCTCTTCCTGTGGAATGGCAACCCCGGGTAAGTCCTCCGCGATTTTTCCCCACACCGCACCGGTGCGAGAGGCAAAGTTTTTCAACTCATCCAGTGAAGTGGCGGGCACAGACCATGACTTGTCGAAGTGGTTAAATTTTCTTCCGGGCAGTGTCTTGATCAGCTCCACCAAATACGGCTTGTAAGGAAAGCTGATCTTATATTCATTCTGAATATGTTCGATGACAACTCCCATACGCTACACCTCCTCAATAAATTCAGATTCCGATTTGTTTTTTTCAGATAACATCAACAGCTTTTTCTGCATTTCTCTGATGTCCCATGATTCGATCGGCTTCTGATGTATGCGATTAGCCATTTCTTTCATGACTTCTTCTGTAACCGGATTGATGGCATATATCGCATTAGGGTGTACCAATCTTGAAAATCCTGGTTGGTGATCTGTCTCTGGAATGTCGATGCGAATGAACGTCGCTACACCAATGGACTGCTCTGAAACCCTTCCGGCCACTCTCTGGTGCCCAAATAATTCAACTATTGCATCGAGCTCAAATTTTTCAGTTGCCATCGCGCACCTCCTCCGCTTCTTCAATCTGATCAAAGTCCATTTCCAGCTGCTTTTTGAGTCGCTTTCCTTTCATGTAAGCAATCACCTCAAGGTTGCAGTCAGATATTGCCTGAAGCAGTTCCTCAGAATAAGGATACTCATCTTCCCACTTGACAAATGGAGTGATGATGTTGATGAACTTACCTCCAGCTTCTTTTGTTCCCACAAGCACCACACCTTCCTGATCACCGGATCCGCCGATGGAAAAGCTTTTCACGCTGATATGACTGAGCTCTTCCATATTGTAAGACTCCGGCTCCAGTAGATTATTCTTTTTGTCGGTGCGAACTTCACGCATGTCGCAGAGTGCGATCATGTGTGGCACCAGTTTTTTAAATGCCTGGATTATGTCATCATGTACCAGATAATTTCCTGACCGGAAATCTTCGAAGTATCCTCCATCTTCATGGGTTTCAACAAAGGAAAATTCAAGCGTACGCTCCTTAGTGATTTTCGCTTTTCGTATACGCACCTGTGGCGCAGTAAACGTAGCCTGAATCACATTTCCGGACTCCTCCGGTTCGATTTTACTCAATTGATTTTTTTGCATGTGTTCTGTTTTTAATTGTTATAAATACCATTCCCTTGAACCGTGTGTTCCTGGAATCACTGAATGTTTAATGATGTAACCAGCTTTTTTCAAAGCGTGAATTCTTGCTCTGGGATCCTCGATGCCAAATTCAGCCCTGGCAATGCGAGCGGAAATTTTTCTGCCACTCTGTAGCTGCCTCAGCATCCATGCATCTTGCTTCTCATAGTGCTCTTTCCCATTTTCAGCCTGAGCCATGCTGACCGGGTTGTTGTGTGGACGGACCGTAAAATCAAGTGCCAGCTGCAGACTCATACCAGTACCTCCTTGTTGATTTCGCCAAACAGATACCACCAGCGAAACGCCAATTGCATGTAGCTGTCCCTGCCGTGACTGTAGATCGCGTCACCCCTTTTTATAAATATTTTGAAAATCTTATGCGGCCGCGACTTGGAAATGCCGATCACCACATCTCTTTCAGCTCCGGAAATATCCATGTACCAGGCGCGCGAGCGGGGATAGTCAAAATGATGGACCGCCTGCTCAAACCCTTTCTGCGTAGTGGCCGCCGTAGTTTTAATGTCCCCGCCAAAACCGGCCACTGTATTGAAGAGATCATATTTGCAGCGCACGGGAAGCGAAAAGTCAATGCCATCCATTTCCATCTGAAAGTCGGCAAGCGAAAAAACCTTCTGCCCTGCGCTTTGCTTTAACATGCTCATGCAGAAATCATCTTTGAGATAAGCGTCCAACATCCGCTTTCCCATCTCCCATTCATCCCTTGTGAACTGTTCGTCATCGATTCTCATGCGAAGGTGATCGCATCTTTCCGGCTCGGTGATCATGGCATCCACCATGTTGCCCTCGCGGTATGCGCGCGTAAGATCAAGCACGATATTTTCAGGCAAAAAGAATTTGTGCAATTCCGTCAAATCAGAATTACTTACTTCTGCCCTGTCATAGTATGTGTCGATTCCGATCATGTGCTGATGATTTTGCCATCCATCCACCGCTCCCATCGCAGTAAAGGATCGCGGTGGCATGGATTGGCTCTGATTGAACTATCTTTCTACTCGCGTTTTAAATACTTCTTCATAGGTAATTAGCGGCGACTCGATCTTTTCGCCAGTCTTGTGCGCGTGCTTCTCGCAGAAAGTAACAAGGGATTCGATTTTCTTTTTCAAGATTTGATCGACCTTCAGCGATTTCCCCTCATTGTCATACCACATTTTGAAGATGAGCGCAAAGCCGGGAGCGGCATTCACCGTAATCTTGTACCCTTCGCGACCCTTTGGCTGCGATGGCAGAAGTTCTGCCTGCGCAGCCTGATGATCAAAGAGCGTTTCTGCCATCTGTGCATCGCGCTTCGCCTCTGCTTCCAACGCAGCCTTTTCGGCCTGCTCTTTTGCGATGCGCTCGCGCTCGGCCGCAGCTTGCCTTTCTCTTTCCTCTGCCTCTTTTTTCGCCCGCTCGGCGGCCAAACGCGCCTGCTCGGCGGCGGCCTTCTCCGCATTTGATTTCGCCTCCTTTGCCAGACGATCGGCCTCGGCCTGTTTGTCCCTGATCTCGATCAGCTCTCTCTTCTTCCCCGGCATGTTATCGCGGCAGCTCTGTATGACCTTGGACAGCTCCGAAGAGAATTGCTGCAGCAGATCATGCTTAAGTTCGCTTTTCGCCTGGTCTACGATTCCCTGCATCTGATCGTGGCTCAGCAGATGTGATCCTGAATGAATGGTAATTGCATCGTAACCTACCTTCTCAATGTCTGGTACGACTTTCTGAAAGTATTCAAAGGCGCGCTCGTAATTCTCTAGCGTAACGCGATTGAATTGATGATGCACGTGATCGGCCTGCTCTTTTGTTTTTGCCGCAACAATGCTGCGTAGCTCCTGATCCACTCTTGACCTGTAATCAATCGCCTCCTGCTTGATGGCCAACTCGCGTCTTGCTTTTTCCTCGCGCTCCTTTTGCTGGCGCAATTTTTCGGCCGCATAATTATCTCTGGAAATCTGAAAGAATGATATCTCCTCATCAAACGAACGCTCTATTCCGGTGAAGCGCTTTTTAATTTCATCAAAGAAGCGCGTAACCGGCGCGCGCCTTGCGTTGCTTTTGTCCTTTGCGGATTTTAATTTGACCATGTGATCGTTGACCTGCTCGTCCAAATCATCATCCATTTCTCCTCCCTCGATGCGAAGGCGAAGCTCCGCGCCCTTGATGATGGCCTTTTCCAGCAACTCCTCATTGAGCTGCAGCGCCGCCGGGGCGGAATCGATCACAACCTTGAAGTCTTCGACTGCTTTTGCAATTTCGCTGGTGTGTGTGGTGCTTTCCATTTGTCCGTCCTCCCCGATTAAAATTCGTTATCTGAAAAGGTGACTGACTCTCGCGGCTGCTGATCATTCAGCGTGGCAGCCATTAGGCGCGCCTCCGCCGAGGGAGCCTTGTGCGCATGTCCGTTTCCGTTTCCGTTTCCGTTTCCGTTTCCGTTTGCAACTTGAGCTGGGTGCGCTTCAACTTGTGCGGCCTCTATTCCGTAATCAATAGCCAGCGCCTCCTCCTGCTCGGACTCCACGCGGGTATATTGACCCCGAAGCCTCAATCTCGGATACGACCGGAATGCATGTTTTATCGTTTTGGCTTGAATCATTCCTGCGATGCCCTTTGTCCAAGCGATCGAATTAGGCTGCGCAGAAAACTGGCGGAGTTTTTCAATTTCATCCATGGTCAGCACCTTGTAGTCAGAGGTTCCGTCCGTGCGCTGAAGGCGGATGTAGCAGGCAATGATTTCGTCGCTTTCCCTTGGAATCACCGCCTCGTGCTCGACGAATAACTGTCCGTTGCGTGTGCCGGTCTTGAACAGGTCTCCGCGATACACTAATACCGGATTATCGGCATACTGAATTTGACCGCAGCGCATTCTCATGTGAAGCTCTCCGTAGGGTGAGATCATCACGGTAAGCTTTCCTTTGAAAGGAACCAGGTACACCTGCTTCATGGCAGGGTCGCAGGAAAGCCCATTCACGGCAATGTCAATGAACGCCCCGTAGATGCTCAGCTTGTTGCACTGAGCCAGTTCCGGTTTTTCGTTCAGCTGCTTCATGAAATGAAATTTCTCAGTTTCGCAGAACATTTTTCCGTCCGCCTTACCGTGAATTTTTTCATACAAATCCACGAATTTTTGATTCACAGAATCGCTTTGTACAATTTGCACCGGAGACATGCTCTCAAAGGAGCCCTGTGCTTTTTGAATTTTAGTTTCCATCTTGCTTAATTTTTTTTTGAGTGAGTGTATAGATTGATTAAATAAATTTTTCAAAATCTTTTTGCGTGAGAATCTCTCGCTTGCCGCGATTATCGATTAGTAACACGCGCCCTTGCATTGCATAAGCGCGATATACCTTGTTTCCTTTTTGAAAGCAGAATGATTTCATGATTGTGTATATTTTGTTAAAGTGAATCTTTCGCTGACTCTTCGAGTTCCTCGAGCCTGCCAAGCATCCACTCGCGATACACGCCTGCGTTTTTCAGCGCAGACACGATAATGGGGATCTTTCCGATCACGTTCCATCGGTTGATCTGCTCTGATTGACCCGCTGAAAATTGGAGCACGATGCGAACGACGGTCTCCGGATAATTGTGCGTTACGGGTATGTGTTGTAGTTCGAGTGCGGACGATTGCGTCATTTTATAATGGGTTTGAGAAAACTTTTTCGCATTGGGAAATTGAATATTGAAAGCCTCGCCCCTTGCTGCCGACCCTGTAATCAGTCAGTGCGCCCTCCTGGCGGCGGCGGCGAATCGTCGCTTCGCTCACCTTGAACAGGCGCATCACTTCGGTGGTGGAAGCGTATTCCTGCCTTTGCGCCACAATCCTGGTGTCGCGTTCCAGATGCATGAGCCGACGGGACAGCTGATGAACCTGTCTTTGCAAGATTGAAATCTGCTGGTCTGCGTTCATGATTGCTCCAGTATTTTTTGGTCCAGAATTTCTTCGTAAGTGAGTCCTGTAAATTTTCGGATAATTTGTAACGACTGCCAGGTCGTGAGCATGACATGATTTGTGCTCAGCCAGCGATTTACAGTTCGCGCAGTCACGCGCGATTTATCAGCTATACAACCCTTAAGTTGCTCGTTCAAGCGGATGTAATTAATTGCCCTTTGCGTTAGCATGAGAGTGATTTTTATTGCCAAGAAGCTCACTGTCGCTCAATCCGGTCTCCTCGCGGATGATGCGCAGCGCATCGGCCGTTGTGAGCTGCCAAGTGTTGGAATTGATGTACCTGCCTATCGTATAAGCCGACACCCCTAGTTCCAGCGCAAGGCGATTGCGCAAATGCAAGTGCTCCGGAGAGGATATAATTTTCAGCGCCCTTGTGGATAGATTCATGATTTTTACTTAATATGCTAAGCAAATATGCTAAGCAAATTTGCAAAAGTCAAGGGGTATTTGCAATATTTGCTAACTTTCTTTGCAATTCATATGCAAGAATCTGAAAATCAAAAGGAAAAGTTTTTCAATTATTGGGTCGAGGAGGTCGCTGCCAAGTACAGAAAAAAGCTGCAGCATATCTCCGAGGACATAGGGTATAGCCCTGCCTCACTATCGCAAGTTCGCAAGGGTGACAGGCCGGTGCCGGACGAAGTATTTAACAGGTTTTTAGAAAAGTATAATTTACTCGACGATTACCGCGCATATGTGCAAAGTGGATTTGCAACATTTAGCAAAAAGAATTTACAACTGGGCATAGACATTGAGGTATTGCAGAGATTGAAGGCCCTTGAGGAGGGCATGGCCGAACTTCGCAGACAAATGAATATTGTGCAAAATAAACTCTTGGAAAAACTATAATGGCGATCCAATCGACACTGTCTTGGTAGAGGGACCGTGTGGCTCGCGAATTTCTATGATGCCATAGCGAAGGAATCGCCAGGCCATAAGAAACCTTCGAATGCCTGAGACTTTAAACCTCGACACAAAAGTGCCAGACTTTCGGCACTGCGAATGAAATGACAGCTGAAAATTCATAAAAAAGATTGGAATAAAATCGCGGATTCAGATTGTAATATAATTCATGAACCATTAAAACACAAGAACATGAAAAAAATTTTATCCACTTTCTTGATCACCGCGCAATCTTTGATGCTTGCCGCCCAGGACCCTGATTCTACCATTATGAGCGAACAGGCCATTCACTTGATGAGCAAATCAATGATGAAGTTTCAACGCGATTTCACTACAGGCGCCGTCGTGAGTTTGGGCGGAACCATGATGATTATTGCCGGTTCGACCATGGAGGCGCAAAAGTATTCTGAAAAAACCAAATCTTATAACGACAATGATACAAGGAAATTAGTCATGGGTGCCGGGGCCGTGTTCGCGCTGATCGGATACATCACACAGATCAGTTCTTTCTCTCATTTGAAAGAGGCCGGGCGCATCCGCTACAAAGAAGGCAAGCTGGTCATGCGCATCGGAAAGTGATCACTTTGCAATATTTATCACATCAACACCCAGCGCACTCTGAATTTTCAGCAAACTGTCATCGGAGCGTTTAGGTCGGTTACAATGCTGTTTTAATTCAGGTATTGTAACAGCACAAAGTATTTAATATTTACCCATACATTTAGTTCGAAATGGCAATGGCTTCAAAGTGGTCGAATTCCACCACTTTGGCACAAATAAGTCACGAATTTGACTATAGCACTCTGACAATAATTTGATTTATAGTTAATTATCTCGCCATCCAGAAGTCCCGTCCGGACCGCAAAAAGCCCTAAACCATTCGGTTTAGGGCTTTTGCTTTTATTATATTACTGAAAATTAATTGGGCTGTGCCAACAGCACATGCTTTAGATAAAAGAGACTTTTTCCTTTTAGTTCAGTATATTTTAACACTTCTGCAGAAGACATATTGTACAATGCTTTTGCATCATTGTACATACTTCCAAAAAATGAACGGTATTGGCCGCTCACAGCATAAAGAGAGAACAAGTAAGAGGTCTGAAGTGAGTGCAATTCATAAATAGGATAATCGAGTTTATTAAACTTTTTTGCTGCTTTGGTTATTCCTCCATAAGAAGAACTTCCCTGATCCATTCTATACTTCATTCTGTTGTCCCATTTTCCGTAACCGGCCCTAGTAGAAAGGTAGTCTGTCACAGATACATAATTTGAAAGAAATATTCCGTCACAATGATATACCATTGAGTCAACTGCAGCCTGAGGATTAGAATAGTTTTTTCCCATCCAACCTGTATAAAAATAAAACTTTGCTCCATAGCGGTTGCACATTGCCCTAGTTTGTCGAAGCAAAGAGAAACATCCTGAATAATCGCCCGTCACCCATGGTTCTTTTTCAGTCAGTGGCGCAACTACTGAACGCAGGTCAGGATTAGAAGTGTAAAAAGCGTCCCAGGTAGCAAGTTCTGATGTTTCCCTGATATCACAAGTAATCAATTTCACACCATAAACACTTATAGCTTTGCGGCAAAATGCTGCGAACTGGCTTCTGCCGGATGCAGTAGCCATGGAATTTCTGGCATAGCAGTTTATCATGTTTCCGCCTTTTCTTCTCAGATAATCCAGAAATTTATTTTCACTGGTAGTATTTCCAATTGTGAGATAATCCGGATGAGTATATATTCCGAACAAATCAGGACTTAACTGATTTTCCATGCGTAACAAAGAAATCTCATTAGAAGGATTAGATGGTTCAATCGGAGATTCATCTTTTGTGCACGAGGTGAGTGATAATAAGAAGCTCATCATCGTAAATACCGGGATGAAATAAAGTCCCGAGTAGAAATTTTTCTTTACCATTTAAGTTTTGTTTTAAGTCCTTTTTAAGTTATCCTGTGACTGGTGAGGAAAACCACAAGCTTATAATAAACAGTCATGTGAATATTCAATCATAAGCTGTTTAACCAGCCTTGCAGTAAATCAAAGGTGTTGATCCCCTGTATACCCTTCGAATCACGGGCTCAATGGTAGAATGGGAATTGGGATTTTATATGAAGCGAAAAATTCAACCGAAAAATTACACACTCTTGAAAGCCTTATCAGGCATGGGATTGCGACGATCCTCTATTTTTTAATTAAGCCAATCTAACTTAAAGCTTCAATTTCTTACATGCAGCTTGTTCTGAATGAATTAGATATGATGCAATTTTAAATTCACAAAGCATAGTTCAAATCTTGATAGCCCATAAAAGGATCCCCTTAAAAAAGGAAAAACCGACACTATGTACAAATCTGCTTCAGGCTCTCGCACATGTACCTGATGGTTGTCCTGATCAAGCACAAAAGGACTAAGAAATCTTTGGATAAATCTTACAGAATACAATTTTAAACTTGAACCTGGGACTCCAGCATTCCATGTTTTCTGTGCAGTTCCTTTAGAATTGCGAGTACTATTCCACGGCTGAAAAACAGATTGAGTGTCCCTTCACAAAAACGGTCTGAGCGGATGATTACGGTCAATAGTTTACAAAGTGTGACGCTGTCAAGTGAGCTGAATTTATCTGTTTCTTCTGCATCTAAAATTCTTTTCCCTTCAGTCCAGGATGGCCAGTCGAATGATGGTACAAGACGCAGCTCATACATGGTCTGGCAAAAACGCTGTACAATCTCCGCATTTACAAAGCAAGGCATAACATAAACTCCGGGGTGCTTCTCTTCGAACTCTTCCCATTCACCAAATGCCTTGGTTCTTTCGATCTCCGGGATAAGTGAAAACAATTTTAGCCAGTCCTGTCCATCCAGGCTTTTGAGGTGATCTGGAAACTCTTTGATATCAATCATAATTCTTCAATTTTAATACTGTATCCGTCTTCACAATCTGGATTCATTTTAATCTTGTTCTGGAGAATATAACCTCAGCAAATTTCCAGAAATCAGCTGGCAGGCTACATCATCGATGATGCTGGCTGTCAACCACAGCTTTCTTAACTCAGCACTCATCTCTTCTGAATAATCATAATCATTATAAATTTTCATGCAATCAAGTGTATCACCGACCGGAATTAATTCCTTTTCATTGAGAATAAAATCATAATTGTCGTCCTCCCCTTCTCTACCAGCATAACCGTAATCTGTATATCTCTGGTGTCCGGCAGCAGAACTCAGGTCACAAACATTAACACTGACTTTGAACATGTCCTTACCCAGGAATTCAATTTTTCTGATGTTACTTTTTACAAGTTCCATTTTAATGATTGTTTGATTTTTACAGTTGGATTATGCAGATAAACTGCCATGCTTATCAGACACAGGCACGATTACCATAATGCAAATGAAACAAGTCAAAACGCAAGGTATCTGCGCAGTGATTAAAATTTTCTGTAGAAGTTAAAATTTCAGGAAGTAGGAGTGCCTGGTTTAACCCTGATTTTCCTCTTATTATTCCGCTCTACAATTAAAATCGGACACTGCATAAGCCAACCCAGCGGGTATGGTGCGATGGCTGCAAGACACCACCATTCCTCATCTGGCATGAAGCATCCAAGGGAAGAAAGCATCCAAAGCAATAAAACTCCAAACAAAATAAACGCAGAGGAGATCATATGAAGGTATTTATGCTTTTTATCTGTAATCCACGCATGTATCAAAAATGTAAGGTTGCCTAATGTGATTACAAGAGTTCCTTCCATAGGATCCAATGTGCCCAATTAAATAAAATAACTCCGGAATAATATAAAATCACATACTTCATAGATAATAATTATTAAATATTTTCTCTGAAACACAATTTATAAAAACACTTACTCAGATTTGCATATTAACTTTCGGTACACTTTAGAATCATACAATATATTGACTATGCACATGCCGGGATAAAGAGAATTCAAGTTAATTACAACTTCATTTTCGCCTACAAGAACGGAATCCGGAATCCACATTCTGCCTTTCATGTCATAGATTACTACTGTACAGGAAGAAGCCATACGGTCACTTCTTTTTATTTTTATTTTAAGCTTATCTGAAACAGGGTTAGGAATCGCTGACACAACTGAATTATATGTCTGCAGGTTATCATCACGAAGCGTGAGGCTGTCACATGTTTGGACAAAGTAATCAGAGGAATTAGGGTGGGCTTGCAACTATATTTCAAGTTTTTCTGATAATGTCACCCAGATAACTTTTCCGTTGCTTGCATAAGGTTGAATTCCTTCGATGATTTTTGAAATGCTGTCTGCGATGTTCGGTATTACCGGGAAATATCTGAAGTTCATAAGCTTGTTAATTGTATAAAACTCATTAACGGCGGGTGAAGATGCATTCACCAGATCAGCGATCTCCTTGACATTTCTGATAATATCATCCATACAATTTTTTATTGTTCCAGAAGTTGGCAGTATTATATAACTGAACCTGACTTTACATCCACCACCTACAGTAAACAACGAATTGGACGGGTTATGCTGGTAGATCTCTATGTTAGTCGGGGCCGATGGCTTCCGTATTCCAAAAGCTACAATATCATTTGTATGACCAGGACTCGCCAAGCCCCACACTATATCAGCCTGTCACGTAAAATTCGTAAATGTGAATCCACTTAAAGGATTTTGGTACTGAGTCCAATTTTCAGAAGACACTCTCCAAGTGACACCTGCAAGAATTTTTCTATACAATTGCACCCCGCAAGAATCGAGCAGATATAAAAGATCTGTATAGCAGACCACTGTAAAAAGTCGGACGTATTGCTGGGTACACTTACATAGATGATGCAAGCTTCAATGTAATTCCGGTCGACTTGGATATTCCATTTGGCTTGCCTGGAAATCACAGAATCTGCAATCTGTCTGGCAATACTTGTTACCAGCCAATAATCAGCGCTGTTTGACGGATTATTGTAATGATAAGGATCAGATGTTTCATTGTGCGAAACAAAGTTGAGATAGACCGGAATTGGGGATAATGCAAGGGAATAAATTTCAACAACAATACAATTAGAAAAAGTATCCGTAACATTTTCCGGATTGTTATTTAAATCTATTTTTTTAATTCAGCCAGTTCTGAGTACCCCTGAAGTTTGTCGCCACGATATGACTCTACGCGGACAGGCCCGACTCCCTTGGCCAGCCATTCCACTGCTTTCAGCTGCATATTGAATAACATTTTCATGTGTATGTCATATGATATCTTGGCGCAAGAGAATGTACCGGCAGAAGTCGTGATGTCTTCAAACCCTTCTACGATCCTGTTTTTCACTTCAAAGACCATGGTCATCATACTCATTCCTGAAGAGCTCACTTCAATATTCATCAAGCCGTCCTTCAATTTTTGGCCCGCCTTAAGATCGGAGGGCGTTTCAAGAAAATCACCCTTTATAGACATTTCCATATTTTCCCAACCCTTCATTGTTTCCTCGGGAATCAAACCTTTCATATCCATGTAAAACACATTGTCAATGCAGCGTGCAGTAAGGTTTGAGCTAAACTGAATTTTATCTTTCTCGTCTTTGGTTTCAGCTTTCACTTCCAACTCAATTCCGCCTGGAATATTCTTCCGGCTGAGAATTGTGCTTATGGAAGAGCTTTCAAACTTTCCTTTTGCGTTATAACTTTTCATTGTGGAAGACATTCCTTCCTTCGCGATGTAAAAACCTTCGCAGTCATTCTGGGCCTGGGAGATGAATGGAATAAGAAGCAGAAGGAGCAAGTTCAGTTTTCTCATGATGTAAGCATTAAAGTTACAAGCTAATATAAGACAAAAATAAGAACATTCGATTTAAGAGAAATCAAAGAATTAAGACTTTAGTATTATTTTAAATGGAGAAAAGAAAAAAGGTAAAAATCAAAGCACAAAGGGAACAATTAAATTTTACCGTCTGTTTATAAACTTTGCCTCACAGTTTCTGATGTGGAGAAATATAAGCGCGCTTTTAATAAAGTAATATTCGAATTAAATGTAATTTAATGTACCCATTCAGATGAACAATTTTATTCAATAAAACTTTTCCTATACTTTTTAAATATATAAAATGGAGGCAACATGAAAACAGAAGAGATTTTACGACTCAACGAGGAATTGATTGATTCCTGGAATCGTCACGACGTTAACAGGTTTCTTTCACATTGTGATGAAAGTCTTATTTGGAGAGACACCGCAAATCCGCTACCATACAAAGGCAAAGACGGAGCGCGGGATTTTTTTAATCATTGGTTTCGGGCATTTCCAGATTTAAACATTCGTGTACTTAACCGGGTGGCTAGTGAAAGCAGCATAGGCGTGGAGGTGGAATACAGCGGCACACATTTAGGTCATCTTAATAATGGCAATGGGACTTCCGGTATCGCTGCCACTAAAAGAAAAATAATTAGCAAGGGCAGTTATTTTGTGAAAGCCAGGAATGGGAAAATTACGGATGTACATAGTTATCCGGATATGCTGCACCTGATGATTCAATTGGGCATTTTATCAGAAATGCATCGCTAAGATAATTGCCGCATTAATGATTTCATTTGTTACACTCCTCCATTATCAAGCGGTTTATTATTTTTATCTTAAGATAAAAGTTAGAAAAAAGAGGGAAAAGTGACCTTTTCAGGATTAATTTTAATTTTTATCAATTTTACTTATCTTTCTTTTACGAAAGAATGAAGGACATCATCTGCTTAATCAAAGTATAACTCATATTATTGGAGCTTCGTTTAGCTGATTTCAATTAAATTTCATCTCATCACATTATGAAAAAAACCGGTACTGCGATTTCCGGAATCATTCCGGTTTTAATTTTATTATGCATTCACATTAATGCAAGTGCAGTCATATATCTTTCAGAAGATTTTGAAGTTGGATGGACCGGGAATCCTGCAGTGCCTCCAGGCTGGACCCAAAGCAGAGTGGTCTTGATCGGCGATGGTATTCCTGAACAGATCACAACTAACGGAGAAAAAGACTGGGAACAAAACACATGGACCGGGAGTGAATGGCTGAAGAGTATTTCTTCGGGTACCAATCCTCCGTCAGCACAGAGCGGAAATTCAGTGCTGTGGATGAACGATATATTTTTTGGAACAGTGACGACTGCGTACGGTTCAAGAAGAATTGAATCACCTTCAATGGACCTAAGCGCATCGACATCGCCGTACCTAAGATTTTATCTGCAATATCTGGCTGACGCAACTTTCTGCAATCTACGCATTATGGCATCGGCAGATGGAGGCATTAGCTGGAATTCAATCATGATAATCCCCGCCAACTCACTCACAGGGCAAGCGGGCTGGGAAAGAATCAATGTACTTATTCCGACCGCTTACAGAACATCAAGTTGTAAAATCGGATTTGAGTTTCACAACAATTTTGGATTTCAAAATGTATGGATTGACAACCTGTTGGTTGAAGATTTTACACCTGTGACTATTACCAGTGCAGTCAGTGGCAATTGGAATGCACCTGCAACCTGGACAGGAGGAGTTGTTCCAACATCTGACAATCATGTTGTAGTTTCTTCAGGTCACACAGTAACGGTGAATGTTAACATGGCCAGATGCCAGAACATGACTGTATCTGGCATACTGGGCTATACATCAACAACAACTCAACTCCTTCATGTGTTTGGCAACATGAATATTAATACTGGAGGCACATACAATGCATTTAGTGGCACCAGTGGAAGGAGATTATATCTTGGCGGAAGTTTCAGCAATGCAGGCACAGCTTCATTTACACAAGGAACAGGTGTGGCACTTTCAGGCACTGGCAACAGTACGTTGTTTTGGATAGGAGGAGAGCCAGCTACATTTACAAATTCCGGGACGATTACCAGTGGCCGAATCAACCATATTTACCACGCCAACTCAGGCGGGGTTACTTATAACAGCCCTGTAAGCGTCTCTCGTTTCATTGGATTATATAATGGCATAGTGAATCCTAACGGCAACCTTACTGTTGGCAACTCTGCAAACAGCACTTCTCATGGGATTGAAAGAGCAAGGGGTAGCTTCAGTACAGCTCCAATTTGGGGTAGCGGTATCGTCACTCGAAATTATGGTTACTCTGACGGAAATCAATTTTCACTCACAGGCTGCTTCATTCCCAGCAATCCAATGTTGCATGCAATAGGAGAAGAAATTGAAACCATTTCATCAGTACGACAAATTACAGGCTCAATGAGCTTTAACTCACACAGTAATTATCGGCTTATCTTTCCATTATTACTAGGAACAAGTTCTACAGGTTCGCTCACAATGAACCGTGGAATATTACTTACTGATCAAGTAAATCTTCTAACCTTGAACACATTTGTTAGTGGTACTCCAGGTACTGATGCGAGCATTGTCACACCACCTACAAATCACGGCTCATATATAGCAGGGCCTGTAAGAATAAACTTCCCAAGCTCTGGCACCAGCACAAGAAACTTTCCTTTGGGTGTTGGAACAGATTTCAATTCATTTACTCCCGGAAGTAACCTTAAGCGTTCCATTTCTCTTCAAACTTCAACTGCCTGGGCAGGTCAAACTATTACAGCCAGTATTGAACATTTTCCAACAGGCATTGTAAATCCGCCGCTTTCGACCGTGATGGGTTCGCGAACATACAGGCTTAATTTAAATGGAGGGCCTGACTTGCCTTCTACGGCCACACTCACTATGGCTGCAAGAAACTATGCATTCGGCAACGGAGATAATTTAGTTGGAACTGAGGAAGAGCTGCGAATAGCACAAGGACCAACTGATGAAGGCCCATGGACAGAAAGGTCTGCTTCATCAGGAAGCAGTGCACAACTTACAACCAACACAAATTACACGAGAACCACAACTACTTCTAGCCAAGGGCCCATTGCGCCATTAGCCAGCAAAGGGGAATATTTTGCATGGGGCTTAGCCCCTGCACCTCCTCCTCCGTGTAATATAAACAATGCGACAAGTTGTTTTTGTGCAGATAGTGTCAGCACAAATTGTGATCTGTTACCAGACATTAAAATTGCGCGTCTGCCTCTTACAGTTCAGGGCTCGACTGGTGTAATCGAGTATTCCCAGAGTGGCAACGGTGCAAATGACGGACGACTCAGGATTTCAGTATCAACTCCTAACATTGGATTTGGGCCATTGGAAGTACGATCACAGAATATTTTTGTATGCGGGACAGATACCTTTCCCGGCCCACCGCCTTCATTGTGCCCCGATAACAGTCCGGTTCGTCAATTAATAAAACAAAGAGTGTATCACAAGAACGGAAGCACAATGACTTATTATGACCGTGATGCCGGGGCCATGACTTATCATTCCACACACGGACATATGCATGTAGACGACTGGGGTGTTTTCACACTCAGGAAATCGAACGGAGATCCTAACCCATTGAATTGGCCGACCTACGGAAACGGTGCTAAGATTGCTTTTTGTTTAATGGATTACGGAACTTGTTCTTATTACAGTGGCCATTGCGTTGATGACAATGAAGTTCCACTAAATAATGGAAACTTTGCCAACTTTGGACTTGGCGGAGGCTCATACAATTGCAGCCCAACAGTTCAGGGAATCACAAGTGGATATACAGATATCTATTATCAGAGTCTCGACGGAATGTGGATTGATATTCCTCCTGGCACTTGTAACGGGGAATATTACATTGTTGCACATGTGGACCCTCAAAATTTTTTCCTTGAATCCAATGACAACAACAATGTGATGGCTGTTCCATTCACATTGACAAAACAAAGTGGAGGAAATCCTGTGATCACAGCAAGTGGACCAACGCAGTTTTGTCCGAGTGGCAGTGTCACTCTAAGTTCGAGCGCAGCTGGATCCTATCTTTGGTCAAACGGAGCAACAACCCAAAGCATCGTGGTAAGTGACACAGGATCATATTTTGTTACGACGGATGCGGCAAGTGCATGCCCAGGAACATCCTCATCCATTCAGGTAAGTCACTTTAATTTAACAGCCACACCAGCTAGTACTAGCATTTGCGTCGGAGACAGTGTGCAATTAAATGCCATTGCTAACGGATCCAGTCTGCAAACTTATACCGTAGGAAGCGGAATTATTACCAACGGCAGTCAGTCATATCCTGCACCATACGGAAATTACTACTGGGGGGCCAGACATCAGTTTTTAATTACAGCAGCAGAACTTAACACTGCTGGAATCACTGCGGGATACCTGGAGAGCATCGCCTTTGATGTTTCGAGTGTGAACAGCGCTCCCATCCATAATAACTTTACTGTGAAAATGGGAACAACAGTACTGACTACTATTACATCATTTCAAGGCGGCCTGAGCACTGTGCTCAATCCTGTGAATTACCAGCCGATTGTCGGATGGAACACCCATACATTCAATACGCCTTTTAACTGGAACGGAAGTTCGAATATTATTGTTGAAGTTTGCTTTCAGAACGGAAGTTTTGTTAATGGCGGAAACGCATCAGTAAGACAAAGTAGTACTGCCTACACTTCAACTGTGTATTACAGGGCGGATAATAGTACAGTATGCGGAAGTTCAACAGTTACAAGTTCTATATCGCAAAGACCTAACATTCGATTTACCAAAAACACACCATTAGTTTACTCATGGAGTCCATTAGCAGGCCTTAATAATTCAAGCATATCATCTCCCAAAGCAAGTCCTGCAACAAACACCGTTTACACAGTTTCTGTGACCGACGCTTGCAATTCAACTGCGCAGGTTAACATTACAGTGAACTCCTGTGGAAATTCCAGCAATCTCAGTCTCAAATCATACCTTCAAGGGTTTTACACAGGAGGCGGAATGATGAAAGCTGTCGCGAATCCAATTAATTTCCCGCTTGCCTGCGATACAATTACTGTTGAACTTGCTAATGCAACATCGCCATTTACAATTTCTCATTCAGAAAAAACAGTATTAGGGACAAACGGAGAATGCAACGTTATGTTTACGCCAATTACGCCAGGCAGCATGAAGTACATTGTTGTACGACACAGAAACTCACTTGAAACCTGGTCAGCTTCTCCAGTCCAAATGAATTCAAATGTTGATTATGATTTCACATTATCGTCGGCAGCTGCGTACGGAAACAATCTTGTGCAAGTTGAAGCAGGAAAGTTTGCATTATGGAGCGGGGATGTAAGTGACGGCCTTATCCCGGGGAATCAGGATGGGTTCATAACAATGGAAGATCTAACAGAACTTGAAGCTCAGCTTATGTTAAATGCGAGTGGATACATCGTATGCGACTTAAACGGAGATGGAATTGTTGAAACGTCAGACTTCAGCATATTAGAGAACAACGTCAGTGCCGGAGTTTTTCTAATGAAACCGTAGAAAAACCAGACAGACATTCTGATGGGTCATGCAGTCTTGGAATTCAATGACCGATGCGTTTTTACTCCCTGATTTTAATTTATGGAATACAAACTCCAATTGAAGAGATTCGATTCATCATTGTTTGACTAAGCGAAGCGTCTGAGATCCCATGTCGGATTCGAGTTTGATGTAATAGACACCGGGCGCCAAATATTTCAGCGATACTTCTGCTGATGAATCTTGACTTAGTCCGGACAACTCTTCAGAGAAGATCAATTTACCCAGCGCAGAATACATTTTCATTAATACTTTACCTGAATGATTATCCGGCCAAATAACCGTGAAAAAATCATGCGCAGGATTAGGATAAAGTACGGCGAAGAAATTCAAGTTTGGTTCTTCTAAACTCACTGATACTCTTACATGAATAATATCGCTGCCAAAACATCCGTTAGAATCAGTAACTGTGACTACATAGTTTCCGGGACCATTCACCACAATGCTTTGTGTTGAGTCACCGGTAGACCACTGATATCCGAGAAAGCCTTGCCCGGCATCCAGGATGATATTTTGACCGCTGATAATGTCTATCGTATCAGGCCCGATATCAACCGTCGGCAAGGCAAGAATAAACACTTCCACGAGAGCAGGTGTACTTGGACATTCAATTCCTGCAATTGCAAAATATTTTTCGCTTTGAGTTAGTATAGGTGTAAGGTAGTTGCTTCCTGAGCCCACAAGCGAACCATTGACCTGGTCATACCAGGTTACAGAATCCGGAGAAACAGCATGGAGCATGACTGATCCTGGTCCACAGTTACTTACATTAGATACTACCGGAGGCTGGGAAGTAGGGATGATAATAGCATTGGCCTGAACACGATTGCTTCGGCAACTGTCACCTGCTTCCACGTAGTATACCATACTAGATGTGATCAAGGGTGTAGTGAATACTGTACCAGTGTCAAGGAGATTTCCGCCTGTTGGAGCATCGTACCAGTAAATCTGTTCTGGTGATGAAGCTGTGAGCACAATTACACCGGAATCGCAACGGGAATCACTTGTAGTAACAGGACTTTGCGGAAGCGGAACAATTACTGCGTTTACCGCTACGCGAGCACTATAGCAATCAGTTCCAGCATTCGCATAGAACATAGTCGTGCCGGTAATCACCGGAGTATTGAATGAGGATCCTGTGCCAAGCAATGTTCCTCCAGAAGGCGCATCATACCAGTTTATTTGTTCTGGAGATGTTGCGCCAAGCAAAACCGAACCTGGTCCGCATCTTGAACCGCCGGTGACTGCAGGAACTGCCGGTATCGTTTGAATGATTGCCAAAGCTCTGGAGCGCGTACTTTTACAACTAGTACCAGCTTCAGCATAATAACTTTCCGTCACACTAGAGAATGGCGTTACAAATGATGGGCCGGTATGGAGGACTGGCCCGCCAGAAGATCCGGCAAACCATTGTATTTGCTCAGGAGAGCTTGCATTCAAAGTGACTGAACCAGGTCCGCATCTTGTGACATCAGAAGTTACCGGAGCAGATGGCGGTGCATTGATCAAAGCGCGAACAGCAGTTCTCAGACTTTTGCAAGTGGTCCCGGCTTCCGCATAGTAGGTAGTAGAAGTACTTATTGAAGGTGTAACAAATACATAACCCGAAGCAAGCGCTGTGCCGCCCGAAGCTGAACTAAACCAGGCTACAGGATCAGCTGATGATGCTGCAAGAGTGACTGAACCCGGGCCGCACCTTGAACTATCAGCTGCAGAGGGTGCTGCAGGTAAAGGATTAATAATTGCCTGAACGCTGACTCTTGAACTTGAACTACAACCATTATTTGTTTCTACATAATAAGTAGTTGTGGAACTGAGCACAGGCGTTGTAAAAGAGCTTCCGCTGCCTATTTGAGTACCACCGCTCGGTACGCTGTACCAGAATACAGGGTCTGTTGCAGTTGCCGTGAGTGTAACCGTTCCGTTGCCGCATCGTGACACATTGCTTGCGCTTGGCAATGAAGGTGCATTATTTACAGTAGCAGTAATACTAACCCTGGCAGAGCGGCAGGTATTACCGGCTTCAATGTAATATGTAGTTGTGGCACTTATCGAAGGAGTCGTGAATGACAATCCGGTTGCAAGGAGATTTCCTCCGGAAGGAGCATCAAACCAGTACACCTGCTCAGGAGAGGTTGCAGTGAGGGTAACAGTTCCCGGACCGCATCGTGATGCGCTGTTTGGAACTGGTGCTGACGGTACAGCATTAATCACTGCCTGAACAGCAGTTCGATTACTGCGGCAAACAGTTCCTGCTTCCGCATAATAAGAAGTTGTTGTGCTGATAGAAGGCGTTGTAAATGATGAGCCAGTGGCCAATGCTGTGCCACCGCTTGCAGAGGAGTACCAGGTAACGAGTTCAGGAGAAGTAGCGCTGATGTTTACAATACCCGTGCCGCAACGGGAACCCGGAGTTCCAACCGGTGCTGAAGGAGCAGATGCAATGATGGCCTGAACGGGAATACGGCTGGTTCTGCAATTATACCCAGCTTCTGCATAGAAAGTAGTTGTCGAAATTAGTGAAGGTGTGGTAAACACTGAACCTGTATGCAGCAATGTTCCACCGGTAGAAGAATCGTACCAATAAACTTGTTCGGAAGAAGACGCTCTGAGTTGCAGCACTCCAGGTCCGCATCGGGTAGAATCTGAAGCAGTCGGTGTTGCTGGTGCATAGTTTACTATCGCTTCGGTGGCTGTTCTTACGCTAGGACATATATTGGTTGCCTGTGCGTAGAATGTATCTGTAACTGATAAAACAGGAGTTGTAAAACTTGAGCCGCTTCCGATTGAACTACCTCCGTTGGCAGTATTAAACCAGGTGATACTGTAAGCTGAGGAAGCTGTAAGAGTAAGAGTTCCGTTTCCGCAGCGTGTAGCTCCCATTGTTACCGGAGCAGGAGTTGAGCTTATGTTTACTGTGACCGGAACACGGCTGCTTGGACATACTGTTCCGGCCTCCACATAAAATATAGTGTCGTTATTCAGAATGTTTGTAGTGTAAGTGCCGCCTGTATGAAGTACAGCACCACCAACTGATGCATTATACCATCTCATCGGTTCAGCATGAGTTGCGCTGAGCGTGACAGATCCCGGCCCGCAGCGTGTTACATCATTCGTTGAAGGCTGAGTGCTTACAGCATTTATTGTTGCAGTGGCAGAAACAGCGTTGCTGGGGCAAATTCTGCTTGCCACTGCGTAGTATGTTGTTGTTGAAGAAAGATTCGGAATCACAAGCGAATCACCTATTGCAAGGAGATTTCCACCAGGTGCATCATACCAAAAAATTGAATCTGTAGCATTGGCATATAATGTAATTGCACCTGCATCGCATCGCGAAGCTGACTGAGTGACTGGATTCGGAGCCTGAGTAACAACTGTGACATTTACAGGATCAGAAACCATTGAACAACCAGCATTAGAGATAGCAACTGAATATGCACCCGCACTGGTTGCAGAGTATGAATTTGAAGTGGCTCCGGGAATATTTGATCCGTTTTTCAACCATTGATATGAATAACCTGCAGTATGGGTTACTGATAGGTTTACACTGCCCGGAGAACAAAATGTAGTATTGCCAGCAACATTTACAGGTGTCGATAAGAGAGGACTGTACGCCCTTCCTGGTGAACCGCCAAGACATCCGGCAAACCAGCTGTTTCCATCATTCAAGTTAGCAGTGGGTGAAGAAAGCTCGAGCGTATAACCTCCGCCATCTGCACCAAGAGGCCATGGATGGACGTCCTGATAGGTCATGGAGAGATATAGATTGTCATTATGATCAAAGAGCCGTATCTCTTCACCACCATTACTCAGATTAAATCCAATCGGTCCAATTTTATTCGTGACAGAAGGATATCGCTGTCTGAATGCTGCAGTATCTTCAATGAGGACCAGAAATCCCCCGGCTGGTATCACGGTTCCGGTAGGAAACTTAAAAGTATGATGATCTTCCTCATCTCTGAATTTCCATCCTGAAATATCAAGGGCAACTGTACCATAGTTATACAATTCAACCCAGTCACCGGAATTCATTGCACCGTCTGAATTATAATTAATCTCATTGAAGGTTAGCTGAGGTGCAACTGCTGATCCCGTAAAATAGGCAGTAATGGCATCGTTAGCAGTGAAGTTGAATGTAGCTGACTGATTCGGATTGTTTGAAGGGATTGCTACATTGGATCTCCAGTGGCTGAAAGTGTATCCCGGATTCGGAATTGCAGTAATGGTAACAGGATTTCCGTTGAAGTAAACTCCAGACCAAGGGTAAGAAGAAGGTGTGATTGTACTGATCTCTATTCGTCCGGAACCGGGAGGTGAGGTTTGCAAAGTCAGCGTGACCTGGCTCGTAAGCGAGAAACCGCTGCGTATATAATTCCGCATGATAGAGGGTCTGGAACTTACAAAATTCATCATTGAGTTGATATTGTTTTGCCAGGTTGTAGTGTTGCTTCCCCATTTGGCGAAATGTGCAGGCATATCATTGGCCATTGAATCCCTGAAATGCATCATCTGAGGGCTGACATTCGCGGGGAGGTAAATAGTATTGATAAGGTCAGCGTAGCGGTTTATAAAGTATCTCTGGTAGGTCGGGTTTTTCAGAATTGCATCAAAGAGTTCTGAAGAGTGGCTGAAAGCTGCGGGGTTTCGCGCAATTTCAAGCCGGTTGTCATTTACACTTCCTTTCAGACCGAAACCAAAATCAGTATCATAAAGCAAATATCTCCATTTAGAGCCAGGAGCATTGGGCCTCCACATTTTAATGTTATTGGTCCAATCGCCAATCCAGTCACCATTATTGTAATATGTCTGTGCGATGAAATAATCAGTGAAGTTTTGCAGATCAAGCACAGAATTCATGTAGTCATAATACTGCTGGGTATTTGGATTCTGAACCGTTGCATAATTGTACATAGTCCAATAGCTCGCATCAGAACCTTCTTTTACAGTAATGGTTGATCCGTCTTCTTTTAAATAATCTATTTCGCTTTTCTTCAGGCCGAAATTATTTTTCATCCAGTTATCATCATGATTTTCATGAATTGTGTAAACACCCCAGAATTCTCCGTTGAGATACATGGCACATGGCTCGGTGGCAAGATATCCGCTGTATGTATTTTTCATGATTCTTTCCATGAGCGCATCTCTGAAATGAACGACATTCCAATCAGTTCCTGAATTTCTCAGGATGAGATTATCATGTTTATCGATGAATGGTTTATCTGGAAAGAATGGATAATTGATTTCTGATGTACCAAACCTGTCGCTCAATTTAATCTCGAAACTTTTCTGAGGTTTTGCCCTTGAGTAGTTACCGTAAATTTCTATTTCAGCGTCAAATCTTGTAATGCGGTTTTTCCCTTTATCATAATATTCGATAGCAGCAGGCTTCTCCCAGTTCTGCCAGAAGTTTGCCCCTTTGTAGGGAGAATTAGGTTCCGCATTCGGACCCATCACATAGATTCCGGTATTATAATCCCAGAGATTCAAGCTGTCTGTTGTGATAGTGAACACAGGCAACTTCACATTTTCATTGATGAAATATGTATTGGTGATCACCGGGCTGGGTAAATAGCCAGAAGCAAAAACACGTGCTCTCAGGGTTTTCGTACTGTTCACATTCAAGGCTGAGGTATACTGTGTGCTGCTGGCAACCGGAGCATCTCCGTTTGTTGAATATCTTATTACTCCGCCGGGAGTAGTCGTTGTGAGAGTAATGGTTCTTGCACTCGGATACCACCCACCTCCTACTGAAAATACAGGGCTTGAAGCATAACCCAGGTAACATACAGAAGAATTATTGGTCGCATCCGGTGTAGGCAGATTAAAATGACACCAGGTGGAACTTCCATCAGGTTTGCGCCCAAAGGAATGATCCATATCCATAGTAGTATATGTTTTCTGATCAAGCACAGTTCCTGCAGCATTGGTCAGATAAACAGTCTCCCCTGTTCTACTCAATTTGAATTTAGCGTTAAAGTAATCTTTAGCAGGCGCTCTGAACCAGGAAGGCGGGTTTGCAAAAGTGAGTCCTGTATTTTTCATCCCGAAAAACAGATAAGGAATGGATGATAAATCAGATGAACTCGCACTGTTATTATGAGTTTGAATTGCAAGCACATTATTTCCGTTGCGAATAATACTTTTCAGTACTGAAGGCGGAATAAAAAATGAATCCGGTAATTGACCCTGATACATCAACGCTTCATGTGAGCCGGTAGCCAGAACATTCCATGCGGGACGATTACCGGAATTGCCCATGTTTTTTCTTGCTATTTCAACACCATTCAGATATGCGACAAATCCGTCATCATAATCCATATAGAATACACACTTCAGAATTTGAGAAGTATCCGGGATGTTGAATGACTTCCTCATAAACACGGATATTGAAGAGCTTGAAATCACAGTTCCATCATCACCATCTCCAAAACCAATTCCTCCGTTTCCTGAAGCCCATGGTGATTCATTGAATGTCAGATTTCTCCAGTTCGTATCTATTGACGCGGAACCTACTGCATACTTCCATGAAGAGAGTGCATTCACTGACATTTCCCAATGGTGAACGATATCGGTGCTGTTAGAGTCAGATGCAAAAATCAAAGTTCGTTGACCGGCACCAAGCGTAAACGACGGAAACATGAAACGATGAGGCTTTGAAATGTCATCAGTGAGTCCATAGCCGCTCATGTTTACTGAAGAACCACCATTGTTGTAAAGCTCAATCCAGTCATCATACTTTCCGTTTGAGTTTTGAATGACTGTGACATTTGAGGGGCATAATTCATTTATCAATACCTGGGAGCTGACCCTATTGAAAAAAACGGTGAAAATCAGGCAAAGCAGTATCCTTGGTAAAGCTGTGTTCATGAATAATGTAAAAATTATAGTTGATATGTTAAGCTAAAGCAAAAATAATTGATTCGCCGTCGGAACTCAGTTTAAATTGACAAACACCTAGAATTACTTGGTGAATGGAGGTTTTCAACACATAAGGTAAAACTGCTTTCAACGTAAAATCAATCAAAAATACTGAAGTTACAAGTACGAATTTTCCTAAAGAAGAAATGTTATCAATACTCTCCTCCTGAAACCCTTGAATTGAGCTCATTTCCAGGAGGAAAGGACGGCAACCTGGCAGGACGGGATGTGAGGAAAGCCGTATCAGAAAGGGATTTCATAAAAGATATGATCTGCGCAATTTCAGTTTCAGTAAGATGCAGGGAATCAGAAGAAAGTGTCTGATTTGGAATATCCAATCCAATACCCTGTCCTCCACCACGATTATAAAATTCCATCACATCTTCAAGGCGCTCAAAGACTCCGTTGTGCATATAAGGAGCTGTATGTTCCACATTTCTAACCGTAGAGGTTTTAAATGCCCTGTAATAAAAAGGCATGGGTATGGTGGAAGCGCGTCCGCTATCAGGATCGGGAAGTGGGTTGTTTAGATCTGAATTAGCCGGAACGCCCAGCACTTCAAGTTCAGTTTGAAAATAATTTGGCGGAACAGTGCCACCGAACAAAGGCAGAAAATGACATGACGCGCAGTCGGCTTTTCCCATGAATAAATTAAATCCGGCAATCTCATCATTGCTAAGGAGGTTAGCATGACCACGAATACTCTGGTCAAATCTGGAATTCAATCCGATTAATGTTCTTTCATATTCGGCAATTGCTGCAAGTATAGTACGATTGGAAATTAGAGTATCCTCCTCCCCTCTGAAAGCTTCCCGAAAAAGTTTTACGTATTCATCTGACTTGCGCAGTTTAAATGCCACAGCTGTAAAATCTCCGTGCATTTCGGCAGGATTGTTCAGCACTTCGCTTGCCTGGTTTTCAAAAGTGAACGCTCTTCCGTCATGAAACAGTTTTCTCTGAAGAACAGAGTTAATGAGAGTCGGTGCATTTCTTGTCAGAGTCGAGCTTCTGTCAATCGCAATGCTTTTAGGCAGACCATCGGTAAAAGCCTTCTCAGGTTGGTGGCAGGAAGCACAGCTTCTCTGATTGTTGAGTGACAAGGCAGGATCAAAGAAAAGCTGCTTTCCAAGCTCGGCAATATTAGCTCTGTTTGAACTTCTTCTTCCGGGAAGAAAATGATTAGTGTTGAAAGCTGCCGGATCAAATATGGAACTTGCTGTAAAATTTACAGCACCAGGCCTGAGCATTGGGTCCTTCATGAGCATGAAGCGTGACTTGTTCAACACATCTGAAAAGGGAATATAAAATTGAGAGTAAAGAGTGAAATAATCAGGTAATTCCTGTGATTCCATTTGCATCAGATACTGACTGAGCAAATTAAGTTTTTGGGTAAACTCCGACTTTAGTTTGCCTTCCCATACAGGGTTGGATCGATACAGCTCATTGAAAAGAAACAGTTTATAGTGAAGCATGGCGCGCGCTTCTGCAAATGCATTATCTGCAAAGGGAGTTTCCATATTGGTGACTCCAATTAAAAAGATATTGAGGAGCTGCAATTGCACAGCATTGAAAAATTCATGCTCCGGCATTTCACTTGCCTGAATGAACTCAGGCAATTGCTGAAGCAGACTAATGATGCGGCTGATCTCTTCGCTTCTTTTCAATTTACCATCCAGCGTTGTATCATTAAAAATGTAGCGCTCCAGAACCTGAATTCCAATGGGCTCTCTCATAGGAGTAATTTCATCTTCCTCATCCGGCACTACCATATCAGGAGAATTGAGAGCGACGGCTTCTTCATTGAAAAAATGAATTATAAAACCTTCGATTGTCTTATATAGATTACGGCAATCTTTGAACGCCAGTCTCAGACTCTCACTATCTTCCTTTTTCATGTCTTTCACCGCTAAGGAAGCAAGATGCTCAAACGATTTTATCACAGAATCAGTCTGATGTCTGAGAAGATTTTTAAGTACAACCTGGGAATATTCAGACTTGGCAATTCCTGCTTTAAAGGATGATAGCATATATACACCTCCTGCAGCAAGCAGAAAAAGAAAAACATGTTTGGCTTTTAACTTCATCAGGATGAAAATTGAATCACGGGAATAAAATCTTCAATCGTAAAATACGACATTAGTATAATTCGGCAAAAACATTAGGAAAAAAAATCAGCGGCTAATGGGTAAAAAAACCCTGAGTCGTTGCACAGTTCCAGGACCATACACTTCAAGTACATGCAAACCTGAAACATTTTTATCAATGGGAAAAAGAAATTTGTTTGAATTATGCACGCGTGATTCTTTGATTTTCCTGCCGCTCAGATCAAACAAATTTACCTGTAGAATTTTTTCATTGGCTGCTGCCTGAATCATGAGGCCGCTGCTTACAGGATAAGCAAGCAAATGTTCAGTTGTTTTTTGGGATTCAGAAATTGAAGTGGCTGTAAAGGGAGCATAACTATACCTCACTTCACCGGAATTGAAATGTGACCAGAACACATGAATGCCATAATCATCAAGGACCACATCAGGATTAGATAAACCTGTTCCAGGTTCGAATGCCACTACTTCATAAGCATTGAACAGATTAGAAAACCCTTGCATGGAATAAGCGACCACAATTTGCGATGAGCCGGCCGCATTCTGCTGCCACACAACTGCAACGCGATCACCTTTTTTGTCGATTCGCGGATAATTCTGTTGAGACAATCCTGCAAAGTCACCTGTGATATCCAGATTGTACAGAAATCCGTTCGTGAGATCCACCCCAGAAAAATACACAAGTGATTTCCCTGAAGAGCGGCTCATCCACACGGTATAAAGTGAATCGCCGAATAAAACGGCATCTGGTCCGGAAGAAGGACAAGCGTTTACTATCCAGCCAGTCTGGTCAATCGGTACACCCAGAGTAAAAGTGATTCCATCGTCTGTACTTGCAGCAGCCCAAATGTTTCTGAGATTATTTAAATTATCCCGATACTGTACAACCTGATATTTTGAATTCGCAAGCATGCTTGCAGTGCAGCAGTCACAGGCTTCGCCACCGGAGTGTACTGAGGCGTGCACATCGGCACTGAAAGTCAATCCACCATCAGAAGAATTAGTCACCACATAACGCGGATCACCGAACATAGGGTCAAACTTCATGAATGAGACGACCGGGTTTCCTCCCGGCTTTACAGCTACAGCAGGGAAGCGGGAAAGACTGTCAGCGATATTATCCACAGCCACCGGAGTCTGAAAGTTGAGTCCCCCATCGAGAGAACGACTGATGTATACATGACTCGTGTCTTCCGGCTGTTCTTTATAAACTATAAAAATCGTATCGCCTGAAGAAGCCATGTCCGGACCAGCCCAGTCAGAAGTGAATATATTCATACCGACAGGTGGAATTCTACGAGGAGCAGTGAAAACATTTCCATTTCTAACGGATGAGTACTGCGTTTTCTGACCCAGTTGGCCCCACATCACCACTACCTGACCGGATCCGTTCAACACAGCGCGAGGACGAAGGTTGCCATAAGAATTACCTGACACTACAGCCTGTGGTGAAGACCAGTTAAGTGTATTTTGCGCCAGACTATACTGTAAAATGCCAAAAAATGAAAATGTAAAAACGAGGGTGCGTACTAATTGGGAGTTCATATGAAATCGAATTACCGGTTAATGCAACTTTTCTCTCTTCAGCAAATAAGGAAGCAAGACTTGCTCATATCCGGCATTGATATCAGCTTCCACAAAGTCAATTCTATATTGAGCGCAGCGAAGCCTAAGCTCTTTCTTGTATTTTGCTATCGCCTGTACATATTCACTTTTGATTTCATTGGAATGTACCTTGATTTGCTCCCCCGATTCCACATCCACAAAAAGATAAGGACGGTTTTCAAAGTCGAACTCCTCTTCCTTCTTCCTGTCCACCACATGAAAAAGCACTACCTCATGTTTATTGTGCTTCAGGTGCTGTAGGGCGGCAAACAATTCATCAGGATCTTCGTCATTTTCCATCATGTCACTGAATATGATCACCAGAGAACGTTTGTGGATGGTTTCTGCAATCTCGTGGAGGGCTGAAGCAGCTGATGTATTCCTTCCGGTCTGGATATTAGCTCCGGTAATGAGTTTTTCCATCTCGGCGAACATCATTTTGTGATGAACCTGGCTGGACCGGGCACCGGTATTCAGCTCCACTTTGTCTGAAAAAACACTCAGTCCGACTGCATCACGCTGAGTCCTGAGTAAATGCGTGATGGCAGCAGCGCAATGAACTGAAAAAGATATTTTATTCAGCAAACCCGGCTTTACTTTTTCCGGATAATGCATGGAAGATGAATTGTCGAGTATAAGCTGACATCGTAAGTTCGTTTCTTCTTCATATCTTTTAACAAACAACTTGTCTGTACGACCGAACAATTTCCAATCGATGTGCTTGGTTGACTCACCAGTATTATACAGCCTGTGTTCGGCAAATTCCACAGAAAATCCGTGAAAGGGACTTTTGTGCAGACCTGTAATGAAACCTTCGACTACCTGTCTTGCAAGCAATTCAAGATGACTGAAACGCTGAAGTTCTCCTTGATCCAAGGGCATGTTGATATTTCAGATTTATTCAAAAATAATAAATGAATGAGACAGCATCATTATAAAATTAAAAAACCGGAGTTTATTTCCGGTTTAATTTTAATCAGGCGATCTGCGCGCTGAGCTTATTTGACAGGATGGATTTGGGCACTGCACCCACCTGTTTGTCCACCACTTCTCCATTTTTAAATATCAGAAGCGTAGGAATATTTCTGATTCCGAAGTTGGTTGAAATGTTAGGATTGTTGTCGACATTCACTTTGCCCACCACTGCTTTTCCCTCAAAGTCTTTAGCCAGTTCCTCTACAATTGGACCCACCATCCGGCAAGGGCCACACCATTCAGCCCAGAAATCCACGAGGACAGGTTTATCTGATTTCAATACGAGTTCATCAAAATTTGCATCGGTTAATTCAATTGCCATAATAATCTGATTTTATAGTTTATTTTTTTGTTTAGATGAGCAATATTCTCCGGTTAAGCGCTGCAAAAATAAGGATTATTTGCTTTTGAATCACTCCGGCCTAAGGCTGGTCAATTTAACTTGTATTCAACACAACTGAGGCGATCGAGATTTTCAATCAGCACTTTGTTCACGGAAACCTTCATTTTTTTAGAGGGCAGATCCAGGTTGATATTGCTGGTTTTATCAATGATACTGAATTTCACAACACAATTCCCGGGTGAATTGTTCAGACTTTCCTCAATACGGGAAAGCAGGTCTTTATCCAGCTCTTGTAGCGGGAATTTAAGTGTAAGAGATTTAGCAAGCTTATCACTTACATCCGAAAGGTATTGCATGTAGTAAGGCCTTACTTCAAACTGATCCGGGGAATTAAAACGAGGCTGTACTTTTGCCCGGATAAACACAAAAGCTTCTTTGACAAAATACTCGCGAAACTTCCGATAATCTTCTCCAAAAAAGGAAAGAGTGATAGAACCTGAAAAATCCTCAACTGTGATATTGGCATAAGGCTTTTGTGCTTTAGTAAATTTTTCCTGGACATCAGTTAGCATTCCTGCAAAACTCACTTCCTTGTTCCTAAGCTTGTCCGTTTCGGAGAGTTGTTCAATGCGGTTTGAGCAAAAAGACCTGATTTCAAATTTGTAATCATCCAATGGATGACCGGATATATAAAATCCGATGACTTCCTTTTCTCTTTTAAGTTGTTCCATCGGTGTAAAAGCTTCGCACTGCGGGAGAGAAGGTTTGGCCACATGTGATTCAGCGGTATCGCCGAACAGAGAATTCTGAATTGATGTCTGCTGGGCAGTGACAGCATTTCCAAATCGAATGGCACGCTCAATACCCGTCATCGGATCTTTTAAATCACCGCATAAATATTGTGCACGCGTAACATTTTCAAAGCAATCGAAGGATCCGGAAGCGGCCAGGCTTTCAAGACATTTTTTATTTGCCCCCTTGCTGTTCACTCTGCTTGTGAGATCGAAAATATCACTGAATGGCCCGTTGTTTTTTCTTTCCTCGATGATTGCGTTCACGGCGTTTTCTCCAACACCTTTCACTGCGCCTAGTCCAAACCTGATTTGGCCTTTGTTATTTACTGCGAAATTGTATAATGATTCATTCACATCCGGACCTAATACAGGTATATTCATTCTGCGGCATTCCTCCATGAAGAAGGTAATCTTATCGATGTTACTCAGGTTGTGAGTAAGAACCGAAGACATGTATTCCGCCGGATAATGCGCTTTCAGATATGCTGTTTGAAAAGCGACGAAAGCGTAACATGTGGAGTGAGACTTGTTAAATGCGTATGATGCGAACGCTTCCCAGTCAGTCCAGATTTTCTCACACTTTTCCGGATCGTGATTATTGGCACGGCATCCATCCATGAATTTGGATTTCATTTTATCCAGAACTTCCTTCTGCTTCTTACCCATTGCCTTGCGCAGGGTGTCAGCGTCCCCTTTTGTGAAATTAGCCAGCTTTTGAGACAGAAGCATAACCTGTTCCTGGTAAACAGTGATGCCGTATGTTTCCCTCAAGTGCTCTTCCATTTCCGGAAGATCAAACTTTACAGCTTGTCTACCATGTTTTCTGGCAATGAAATCAGGGATATACTCCAGCGGGCCAGGCCTGAACAAGGCGTTCATAGCGATTAGGTCTTCAAATTTATCTGGCTTGAGATCTTTCAGGTATTTCTGCATTCCTGCAGATTCAAACTGAAACGTACCGTTGGTTTCACCGCGCTGGTAAAGCTCGAATGTTTTTTTATCATCCAGAGGAATCTCGTCAATATTGATCTTCACGCCATGATTTTCCTCGATCAGCACGAGCGCATCCTTGATGATGGTCAGCGTTTTCAGTCCAAGAAAATCCATCTTGATGACACCGGCATCTTCAATTATTTTTCCTTCAAACTGAGTAATCAGAAGATCTGTGTCTTTTGATGTGGCGACTGGAATGATTTCAGTAAGATCTTTTGGCGCGATGATGATTCCTGCAGCGTGAATCCCGGTATTTCGAACTGATCCTTCAAGCACGAGAGCTTCTTTCAGCACTCTGGATGCGAGATCTTCTCCTTTGTATTTATCTCTCAGCTTTTTAACTAACTCGATTTCATCACTGTTCAAATTCTCTTTGTCTTTGAGGCTTCCGTTCCCTTCCAGCGGCGCTTGCAAGACACGTTTTAGTTCAATACCCGGCCTCTCCGGAACAAGCTTAGCAAGTTCATTTGATTCCGGAAGCGGAAGGTCCATTACACGTGCGACATCCTTAATGCTCATTTTGGCTGCCATCGTTCCGTAAGTGACGATCTGAGCTACCTGGTTCTTGCCATACTTGTTTACTACATAATCAATCACTTTTTGTCTGCCAGCATCATCGAAATCAGTATCGATATCAGGCATGCTCTTCCTGTCGGGATTGAGGAATCGTTCAAAGAGTAGGTTATACTTAATGGGATCAATGTTGGTGATTCCAATGCAGTAAGCCACTACTGAACCTGCCGCTGAACCGCGTCCAGGTCCTACAAAAACTCCAAGGTCACGGCCGGCTCGAATGAAATCCGCAACAATCAGAAAATATCCGTCGAAGCCCATTGTGCGGATGGTGAATAGCTCAAAATTTATCCGCTCTTCGATTTCCGGGGTGATCTCCTTGTATCTTGATCTTGCACCTTCCCAGGTAATGTGTTTGAGATATTCATCCTGCGAGGCAAATTCTTTAGGAATGGTATAATGTGGAAGTAAAATATCCTGCTTCAAACGAAGCGGCTCAATTTTGGAAACAATATCATTCGTATTATCAATCGCTTCAGGAATGTCATGAAAGAGAGCTGACATTTCTTCAGTTGTTTTGAAATAAAACTGATCATTATAAAAAGCAAATCGCTTCCCCTTGCTGATGCTCTCATCATCAGAGAATTCCTTCATGGTAGGCGTACTCTGCTTCTCGCCGGTGTTGATGCAAAGCAGGATGTCGTGAGCATTGTAATCTTCCTGATTCACATAATGTGAGTCATTGGATGCGATGACTTTGACATTGTATTTTTCCGCCCATTTCAGCAATACAGCATTCACTTTTTCCTGTTCAGGAATATCATGTCTCTGAATTTCGATGTAATAATCTTCTCCAAAAAGATCGAGCCACCAGAGAAATTCTTTTTCACCTTCTGCTTCACCTTTTTTCAAAATTGTCTTTGGTACAGAAGCACCAAGACAGCATGTTGTCGCAATTAGTCCTTTGTGATATTTCTGCACAAGTTCTTTATCGATGCGGGGATACTTTCCGTAAAGGCCTTCAATGTAACCTAGTGAACACAACTTCACCAGGTTGCGATAACCCTCTGCATTTTTTGCCAGGAAAAGCTGATGGTGACGCTGGTCTCTGTCGTCTCTTGTGAATTGCTTTTTTGTTCTGTCCTCCACCAGATAAAATTCACATCCGACAACAGGCTTGATCCGGTTAGGATTTTCTTTAGTATTATGCTTACCGGCTTCAGCCACAAACTTGAAAGCACCAAACATGTTACCATGATCGGTGATTGCGATGGCCGGCATATTGTCAGCCACCGCTTTTTTATATAATGAAGATATATCTGCAGCACCGTCGAGCAGTGAAAACTGGGTATGTACATGCAAGTGGGAAAATGCAGGCATTTGAATAAAGAAGTTTAAGGGGATTAATTCCTGATGAGTGTAAAGTTAAAAATACCCGGCTATCCTGCAATTCAAAGCTGTGAGGTATTCCGCTATGTTTTTCATCTTTAGGATAGAAGGTTTTCAACACAGAGGAGGAAAAATTTCAAATCGAGATCTAACGAAGACGAGATAAAAAATGCTATACTGAAAATCCGGTCAGGCACCCAAACTTATTTGTTGTCTGGAATCAAGCGCATCTCTGAGTCCGTTGGCGACAAAAGTAAATGCCATCGTTAACAGCATGATTGCGAGTCCTGGAAATATGGCAAGATGCGCAGAACCCGGAATGATGATAAAGCCGTAGTTTTCTTTTATCATGGCGCCCCATGACGGTACCGGCGGCTGCGCCCCAATTCCGAGAAAACTCAGACCTGCCTCGAGGAGAATTGCCGTAGAAAAGTTTGAAGCGGCAACAACCAGCACAGGACCCATAATATTTGGAAGCATGTGGCGCATTACAATTCTTGATGAGCTGAAACCCATTGCTCTTCCGGCAGACACAAACTCAAGTTCTCTTACGCTGAACAACTGTCCACGTACAATTCTTGCCACATCAACCCACATTGTAATTCCGACTGCGATGAACACCTGCTCGAAACCTTTGCCAAGAACCAGGGTGATTGCAATCACAAGAAGAAGAGTCGGAATTGACCATACCACGTTTATCAACCACAACACTGCGCTGTCGACCTTCCCTCTGAAAAATCCAGCCATCGATCCAAAAAACACTCCGAGCAGGAGTGATAAAATAACCGCAAGGAGTCCTACGCCGAATGTAACCCGTGTGCCTGCGAGAAGCCGGCTCAGCAAATCTCTTCCGTACTTATCTGTTCCAAGCCAGAAGGTACTTGTTTCGACATTTTCTTTTTCAAAAACAGCTTGCATTGAAGAAATATCCTCAGAATGCTCTTTACCATCCGGGCTTAAAAAAGACAAACGTCCTGAATCAACGTTTTGTGGTGAGTCTTCATCGACCCTAAACAAAGCTGCAGCCAAACTGATTTCTTTCTCAGGAAGATCTGTTTCTTCCAAGGATGAGTACTCTTTGTATATGATTTTCCCGTCAACAAAACGGTATTCATTTACAGCCACATGCTCATGAACATCGATAACACCGATGAAAATTCTGCTTAATGCAGAAGAGCTTTCAGGGCTTTGTTGTTTTCTGAATTTGAGAATCTTTACATCTGTTCCCGGTTTAATGTTGCCAAGCACCAGATTCATTCTTGCTGCATTGGGAGTACGGTCAGGAATGAATGTGTAACAAAAAAGCGAAACAAATACAGAGAACAGGATGATCAGCATACCTGACACAGCCAGATGATTTCGTCTGAATCTATTCCACACTTCCCTGCCGGGAGAATTTCTTTTCATCCTGATTTCAGTTCACGTCCTTTCCATCTGTATGTCGTGAAAGGAGCAGTGATGCCGGTATACACAACATACATCCAGTAAAAGGGCTGCAGAGGCAAAAGTAACCATAAATGAGCGCGTAAATTGAACAAGTCTGTGAGGGAAATCAACAATATCAATTCTGAAAAAAACCTGACCGACAAGGATGCAATAAACCAATACCAGGACAGTTGATTCAGCAGACTCAAAGCAAGAATGATCAGCAATGAAAAGCTAAGCAGCCAGGTTAAAAGCGCCATCAATCGGGTAAATCCTGAAAGCGAATAAGGAATTTTCCCTGCCCACCTTCTTCTCTGCATTATGAATTCTCTCAGGCTTTTCAAAGGATTTGTCTTCGCAAATGCTTCCTGATGCTTGAGGAAACGAACAGAATCAGGATGATGAGAAAACACTTTCATCATGAGAGTTGTGTCGTCGCCGCTGGCTTGTGACTGGTTATCCGGGTATCCGCCAACTTTCTCAAACACTTTCTTAGTGAATGCCATGCTGGCTGCATTGCACATCATGGGCTTTCCGAATGTTATACCTGCAGCAGAAGCACTGACAAGCGCAGCCTGTTCAATTGCTTGTAATGAAGCGATAGCTTTTCCGTATTCAGCGGAGATACAAACCGGACCTGCAATGAAATCAGCTTTAGTATGGAGATAAAATGAAACAAAAGCGGATATCCAGCCAGAAGGCACTTTACAGTCGGCATCGGTAATGAGCATCAATTCAGAATCCGACTGCTGAACACAATACGAGATTGCAGATTTCTTCGAATGAATACCGAGCGCTTCCAGTTTCAGAATCCGGATGTTTTTTTCAGGATTTTCGTTCATGATTTTCAGAACCTCATCCGCTGTTGCGTCCACTGAATTGTCGTCCGCTACCACCACTTCATAATACTTTTCATCATAATCCTGCATTAGCAGCGAATTGAGGCAGGCAGAAATGTTCTCCTTCTCATTTCTTGCAGCCACAATTACTGTAACACGGACACCTGAATTCACATACTCTCCTTGAAAATAGTCAGTCCTCTGCCATCCTTTTCTGATCCAGAACAGAAATGAGGAATACATGAGAGTAATTAATAGCACAAAAAGGGCGAAAGGAATCATTCTGGTTTGCTTCTGACAAATTTAAAATTGAAGATAAACAATGCGCCTGCTAATGCAGGTATCACAAGGTTGATTATCCACAAAGCAAAGCTGGCGTTGACTACAGCCTGAGACATATTTGTGACATGGGAATAGAAATACACAGCAACACTTGTTCTGATGCCGATTTCCGTGAATGCGAAAGTAGGAACAGTAGCCATGGCAAGGTAAGTCACGGAGGTGAATATAAATGAAACCAGAAAAGGAAGATTGATTTTAAAAATCATAAGCAGCAAATAAAACTGAATGACAAAGACCAGATATCGCAATCCTGAGAGCAAGAGGAGCGAAATTAAATCGGATCGGCTGAACGCAGAAAAAATCCTGAAATAGTGATGCCATTTTTCAGGAAAGCGGTATTTCCTGTACAGTCCTTCCAGCAGTGAAACATTCAAATAAAAAAACAAAAGGGAAAGGCTCAAGAGGAGCAAGAGCACAATGACTCCGTTTTCCAGCATATGAGGGAGAGAAGCAAAACTCCTCAGGAAATAAGCTGCAGACAATGAACCGATCACTATTGTGATGATAAGTTGAGAAAAGCTTTCAAGCACAGTTGCTATGGAGGCTTCAATTCTGTCAGCTTTTGAGAGATGAAAGACTCTTCCGGCAAACTCTCCGGTTCTGTTAGGTGTGAAGAAGCTCACAGTCATTCCTGAGCACACTGCTTTGTAAGCTTTGGCTATGCTCACACTTTCCAGGCTCTTCATCGCTTTTTTCCATTTGACTGCCTCAATCAGCCAGTTCAGAAACATCAGAACAAAGACAATGCATAACAGTATCAGATCATCCTTTAAAACAGAATGGCCGGTCGATTTAAACCAGTCGCCTGAATTCTCCATTTCAATCACTCTGCAATAGATCAGCCAGATTGAAAAAACAGAAATGATAAGCTTGAGCAGGAAAAAAACTCCTTTAAAATTATTTCTATTACTTTGCATCATTCGCCTGCCGGACAAGTATAAGGAAAATTGAAAGATGCAGTCAGCAAAAAATTTAAGCGATAAAATCATTCTTGGAATTGATCCGGGAACAAATGTGATGGGTTACGGGCTTATCAGCGTAGCCGGGACAAACATTTCCCTTCTTCACATGGGGGTCTTGCAACTCATCCGCACTGATGATCATCCTTTGAAGCTCAAGAAAATTTTCGAACACACCCTGGAACTGATTGACAAGTACAATCCTGACGACATCAGCATTGAAGCCCCGTTTTATGGAAAGAATGTGCAGTCCATGTTGAAACTGGGGAGAGCACAAGGAGTAGCGATGGCAGCGGGGCTTCACAGGCTCATTCCAATTTTTGAGTATTCCCCAAAGAAGATCAAGCAGAGCATCACCGGCAACGGAAACGCATCCAAGGAACAAGTGGCAGCTATGCTGATGACTTTACTCCACTTTAAGGAAAGCCCTGAATTTCTTGATGCCACAGACGGATTAGCTGCTGCGGTATGCCATAATTTTCAAAAAGGTAAGAGTAATTTCAGTAAAACCGGAGGAAACAGCTGGAAAGCCTTTATAAACGCCAATCCAGGCCGTTTAAGAGCCGGATAAGCAATTTACAATCTTCGCGGCGATGTCCTTCATTTCAGCCTCCTGGAGGCTTAATTTGGGCATTGCAAAGTTCATGTCGCTTACCCTATTCATAGGGATAAGGTGAATGTGCGCATGAGGCACTTCCAGGCCTATCACGGCGATGCCGATGCGTTTGCAGGGAATAGCTTTTCTGACACCCCCTGCTACGAATCTGGCAAAATCCCAGTATTCTTTGTGCAGCTCAGTTTCCAGATCGAATATGTAGTCGATCTCCTGCTTAGGAACCACAAGGGTATGTCCCTTGGCAAGCGGACTGATGTCTAAAAAGGCAAAAAATTTATCGTTTTCAGCGATCTTATAACAAGGAATTTCACCTTTAATGATTTTGCTGAAAATGCTTGCCATGGATGGGTTTATCTGGAAATACTGACTATTTCGAAATGCATTTTCCCTGAAGGAACAGTGATTTCGGCCACTTCTCCTTCTTTCTTTCCGAGAAGTCCCTTTCCAATCGGAGAAGTTACTGAAATTTTCCCTTCTTTGAGATCTGCTTCATTTTCAGCAACAAGGGTATAAGTCATTTCCTGGCCATTGCTTTTGTTCCGGATTTTGACTTTGGAAAGAACAAGCACGCGTGACGAGTCAAGCTTACTTTCATCAAGCAGTCGCGCGCTGGCCACTACTTCTTCCAGTTTTGAAATTTTCAGTTCAAGCAGACCCTGCGCGTCTTTGGCTGCGTCATACTCTGCATTCTCGGAAAGATCCCCTTTGTCCCTTGCTTCTGCGATCTGCTGGGAAATCTTTGGACGTTCCACACTTTTTAGCTGATTCAGTTCATCCTGAAGCTTTCTCAAGCCTTCAGGAGTAAAATATTGTACTGTCATGATCTATTCGTTCTTAAATAGTAAAAATCAAACAAGACCCCGTTTCCGGAGTCTTGTTGATAATACAAATATAATAATATTTTTTACAAAGTAAACTTGCCGCCGAAGGAATGAATTCCATCAAAAGGATTTGTTGCACGGTAAGAATAATCTATACCGAATTTTTTACCTGATTTCCCCATCGGCACTTCAAGAGTCACACCAGCAGACGGTCCGGTATACACAGAAGTACGAAGGTTATCATCAAAAATATCTTCCTCATAAGTAAATCCTCCTCTGACCATGAACATTTCCTTGAAGGCATATTCAAGTCCTGCTGTGAATTGATCTTTGGTGAATGAGTTCGAGGTGAAACTACCTGCGAGAGTAATCCTGTGATCCGCCGCAGCTTTGAAGTCGTATGATGCGCCTATATTCAGCAATGAAGGCATTTCAAAACCTGCAGCGCGCTGTTCGATGGTAAGTTGATATGTACCGGAAGGCAGGGTTGCACGGGTTGACAAACCATCACCACCGAATTTCAATGGAGTACCTACATTTTTTAGAGCGATGCCAAACTTTACATTGTCGCGGTCCTCATTTGTACCCGTCACGTACTGGATACCTGCATCGAGAGCCATTCCCTGAGCGCTTACGTTTGAAATATTTTCTGAAACAATCTTGAAATTAATTCCACCGTAAATTGAATTCGAAAACACTTTTGCGTAAGAAAGGCCAATGTTGATATACTGTGGCGAATAATTTCCGAGTGAAGGCTCAGGCAAATCGGTAGTTGTGATCGGAATATCCCCGAAGTCGAAAGACATGATGGACAAGCCAAGCACGCTTCCTTCTCCTGCTTTTTGCGTCAGACCGAATGCACTGAGAGTCATTCCGCTACCCTGCAGATAATTGGTATGGCTGAAGATTGCTTCAGTTTTCTTAGTATGTGCGGTGCCTGCCACATTCCAGAACTGAGCTTCAAGTCCGTGCACAGCACCGCTGTTGGCTCCTCCCCAACCTCCGGACCTGGCCCAGGGGTTGATGAGCAATTCAGTTGCACCGGCCTGTCCTGCACGGTCAGGATTTCCTGCGAAGCAGATTCCTGTGGGCATGATAGCGCCCAATACGATCAGCCTTAATGTCTTTCCCAGATAAAAATTTCTCATAGAATTGTTTTCTTATGATGTAATTATATGCTCTCTATAAATTAGAATGTGTCAAGGTCGAGCGGACGCATGACTCCAAACCATTTGATTGTTCTCTCGCCGATTCCAGGCGCACTGACGTGGATAATATACATACCGCTGGAAATTGGAACTCCCACAGTATTTTTAAGATCCCAGTCAAGTGAAGTATCAAGGTTCAGGTCAGGATAAATCGCTCCTGCTGAATTATCGCTGGACACAGACCTGTTGAACTTCCTGATGATGGTACCACTTGGAGTGTAAATTGTAACAGTACATTTAGACGGCAGGTTTACAATTTTCACGCGGTTATCGAGCTGGTTCCTCTCGTAGCTTGAGTAAGCATAGTAAGGATTAGGAACAACATTAATGAACTGAAGAGCGTCTTTAGCCACTTCGGTCTGCTTCACTCTGCTGACAAGTTCAAATGTGTTGAACTTGTAGTGTGGGAAGTAATTGTTGAATGTAAGTGTAGAATCCTGAGTGAACTGTCTGTAAGGACGAGTCACACGAATGCGGATTTTTACATCTTCAGCCAGTAAAGACTGCCCGGGCTGCAGAAGTGGCACACCCACCCACATGCAATCTTTCCAGACATTGCGGAAGTTCGCTGAAGTGGTTGTCCTTTTCCACAGATTATGATAAATGTGCTGGCAGCCGTCGTATGCCCCACCCCAAACTGCAGTATCGTTAGGATTGGTTACATTATGCATATTCTTTCTGCCAAATACATAAATGAAGTGCTTGCCTCCGGCAACCACAGTTCCGTTGTCGAGTATCGTAGTTGAAGTCGGATTCCAACGCATATCACCCCCTGTTTCTCCAGGAAAGCCATTTGCAGGAGTCAGGTAAGAATCCTCACCGAAAGCGATATTGAGACGCTCACCAGTTTCCACATCAACAGCATATCCAGGGAACCAGCTGAAACCAGAATCACCTGCTGCTGTGAATGAACCATCCTTGTTTACAGAACGCGCCTGACGAATCAATCCTTTTTGTGCGAAGCCCTGTGCACGGGTATTTTTGTCCTGTGTTTCAATTACAACACATCGGCTCCACATACTCTGATCAGAGGTGAGAACAATATCAACACTGTTATACCAATTCAAATTATCTGACAATTGTGACGCATTACCTGCGGCTGAACCACCATAAGGCGGTGCCGGTGAAAGTTTACCAAAAGTTGTATCCTTACTCACAAGCCGATAAGGAGCCCATGTACCATTAATCATTTTTTCGTAAATCTGGCTACCATCAAGATCAACTCCGCTAGGTCTGTAGTCCACCCCTTCGGTCTTTCCTGCACGGATCCAGTTATAAGTGGCAAAAGCGTCATTATCTTTGATTCCGCCAAGCCAGCGATTCAATCCGGTAGAGTATGAAATTGTTGCTTCAATCAGACCGTTACCGTCGTTAGGAGTTTCACCCGGACGTTTGGTCTGGTTCATGCTGACATAGAATCCATAATCAGGAAACAGCTGGTCAAACGGAAACTCAAGAGTTTTAACGGATGAATCCACACGTCCTGTAGTATTGTTTCTGAGCACCCAGCGACCAGATGTTGTGGTACTATCAAGCAACCAAAGTTCATATTCAGCAGGAGCAACTTTTACAGCATCATAAATCCGTACATCAACAGGTCCTCTTGCTCTCTGGTAAGTAGGGAATTCAATGCGGCTGGAATTGCTGCGAATCATATTTTCCACCTGATCCTGTTTCAGATCAAGTGACTTGCGGTCTGAACCCAGCAAATATCCATTTCCAATACCAGTTACCCTGGTGATTTCCGGACCGTCACCGTAGAATGTATTCAACACCAATCCTTCTGCTTCCACCTGAGGAATGTGAGGAATTGCAGTATACACATTAATGGCAGAGCCTGTGGAATTTCTTCTTCCGGCAAGATATGGCTGACTTAATCCTTCTTCATAAGGATCAAAGACGTTTTGATCAGGGTTGTAGGCATATGCAATTGCCATGAAGTAATAAGTCTTGTGATTCACAAGAGTTGGATCTCCGGTTGCAAAGGCATCGTTTGTAATTCTGAAAGTATGACGAAGTCCTTTGTTTTCACCGTTTACTTCTTCCACAGGAAGGAAAGCATTGATATCCGGCTGGAAGTACTGGTTCACAATCTGAGCTATGCCATTCTGAATGTCACACTGGAAAATCAAACGGGCCCTGTCAGGGTTGTTCAGATCAGTTGGTGCAACAGAAGCATCCTTCAGCTGATATACTTTGTAACCTTCGAAACGATAGAAGGAAATTGTATCAGTCACAGCAGGATCACGTTCCTGATATAACTCTTTAAAGTTGTTTGAAGTCTGAGGATTCTGAATTGAAAAAATAAGTTCCTTATTGAGCTCACGGATTGCGAGATCCGGAGCATCCGGACCATCCACAATTTTAAAGCAGTTATCAAAAAGAATCTGTGCTTTATCATCCGCAAGGCGAACCAGTTTCACGGACGCAAGTGGACCACCTGAGGAAGTCCTTGCCCAAACCACACCTGTAGTGATGAAGTTCACAGCTCCCGGGCGGAGAGTGAAGCTTCCGGCTGATTGAAGGAATCTGCGGTCAGAAGGTTCGTTAGGAGTGCCTCCAGTTGCGGTAGGTCTGTCTTCCGACCATGCAAAAAGTCCAGTAACTCCACCGGTACCCCAGCCAGTTGGATCAGTATCTCCAGGGAACATGAAATCGCATGAGTCGGCTCCGGCAGTCTGGTATCCATTACCACCATATACCAGCGGAGACCCATCCTTCCAGATACCACGCATATAATTATAATAATGTTGTGCGGTCGAAGGGTTTCCGATATTGGTAAAGTCGTTATTGTAGTATACAAACTTAGACATGATGATTTGCTCGCCCGGCTCGTCCACTACGCCGTTACGATTGTTGTCTTTGCCATCATTCGCATCAGCCAGAGGACCTTCGAAAAAGTCAACTCCGATAGCTGGCGGATTAGCACCATAACCAAGGGCACCGTCATCGTCAGCATCTCCGTTATAACAGTAACCAAATCCACGCTGGACGTCACATCCTACATAGTCATCAAGATAATTGCCCAGATCCGGGTCGATCCATGAACCGAAATATGTTTCTCTCAAATCCTGAGATGCACGGTTGATGATTTTGTACTTGTAGAAAGTCATGTTGTTGATTTCATCATTGGTGTTGAAACCAAAAGCCTGAGCCTGAATTTCCACTCCAACAGTAAACTGGCTACCTGTCTCTGTGTGGATGTTACCTACATCATTGAAAACCCACCAAATAGTCTGGTCACCCAGAAGGTATTCGCCACACTGCGCATCCGGTGAAAGATTATAGCGTGGATAATCTCCATCCTGGTAATTGTAAATACCATCATTGTTATTATCATGGAATGGCGCAAGAAATCTTCCCTGTTTGAGAGCAAGGTCACCGTTTCCAGGCCATGTTTTAATTACATCAGGAACCGGATATCCGCTAAGATCACCCTGATTATCGTTGAAGTAGTTCACGAAATCCCTCACTTCCGACAGAGTGATTTTCCAGTGCTTGTCGTATTCCACGCAAACATCGTTGGTGATGGTTGCATTAGTGGTATCAACCGGTCCGGGCCAGAAATCGCTTCCTGACTGGCGGTATGTTTGCGCCGCCACTTTCAGGTTGCCTGCTCCATCTTTACCGCCGATCCAAATAGCGCCGGCAAACATGGAATGTTTACCAGATCCTACAGGAACTTCGTATTCGGCATTACCCACAAGGTCCCACCACATATCACCATTGATATGTATCGGGCAACGGACATTGTTCACATCCAAATCCGCTTTGGATTTCGACGGCGAGCAACCAGCCGCAATTCGCTGTCCTTTGGTTCCTGGACCTGCCACCCGCTGCTGACCTACATTTTGTCTTGCATTGACAGCAAGGGCCAACATCATCAGAATTAGAGTTGCTTTTGAAAATTTTCTCATTGTATTTCGGATCTTATCAGATAAGAGAATTTGTTTTAATTAGAAGTTTAGCTGGACGCCAAAGCGCATCCTGCGAGGGAGGTTGTAATTACCTGGATTATTCACTGCGATTTCATACATGTCAATGTAAGCCTGAGGACTTACCTGATTGGCGATGCTTGCCTGAGCAGCAGGAGATGCCAGATAACCATCATCATCTGGGTTTCCGGTAGCACGATACACCACTTCCACGTTTTGGGTATTCAATACGTTCAGAATCTGGAAGTACACATTGGCGAAGACAGAGCGTTTTGCCTGACCTTCGGCGGTCTTGCCGAATTTGATTTCGAAATTCTTATCAAACTTCGCGTCAATTTTGAAGGACCAAGGGAGACGAGATCCGTTGAGTGATCCGGAGATCACAGAACGGCTGTTGGCTGCTGTAGTGAAGTCAGCTTCAGGAGTTACATTTGATTTTCTGGTATAAGGTGTTCCTGAACCGGCTCTGAATACGATGTTAGCACCTGCATTGGCAAACACTTGTTTACCTCCCCAGACCGGACCATCATAATCTTTTCCGCTACCATAGTGATAGTCAAAAGAAGTTACAAAAGTATGGCGCTGGTCGAAACTAAGGGGCTTTATCTCTCTCAGGTTATTTTGACCTTGTTGAGCAAGAATTCCGGCACTGGTATTTGGATCTGAACCTGTTCCGTCTGCGAACTGAAGCGTATAGCTTACATTCATCCTTACATTGCTGGTACGGCGAAGATCGTAAGCGAAGGATAACCCTTTTACTGTTCCAAAGTCAATGTTACCATAAGTGCTGTAAGAAATCGGGTGAGCAAACTGCACATTGATAATCTGTATCATGTCGCGGAGCTCCTTGTAGAATGCAGAGATCGACAATGCGGAACTGCGGGTAAGCTTTTGCTGGAAAGTGATTTCGTAATCTGTCGTTTTCTCTGGCTTCAGATCAGGATTACTTACAGTGGCAGACTGACCTTGGGCGAGGTTGAAGTAAGAGATCGGATTAAAGCGTAAGAGGCTTATTGACTGAGGACGCTGTGTGAGCACGTCGTAATGTGCTGCGAAATAAGCTTCGTCAGAAATTGGGAATGAAAACGCAACACGTGGCATCACGCTCACCTGCGGAGTATAATCCTCGAACACATTGGATCGCAGACGGCTGTTTTGGAAGTCATCGTAATTAACGAGATAAGGTTGAATTCCGCTTGAGCTTCCACCAGTCTGTACAAGAGAGCTGAGGTCAGTAATTTGCGCACCCTGCGCATCAAACCAATTATCGCCACTCCTGAATCCTACGATTGAAGTTGGGTTCTGGGAATTGTTTACATAAACATAATAGTCATTGCCAATATTTCCTGGAATTTCACCCAGCTCGCGTGCTTTTGCGTCGCCGGCCTGATATGTCTGATAGAAGATGTATTTGTCCTTAAGCACTTTTTGGTTGGCATCAAAACGGTCAACACGAACACCTACGTTAAAGATCAGGTCATTGAAAATAAATTTGTCCTGAATATATCCTGCCATGTAATTCGGACGGAAAGCATCGATGTTTCGTGTATAATTATTGGAAGCGTCTTTGTCTGTGAAGAAGTCTTCCAGAGAATAAGTTCCGCTCTGCTTGTTTCCTTTATAATCGTACCCGTAATAATTTACAAGTCCGTTTGTGAAGAGCTCATCAGCAGAGAACAGGTCAAGAGAATACTGAGATGGATCAATTGCGTCTGTCTGAACTGTGTCAGTCATCGCAAGACCAAGATGATTCCTTAGATTTTCATAGAATCCAGGTGCCACATCACCATCAATATTAGTTGAAGGAGCATATAGCGCGGTTGTATAATTGACATAGGTTACAGGAGTAGAGCCCAAAGTGCCCTGAGTGACTACAGCGGAATTAGGATCAATTCCCGTGATTCTGTTATTGCCCAACTGTCTCATCAGACTCCAGATAGAACTGGCACTGACTCCATAGGAGCGATCAGTTCTTTGCTCATATTCAATACCCATCACAATGCTGTGATTCTTGATGTCAGCGGCGCCCGAAGCGCTAACCCTCACCTGAGACTGGTCGGTAACTCCATAAAAGTTTCTGACGCGTCCCGGTGTGGCAAATAAGCTGTAAGCCTGAAGCGGGAGACGGTTATCTCTATTCAGCAAACCACCACGGTTTTCAATCGCCGAAAGGTTGTTTGTATAACCAATGGTTCCAAGTGGCTCGCTCAACTCATAATACTGACGAGTGTAATTAGTGGTGGTCGGATTCTGGGCTCCGGGGGTGAAGACTACAGAGGTATCAAAAACTCCAATTTGATTCAGCACCATACTGTCCTGATTAGTACCCAGCAATTGCAATTCATACGCAGGCACACCGGAGCCGACAAATTTTCCAACATAACCATAATCAAAGATGTTATCCTTGTGAATGGCATTTTGATCAGTGGTATTCCTCTTTGAATAATCGAATTGAAGAGTATAATAAGAAAGTTTGATTGATGAGCCGGCTTTTTCTGTTGCCTGTGAAGTGAAATTCTGTGTGACTTTACCGAATGCTCTCCAGTTTGTGGCAATGAACTGAGGATTATTGTCCGAGTTCATCAATGAGTAAATATCAATAAATGTGCGGCTATCACTTCTGTCAAAAGATCCTCCAAAAGTCAGGTTAAGGTTTTTCGCCGGCCTGAAATCCAGTTTTCCATTAAGCCTGAAATTCTTGGCGGCAACATTTGGCCTTGCTTTCACTTCATCAAGACTGTCATAAGTAAAGTAGTGTGCCCTGTGGATGAAGTTTAATCCTGTCGGAGCAGGGCGCAAAGGATTCTCTTCAATAGAGCTGAGAATTTCCGGCTTCACCACATAAATAGGAATTGCTGATGGGTCCGGGTCTTTATCATACTGATATTCACCAGCGATGAAAAAACCTGCTACAGGCTGTCCTGATTTCTTGCCAAGCGAATCTTTCTTTGTGAAAATAGGTCCAGAAATATCAAAAGCGCCGAGGTTATAACCATAGCTGTCGAGCAACTCAGATGTTGCCAATTCCACTCCGCCGGAGAAATCCTTTGACGGGCCTCTTGTTGTCACTGAAATGATACCTCCTGTAGCATCACCATAAGACGCCGGGACACCACCTGTGATTACGGTAATTTGTTCTGTTCCTTTTTGCGGAAGAGAAAGGTTTCCACGCACTTTGATTCCGTCTACATAGTACGAAGTAGCATCACTTCTTGAACCGCGGATATTGATGGCATCGCCGTCATCTTTTTGATATACGCCGGCAGTTTGTGAAGCAATAGAGTTTACGTCCCTGGTAGGAGCTGCTTGAATTTCTTCAAAGGTGACAGTCTTCTGTGTTGCAGGACTCCCTTTATCAATCAGAGGAACCTGGTAATCCACCACTTCCACGCTCTTCAGTTCAATACCTTTGCCGAGATCGAAATTGGCGAATGAGATTTTATCTGTTGTGACCAGCACCCCGTGAATTTCCTGAGCCTGATATCCTACGCTCGTTGCTTTGACGTCATACTTTCCAGGATTGAGGGGCTTGATGGAATAATTTCCGTCGAAGTCAGTGATGGTTGCCTGAACTTGCGCTCCGTTAAGCAAAGCAGCTACGCTTGCAAAAGGTATTCCTTCTCCGGATCCTTTTTCTGTTACCTTTCCGCGAATCTCACCGGTTTGTGCAATTGCTGCAAGCGCACCGGAAAAAAAGAACACAAGGAGTGCCGAGTAAAACTTACGTCCCATAGGAATGTGTTTAAGTTAAATTAATTTAATCTGAGGGCGGTAAAAATATGAATTGAATGTTTAAATCCAAAAACTATTTTTTTAAGGAATTTAGCAGGTGATTTGCAGTCAAATACACAAGAGTCAATTCCGATCCGCACAAGGATTCAACATATTTGAGTTAGGATTTCGTTACGAATATCTGCATGCACCGCGAAAATTCTGTCAGTCTCGCGTAAATAAAAATGATTGCATGAATTTGATGTATTTGCAAGACTCGCACTTTCCCACCGATGAGTTATGAACAAATAGGGGCTTTTTAATGAAATAAGTTATTTTTGCCGGAATTCAAGATAAAATATCATGCGTTTAAGCACATTGGAAATTAAAGGATTTAAAAGTTTCGGCGAAAAAGTCACCATTCATTTTGACAAAGGCGTGACCTCCATTGTCGGACCTAACGGTAGCGGCAAATCAAACGTTGTGGATGCCATGCGATGGGTTCTGGGAGAGCAGAAAACAAGAATGCTTCGTTCTGAAAAGATGGAAAACATCATTTTTAACGGAACTAAGACCCGCAAACCGGCCAATATCGCAGAGGTTTCCCTGACTTTTGAAAACACTAAAAATATTCTTCCGACAGAATACAGCACAGTCACCATCACCAGAAGGCTGTACAGAAGCGGAGAATCAGAATACCTGCTAAATAATGTCACTTGTCGTCTAAAAGACATCACTGATCTTTTCCTTGACACAGGAATCGGCCCGGACAGCTATGCCATCATCGAACTCAAGATGGTTGACGAAATCCTGAACGATAAACATAACGCCATCAAGAATCTGCTTGAAGAGGCTGCAGGGATTTCGAAGTACAAGATGAGAAAGAAGCAGACACTTCAGAAACTCAGTGACACTGACGCCGATCTCGACCGTGTGAACGATCTCCTTTTTGAGATTGAACGCAACATGAAAACCCTGGAATCTCAGGCAAAAAAAACTGACAGATATTACAGGCTTAAAGACCAATATAAAGAAATGAGCAGTGAACTGAGCTTATTCACTCTCAGTAGCAGCAAGGTTTCTTTTAACGAATTGCAGGAGCAGGAAGTCAGACAACAAGAGGAAAAAATTCAGCTTGATACCAAACTGAATGAAACCGAAGCCGGACTGCAGCAGCTGAAACTCACTGCACTTGATAAAGAAAAACAGCTCTCCGATGAACAAAAAATCCTCAATGAAAAAGTGGCTTTCATCCGACAGCAGGAAAACGACAAGAAAGTCAGCAATGAAAAACTGAAGCATCTGCAGGAAAAAGAAGGACGTCTGACTGAACAGATTACAAGAGACAAGAATACCCTTCTTGAAACCCTTGATCAGATCAGGAAAAACGAAGAAGAAAAGACAACTGAAGAAGGAATACTGGATCAGCTGCAAAACCAGCTGGCTGAACTAAAGCAAGTTCTTGATGAAACCAGAGGCCGTCATGATCTCATGACCAGCAATATTTCCAGACTTACTGCAGAAGCGCAGTCCATTCAGTCTGCCATGTATGAATCTGAAAAAAGCCTGGCTGTATTTCAGACAAAAAAAGAATCGCTTCATAATGAAATAGAACGATTGAAGATTGACAATCGGACAAGACAGTCAGAATTCGAAGAGCTGAATGCCAAAGCAGAACAAAGCAAGACGAATAAAGAAATTAAGGAGACTGAGCTGAATGAACTTCATTCAACAGAGGAGAATCTTGCCGGTGAAATCATCAAGTCAGATGAAGAGCTTAAAAAGATCACTGAACAGGTGATTTCAGAAGGAAGGAAACTGGACGCGAAGCAGAATGAGTACAATCTCACCAAGAGCCTACTGGAAAACCTTGAAGGCTATCCTGAATCTCTTCGCTTTTTAAGAAAAAACTCCCCCACAGCCAGTCACGCTCCCTTATTTTCAGAAATCCTGAACTGCCCTGCGGAGTATAAATCAGCCATTGAAAACTACCTGGATCCATTCATGAATTATTTCGTGATCGACAACATTCAGGAAGCAAGCAGAGCGGTAAATCTTCTGAGTGAGGCATCCAAAGGAAGAGCTAACTTTTTTATTCTCGCCAATTTCAACGATACACAGACACCATTTTTTGAAAATGTCAAAGGATGCATTCCGGCACTTGAAATCATCGACGTAGCTGACAAGTATCGCAATTTGTGCAGCCATCTTCTCAGAAACGTATATATCGTAACTGAGAATCAGGATCACACTCCATATTTGCAGGATGAAAAACCCGGACATATTTTCATCAGTAAAAACGGAAAATATTGCCGTACCAAACACTCTTTATCGGGCGGATCGGTCGGATTGTTCGATGGAAAGAGAATCGGAAGAGCAAAGCATCTTGAAAATCTCGGTAAAGAAATAGAGAGCCTCACTTCATCGCTCGAGCAAATCAAAGCCAGAAGAGATCAGTTACAGCAACATTATCATGACTGCAAACACAGGAAGGAAAAACTCACAGGTGAAAAAAACCGTTTGCAACAGGAAACCAACAGAGCTATTCAGGAGTACAGTTCATTCCGCAACAAGGCTGAGCATCTTCAGTCAAGTGTGGAAAACAACAGTAAAATCATTGAAGACCTGCAGAAACAGTTGACGGCTATTGACGATGATTTGCAGAGAAACGACATCAGTTTCCATGAGCACATCGACCAGCTTCGTAACGATCACGAAGTGGTTACCAGGGAGCTTACAAACCTTCAGCTCGACTTCACTTCACTCACTGAAGTGATGAACCACCAGAGCAGCCAATACAACCAACAGCACATTCAGTTCATTCAGCAGCAAAACAAGATTGCGACGATTATAAGAGATCATGCATACAAAGTTCAGCTGACAGAAAATCTTAACATAGGAATCAGCAGCAATTCCGCTGACCTCGAGAATGTTCAGAATCAGGTAAGGGAGTTATTGGAAAGTTCCACAGGATTTGACGATCAATTGTTAGCGCTTTATACAGAGAAAGAAGAGCTTGACCAAAGAGTTTCAGAAGTTGAAAAAGAATACTTCAAATCAAGAGGAGATATTGATGAGTTGGAAAGCATTCTGCGAGGAATCCGCACTCAAAGAGAGCAAAGTGAGCAAATTGCCCAGTCCATCAAAGATAAAACCAATGAACTGAAGCTTACTTTAAATTCCCTGAAGGAACGTCTTGCAGTGGAGTTTAGCATTGACATTAATGAACTACTGGAAAAAGAACCAAATCCTGAACTAAATGAATCCGAGCTCAGGGAAAAGGTGAATAAGATCAAGGGCCAGCTCGACAATTACGGTCCGATCAATCCGATGGCGGTTGAAGCATTTAATGAAATACAGGAGCGTCACAATTTTATCACCGCCCAAAAAGAAGACCTGGCTAAAGCGAAAGCTTCGCTCCTGCAAACAATTGAGGAGATCGAAAACACTGCCAAGGAAAACTTCATGAAAGCATTTACGGATATTCGACAGAATTTCATCAAGGTTTTCCGTTCGCTGTTCACAGAAGATGACGACTGCGATCTTGTACTTCTTAATCCGGAAAACCCTACTGAGAGCGAGGTTCAGATCATCGCCAAGCCGAAAGGAAAACGACCTCTCTCAATTTCTCAGCTTTCCGGCGGAGAAAAAACGCTCACTGCGACCGCCCTGTTGTTTGGAATATACCTGCTGAAGCCGGCGCCGTTTTGCATATTCGACGAGGTGGATGCACCGCTTGATGATAACAACATTGATAAGTTTAATAATATCATCCGGAAATTTTCCAGCGAATCTCAGTTTATTATCATTACGCACAACAAGCGCACTATGACAGCCACCGATATCATTTACGGTATCACCATGGTTGAGCAGGGTGTCACACAGGTTGTGCCTGTTGATCTCGCAGAGTTAGCTGACATATAAACAATAGCATATCCAATTAATCAAGCATGGAATTGTAAGGATCAAAGCTGCCTAATAAGGCAGCTTTTTTTATTCAGACTGATAAAATCAATCAATTAGATAAACTGAATGATTTCTGAAAAATGGTTCAGTTGAGAGTCTGATTTTATACCTCCGAAAAACCATGCGATCAAATATTCAGTTCTTATTGCACTCACCCACGATGGATTGATGCATTTAAGTAAAGCCAGATCCGGAATTGGCTTTGCCGGTATAAATTATTTGGCTCGACAATTTTGTGTGTTAAAACTCAGAGCAACACAACTGCAAGTCAGATAACCTTCAAATGGCAAATTCACATTTAAAAGCTGGAAAACATTTGTTCTCAATAAGATGAAATCAATGCTGATAAACTCTTGAACAATTACGAAAGAATAAAACACCCCGTCAATCTCAGGCTTCGAAATAAGTCCATTCATTATTATAGATAAGTTTGAAGATGCCATGAGTCAGATGGATACAATACATATAGCTCCACATCAGACTAATACTAAAATACAGGAATGAACTTTTACTTACAGAAACTCCAATTCATATTCTGTGTCTTTTACAAAGTTCCATTTTCATAAAGCCTTAAAAGATTAAAGGAAAATTTTATCCTGATAAATAATTAAACAAAAACAATCTTCTAAAAACAAAGCAGATAATGCAGTCATTCAAGGAATACATTCCACGTTCAGATCTGAATTGTATGATTCTGCAAAGACTTTCAAATTTACCAGGAATATGATTCATGCATACGAATAACAAGGCATACAATTATTACTCTGGTTCGAACATATGTGAAAAAAGTACTGAATTAAGCTCTTCTTTTGAATTTAATCTTATCGGTATAAAATTTTTCAGAACAACACCATTGATATAACCGCATATTTCATCAACAAGTTCGGGCTTATTTGCTACTCTACTTTATATATTAATCTCCGGGCGATTCTGTTATTCTGTAATCAAGTACCATGTAGAATTTGCAAAGTAACATCTGTTGCATTTGATTTGCCAGAAGCGAATTTTAAAATCTATCCACTGTGTCAAATTTCGTTCTGATGTTGATACTTGCAATATAAATATGATATTGCCAGCAACTTAATACAGGATACAGAAAACATCACGCAAGTTTGAAGTTCATTTTATTTACACAATTAAATTATACCCGAATGGATTCACGACTTAAGTGCTTCGTGAATCAATAAACAGAAATCTGGCTTCTGTTTGCTTCTCAGGAGTTACTTATAGCATCATTCAGGAACCTGCAAACATGTACAAACTTCTATGAGAAAGTTCAAACGAGAAAGCCCCTATTACATCCACGGCATTTAAAAATTTAAAAACCTCACTTCTCTGCCAGAATTTATCCGACCAATTCGAAAGTCAATAACAGGTTCGATACAGAAGAATTCTTAGAGAAATATTAATCGTCTGTAGTCTATTTCAATCCATCTTATTGGCTGACAAATAAATCAGGTTTATTCATCAGTCAGTTTTAAGTATGACAGCTAGCACCGGTAAGTGTTTGACTTTTTCATTCAATTATCAAGGCAATGGTCAAAAAAAATCCCCCGGAAATTCCGGGGGATTTTTTTATCGAGGTATGATTGAAATATTACTCAACCACAACACGCAGGGTCTGAGCCTTCACTCCATCTGTTTCGATAGAGAGGAGGTACATTCCTTTAGCAACATTGCTAAGGTCAACTTCCTGAGTGTTTGCGCCTTCGCTTGCGCTGATCACATTGCTTACAACCACATTGCCAAGGAGATCAACAACTTTCAATGCATACTTTGCATTGGCAGCTGACTCGAATGACACAGTGATGATGCCTGTAGTTGGATTCGGATAAGCTCCGAATGCCACTTCAGACGCAATACCATTAGAAGCCTCACGGCAACCAAGGTTTACAGCGATTGTCCTCTTCGCAGGGCTGCTGAATCCGCAAGCATTCACCGCATTCATGGTGATCACCGCTGTAGATGAAGTAGCGCTGTTGAAGTTAACAGAAGCTGAAGTGCCGGCAGGAGCTATAGTAGCACCGCCGCTGATAGACCAGATATAACCGGTTGCTCCAGGTACAGCAGGAACTGTGTACACCACACCAGACTGAGACTTACAAACAGAAGAAGGACCAGTTGGAGTTGCAGGAGTTGCAGGAACTGCTGTAACTACATAGCAACGCTCAGGGCTGTCACCGCAAGCATTCTGCGCTTTCACACAGATTGAACCGCTTCCAGTGAATGCAGGAGTAAAGTCAACAGTGATAGAAAGTCCAGTGTTAGCAGTGATATTAACACCTGCAGGAACTGTCCAAGTATAACCAGTTGCGGTGGATACAGGGTTGATGCTGTAAGTCACACCAGTCTGGTTACAAAGGTTTGATCCAGGTCCGAAGATTGACCCTGGCTGGAACGGAACTGAACGGATAGTATAGCTCTTTGTGAATGATCCGCAAGCACTGGTAGTTGTAACGCTCAGAGTTCCTGTAGTGAATGCAGGACCGAAGTTAACAACACATGCTGTGGTTCCGTTTCCGGATACAACTGACATATCACCAGTAGTAGACCATACATAAGATGTTCCTGCACCGATTACAGGAGCGATGCTGTATGAAACACCTGAAGTGTTAGCACAAACAGTTCCAGGACCATTCAGGTTGTTAGAGTGAGTCGGAATACCTGTCAATACGGTTGAACGAGTTGAAGTAACTCCGATACAGTTAGAAGCATTAACTCCAATTACACCCTGACCGAATCCTGCAGGAATGCTCACCTGAACTGAGTTGGTACCCTGTCCGCTGATGATAGTCACACCAGAACCGGTAACAGACCAGTTATAAGTAAGAGCATTAGCAAGCGGAGTGATAGAGTAAGTGAATACTCCCGGTCCGCAAGGATTCAGGTTACCAACAATAAATCCAGGCTGAGCAGGACGCACAGTGATAACTGGAACATTAAAGCAAGACTGCATTCCGCTTCCGCATACGTTTTCAGGAGTCACGCAAATGAATCCGCCAGCGTATGAGTTGCTGAAGCTTACAGTGATGCTGTTGGAAGTTGAAGAGCCAGAAGCTCCTGGAGGCAGTGTCCATGTGTATGAAGTGGCACCTGATACAGGAGCAACTGTGAACACTACTCCAGACTGGTTACGGCAAGCGCCGGCTGGACCAGAAATCGGACCGGCAGGATCAGGCTGTCCACCTACTCCAATGATAGTAGCACTTGCAGTGCCTGTACATCCATTGGCATCAGTGATTGTAACACTGTAAGAACCTACAGCAAGTCCGCTTGCAGTCTGAGTTGTCTGACCGTCTGACCACAGATAAGTGTAACCAGGAGTTCCACCGGAAGGATTAACTGTAGCTGTACCGTTAGTAGATCCGCAGTTAGCTGGTGTGGTTGAAGTAGTTCCCTGAACTTTTGTAGGCTCAGTGATAGTTACAGAGCATGTTGAAGTGCAACCATTGGCATCTGTTACAAGGAAGCTGTAAGTACCGGCAGACAATCCGCTGGTAGAGCCGCTTACAGTGTATGGAGCTGTACCACCAGTGGCAGTAACAGAAACCGCACCGTCAGATCCGCCGAAGCAGGAGA
>QQVM01000015.1 GCA_003389385.1 Bacteroidota bacterium
TCGAACGCGCAACCTTCCCGTGCTTTGCACGGGATGCTCTATTCGAAGAAGAAAAATGCAAACGTGATCCCGGCGCGACTCGAACGCGCAACCTTCCCGTGCTTTGCACGGGATGCTCTATTCGAAGAAGAAAAATGCAAACGTGATCCCGGCGCGACTCGAACGCGCAACCTACTGCTTAGAAGGCAGTTGCTCTATCCAGTTGAGCTACGGGATCATTGAGAAAAACTGCCCTGGATACTAATAAAGTTATGTGGAAATAAGTCGGGGTGGCAGGATTCGAACCTGCGACCTCATGGTCCCAAACCATGCGCGATAACCGGACTACGCTACACCCCGAATTCAGACATCAAACCGGATATACCGGCATCTGAAAAATATTTTTACAAGAACGTTAAGGTGCGGTGAGGGTGGGATTCGAACCCACGGTACGCTTTAACACGTACGACAGTTTAGCAAACTGCTCCTTTCGGCCTCTCAGGCACCTCACCCTGATTACAGGGCGGCAAAGATAAAAAGTAGATTAGAGTACGCAAAATAAATTATTAGGCGGTTTTTTTCTTTATATCAGAACCAGAAGACAGATTTCCATTCTGAAGTATTTCCCCTTTCATCAGTGACTGTCAGCTCAATAGAGTGCTCCTTATTCGTCGGCAGGAAAGAAAGGTCTGCTTCCAGCATGTGATTTTTAGCATCAAACTCAAAGAGATGCCATTTGCCGTCGATTTTTCCTGTGTATGATTTTATTCCCGATAGATTATCCTTAATCCTCACCTGAACCTTGCCACCGAGGTATGAATTCATATCTGCAGGGAAGTAAACTTTTTCGATGCTTGGAGGAATAGTGTCCAGAGCAATTGCAAATTCACCAAACTGCCGCACTTTGGTATTCAGAAATGCTCCGCTCCAATTTCCTCCATGAGGAATTTGTTTTCCGTATTCAGCAATACTAACAATTAAAGCCTTGGATTTAAGTTTTTCTTCTATTGTGCGGTTGGGTTTGATCGAAACCGAAATAGGGTTCATGACCGCATCAAAAGCATTTCCTACCCGGAATACAGAGGACAGGAATTCAGTGTTCTTGCTTTCGCTGTCCCAGTAATATGTGTTTTCATATACAGCTCCAGATGGAATCACGACCTCCAGTTCGGCTTTGCGTACTGCAATTCCTTTTTCAGGTGTGATCATGGCGCTTCCTTTGGGATATTCCTGAAGAGCGTTGTTGTTCAAAGAAGAATTTGCGATGAGAATAAATGAAAGCACCGACTTGTTCCCGGCAAAGTCAGAAACTACCATTCGTACATCATTTGCATAATCTTCATGCAACTCCAGCCATCCATATTTGGAAGTATCAGGATAGAAGGGAAGTGTATTGGTTTCAAGGCGAAAGCATCTTTCCATTTTAATGTGGTCGCGCTTGGCCGAACGGTAATCGACGTGCGAATAGATGTGTTTGGAATCGTTGAAGTTGAAGCGGTCGTAGGTCCAGCTGTAAACTGTATCACTGTTCAGAATCAGTTCGGCTGAATAAATGCCGAGCTCCGAATCTGAATATTCTGTTTTGTCCATGGCCTCAAAACCAATTCCAATCCTGCCAATAGCCATGATGTCAAGTGGAGTGTTCAGAGTATATATGCCTTCGATCTCCTGGACATCATAAGTGATCGCCGAATCAGTCTTCATCACAATTCCTTCCTGGAGAGATGGGAAGATTCTTACATTCTTGAAAACCGGTGGAACATTATCATGATAGGGAAGTCCGAAGTGAAGCGGATTGATTGGCTCTTCAGTCTTTTCATCACGTATCTCGAAGTGAAGGTGAGGAGCCATCGATCCTCCGCTGTTTCCGGAATATGCAATGATTTCGCCCTTCTTCACTCGATACTCTTTAGCTTTTGGAATGATCTCAGTTTCAAACTGCTGCTTCTCGTACTGTGTTTTCAGTACCAGTTCAGTGACCGGACCGTTGAATTTCTGTAAATGTGCATATACAGTTACATAGCCGTTGGGATGAGTGATATACAAGGCCTTGCCAAATCCTTCAGCTGAAACCTTGATGCGAGAAATGTATCCTTCTGCAGCAGCCATTACCGGCACACCTTCCATTTCTCCGGTACTCAGGTCAAGACCAGAGTGAAAGTGATTGTTCCTGATTTCTCCAAAGCTTCCTGTAATGATGAGAGGAGTGTCAAGCGGGGCCGAGAAATAATTCCTCGGATAGTTTTGTGACTGACTTGCCAGTGCTGAAAGTAAAAATGAAAAGAGCAGGTATAATCGTTTGTTTATCATGCTACAAAGAAAATACTTTTAGAGTAATTAATTATCCTTTTAATCTACTCTTGTTTAAAATAATATAGAATGAAAAAGACTGTTAGGATATATGCTAACGGATTGGTTTTTATTTTATTTGCCCTATTTGATTAGCCTTCTTGTAAACGACTTTCCAAATATGGGTTCCTTGAATCTCAGTCTCAAATCAATTTTGCATGAGCTTGATTTTGTGAACAATGCGTGTTCATAATTTATGTGATAATTCAGATATTTTTCTGTTCTTTGTCAATATCTTGAACACATTAAAGCTATTCACATGACGGAGTCTACGCAACTGCCAGTTAATTTCTCCGGGCTCGAAAAGAGGATTCAAAAATTAATATCTTTGCATGAAGAGTTGAAGAAATCCAATCAGGATTTGGTTGCGGAAGTTAGACGACTGAATCTGGAGCTTGAAGAAGAGAAGTCCAGAACACAAAGGATGGAAGAGGGCTATAAGAACCTGAAGGAAGTGGAAAAAGTCGCCAAACGCCAGACTATCACTCAGATGAAGCAACAAATAAATGACATAATCAGCGAGATCGATAAGAACATGAAGCTGATGAGTGTCTCAAAATAAGTGAATCACCCCTTTATGGGAGAATATTTGTCAATAAAGGTTTCCATAGCCAACAGGCACTATCCGCTCCGGATCACTCAGGAGGAGCAGGAGCGTGTGATGAAAGCGGCAGAGAGTGTCAACAAGCGGATAAAAGAATTCGAAGAGAATTATGCCGTGAAAGACAAACAGGATCTGCTGGCGATGTGCGCATTGCAATTTGCAAGCGAGGCAATGGGTCAGCATAAAAAGGAGAAAGACGGGAAAGACGAACTTGAGATAAAAGAAAATATTGACTACCTTACATTGCTGATTGATGAATACCTTGAAAAAGAAACAGCAAGTTCTCAGTAAAGGCGACGTTCTTTGAATTCAGAATAGTTTAGGTTTTGACGGGAATTCAAATTTCCGCACAACCAGAATTATTTCGGGATATACCCGCATTAGTTCCGATTCACTTAATAAAACTCAACACTTCGATACCATTGGAGCATAGCTCAATGGCGTCTATGGAAGACTGCAGTTCCGTTCGCGGAACCCCTCTTGGGCAGCAGAATCCAGAAAAGCCAGGCCGCTCCACCCATGACGTCTGGGGTTTTTGACAGTCACCGGAATTAGTGCGGGTTTTTTATTTGCCATTATCAATCAATTATATAAATCGTTCATTCAAAATCTATATGGATACATCAATCATCATGATCCTGGTCGGAGTACTCGCCGGAGCTGTTGCGGGAAGCGCGGTGACGTATTTCCTCTTCACCAAAGCGATGAAAGGGAAAGTGGAAGCAGCGGAGGAAAAGGCCAAGATCATCATCAAAGATGCCGAAGCGGATGCTGAGGTAATGAAAAAGAATAAAATCCTCGAAGCCAAGGAAAAGTTCCTTGCCCTGAAAGCAGAGCATGAAAAAGCTATCAATGAAAAGGACAAGATTATCAACGCTGCTGAAAACAGGATCAAGCAAAAGGAAAATACATTGTCCCAGAAGCTTGAACAAACTCAACGCAAGCAGCAGGAATATGAATCCCTTCAGGCTAATCTGAAGAACCAGCTGGAAATCCTCGAGGCAAAAAAAGAAGAACTTGGCAAAGCTCATCAGCGCCAGGTTGAACAGCTTGAAAAAATCAGCGGCCTGAGTGTGGATCAGGCCAAATCGCAGCTTGTTGAGGCTTTAAAGGCAGAAGCAAAAACGGAAGCCATGTCCTATATCAAAGACATCATGGAAGAAGCCAAGCTCACTGCGAACAAGGAATCCAAAAAAATTGTCATCCAGACAATTCAGCGTGTGGCTACTGAACATGCCATCGAAAATGCCGTAACAGTATTCAACATCGAAAACGACGAAGTGAAAGGGCGGATCATCGGTCGCGAAGGAAGAAACATCAGGGCACTGGAAGCAGCTACCGGAGTAGAGATCATCGTGGATGATACACCTGAAACCATCATACTTTCCGGTTTCGATCCGGTGAGAAGAGAAATGGCTCGTCTTGCTTTGCACCAGCTGGTTTCTGACGGAAGGATTCACCCGGCAAGAATTGAGGAGGTTGTAGCGAAAGTGAAAAGACAGTTAGAAGATGAAATCGTGGAAGTAGGTAAAAGAACTACCATTGACCTTGGCATCCACGGACTTGCTCCTGAACTGATCAGAATGGTGGGAAGAATGAAATACCGTTCTTCTTACGGACAAAATCTTTTACAGCACAGCCGAGAGGTTGCAAACCTTTGTGCTACAATGGCCGCTGAACTCGGCTTGAACGTCAAGCTTGCCAAGCGTGCCGGACTTCTTCACGACATCGGAAAAGTTCCTGATGATGAACCGGATCTGCCACACGCAATTCTCGGAATGAAACTCGCCGAGAAGTTCAAAGAAAATCCTGAAGTGTGCAACGCCATTGGCGCGCACCACGATGAGATCGAAATGAACAGCATGATTTCTCCGATTGTACAGGTATGCGATGCTATTTCTGGGGCAAGACCCGGAGCAAGGAGAGAAGTAGTTGCTTCATACATCAAACGTCTGAAGGATATGGAAGCACTCGCTCTTTCTTATGCGGGAGTAGAAAAAACATTTGCCATACAAGCGGGACGCGAGCTTCGCGTGATTGTGCAAAGCGAAAAGATCAGCGACAAGCAGGCGGAGGTTCTTTCCTTCGACATAGCAAACCGCATACAAACCGAAATGACTTATCCGGGACAGGTGAAAGTAACTGTGATCCGCGAAACCAGGTCGGTGAATTATGCTAAGTGATCAATCCAGTATTACGAACGCATATTCCCAACATTTGTATTCAAATCTTGTCTAAAAGAATAACATGCTGAACAATAAAACCATTGCCGTTGTAATTCCCGCATATAACGAGGAAACACAAATTGGAATGGTGATTGAATCCATGCCGGATTTTGTGGACAGGATTATCATCGTGAATGATTGTTCCAAAGACCGCACTGCAGACGTAGTGAAGGAGTACATCGCGAAGGACAATTCTCCTAGAGTCACTCTCAAACCATTCCCGAAAAGAATTGAACGCAACCGGTATAACGAAGCGGAAATGGTTCTGCAGGAAAGCAATGAAGCTGAGCACATTCATTATGTTCCATCAGAAGTGGTGAATATTAATCAGGAAACAGACAGAATCATCCTGATTAATAATCTGAAAAACGGTGGAGTTGGTGCCGGCATCGCAAGAGGCTACAAGTGGTGCAAGGATCACATGATTGACTGTACAGCTGTGATGGCAGGAGACGGACAAATGGATCCTGCAGAGCTCGAGTCAATCTGCGCCCCAGTGATTTATGATAATGTGGATTATGTGAAAGGCAACCGCCTCATTCACCGCAGCGCTAAGAAGGTGATCCCGACTACGCGATTCATCGGTAATTCGATTTTATCGATTCTCACTAAAATCGCTTCTGGATATTGGCGGGTGAGTGATACGCAGACTGGCTATACAGCCATATCACTCACTGCGCTGCAGGCAATTGACATATATAAGATTTACAGAAGCTACGGGATGCCGAATGACCTTCTTGTAAAACTCAATATTGTCTCTTGTAGCATCAAGGAAGTGGAGATTAAACCTGTGTACAGGGTAGGTGAGCAAAGCAAAATGAAGGTATTCAAAGTAATCCCTAGAGTTTCCTGGCTGCTTATCAAGCTTTTCTTCAAACGCCTCTGGACCAAATATCTTTTCAGGGATTTTCATCCTCTCTTTCTGTTTTACAACTTCTCATTTTTACTGTGGATTGCCACACTTCCATACCTTGTCAAGATCATCAAAGCATTTATATACGGCACAACTCTCTCTCATGAGCCATTGCTCGCATTCTTCTTTTTATTCACCGCGAGTTTTCAGTCGCTGATTTTTGCGATGTGGATGGATATTCAGGATAATGAAAGGTTGTATAAATAAAGGATTCAGTCAATGTGCGGGATTTTTGGATTAGTAGGAAGAAAAGGAAGTGAACTTTCTTTATCACTTGTGAAAGAAATTACGGATGAGTTATTCGTTCTTTCTGAAAGAAGGGGAAAGGAATCATCCGGAATAGCTGTGAAAAATACGCGGCTTGGCTCTATTTCAGTTTACAAGCAAAGTATTCCTGCAAGCGAACTGATAAAGTCAAATCAGTACCGGAAGTTTTTCAGGAACTCATTCCTCAACGGCAATTCAGATGCCGTTTCTCCTTTTGCTCTCATCGCGCATGCCCGGCTTGTCACCAATGGTTCGCAGGAAAATAATAACAACAACCAGCCCGTTATAAAGGATGAGGCAGTTGCAGTACACAATGGCATTATTGTTAATGTTGATGATCTCTGGAAAAAGTACTCCTCAATTCCACGTGAGTTTGAAGTGGATACTGAAGTGCTCATCGCACTGATCCGCCAGAAGATGCGCGAGGATAAGTCGATGGAAGCATCTGTCCGGGAAGCATTCAGTGAAATTTACGGAGCGGCATCAATTGCCATGCTGAATGCAGACACAAGAAACTTATTGCTGGCAACCAATACAGGTTCACTCTATAGCTGTATCGATCCGGAAAATAAGCTACTGATTTTTTCTTCAGAAAAATTCATACTCGAGAGCCTGATCAACAACTTGAAACTTGAAAATAAACTGGGCAAGCTGGAGATAGAGTGGCTGAAACCCGGTAAAGCATTTCTCATTGATATAATCACAGGTGAGAGATCGGATTTTGACCTTACTGCATCGGGAACTTTGAGTACTAATTCTTCACACTTTCCTGATCTAGATACCGAAGCCGACCAGATAATCAATCATGCTCCCGCTGAAACGGGTTTGCATGAGGTTCACATCAGCAGTTCCGAAATGGGCAGGCTGAAGTCTTTGATGGAATTCAACCTGGAAAGAATTTCTCAGTTGAAGAGATGCAGCAAATGCCTTCTTCCTGAAACTTTTCCATTCATTCAATACGATCATGATGGAATTTGCAATTACTGCCATCATTATACACCTATCCGTTTCAAAGGACTTGATGCGATGAAGGAGGAGCTAAGGAAACACAGGAAGTCTAATGGCAACCCTGATTGCATTGTCACATTCAGCGGAGGGCGAGACAGCTGTTACGGACTGCATTACATGAGAGAGGAGATGGGAATGACTCCCATCGCATACACATATGACTGGGGTATGGTGACTGATCTGGCCAGAAGAAACCAGGCAAGGTTATGCGGAAAGCTGGGCATTGAACACATTGTGATATCTGCTGACATTAAAAGGAAGAGAAGCAATATCAGGAAAAACGTGACCGCATGGCTGAGCAAACCTCATCTTGGTACGATACCGTTGTTCATGGCCGGTGACAAGCAATATTTCTATTACGCAAACCTTCTCAAAAAAGAATACAAGACTGAACTTGTGGTGCTGTGTGAAAACATGCTTGAAACCACTAATTTCAAATCTGGTTTTTGCGGAATCGCGCCTCCATTTTATAATAAGGATAAGGAACACACTTATTCGCTTTCAGCTGCAGATAAGCTAAAGATGATGAGTTTCTACGGTAAGGAGTTTATTACAAACCCAAAGTATCTGAATTCTTCAGTGCTCGACACCATCCATGCATTCTTCTCTTATTACTTTATGCCACATGAATACCTGAATATGTTTGGCTACATTGAATGGGATGAGAAGACTGTAGAAGATACTTTGTTCAAAGAGTATGAATGGGAAGTTTCACCTGATACCACAACAACCTGGAGGATCGGGGATGGTACAGCCGCATTTTATAACTATATCTATTATACTGTAGCTGGGTTTTCCGAATTTGATACCTTTAGGAGCAACCAAATCAGAGAAGGGCAGATCAGCAGGGATGAAGGGATGCGTTTGGTCAATCAGGAGAACAGGCCGAGGTTTGATTCCTTCCTTTGGTATTGTCAGACTATAGGACTTGATTTTGAAGGGGCAGTGAAGAAAATTAATTCGATTCCAAAACTTTATTCATAGGAATTCTAATTCCTGATAGATGACGGGTACGGCCATAGCAGCATATATAGTCCTCTTCAGCGTCACCTTTCTGATAGCTCCGCTGATTCTGGCATCATTACTCAGAAAAATCGATCTTCAGGACAAGTACTCTTCCGCTGAACTATTTATATATGCCGGCGGAGGTGCTCCTGCTTTGATTGCCTTGTTCATTTATTATCTGCTCTTTTTGATTCCAGGGATGTCTGAATTGTTTTATCCTGCTGCAATCATTTTGCTGCTGATGCTTTCTTCATTTTTTCTGAGAAAGCAAATCAAAAAAATGTTTTTTGAACTCATTGAAAAGCTGAAAGAAAATTTAAATTTCAGCAGCCGAGAGGGTGTCATGAATATTCTTTTCGCAGCCGGAGTGTTGATGGTGTTTGCCGGCGGACAATACCTGGTTCTTCACAGACCTCTTGTAGAGCATGACATCCTTGAGTACGCGACTCAGGCGAAGATTTTTTTTCGTGACAGGGCATTGGAATACTTGCCTCTGAGATATGATGAGCTAAGTGGATTTTTCTACGTAGGACTACACGGTTTTCTGTTCATCATGCTTTCGGTTTGGGAACAGTTCTTTAATTCATGTTTCGGATTGGAATCAGATTATCTTTTCCGAAGTATGACTAATGTGTATGGCATTCTCATTCTGCTCACAGCATACTATTGGTTGAGAAAGATTGATACAAGACTCGCATTGATCTCAGGTGCTGTCCTGATGCTCAATTCTGGTATCATTACTACATTTCTGGTATATCATGTAGACATGTTCCGGATTTTTTTGCTGATGAGCTCTGTGATTTTAATGCTTAAGGCAATTAATTCAGGAGACAGATTATCATTTCTTCTTCTAGGTATATTCTCCGGTCCGAGTGCAAATGCACATTCGATTGGTGTGTTTGCTGCATTTGCCTTCGTAGGAATTGTCTTTCTTCTAATGGATGGAAACTTTTTAAAACGAGTCCGGGCAGCTCTGTTTTTATCGGCAATCATTTTATTATTCGGCGGCTTGCATTACGTCGTGGATATCTTCAATGGAACCGGCTGGATATTTAAAGACATAAAGTTTTACTGATATGAACTGGCTTCAGAGATATTCAATTCTTTTCGCGATTTTTCTTTTATGCCTGCTTGTGCTCAATTTCGTTTATAATCTGCTAGATGCGCCTTTTTCCGGAACTGACATCAATCTGATTAACAGAGGAATTGACACTACAGAGAGGGAATGGCTGAACGGCTATCTCGGACTGTTTTTCAGGTTTAAATTTTTAGGAAATATTAACTGGTTATTACTGCCATTGATTATTCTTTATATGTCGGTGATGAAATTTAAAAAATGGGAATTGGCTGCATTGATATCCTGGCTTTTCATATTTTTTCTGGTGATGTCCAAAGGTTATTTCAACATGCGTTACCAGATCACACTTCTGCCATTGACTTTGACTATGTTGCTTTATATTTCATGGAAACTGTTTGACTTCTATAAATTCGGTAATGAGCGTTTTCTTTATTTTTTCTTTCTTGTAATCCTGCTTATTTATAACGACGTAAAATTTTTTACTTCAGGAACAAGCAAGACTGATGAAGCCCTTGCACATGTCAGTGGAGAGATAAAGAGCGGAACTACAGAGCACACGAAAAACTACACTTTGTGGATGAATCCCAAACCTGTGCAGATGATTCAGTATTTGAAAAATATCGATCCACAACTTCCGAATTCAGGCGTCATTGTAAACAATCTTCCATCTTATTATTACTATACTGGCAAGAAAGGTGTGTATTACTGGTGTCAGGATGATGTGTATTACAGCAAGGATGGAGAGCAAAAGTTAATGCGTGGAAGGGAAGATTTCAATGCGCTGGCAGCTTTCATCAGAGATTCTCTTCAATGCGGATTTATATTGAGTACTTTTCAGTTTGAAGGGTATAATCCTTTATTCGACAAATTCATTCAGGATAAATGCCGACTCGAGTTTCAAGATCCGACAGGCTATGTTCTTTATTCTGTGTTATGAAGAGCAGAATAAAAAATATCACAGAAAGCAGGTTTAATAAAGACCTGATATGGAATGCAGGCGCCTTCGGAATGATATCCGTGATCGGTGTTCTGATAAATATTGTCATTTTGAATGTATATGATGCTTCCGCACTTGGAGTTTTCAATCAGGTGTATGCAATTTACATCATGCTTTCTCAAATTGCCGTCGGAGGAGTTCATCTCTCCGTTCAGGCGTTCATTCCTAAATATGCGAAGAGAGCGGATCATGCAGGACTTGTGCTGTATTCAGCGCTGTTGCATTCGGTTCTGAGCTCTGTTGCTGTAATATTTCTCTGTTACGCTTTTGCAGATTATACAGGTAAGATTTTAGGAAGTCCGCAGGTTTCAGATGGATTTCGGATTGCAGCCTGGGGCTTACTTTTTTTCTCAATGAACAAAGTAATGCTTGCGTATTTCAACGGAGTAAGAAGAATGAAGGTATTTGCTTTTTTTCAACTCATGAGATTCGTACTGATGTTTGCAATTCTGATGGTGCTGGTTGGAGGAAACAACCGCGACAGCTACAGACTTTGTGTTATGCTTTCTGTTTCCGAAGCAATTTTGTTTTTATTTATCTCTGTTCTGGTAGTCAGAAGTGTTCCTTATACAGGTGGGTTGAAATTCAAAGCCTGGATGAAAAGAAATTTTAAATTCGGCAACCGGGCTCTTGCCGGCAATTTTTTACTCGATATCAATACCAGAGTGGATGTCTTTATACTCGGAATTTTTCTTTCTGATAAGATGGTGGGTATCTACAGTTTTGCAAGTACCATAGCCGAAGGTTTTATGCAACTGCCTGTTTTGTTCAGGAACAATATCAATCCTGTCATTACTGACGCTTATGCACGTGGCAAATCCACATTAAAAACAGTATTGTCCAAGAATTCTAAGGCCTTCTACAAAATTCTTTCTCCTCTGGCCGCCCTCAGCATACTGGCATTTCCGATTGTTACATGGGTTTCAGGAGTAGGCGAGGATGGTTATGCGATGTGGGTGGTCTATGCCATTCTGATAGGTTCAGTAGTACTCACGAGTGGTTTTCTGCCTTTTGTAATGATATTTAACCAAATTGGAAGGCCGCACATCCAGACTTATTTTATCTTCTGGATATTTCTTTCAAACCTGGTCTTCAATTTGATATTTGTTCCCTGGATGGGAATCTACGGTGCAGCACTCGGAACAGCATTATCGTTTGTCATGCAGGTTTTCATTATGAAAGCATACTTAAAACCAGTGTTTGCTGAAATGAAGAATAAATGAGGCAGGGAATTAATATAAGAGGATCATTTGGAAAAAGTGTTCTGACTTTGCTCAGCGGAACAGCTCTAGCACAGCTGATTCCTTTGATGATATCACCGCTGCTCACCAGAATTTATGATCCTGTTCAGTTTGGACAACTTGCTCTTCTAATGGCGGTGCTGAATCCACTTTGTGTTATTGCTTCCGGAAAATACGAGCTAACTGTAATGTTGCCTAAAGATGAACAGAATGCACATCGCATTGTGACTTTGTCAGTGTTTATAGGAATGATCTTGTCTGCGGTTCTTGGGATTAGCGCATACTTAGGTGTGGACATAATAAACGCTTTATTTGGAATCGACTTTCATCCCTCTTTCTTTTATTTGCTCCCAACCGGACTTTTCATGATGGGTATATGGCAACCGGCGAACTATTATTTCATGCGGAAGGAGGAGTATCGAAAAATGTCTGTCAATAAAGTGGTTCAGATGGCAGCAATTTCTCTCCTGAGTCTTGCTTTCGGTTATTGGGGTATAGAAGATGGATTGATGTTTGGATACATCCTTGGCTGGACTGCACTTGCTTTCATGACCTTATATCAGCTAAAACAAATTGGCTTCCGCTTTACTTTTTCCGACTTTAACGGAATGAAGGAGATGGCGTCCCGTTACAAAGATTATCCGGTTTATAATTTGCTGCCTTCTTTTTTAAATACACTTGCATTGTCAGTTCCTGTATTTATCCTCACATCTAAATTCAGTCAGGAAGATACCGGGTATTTCAATCTTTGCCGACAAATTCTTTTCATTCCATCCAGTTTTCTGGCCACCTCAATCGCTCAGGTATATTTCCAGAGAGTAGCTCGCAACAGGCAAATTGCGGTGCCATTGAGAAGAGATTTCCTGAGCCTGCTGAAAGTGCTTGGGTTGATTGCTTTGCTGATATTCATCACACTAATAACTGCTGGCCCCGATTTATTCGCATTTGTCTTTGGAAATGAATGGAGATTGTCCGGTGATTTCTCCCGGATACTGGCTTTATCGATATGTATGCAATTTGTAGTTATTCCGATATCATTTTCTCTGCCTGCAATTGAGAAGATCAGGCATACAAGCCTTTGGCAAGTCATTTATTTCAGCTCGGTTGCGGCGCTGTTCTTTTTTCCTTACTCTGAAGTTGAAAGTTTCCTTTGGTCTCTTACAATCCTTGAGTTTGTCGCATATGCAATTTACCTTTTTTGGATTTACCGCCTGCTTGTCAGACATGACAGGGAAAAAATGAATTCTGCTGCATGATTCAACTGTCTGTCATATGTCCTGTTTACAATGAGAAGAATTACATTGAAGAATTGATTCGATCATTACTGAATTCCTCACCGCTGGAGAAGGAAATTATTCTTGTTGATGGCGGCTCAACGGATGGCACCAGAGAAATTATTACTGAATGGCAAAGTAAGCATCCGGAGATAATTTTGATTTCAAATCCGCTCCGATATGTCAGCCACGGATTTAATATGGCCTACAGGAAATCTTCCGGTCAGTTTATTGCCTTTATTGGAGCACATGCCGTTTATCCATCAGATTATTTTGTCCATGCGCTCCGGTATCTGAAACAGGAAGAATGTGAGGCGGTAGGAGGGCCTTTGAAGCAGGACGGAAAAAGTGATATGGGAAAAGCAATCGCCTATTGCATGAGTTCTAAATTCGGGGTGGGCGACACGGAGTTTCGTACCAGCAAAGAGAAGAAGTATGTTCAGAGTGTAGCTTTTGCGGTATATAAAAGGGAAGTATTTGAAAAGATTGGTTTGATGGATGAGGAGCTTATCAGAAACCAGGATGATGAATTTCATTATCGCATGAATGAAAAAGGCTTGAAAATACTGATGGTCCCGGAAATGCAATCAACTTATTATGTACGCGGAAGTATAAAAGCATTGTTCAGTCAGTATTATCAATACGGATATTACAAGCCGCTTGTCCTGAAAAAAGTAAAAAGCGGCATCAGGCTCAGACATCTCATTCCTGCCGGATTTGTGATCTACTTGCTATTGCTGCCATTTGTATTCTGGTATTATCTCTTGTTTTTACCACTGGCAGTTTATTTAAGCTCTCTGTTGATTTTCTCCCTTCGTTCTGACAAGCATTTTTCAAAAGCATTGAGAATCTATCCAGTGTTGCATTTTGCTTATGGCTTAGGTTTTTTAAAAGGATTGAGGTGGTTCTTTAGATGAAGAATAGCCAATTCTGCTTGAGGAGATAAAATATGTAATTTGCAACCCTGTGAAAGTTTCATTCAAGATATTAACAATAATAGGAGCGAGGCCGCAGTTCATCAAAGCGGCTGTGTTGTCGCGCGCTTATGCAAAGTATCCCGGTATAAAAGAGATAATTCTGCATACGGGACAGCATTATGATGAAAACATGTCGGAGCGCTTTTTCAGAGAACTTGAGATTCCCGAACCTTCCTATAATCTTGAAGTGATTGAAAGCAATAACGCATTGATGATTTCCCGGATGATGGAAGGAATCATCAAAGTGATTGAAAAAGTGAAACCGGATGCGGCCGTCGTGTTTGGCGATACTAATACGACCCTGGCTGGAGCAATTGCTGCCTGCAAGTGTCAGATTCCACTGGCACATGTGGAAGCAGGCCTCAGGAGCTTCAACAGTTTTATGCCGGAAGAGAAGAACAGGATTCTTACCGACAGTGTTTCTGATTGGCTTTTTTGTCCTACGCAAAATGCGTTTGATAATTTATTGAAGGAAGGTTTTGAAAAAAGCGGTAGGAAAATTTACCTGAGCGGGGATGTGATGTACGATTCCGCTTTGCATTTCAGTTCTAAGCTGCAAGCATCCGCCGCTACATCTGAAAGCAATGATTTTGTTTTAGTCAGTGTCCATCGCGCGGTCAATACTGATAACGCCGAAAATCTAAAATCAATCACAGAAGCATTAAACGAAGTATCTGATCGAATTCGAATTGTATTTCCCCTTCATCCACGAACTAAAAAACAGATGGAGTCGATCGGAGTTAAATTAAATTTCGAAACATGTGAGCCTCAGGGTTATTTTGATACTCTTAAACTTCTTAGAGATTGCAAACTGGTAATGACAGATAGCGGTGGTTTGCAGAAGGAATCATATTTTTTCGGAAAGAATTGTGTAATACTGCGTGATGAAACAGAATGGACTGAACTCATCACTCTAGGCTCTCATATTCTGGCTGGAGCCGACAAGGATAAAATTCTGGGAGCATTTGGGAGCACCATGAATTTAAAAATTAAAAATATGATCCATTGTTTCGGAGAAGGGAAAGCAGGAGAATTCATTGCAGAGAAATTATTCAGTGACCTAACAGCGAAAGGAAAATGAATATTAAAATTCTGAAAGAAAATTCACCTGTATTTCTTGTTCTGTTATTTGCTTTTTTTCTTTCGTCCTGGCAAATCTTTAGCATAGTTTCATTGGTTATTCTCATTCCCCTGGTGATCATCCGGTATGGTATTGGATCAATTTGGAAAACATTTAAATCAAGGAAATTACTTTTGATGTTTCCGCTTTACTACATACTGCATTTGGCCGGACTCCTTAATACGGAGAATTTCAGTTACGCGACACTGGACCTTCAAATCAAACTCTCTTTTCTTCTCATGCCTTTGTTTTTAGCTCCTGTCCTGAAGGAAACTAAGGCTGCAAAACTCAAGAATGCATATATCTCCGGTGTAATATTCTCGCTTCTATTTTGCTTGATATTTGCCGCTTGGCGGTTTATTCAGGAAGGCGACAGCATCGTATTTTTCTACGGCGAGTATAGCAGGTTTATGCATTCCACTTATTATACTATGCATATAAATCTTGCCATGATCTTTCTTTTTGAGAAACTAATCCCGAAAGAATCAGAACGAAGCCGAAAATCGGATTTGCTGAGTTTCATCGGTATAATTTTCATGGCAATCAGCATTTTCATGTTATCGTCCAGAACGGGAACAGCTGTCATGTACATCACCGTGTTTTCATTCCTGATTATACGCTATTTAATTCCGGCATTCAGTTTTTTCAAAGCGGGAAAGGTTCTGATTCTTGTACTGCTTTTTGGACTTTTGCATTCTGCAGTTCTAGTAGTCTATGACCGGTACAGTGAAGTGGCGCCGGAGATCACACTTGAAATGGAAAATAAAACGGTTCAGGATGGAGCTGTCCCTGCCCAAGTAAGCAGTCTTTCTTCACGCCTCTTTATTTGGCCTTTGTCATGGAGAATTATCATAGAAAATCCACTTACAGGCGTCGGAACAGGTGATATTAAAGATGTATTAGTAAGTGAATATGAAAAAGCCGGATTTACTGAAGGTGTAGAGAAGAAACTCAATCCTCATAACCAATTTTTGCATACCGGAGTGATACTTGGATTTCCAGGAATGATTTTTCTGTTGATTTTATTTATAATCTTTTCATGGGAGTATTTTGAAAGGAGGAATTCCTTAGCCATTCTATTCAATGCAATAATCTTTCTAAATGCTCTGACCGAATCTGTCCTTGAAAGACAGGCAGGAGTTCTTTTGTTCTGCTTTTTCACCATGGTGTTTCTGATGCATATATCCGAAAAGCGAAAAATTGTTTCCAGATCTGCGGGGGACAAATAGAAATATTCAGCATTAAATTCTTTAATTTTGTTGCCAGAATTTATGATCCCGTTTTCACCTCCCCGTATTGACCAAAAGATAATTGACGAAGTGACTGCAGCCCTTAAATCGGGCTGGATAACCACAGGTCCTCGTACCCGCAAGCTTGAAAATCAACTCAGTGCTTTTTGCGGTAATCCAACCACATTATGTGTCAACTCGGCTACCTCAGGATTGGAGCTGATGTTGCGTTGGTTCGGAGTGGGAGAAGGGGATGAAGTGATAATTCCAGCTTATACTTATGCTGCCACTGCCAATGTGGTTATACATTGCGGAGCAATCCCTGTACTAGTAGATGTTCGTAAAGACTTCAATATTTCCATTCAGCAGGTGGAGTCTGCTATCACTTCCCGAACCAAAGTGATCATGCCGGTTGACTTCGGCGGATGGCCTTGTAATTATCAGGAGTTAAATGCCCTGGTAAGAAAGAAAGACATTGTTTCCTTGTTCAGTGCGAAAAGTCAAGCGCAAAAAACACTCGGCAGGATTTTGATACTTTCAGATGCTGCGCATTCCCTGGGTGCCAAATTCAATGGTAAAAGGACTGGCAGCCTTACAGACGTTTCTGTATTTTCATTTCATGCGGTGAAAAATCTCACCACAGCCGAAGGAGGTGCCATTTCTCTGAACCTGCCTGAGCCTTTTGATAATGAAGCTGTATATCAGGAGTTGAGAGTGAAATCGCTTCATGGCCAGAATAAAGACGCTTTGGCTAAGATGCAGATCGGCAACTGGAAATATGATGTTGTAGAGGCGGGATACAAGATGAACATGACAGATATTCAGGCCGCAATCGGGCTGGTTGAGCTGGAAAGGTATGAAGAGGATACACTGCCAAGAAGAAAATCGATCTGCATACAATACATAAACCTGTTTCGAAATCATGCCTGGGCGATTCTGCCCACGGTGCATGATTTAATTGATCAGAAGCATGAAGCAGAAAGCTCCTGTCATTTGTTTCCTTTAAGGATACATGGGGTGCATGAAGAACAAAGAGACCGGATTATTCAATTGATTTCTCAGAAGAATGTGGCCGTGAACGTGCATTTTTTACCATTGCCAATGCTAAGTTTTTACCGAAACAGTGGTTATGAAATTTCAAAATATCCAATAACTTATTCCTTGTACGAAAATGAAATTTCACTTCCAGTATATTATGATTTGTCAGATGATCAGGTTCGTCAGGTCGCTGATACTGTCATTTCATCTGTGGAAGAAGTGCTAAACTCCTGATCCATGAAAAATTTCATCATATTATTATTGTCCTTGATCTTACACATTTCTGTGAGTAAGGCTTCTGATACAGCTTTCGTGGCGCGCACTGAAAAGGTACTCGAATTCATGCTAAGGGGAGATTTCAAAAGTGTTTCAGATCAGTTTGACAGCACACTTGCAGCGCGTATCAGTGAGAAAAAACTGGGCGATGTATGGAGAAACCTGATCAAGAATTACGGAAATTTTGTGAAGGTGAAAGATGTGAACAGTGAAGCTCAGCCCAAGTACGACGTAGTTACCATGCGTCTTGAACTTGAAAAAACATCTTATGACATGAGGGTGGTTTACGGTAAAGAGAATATGATAAAGGGATTGTTTTTTTCACCGACTGAAAAGCGGAAACCTTATGAACCGCCGGCTTATGCTGATTTTAACTTGTTCAAGGAAACAGCCACCAGGATTGAAACCGGGGACCTCAAGCTTGCTGCCCGTTATGCAATGCCTAATGGTGCAGGCCCTTTTCCTGCTGTGGTGCTTATCCACGGGTCTGGTCCGAACGACAAAGACGAAAGCGTTGGGGGGACAAAAATCTTCCGTGATCTTGCCTTCGGTCTTGCAAGCAAGGGCGTGGCTGTTCTTCGTTATGACAAGCGAACAAAAGTTTATCCCGCGAAGATTAAAGAGTCTTTGCACAATCTGACAGTAAAAGAAGAAGTAATTGAGGATGTAATTTCTGCTGTGAATCTGCTCAGTAAAGATTCAATGATTGATCCCAACAGAATCTACCTTCTTGGTCATAGCATGGGAGGTATGCTCCTGCCCAGAATTGTGAAGCAAACTGCAAGTGTAAAAGGCCTCATATACCTTGCGGCGAATTGCAGACCTTTGGAAGAGCAGATTCTGCTCCAGGCCAATCATCTCAGCACTCACGACACATCAGGAAAGGGCCTGTCCGCTGTGCTGGATTCAATACGATCAGATATAGGTAGAATCAAAGCACTGACGGAAAAGAGCCGGAACGATACTTCCGTCATCATGCACCTCCCTGTTAGTTACTGGCTTGACCTTAAAAACTATGACCCACTTGCTCAGGCGAAATTAATAGAAAAGCCAATGCTTTTTTTGCACGGTGGGCGTGACTATCAGGTCAATGACGATGAATACAATCTTTGGAAAAGCGGACTAGATGGAAAGAAAGGAGTTGAATTTCGCTATTACCCTGAGCTGAATCATTTTCTTGTAAAAGGTTCAGGAGTTAGTATGCCTTCCGAATACAATATAGCTGCCAATATGGAAGAACAGGTTATTGACGACATAGTCACATTCATCATGAGGCACAAATGAAATCAGAATTCAGGAATCACCGTTTCCTTATACGTTTTTTCGATGTGATCCTTTCGCTTGTAGGGATTTCTGTATTTCTCTTACCTGCTTTGTTTATTGCAATTGCAATCCGTGTGGATTCGAAAGGCCCCGCAATCTTCAGGCAAATCAGAATAGGAAAGAAGGGACGGGAATTCAGCCTGCTCAAATTCAGGACTATGATTCAGAATGCATCCTCCTCAGGCCTTATCACGGTGGGGAGCAGGGATCCAAGAATCACAGTAGTTGGGGCTTTCCTGAGGAAGTACAAACTTGACGAGTTACCCCAACTTATAAATGTACTGAAGGGTGAAATGAGTTTTGTAGGACCCAGGCCTGAAGTCAAAAAATATGTGGACATGTATACCCCTGAACAAAAGATTGTACTGAGTATTCCTCCGGGGATTACAGACATGGCTTCAATCAGGTATTCCAACGAGAATGAAGTACTTGCAGCTTGTTCAGATCCTGACAAATATTATATAAATGTGCTTGTTCCTGCAAAAATCAGACTGAATATGGTGTTTATCGAAAGACCCACACTTACTAACTATTTCTCTATCATATTTGCAACCATCCTGAAAATTTTTGGTGTCCGACAGGGTCAAGAGGACTTAAAAAACTAATATTTCATTTTTTCACATAAAGGTTCTACATTTGTGAATTAGCTAGATATTAGCAAGACTTTTTGAAGGAAACATCTTTTCATACCCCACATAAAAATGAGAATCAAAATTTCATTTCTCAAGGTTCACGGTAGCAGCGGCACCGTGCCCCTTCATCATCAAAAAATTATTTCAGCTTTTTTGGAAGAAGTAATCAGGGAACTTCCGGTTCCGTCGAACAACTACAACTTCTCTTCATTAAAGGGTACTTCCAAAGTGCAGGCAGGCCAAATTCGTTTTCTATCCTCCAAAGTCTCTTTGGTGCTTTCGGCGCCTGAGCAGGAATTCATTCAACAACTGGTGGATAAAATATTTGAAAAGCGACTCGTCAGTTTTGCGAAATTAACACTTGTCCCCAAGTCATTCGAGGTAATTCCTGATCCGGAATTTAAAACGCAGATGAAATACGTCTGCATTTCTCCTATGGTTCCTCAGGGTGAATTCATGACTGATGAGGCTGGAAACCTGCCTGAAGCAACAGACCCCAGGTCGCATGAGTTCTCCGACATGTTTTATGATTCGACGCTCGACAGGATGGAAAAAGCTGGTTTTACGGAGGAACAAATTTCTCAGTTTGCCGAATTCGAAATCATCCCTGACCCTGTCTATGTTCAGAAGATTGCAGACACTCACAAAAAGTTTGCAAGAATCTACAAGAACAATCTGAACCAAACCATTTACGGATATCTGATTCCATTCACCCTGCACGCTCACCCGCAGGTTCAGAAGTTTGTTTGGGAATGCGGAATGGGCTTGTTCACTACCCAGGGTTACGGAATGGTGGATGTCGTTGGCGGAGTGTCAGGAGAAAATCCGTCTGACGACTGAGATTTCACCGGTCGAACTGAGTGACTTTGGCAAACTTGATGTATTTCGGTTCGCCGTTCATCACTACGAATAAAACGTAAATTCCCAGATCAAGATTCTGAACAGGAAGTTCGCGTGTTTCTACATGATTCGAGCTGCCTGAATGGTAGAATTGCAGGTTTTTCAGTTTGCCAAATGCATCGTAAATGTATCCGGTGGCAGAGCCAGGCACTTTGAAGAAAATCGAAAACTGCCCGAGGAAGTATGTTACCGCTGTAGGAAAGAAATCAATGTCAAAATTTCCACAGATTGTTCCTGAACTCCAGCTTCCGTTAAACAATCCTCCCCAGATTTCTGCCGCACATTCATTTCTGTATGTGACATTGTCACAGCCACACACCGGATCATAATCGCGACCGCAGTTGATAAACGTGTCAGGAATACGTGTAGTATCTTTGCAGAAACTAAAACTTTGTTGCGCTTGTATTTCCTGGCACAAGAGGAAGGCAAGAAGCACAGGAATAAAAAATGCAATTCTCATATTCCGTAAAGATATTAAATCAGGACTCAAGAGTCAATTTGAATTGCTAAATTGAGAGCAAATGAATTTCCTCGCACATACGCTGCTCTCGGGCGATGATGTTGATCTGATGATAGGTAACTTCATTGCGGATTACGTAAAAGGGAACAAGAAGGACCATTATCCTGAGCCAATCAGAAAAGGAATAATCCTGCACCGCTACATTGATGACTTCACTGATCATCATCCTGTGCAGTTAAAAAGCCGACACCGCCTGTTTGAACGGCACGGTCATTATTCCGGTGTCCTGGTTGACTTGTTTTATGATCACTTCATTGCTAAAAATTTTCATGAATTTTCTTCTGTTTCATTGGAAGAGTTTACCACTCGTACCTACAATCTTTTGATTCAAAATGCAGAGTTTCTCCCTGAAAGGGTCAAGGAATTTCTGCCTTTTATGATTGAAAAAAACTGGATGCTTTCTTATGAAAGCCTCGAAGGCCTGGATCGCGCACTAAAAGGGCTTTCCCGCCGGGTAAGCTTTGAAAACCGCATGGATACTGCAATTTTAGACTTAAAACAAGGCTATAAGCTGTTTGAAGCCGATTTCAGGGCTTTCTGGCCTCAATTGCGTACCTTTGTAGACAGCCAGCTCAAATAATGTACTTTTTTATCAGTGTCAAACCCAATTCCAAGGTCGAAAAAATTGAAAAAAAGGATGGGGAATGGATGATACGCATCAACGCTCCGGCTCTTGCTGGAAAGGCCAATGAGAGACTTATCGAATTCCTGGCTGGAATGTTAAATCTGCCAAAATCAAAACTTCATCTTGTCAAAGGCAAGACCGGACGATTAAAGTGCATTCAAATTGATGCTGAGACTGAGTATGTTCATGCGATGCTGGAACAGGCAATGGATTTAAAGGTGCATAAGAATTAATCACATGGCCCTGTGAATAAGTAAATCCATTTGGAAACGACCGTGCGCATCGTCATTTTACTTTTAAACCTTCACCGGATAAGGCCTTCATCAGGTTTGTCCGATAAAATATTTAGTAACTGAATTTTAAGAGATATGGCAGAAAAGAAGAAACCTGATCATGGTTATACTGAAGAGAGTATCAGATCGCTCGACTGGAAAGAGCATATCCGAACCAGACCGGGTATGTATATTGGAAAACTTGGCGACGGCTCATCAAAGGATGATGGAATTTACGTCCTGCTAAAAGAAGTTTTAGACAATTCCATTGATGAACATGTTATGGGTTATGGCAAAATCATCGATGTAAAAATCCAGGATGGAAAAGTAGAAGTTCGTGATTACGGTCGTGGAATTCCTCTTGGAAAAGTTGTTGAATGCGTTTCCAAAATCAATACCGGTGGTAAATACGACAGCAAGGCTTTTCAGAAAAGTGTCGGATTGAACGGTGTGGGAACTAAGGCAGTCAATGCGCTCTCATCTCACTTCCGTGTACAGTCTGTACGTGATGGAAGAACTAAAGTGGCTGAGTTCTCTAAAGGTAACATCCTGAAGGATGAAAAAGAAAAGAGTACTGCAGAGCCAAATGGTACAATGTTCAGCTTTTTTCCTGATGACACAGTTTTCAGGAATTATCGCTTCAACAGAGATCATGTGGAAAACATGCTCTGGAATTATGTTTTCCTGAACAAGGGACTTAAGATCAAATACAATGACACGGAGTTTTATTCTGAGAACGGACTCAGGGATCTTCTGGAAAGAAACATGAGCGATGAAACTTTGTATCCTATAATCCATCTCAGGGGTGAAGACATCGAAGTGGCATTCACTCATACAACTTCTTACGGAGAGGAATACTATTCTTTCGTAAACGGACAGCATACAACCCAGGGTGGTACACACCAGGCTGCATTCAGGGAAGCGATAGTTAAAACAGTTCGGGAGTTTTATAAAAAGGAATTTGATGCAAGTGATGTTCGCACATCAATAGTTGCAGCTGTTTCTGTAAGGGTTCAGGAACCTGTATTCGAAAGCCAGACTAAAACAAAGCTTGGCTCACTGACGCGTGAGCCCAACGGCCTTGCTATCCGCACTTGGATCAATGATTTTATAAAGACTGAACTCGATAACTACCTGCATAAAAATCCCGAAGTGGCCAAAGCCCTTGAGTCCAAGATTATTCAGAGCGAACGGGAGCGTAAGGAGATTGCAGGAATCAAGAAATTGGCAAACGAAAGGGCAAAGAAGGCTAACCTGCATAATAAAAAACTGAGAGATTGTCGCGTGCACCTAAATTCAAGGCATATCGACCGACTGGAGTCCACACTCTTCATCACCGAGGGAGATTCGGCAAGCGGATCAATAACAAAAGCAAGAGATGTAAATACTCAGGCGGTGTTCAGTTTGAAAGGTAAGCCACTCAATTGCTACGGCATGACCAAGAAAGTTGTGTATGAGAACGAGGAGTTTAATCTGCTTCAAAGCGCACTCAATATTGAGGACGGACTCGATGAGCTGCGTTATAATAAAATTGTGATAGCTACAGATGCCGACGTAGATGGGATGCACATCAGGCTGCTGCTCATGACTTTCTTCCTGCAGTTTTTTCCTGAGCTTGTCAAAAACGGATATGTGTACATACTTCAGACTCCACTCTTCAGGGTGAGAAACAAGAAAGAGACAATCTATTGCTACTCTGAAAAAGAAAGAGTAAACGCGATTGCTAAGCTCGGTCCTAAACCTGAGATAACACGATTCAAAGGACTCGGAGAGATTTCACCGGATGAATTTTCACGATTCATAGGAAAAAATATCCGTCTGGAACCCGTGATGCTCAGCCAGGAGGAAACAATTCATCACCTGCTGGAATATTACATGGGTAAAAATTCTCCGGAGAGACAGGATTTCATCATCCAAAACCTGAGAGTGGAAAAAGATATTACCAAAGCAGAACCCGAACTGGCTTGATTTATACTTAATTTGATCATGGCAAAGAAGAAAAATAAAAAAGAAGAAATAGAAGATACCCAGCCGGAAATTCAGGAGCACAGCGAAAATACCGGAGTTCCCCATGTCAAGGGAATGTATCAAAACTGGTTTTTGGATTATGCCTCCTACGTAATTTTAGAGAGAGCTATTCCGCACATTAACGACGGGCTTAAGCCAGTGCAGAGAAGGATATTGCATTCCATGTGGGATATGGAAGACGGACGGTACAACAAGGTGGCTAATATAATCGGCCACAGCATGAAGTACCATCCTCACGGGGATGCATCAATCGGTGATGCTTTGGTACAGTTGGGACAGAAGGACCTGCTGATAGACATGCAGGGAAACTGGGGGAATATTTTCACCGGCGACAGTGCAGCTGCAGCACGTTACATCGAAGCAAGACTTTCAAAATTTGCTCTGGATGTAGTCTTCAATCCGAAAACAACGGAATGGCAGTTGAGTTACGACGGCAGAAACAGAGAGCCGGTCACACTTCCTGTAAAATTTCCTTTGCTGCTTGCTCAAGGCGTGGAAGGAATCGCGGTTGGACTGTCCTGCAAAATACTGCCGCATAATTTCAATGAGTTGATCGAAGCTTCGATAGATTCACTCAGAGGCAAGAAGATTTCTCTGGTTCCGGATTTTCCGACAGGAGGAATCGCAGACTTTTCAAAATACAATGAAGGTCTCCGTGGCGGCAGAATCCGTGTCAGGGCGAAAATTGAGAAACAGGACCGTAAAACGCTGGTCATTCGGGAGATTCCTTTTGGAACAACTACAAGTTCACTCATTGACACAATCCTGAGTGCTAATGACAAGGGCAAGATCAAGATCAAAAAGGTAGAAGATAACACCTCTGCCGAAGTCGAAATCAAAATCCTCCTTCACAGTGATTCTTATGAAGATCTGGACAAGACGATTGATGCGCTGTATGCATTTACTGACTGTGAAGTAAGCATTTCTCCAAACGCTTGTGTCATTATCGATGATAAGCCATCCTTCATGAGTGTGAATGATATCCTGAAGTATAATGCGAATTATACAATGGATCTTCTGAAGAAGGAACTCGAGATCAGAAAATCTGAGTTGGAGGAGGAGTGGCACTTAAGTTCACTTGTGAAGATATTCATTGAGAAACGCATCTACCGAAACATTGAAGAATGTACAACCTGGGAAAGCGTCATCGAAACTATTGATACAGGATTAAAGCCATATAAGAAGAAATTTAAGAGGGAAATCACGCGTGAGGACATCGTTTCACTTACTGAAATAAAAATCAAGCGTATTTCAAAGTATGATGTAAAAGAGCAGGATGAAAAAATCAAAAGCATTGAGGAGCAACTCAGGGAAGTTGAGCATAATTTGGCTAATCTTAAAGCATATGCAATTGCCTGGTTCAAAGAGTTATTAAAGAAATACGGCAAAGGCAAAGAGCGCAGAACTGAAATCAGCTCATTTGAACAGGTGGTTGCTTCAGAAGTGATCATCAACAATCAAAAACTTTATGTGAACAAAGAGGATGGCTTTGCAGGTTATGGTCTTAAGAAGGATGAATTTGTTTGCGAATGCTCTGACCTTGATGACATCATTGTATTCAGGGGAGACGGAACCATGATCGTCACCAAAGTGGATGAGAAGAAATACGTTGGTAAGGATGTCAGACACATCGCCGTGTACCGTAAAAACGAAAGTGGACCGGTTTATAATCTGATATATCAGGACGGACGCGGAGGCAAAGCCATGATCAAGCGATTCACGGTGGGCGGTACGACCAGGGATAAGGAATACAGTCTCACCCGCGGAAATGAGGGATCGAAAATTCTATGGTTATCCTTCGGAGATGAAAAGGCTGCAGAAAAGGTACGTCTTCATATGAGGCCCAAACCTAAGCTGCGTATCACGCATGTCGACGCCGACTTCAATGAAGTGGAAGTAAAGGGACGTGGCGCCGTTGGAAACATTATATCGAGAAATGCAGTCAGCAAAGTTTCTCTCCTTGCAGAAGCACGTCCTGCACCTGAAACATCACAGGGTAAACTGATTCCTGATGCCGAAGCTTTGCCTGTGAAGAAGGAAAAAGTAGCGGAAAAAGTAGCAGTGAAAGCCCCAGATAAAAAGGTAATCAAGGAAAAAGCCAAAGCTTCAAAAGGCAAGTCGACCGTGAAAAGCAAAAAGCAAGGAGGAAAATCCGCAAAAAAAACCGAGCCACCCATGGAGGAAGAAGCGGTAACCATGGAGTGGGACTTCGGAAACGAAAAGCAAAAAGTAAAAAGTGACCGCAACCGGATTATATCTGATCTTGAAAAAAAGGTGAAAGACCAAAAAAAGAATCAGATGAAAATGGATATCTGAAATCAGAGAGCCTTCGTGCTCTCTTTTTTTCATTACCTTATTCTATAATAAATTCAGGCGCTTTACGTTTAATTCTTCACCTTGATTTCACCATGTTTTGTAATTTAGCATACGCATGAAAAAAATTATTTCATTATTATCTCTTTTGCTTGTCAGCGGAGTTCTGCAAGCCGCTTATATTCTGGTTCCAATGGATCAGAGTCAGAGAAATCACCTCAAAGCATACGGGATAGCATATTTTGTGCTACAGCATGATGTAGACGTATCCTGGCTTTTAAATTACCGCGGTGGAAGTTTCTTGTTCATCACTTCACCGAAGTTTGAACAGGAATGCACGATCAGAGGTGTTTCTTTTCAGTTATTAGCCGATGTGCAGGCGGCTTCGATCATTCAGGAGCTGGCCGACCCTGAAGTGAACAAGGATGTGGTGAAATTGGAAAAAGCCCCCAAGGTGGCAGTGTATACTCCTAAAAGTAAATTACCCTGGGATGATGCCGTGACACTGGCAATGACTTATTCCGAGATCCCATACGACATTGTATATGATGAAGAAGTTCTTGCGGGAAAACTTCCTCTGTACGACTGGTTACATCTGCATCATGAAGATTTCACAGGACAGTACGGAAGATTCTATGCTGCATACAGAAATGCAGCCTGGTATCAGGAAGACCAGCGCAGCCAGGAAGCAAGGGCAGGCCGACTCGGATTTCAAAAAGTGTCTCAGATGAAACTGGCCGTTGCTCTTAAAATCCGCGAGTTTGTAGCTGGTGGTGGCTATCTCTTTGCCATGTGTTCTGCTACAGATTCATATGACATCGCTTTGTCCGCTCAGGGAGTTGATATATGTGAAAGCATGTTTGACGGAGATCCGGCTGATCCGAAGATGAATACTAAACTGGATTATACCCAGACTTTCGCTTTCAAGGATTACAAACTCAGCACGAATCCTTATGAGTATGAGTTCAGCGAGATAGACAATCAGCCGCCACTGAGAAAAATTGTTCGTACAGAGGACTTTTTCACGCTATTCGATTTTTCAGCTAAATGGGATCCCGTCCCAACAATGCTCTGCCAAAATCACGAACAAGTGATAAAGGGATTTATGGGACAAACCACTGCATTCAGAAAAAAGTTTGTCAAATCTGAAGTGCTGGTTATGGGAGAAACTAAACTGGAAGATGAAGCAAGGTACATCCATGGCGAATTCGGGAAAGGCACATGGACTTTTTACGGAGGTCATGACCCGGAGGATTATCAGCATCAGGTTGGAGATCCTCCAACTGATCTTTCTTTGCATCCCAATTCACCCGGATACAGACTGATTTTAAATAACATTCTTTTCCCTGCGGCAAGAAAGAAAAAACAAAAAACCTGATCAGCAGAAATTACTGGTCAAAAAATCTCCAGACAATTCCGAATTTGAAAGTTCTTCCGGGCTGAGGATAGTCAGGAGTCAGGTAATAAAATTGATGAGTGACTCCGTCAAGCAGATTTTCCATTCGAAAAAATATTCTGGCTGTCCTTATCTTAGCATTCACATGTAAATCAAGCAAAGCAGCGCCACCACTGCTTTGATCCTGCTGAAGGTAAAACAAGGCAAGGGCTGGCATATATGCTTCAGAAAAATAAGCACTGTGATACCTTAAGCTGACTCCTGCCTGAAATTGCATCGCATTTTTGAATAGCTTATCCTGGAAATAAATAGAATGCTTTAAAGTCCACTCCGGTAATGGAATTATTTCTTTTCTCCCGGTGTGTTGAAATATTACTCTGTTTTCAAAATGAATCTTTTTGTGACTGAATTTTTTAACCCCTTCAAGAATTATAATTTCATTTATTCCCGCAAACTGATGAGGCTGCAAATTCCTGTCCAGCTTCACAAGATTTTCAATGAAGATCGCTTTGCCTGAAACAGAAAATTTATATCGTGTATTTTGATATCCCGCGCTGAATTTCCTTTCACTGAATGATTCAAGATCATTTTTCCAGATAAAATGATTGGAATTAACTTCAGAATAAATCAGATCCGGATTTTTATTCAGAATACTGGCTGCTGCGGTGACAATCCCTTCCAGTCCTGCTGTTTGTGTGATTTGAGCTTTAGCATAATATTTTTCTTTATCCCGTCCTGTAATAACATATGTCCCCGAAAAATCCAGGCCGAAACCGGTACCTGGAATGGACAAAATCAATTCAGGTTTCAGGGAAAAGTTGAAGCGGTTTTCAGTGACAAGAGTATATGACTGCAACCACTGGTGTTCAGCATGCATTCCAGCATGAACCTGAATGCTACTATTCAATTTTGGAGAATAACGTATTCCAAACCGGTTTCTGAAATCATAATAATGAATGGAGTCATAGGAGTTTTCACCTTTAAAAAAATTCTGATAATAAGAGCTGTCTGCATTTTCATCAGTATAGATGACTGATCCGCTTTCAAAATTGCTTTTGTGAATAAATGAAAGCCCTGCCTGGATTGAGTCTTCCGATAAAATTGCTTTGGTCAGTCGATAAGCTTGTCCAATGTTAAAATGATGATTGCGCAGCCTTTGATCTGCATTTCTAAGATTCTGTCCGAGTCCTTTTATATTCAGGTTGCTGAGGTCGGCAGACTCATAAATTGAATCTGACCGTAATCCTCCGTTCACTTCATTCTTTACTGCATTCCAAATAGCTGATGCTGTCAGATTGTATTTTTTATTGGGACTTTCGTACCAGGTATATCCTGCAAACTGATTGTGGAAGACATCACTGTTTACTGTATAGTCCCTGATGCCAAGTCGGTGAAAATCTATGCCTGCACTCCAGTTGGATAAAATGTTTTGCATGTGCCTGAACTTCAATTCCTGCTCTCTGAATGAACCAAGGTGATAATCTATTTGCGAGAATCTTTTATTGCCTCTGAAAAACACCAGACTATCAGGATTCCAGAGATAAATATCATACACTCGTGTTCCTGGTTTTGAATAAACGTCACTGTCTGTTTTATAATGCATAGGATTTGCAGCTGAACCAGACAAGCCAAGTGTATTGAAATTAAGTTTTTCTGCGAGACTCACTTCATGAATCCCCGACAATCCCGAGTCAGGAATCATTCCGGCAGGGGATGAAGAAAAAATTTCTGCAATGTTAAAAAAGCGAACTATAGTTGGGAGATTTTTTATCACGTTGCTTGTATCACTAGCATGCAAGCTGTAGCACAGAAACATAACTGGAATCAAAAGAAAAGATGCTCTCTGCTGCATAATTTAATTCAGCGTGAATAGCGGCAAAGTTAATTATTTCATTCTTTTTTCAGAATATCTATTTGAGATTTCAATCGTTTGTCTGACAGCGATAAATGGTGTTATTCCTCCGGAATAATGACTGCCATGATCACATATAGCAACAAGCCGGTGCCAAACAAAAGTACAGATGCGACGAAAAGTACACGGAAAACTGTAGGATCAATATCAAAGTAATCTCCCAGTCCGCCGCATACACCGGCAATCTTTTTATTTTTTCGGACCAGTTTTTTTTGCATTTGAATTTGTATTTTCAACGCGTTCAATTATTGTTCAAGATACTTAAAGTGCTTTATTCATGCAAACTTTTCTCAGCCGTCTCATACTTGAACTGGTTGAAAAAAACAACGGTGATCTTTCAGCTCACAAAATTGTCTTTCCCACCAGGAGAGCCGGATTGTTTTTAAAGAAGGAACTTGTTAAAACTGCTTCTAAGCCATGCTGGTTGCCGGAAGTTGTTTCAATTGAGGATTTTATTCATAGTTTTTCAGGACATATTATCCCGGATGATATTTGGCTTCAATTCAGACTCTATGATGTTTACAAAAAGTATTTTCCTGCGGAAAGCTTTGACAGTTTTTATCCCTGGGGACAAATTTTACTTCGCGATTTTGATGAGATAGACAGATATCTTCAGGACCACAAAGCTGTTTTCAAAGTTCTGAAGGATTACAGGGAAATTGAAGAGGCTTTCCAACTTGAAGAGGATGACTTGAAATCACTGAGAGAGTTCTGGAAAATATATTTTAAAGATAGCTCAAGTCCGCTGAGATCAGAATTTATGTCTACATGGAAGCACCTCTCTGAAATCTATTCGGAATTCAGGTGTATGCTGTTAAAAGAAAGTAAAGCATATGAAGGCCTTTCACAAAGGCTGATCGCTGAAAAAATTCTGGCCGGTCAGAATATAGACGGGATTGATGAAAGCAGAAAATATGTGTTTGCCGGTTTTTATGCCCTCACAGCTGCTGAGCATGTGATTGTGGATCATTTCATACAAAATTACCGTGCTTCCATATACTGGGATGCTGACACCTGGTATGTTGATCAGGAGCACCAGGAGGCAGGTACTTTTTTCCGAAAAAAGGACATGATCAAAGACTTTAAGTGGAAAGGCAAGTATTTCAGTGATTCCGTAAAGGAAGTCGAAATTGCAGGTTTACCTTTAATGATCGGACAAGCCAAATATGCTGGTGAGATTGTGGAACGCCTCTCCAAAGGACAAAACTTCAATCCTGAAAATACTGCAATTGTTTTACCGGATGAAAATCTGCTTATCCCGGTATTGAATTCCATTCCCCCTTCCGTTGAAAGGATAAATGTGACTATGGGTTATCCTATCCGGAGCAGTCCTTCTTTTCACTTGATGGAAGCCCTGATTTCTCTGAGAAGAAATGAAAGAAAAAATGGGGGAGGGAAAAGCGAATATTATTTCAGGGATGTAATGAAAGTCATTAATCATCCGTTTATCCGTTCTATATGCGGATTTGAAATTGCTGAGTTTAAAAAATTGTACAGTGAAAATCCTCAGATCCGGATTCCATCAAACCGAATGCTCAGCAACAGATCAGAGACATTCAAAATGCTTTTCAGAGAACTGGATGACACAGGAAGAATATCTGAGTGGCTTGCAGGAATCCTGCTCGTAATTCTTAAGCAACAGTCTGATCAGAATGACAAACTTGAAGCTGAAATTACAGGAAGATATTATACTCTGCTCCGAAATCTGCAGGTTTCTCTGGAGGATGAGGATGAAGATGTTGGAATTGACACATTCTGGCAATTGTTCAGGGAGTTAAGTTCAAAAGTGAGAATTCCCTTTTCCGGAGAACCTTTGAGCGGACTTCAGGTTATGGGTTTTCTTGAAACAAGGGTGCTTGATTTTGAGAATGTGATAATGCTCTCTGTGAATGAAGATCTGCTGCCTGCATCGGGAAACAAACCATCGTTCATCCCATTTAACATACGAAAATCATTCTCACTGCCTACTTATGAGGAGCAGCATTGTGTTTCAGCATACCATTTTTACCGTCTCCTTCAAAGGGCCTCAAAAGTGTTCCTTGTATACAATACAGAAAGCAAAGCAATTGCGGGAGGAGATGTGTCTCGCTTTATCTATCAGGTTGAGCATGAACTGGTGAACGATTACCCTGAGAATATCAGACTGACAAAGAAAATTGTCAGTTCCGGAGTTCAAAAAGATCTGGTGGATCCAATCATTGTGCAAGGCGAGCACATTGCTAAACTGATAGAAGAAAGATACATTCAGGATGCTTCATCAGACGGGGATACGGGAAAGAAGGGACTTTCTCCATCAGCATTCAATACTTACATCACTTGCAAGCTGAAGTTTTATTTCCGATATATCGCCAAGTTGAAGGAAGAGGAAGAAGAGACTCCTGAAGAAATTGAAGCTGCCGGATTCGGATCAATTCTGCACAAAGCGATGGAATTGCTATACAAAGGCATTGATGAACTTTCAGAATCCAATATCAATAATATAGCGGCAACTGCAGATGAAGCACTTGATAAAGCAATTGCTGAAGAATTTGCTTCAGTGAAAAATCTGGAGGGTAAGAACATCCTTCTGCGTAAGGTATTAAGGGAGCTGATAAAAAAAGTAATCAATGAAGACCGGAATAATGTTCCTGTAAGTCTGCTGGCACTTGAAAAACCGGTTAACCTGAAGCTGGAGCTCGCAAAAGGAAGATATGTGTCTCTTTCTGGAATAATTGACAGAATTGACAGAAGAAACGGAGAAGTTAGAATTCTCGATTACAAAACCGGGAATGTGGAGAGAAAGAAGTTTCCTGACATGGTGGCCTTATTCACAGATCCGAAATACAAGGAACAGTTTCAGGCTCTATTGTATGCATTTATAGTGCGGGATCATTATCCTGGATTGCCTTTACGTCCCGGACTGATTACTCTTAAAAACATGTCGCAGGGGATATTTTTCCTTAATGGTGATGATCCGATTAGTCCCGGGATGATCAATGAATTCAGTGTGATGCTTAAGCAGCTTATCAATGAGATCATGAGTCCCGAAACATCATTTAGCCAGACTGTAGAAAAGGATAGATGCGCCTGGTGTGAATTTAAAAGCATCTGCAACAGAGAATAGAAAAGGCCTTCATTCGAAGGCCTTTTTATAAAATTATCACTTTACCAGATCATTCCACAATCAGACGAATGCTTTTGCTATGTTCAGAGCCGGTCAGGTTTACGAAATAAATACCTGACGAAAGTGGATTGATTTCAAGTATATATGTGTTATCTCCGTAAACGGCATTGATCTGCTCAGTAATTATCTCCTTTCCTGTCATATCAATGATGCGGCAGATGAATTTTTCAGTTTTGTCGGCTGTGAAGTTCATGTGTGCGAATTGTTTTGCAGGATTAGGGTACATCGTAAAGTTCAATTCATTTTGATTACTGCTGACTAAGCCTATTCCTGTAGTCGAATAATACACGTTGACCGGACTTGAACTCGTAAAACAATTGCCTCCGCTGTATACCCTTACACTGTATGTCCCTGCTGCACTCACGGTAATCGACTGTGTGGTGGCGCCAGTAGACCAAAGATAGCCGTTCGCTGTGCTGCTGGTGAGAGTGACTGAATCGCCTGGAAGCAGGTAATTTGAACCAGAAAATACAATTGTCGGTATTGGCGGCGGAGTGCAGGTTGATTTGGTAACTACAACCGGAACAGATGTAGCCGAGCAACCGCTGGAACCTGTTATTGTTACCTGATAAGTACCCGCATCACTCACTGTAATTGCTTGTGTGGAGGCGCCTGTATTCCATGAATAAGAATTAGATGAACTCGATGTAAGAGTAACCGTCGGGTTTGTACTGGTAAGGTGAAGGGCGCCGCTGGCACTAACCGTAGGTGTAGCAGGTGCTGTACGCATTGAAATCACTGTGTTGGGGGACTGAGTATAGCAGCTTCCTGATGAATAAGCTCTTACCCAGTAAGTGCCGGCTGCGGTCACATCAATGCTTTGGGTAGTTGCGCCTGTAGACCACAGATATCCGGAGGCAGAGCTCGATGAAAGGGTAGTGGTGTTACCAGGGCACAGGCTCAAAGAGCCATTCACAGAAATCACAGGTGTTGGCGGGCCCGCATTGGTATTCACAACAGTGTTTGCAGATTGAGTATAACATGAACTGGAACTGTTGAAAACCCTAACCCAGTATGTACCGGCAGTGCTGACGGTAATACTTTGTGAGGTAGCTCCGTTCGACCAAAGATAAGATGATGCACTGCTGGATGAAAGTGTGACGGAATTGCCCTGGCAGATGTTCAGAGAACCACTAGCTGTGATGACTGGTGTTGCCGGAGCTGATCCATTAGTGACAACCTGGTTTGCTGATTGTGCATGACATCCGGAAGAATTAAAAGTTCTTACCCAATAAGTACCGGATGTATTTACAGTGATACTTTGTGTCGTAGCTCCGTTCGACCACAGATATCCGTTCGAACTTGACGATGATGTGAAAGTCACAGTGCTGCCAGAACAAAGATTGAGTGATCCGTTTGTAGTGATGGTTGGAACTGATGGTGCAGTTCCAACACTGACAACTTTATTGGCAGATTGTGAAAAGCAATTTCCTGAACTGTAGTTTCTGACCCAGTATGTTCCTGCACTGCTCACAGTGATGCTTTGTGTTGTTGCTCCGGTCGACCAAAGATATCCGCCTGCGCTGGGTGAACTAAGTGTCAGGCTTGTTCCCGGACAAATGGTGAATGGTCCGTTAGCTGTGATAATCGGTACGGGAGGAGGAGATGTGACTGACACAGTTGTGGGAAGAGAAACAGCCGTACAAGTGCCAGACGTGGCCTGAACTGTATAAACTCCGGCAGTTGTCACGTTGATTGATTGCGTCGTGGCACCGTTGGACCACAGATAAGTGGATGCGCTGCTTGAAGTCAATGTGACGCTGCCGCCTGCACAAAATGAGGTTGATCCGCTAGCTGATATTACCGGTGCTGCCATTGTCGTACCTACTGTAACGTTTACCGGACTTGAGGTAGCTGACAATCCTGAAGAATTGGTTACTCTTACAGTGTAGGATCCAGAACTGCTCACGACAATCGATTGTGTAGTTTGTCCGCCGGGACTCCACAAGTAATTACTTCCTGAATTCGCGCTGAGGGTAACACTGCCACCAGTGCAAAAAGTCGTTGGACCGCTGGCAGAAATGCTTGCAGTTGCAATGGTCGTCTTTGGCATCGTGCTATACGTGAACCAATGGTAGCCTTGCAGGTTTATGTATTGCTTCCAGCTCCCGGTTTCTGCCGCGTAGTAATTGCTGTAGGTTTGATAAGGTTTAGTCAGAGGATTGTTCGCAAGCCATGGTCCCATAAAAGAGGATTCACTTGAAAACAGCGATATTACTTTTACAGAACGGTTTGTTGAGGCGATATCAATAAGTCGGTTTCTGGAATATTGGTATACATCAGAATCATCCTGACGATATGCATGAAGCAGAATCCTGTCAACTGTGTTGGCAATGTCCTGCATCTGACCTCTGTTTGGCCATCCGAGATACATTTCGGAAATCATGTTATGGGCTGCTGCAAGTGAATCAATTTTCCTCAGTTCAGATTTTGAAAACTTGTATGCACCGGCAGTGTCGCAGGAATAGCCGTTCGGAGTAAGGTATTTGTTGCAGTACATAGTTGAAATGCTGGATGAAACCCAGAATTCGAATTCAAAGTTCAGGACATCGAATTTTTCCGTACTTAAACTCCTGCTGTTATTATAAGGAATAATGTTGTCTCTTACGAAAGAATATATTTCAGTTGCCGCCCCGACTTCTGTGATGCCGTACTGTGTTTTCGCCCTTCTGATGAATGAGGCGAGATTGTTCTTTACTGTAGTGTTGCTGTAACTCAGTCCGCTCAGGTCGTAAAAACAGATGTACGTATAGGCATTGCCCTGAGCATAATTCAAGATTTCATTCTCAAGCGTAGCATTGCCCAGCCAGGAACTTATACTTTTCACGTACATACCCCTGACATTGTTAACCTGACTGAACGAAAACTTTGAGCTGATAAGTGCTAAACAAAAAAATACCAGAATGAATTTGATCTGTTTTTTCATTTGCAGATTTTAATTTAATGTTTGAAGAATTCCCCTTTAACACCGGACTTCAGGTTCTGTGCTGCTAATTCTTCCCCTCAGTACAGAGCCGGAATTTTCCCTTTTTCCGATGAATCGCCGACGAAGATAATGTGAAATGTAAACGCTGGTTCACCTGTGTTGATAACTTGTCAACAGGCCTGATTTTCAATTGTTGATATACTATCAGATATCGCAGGATTTCTCCAAAATCCTACCCGAAAAAACTAAAAATCCATTGTTTTTTGTACAAACTTGAAATCTGGAGGAAACATGAAAAAATCAAAAATTTAAAGGTTTAAGAATATCAGAAATGAAAAAAGCCGGAAACCTTTATTTGGAAAGGCTTCCGGCTGTGTTTACATGTTATTGAAATCAATTGTTTTGAACAATGATTTTCTTCATGATCTTCTGTTCTCCCATGAGAATTGTAGCAAAGTAAATTCCGCTTGGAAGTGAATTTGTTTCAAAGTGAATGTTGTTATCACCTTCAATCAACTGCACCGGATTGTTTATTACAGTTCTTCCGGTCATGTCCATCAAACTGAGCCTACCTGTTTGTTCTTCGTCCACAAGGAAACTAAAGTAAATCACTCCGCCTTTGGAAGGATTAGGATATGCAACAAGTTCTCTTTCCTGATCCATGTTTAAGTAGTCATCCGAAATCTTGTTAATGTTCACTACTGAAGCAGTGTTTCTATTAGATGTCTTGAATGAATTTTTAGCCGAGTATGCGCTACTTACATAGCCGCAAACTGTTTTCACTCTCCATGAATATTTCGCGTTGGCGATCAATCCGTTGATCTGGTAGGTATTGACAGAACTGTATGGAAGTCGAACGTACTGGTACACACCTGAGCCATCTCTGGAATACCTGATGATTACACTGTCAGCCTGCGGAAGTGAATTCCATTTGATAAGGACTGAACTTGTGCTCAGAACAAAGCTGGTTAGACCGCTTGGTACTGTAAGGTTGCAACTTGAAGGATTAACTGTGATACTTTGAATGGAAGACATGTTCTTGCAACCTCCGGAATTAGTCACCTCAAGAGAGTAATTGCCGCTGGAAGTAGCCAGATAGATCTGTGAAGTTGCACCCGGAATCATACTTCCGTCTAGCATCCACTGATAAGCGATGATTGTACCGCTTCCTGCAGATGAATTGGAGTTAAGACTGACGCCGTTTGAAGTATTTGTTCCGGCAACGAATGATGAAACAGGTAGATTATTCACATTCACATTTATGCCAGTTGTTGTTGCGGAAGAGCCAGAATTAAACACTTCACATGAATAAGACCCGCTTGTATTGACCGTGATGCTGGATCCTGTTTCACCATTAGACCACAGGTATGAAGTGCCACCGCCGGCAGTGAGTGTCACTGTTTCTCCCTGGCATATGTCCGTATTGCCGCTGGCACTAATTGAAGCCACTGTCACACTCATGGCAGTCGAAGTGCTGCTGCAACCACCCGAATTGCTTACACGAAGTGAGTAATTACCAGATACTGACGGAGTGAATGTACTTGAAGTTGCTCCGCTTATATTGACTCCATCGTTCATCCACTGGTAAGATGCAATGCTTCCGCTGCCGGCTGTTGAGTTTGAACTGAGAATTATTCCGCTTTGTGTGCTGCCTCCGGCAGTTATGGTTGCTGTTGGCAAATTATTTACGGTTACTGTGACAGTATTGCTGGTTGCACTTGCACTTCCGCTGCTCACTTCACAGTTGTATGAGCCTGAAGTTGAAACTGTGATGCTCGCACTTGTTGCTCCGTTTGACCACAAATAATTGCTTCCTCCTGAAGCAGTCAGAGTGACCGAACCTCCATTGCAAAATGTAGTTGGTCCGGCAGCATTCACAAGCGCAACGATCGGCGCAGGTGCTGCTGTGTAATTTTTTGGCATGTAACCATAGTGGAACCATTGATATCCTGAGATGTTGATATGCTGCTTCCATGAGTTGTTGTCTGCATTGAAGTCTGTCATGTACTTGTTGTAAGCCGCTATCTGTGGATTGGAATTCAGCCATGGTCCCATAAAGTCAGGCTCGGCAGAAAAAATCGGAGCAACCTCCACTGTGCGGTTCACTGAAGCGAAATAACTCAGGCGAGTCTTGCTGTAGCTGTACACTGAACTATTGCTTGTTCTGTAGGCATGAAGCAGTATGCGGTCAACGTTGTTGGCAATCTGTTGCGCCTGGCCCTGATTGAACCAACCGACATAAGTTTCTGATATCGCATTTTGTATGTTTCCGACTGAATCAATCCTCCTGAGCTGGTCAATAAAAAATCTGAAGGCACCTGATGTGTCGCATGGGCAGTTGTTCGGAATCAAATATTGTGTGCAGTAATAACCACCAGGATTCACAGAGGAGGAAATCCAGAATTCAAATTCCAGATTGAACACATTGAATTTCTCATTAGCATCAGCACGGCTGTTATTGTATGGAACAATTCTGCCTGAAAATGATGAGTAGGATTCTCCCGTCGCTCCAATGTGTGTTACACCAAAATTTTTAGCTCGCTTGATGAAAGCTGCCATTTTGTTTGCATTGGTTGAATTCGACAGACTTATGTTATGAAGATCATATAAAGCCATGTAATTGAAAGAACTGTCCTGTGCATAGCGGAGGAGACTGTCTTCTTTTACCGTATTGCCAAGAATCTGGGAGAATTTGCTTACATACATTCCTCTCAGGACCGGTGTTTGCGCATAACTGAATGTTGTCAGGAAAAGGCAGAGTATGAGAATTCTGAAGTAACTGTGTTTCATTTATTGAGGTGTTTAAGTTTCGTTGCTTGAATGATTGCAAACTAGCTCGGCAATACACCTCATGTTTATGCAAAATCAGATTATAAATTCGTTGTAAGATGGCTTTGGACTTTCACCCGAAATATGAATTACTTTCCACGAAATATGAATTTCCTTTCAAAAACCTTCGAAAATCTTCAAAATATTGATTAAATTCTGTAGTATTGATCAAGAAATCCATTTGTAAGGAGATTTGATTACAGAAGCAATTGTGTGTGATTTTAGTGGAAAAAGTTCACTTACTTTAGCTTTCAATTACAAACGGGGTATTAATAAAACATGACTGACTACATCATAGCTATCCATGGCGGTGCCGGAACAATTCTCAAGTCATTGATGACAGCAGAAAAGGAAAAACTTTACAAAGTGGCTCTTCAGGATGCTCTCGATCAGGGGATTAAAATACTTCGAAATGGTGGAAGCGCTCTGGATGCAGTAGTGCATGCCACCAGTGTGCTCGAAGATTGCCCTTTGTTCAATGCCGGCAAAGGCTCGGTTTTTACCCATGACGGTGGCCATGAGATGGATGCATCAGTTATGAATGGCTCAGACCTGAAAGCAGGTGCAGTAGCTGGTGTGAGAAATATTAAAAATCCTGTTCTACATGCCAAAGCAGTGATGAATCATTCAGAACATGTATTCCTGTTTGGAGCAGGTGCTGAAGAATTCGCGCGCAAAGAGCGCATTGAGTTTGAATCAGATGAATACTTCTTTGAGAAATGCCGTTACGATCAGTTGCTTGAAATTCGCGACAGCGATCAGGTTCGACTGGATCATAGCAATACCAAGTTCGGAACTGTCGGCGCTGTCGCCAGGGATGTGGGAGGTAATCTGGCCGCGGCTACTTCAACTGGAGGAATGACTAATAAAAGATATGGCAGAGTGGGAGACAGTCCGATTATTGGTGCCGGAACTTATGCCAACAATAATACATGTGCAGTTTCCTGTACAGGCCACGGTGAATATTTTATCCGCTCCGTGGTAGCTTATGATGTTTCCTGCCTAATGGAGTATAAGGGAATGACATTGCAACAGGCCTGCGACGAAGTGGTAATGAAGAAGCTGAAGAATATGGATGGTGAAGGAGGCCTCATTGCTATTGATAAGCTTGCCAATTGCAGCATGGTATTCAATTCTGAAGGGATGTATCGCGGATTTCAGGATGCCGACGGTCGAAATGAAATCATGATCTATAAATCCTGATAGAATCTGTTTAAATCAAGCTTTTATTATAAAAATAAACTTCCCGGGACTGTGATGGCAATGTGCTGTTTTGTAACTTTGTTTTGACAGGAATTTAATTCAACTTGTTGACTTTTCTAATAAGAATTCTGCTGTTTTTTTCCTGCCTGATTTTATATACAAAATCGGGAGCAACTCATATTGTCGGAGGTGAACTGAATTACCGAAGCATTGGCTCAAATCTTTATGAAGTTAAACTTACCGTTTACAGAGATTGCATCAATGGTCAGGCGCAATTCGACAATCCGGCTTCCATAGGAATCTTTGATGCGAATAATATGCTGGTGAGCAGCGTGACTGCATATATCACTAATCAACAAAATGTGCCTAATGTGATAAATACTCCTTGCCTGATTCCTCCAACTAATATTTGCTACGAAGTCGCCACCTATGAATTTACTACTCCCATCACACCTTCAACCGGTGGTTATCAAATCGTGTATCAAAGGTGCTGCAGGAACAATACAATCATCAATGTAGCAAATGTAGCATCCACTGGAGCGACCTACAATGCAGGTATCCCTGATCCGACTCTGGCTGCAGAAAACAGCAATCCTGTTTTCCGTAACTGGCCACCGACTTTTATCTGCGTTGACGCCCCATTTGTCTTTGATCATTCCGCATTCGATTATGACGGTGATTCCCTGGTGTATGAAATTTGTCTTCCATTGAGCGGTGCCGACCGTTCAACACCTCAGCCACAACCGCCTAATAATCCACCGTATGCACCTATACAGTACCTTGCTCCATATTCAGTGAATAATGTTTTTGGAGGTACTCCGCTGACGATTGACCAGAGAACCGGTATCATCAAAGCAATACCAAACGCTTTAGGGCAGTTTGTGTACGGTGTTTGTGTCAAAGAATTCAGAAACGGAGTTTTCATTTCTGCCACAAGAAGGGATTTCCAGGTGAATGTGGTGCCTTGTCCTACGATTACAGTCGCTTCAATTTTTTCGCCTACGGTTTCTTGCGGCAACCTTACAGCATCATTTACAAACAACAGTTACAATGCCGCATCTTATACATGGGATTTTGGAGACCTGACTACCGGATCAGATACATCTTCTGTGCGTAACCCGGCATGGGCTTATCCTGACACAGGAAGATATGTTGCCACCTTGATCGCACACTCGTCGATGGATCCCTCATGTGATGATACAACAACAGGCGAAGTTTTCATCCTGCCTGCTTTCTTCGCCGATTTTTCAATTTTAAATACTAGATGTTCTCCTGAATTTATCTTCAGCGATGGCTCATTCGGAATTGGCGGCATTTCTAATTATTGGAAATGGAATATGGGTGACGGATCGATTTTTAATTCAATGAATGTTTCACATACTTATGTTCAGCCTGGAATTTACGAGGTAAGTCTGATCAGCTCAAATGATCCTTATTGTCCGGATACTTTGACCAAATCAGTTTCTGTACTTCCCGTCCCTGAATCGGAATTTACGACAGAACTCGACACTTGCGCACAGGAGGTGAAAGTCAGGGATTTTTCCCGCAATGCATCTGTGTCTCACTGGAATTTTCGTGACAACTGGCTTTTCGATGTTCGGGAAACAGAGCTAATCCATGCATATAATGCAGAGGGAGTATATCAAATCATGCATGTTTCCGTGTCGGATTCCGGTTGCGTTGACTCTTCCAGTTTTGCAGTGGATATTCCACCGCTTCCTGATGCTGCATTTAGGCATGCAGTCAGAGATTGTGACAGCCTGGTTGAGTTTTTCAATCTCTCTTCAAATGCTGTGATGTATGAATGGGATTTTGGTGACGGAAATGTTTCAACTCAGTTTTCTCCCTCGCACACTTATTCTGTCGCGGGAAATATACCTGTTTCCCTTACTGTAACTTCTCCGCATAGTTGCACAGATTTTATTTTGAAAGATGTTTTTTTCATTAGTTACAAAGAGGCAGGATTTGATCTGAGTATTGATTCATGCTCAGGCCAGATCACTTTCCATTCGGTCACAGACAATGCAGTTACCTATGAATGGGATTTTGGCGACGGCAGGACCTCTGAGCTGAGATACCCCGTGCACACATTCAACAAGGACGGAACTTATGAAATCAGTCTGAAGGTGAACGGTAAGAGCGCCTGTGCAGACAGCGCCAGCCGTTTAACGGTCTACGAAAGTCCGCTTGGAGAAACACTGTTTATTCCCAACTCCTTTACTCCGAACGGTGATGGTATCAATGATATTTTTAAAATATCAGTGTACCGGCCTTGCGAAACCTATAACTTGCAGGTATTCAACCGTTGGGGGAAAATTGTATATGAAACTGCTGACGCAGCATCAGCTTTTTGGGATGGAAGTGCTGAAGATGGTCAAATTCAGTCTGGCGTTTATGTGTATCTGCTGAAGGGAAGTGCTGGCGAAAAAAAAGGGACAATAACAGTCATACGCTGAAACTTTATGAACTAGATTAAATCTTTGCAAAGCTTTATCAGTTTTTCTTTTCTTGATGATAATGGATACATATTAATGATTCTTTTCCTTGCATCAATGCCATACTCTTTGTTTTCTGAGTTAATGGCTTTGCGAATAAGTGATTCAAGTTCTGATGCAGATCTGTGATCAAGAATAAATCCGGTATTTCCGATAATTTCAGGGATTGAAAACACACAACTTCCAATTGGTACGCATCCGCACAACATCGCTTCACAAAGTGCATTTGGAAATCCTTCTGCCATGCTCAGTTGCAGATAATATTCTGATTCGGAAAACAATTTTAACAACTCTTCATTCTTAAGTTTTGGAACAAGTCTGATATTATTGTGCTCGGTTGAAAATGGTAGTTTTAATTCGGCACCTGCAATAATAAAGTTGCATTCAGGAAACTTCGAAGCGATTTCAATAATGAGGTCAATGCCTTTCAGTTTGTATTGATAGCTTTGATTGAGATTACCTGAGGCAGTTATAAATTGGTTTTTTATTTTTTTAGAAGGAATGTACAAATCGGGATCATAGCCATTTGTTATTACTGTGAAAGGCTTGTTTAGTTTTCTGTCGAAGGCCAGGTAGCCTTGTAAGGCGGGATCGTTGCTGCTGTATGTATAAGAGGATTCAACCAATGAATGATGTTTTGGTGCAATATGATTACAAAGTCGAAAGGACATTTTAGTGAACCAGCCAAGCAACACTTTTTGATAGTTGCCGTAGCCTATTGATGGAAATGAATGGCAGTCGGTTCCTGAAGCCACTATTAAACATGACACCGAGCTGAATTTTGAAGTGAGTGCAGGTAAAAAGGAATGATAACCTGAGAGCTGGCAAACAAATAATTTTGACCGGAATAAATTCAGAATTATAAAAAAAAACTGATGCATGAAGAGCAATGGTGTTTTCCATTTCGATATTGAAATGAAATTAAACGATTTAATTTCGAAATCGCCCTGCAGTATTTCAATATCTTTTTTTACAAATGTGGAATGACCCACATGAAAATAAAGCAGAAGTGGTTTACGATGATCCATTTTACTTTTTTACCCTTGCTGCGGTCATAACACCCGCAGAAAGCAATCTTCCTGATGGAAATCTGAAAACTAATTTTTCTATAACCCAAATTAACTTGCTCAAAGTGCGAATGGATTTAATAAATATTTTCTTCAACTTATAGTTAGGAATTCTGTTTCCGTCGATACCTTCCAAAGTGACTGCAAAACTCACAGAAAGAAAATACCCAGATTGAACAATCGCAAGTCCGGCATCGATTATATGCTTTTCAAGATCAGCTTTACTCATTGGAACATGAATATCATATACAGGCCTGTTAAGCCACTTTTGAAGAACACCTGTAACACCTGCCAGATTTGGGATTGAAGTAATCAACAGCCCTCCGGGACGCAGAAATTTTGAAAAGGACTCAATTACTTCTTTAGTATTTTCAAAATGTTCAACAACCCCAAATGAGCAAACGACATCGAATTTACCCAAGAGAGACGGATCAGGATTCAATGCATCGCCAAGAATAATTCTGCCATTCACGCCCTCTCGTGTTAAAATCCTTTCACTTTGCTTACATCCGAATTCACTGTAGTCTAGTCCGCTTATCTGAAATCCAAACTCTGATGCAAAGTAAGGAAGCAGCACGGAGTTGCCACATCCGATTTCAAGCAGACTTTTTCCCTTGCTGTCTTCTCCATTGAATATTTTACTGAAAAGCTTATGGAGTACCTGGTTCGGGTAATTGTTAACTGAAGCAGATTTGTAATTGAATGCCTCGGGAAGTGTTGCGTTTTCCCAATAAGTTGACCAGTATTTTTCACCTGCTTTGTCTTGCATGTCAGATATTTTTTATTGCTCTCGCTTCAATGCCATTCCCATCCTCATTCAACCAAATATTTTCTGCGCCTAATTTGCGCAGGATGTTTTGGATCTGAGACTTGCTGCGAAGATGTTTGTAGTAGTCCGTTAGTGAATCGTATGTATCCAGTCTGCTTAACTGATAATGTGTTCCATAATCCAGTTGAGGATACTCGCGTGTGTATTCAATCAGGGGAGAAATCCTGTGAAGGAGCCACCAGAGAGGTTTTATATTCCGGGTTTTCCAGTGCAGGGGAAAGAAGAACTTAACGACACTGTTCACGATTTTTTGAGACTTGGATGCTTTCATACTCTTCAGGACATGTCTCCAAAGTGGTTTCAGATTGAAGTAATACGATAACCTCCATTTGTAATGGTCTATCATTAAGATCCCCCCGGGCTTTACCTTTTTCCATAGTGCCTCAATGGTCTTTTCCGGCGAGGGGGTGTGTTGAATTACTCCCAGACAAAACACAATATCAAAACTGTTGTCCGGAAAAGGCAGATTGTAGACACTTGCTTGGGCCACTACGTAATTAGAGGCATTCCCAATGTTTTTCTTATTGGCCTCAACTGCATTACTGAGATCCACCGCATGAACAATGGCACCACTTCCTACCAGGTGCTCGGTAAATCTGCCGGCTCCACACCCAAGCTCAAGAATGGTTTTATTTCTGAGTGTTTCAATTTTATCTCCAAGACACCTTTCAATTCTGACCAGGGAATGATCTAGCCCGGTTTCACTGTCAAGCTGGGTTCTGGTAAAAGTGTTCCACTGTAGTCCAAATGCAGAAGCGTAATTATCAGAAGGAGTGAATCGCGGAATTTCATTCACAATTTCAAAGCTTTCACCTCCAGGTGAAACCAAATGCCCGTTTTGACTGATCAGCTTTTCTCCTGTGTTGGGAGAAACAAATTCTATGAACATACGCGGGGGTGAAATTAGCTAAATTCCTCAAACCGAACAGAAAATCACTGAAAGTAAATAAGTAGATTTGTCATGAAATTATGTGCGGAATAAGCGGATTCATTGACTTCAACAGGAAGTCAGACAGAGATACTCTCATGCGTATGTCCGGTACCCTCGGACATCGTGGTCCTGACGATAAGGGTCATGAATTTTTTGAACTCGAAAATTCCGTAATCGGACTCGGATTCAGGAGACTGGCTATCATTGATCTGTCACCTGCAGCACATCAGCCAATGTATAACGCTGATAATGATTGCTGGATTATCTTCAACGGTGAGATTTATAATTATTCGGAGATCAAAGCTGAGTTGGTTAAATCCGGATTTGCTTTCCATTCAAACTCTGATACTGAAGTTATCCTGAAATCTTTTCAGAGGTGGGGGCTTAGTTTTGTTGATAAGCTGATTGGCATGTTTGCCATGTGTCTGTTTGACAGAATTAACGGAAAGATTCACTTCCTTAGAGACAGGGCAGGAGTGAAGCCTTTGTATTATTATCATCGTGACGGACTTTTTCTTTTTGGCTCAGAACTTAAAGTCCTTCATCAGCATCCTGATTTCAGAAAAGAACTCAATGAAGAAGCACTTGGACATTACTTTTCATACGGATACATTCCCGCTCCCTATTCTGTTTTTCAAAATACTTACAAATTGAAGCCAGGGCATATATTAACCCTGAATCTTGCCAGTGGCCGGCATCATGAAACTAAGTTCTGGGATGTTTTTGATTCTTATAACAGACCTAAAAAATCACCCGCCTACGAAGAGGCTCTGGAAAGGACTGAAGAGTTGCTCGTTTCAGCCTTTAATTACAGGATGGTATCTGATGTTCCTGTCGGAGTTTTTTTAAGCGGAGGATACGACAGTTCATGTGTGACGGCACTGTTGCAGAAAAACAATACATCTAAAATTAAAACTTATACAATTGGCTTTGAGGATGAGAAGTACAACGAAGCTCCTCACGCTGCGAAAGTTGCTTCTTTTCTGGGAACTGATCATCATGAATATTACTGCACTTATAGAGAAGCTCTTGACCTTGTACCTGAACTTCCGCAAATTTTTGATGAGCCCTTTGGCGACCCTTCCGCTGTTCCTACAACTCTTGTTTCAAGACAGGCAAGAAAGCATGTGACCGTAGCTTTGTCTGCTGACGCCGGCGACGAATTATTCGCAGGATATCCCAGACATAAAAAAAGTCTCTCATTACTCCGGAAAATGTTTCTTTTCCCATCATTTTCAAGAAAATTGCTTTCCAAAGGATTATCATTCCATTCTGTCGGAGATCTTTCAAAAGACGACAGGCTTGGAAAACTGAAATCATGTCTGGCCTCAGGTGATGTAGTCAAAGCATTTGAAATTATTAATCAGACTTATTCTTCAGCGGAGTTGAAGGAGTTATTCATCAGGCAATTAAATCCGCCCCCAACTGTATTTGATGATGGTGCACTGCTCAATGATGACAATGACATTCTCAGCAAAATACTTGCAGTTGAGTACAAAACTTATTTGTCTGAGGATATTTTACATAAAGTGGACAGAGCTTCCATGTCTGCAAGTCTTGAGGGCCGTGATCCCTTTGTAGATCACAGGATAGTGGAATATGTGGCCGGACTGCCTGCGGACTATAAAATGTCCGATGGTATTCAGAAAAAAATGCTGAAAGACATCGTGCATAAACATATACCGGAGTCTCTCATGAACCGGCCAAAAATGGGCTTTGGAATTCCTTTGCACAAATGGCTCCGCAATGAACTGAAACCATTGTTTGATGAGCATATGAATGATGACTTTATTATTCGTCAGGGAATCTTTGACCTGAATACTGTAAGATTATTGCGTAATGCATATCTTGGCGGTAAACTGCCTCACTTTGAAAAAATCTGGCTGCTCTTTTCATTCCAACTTTGGTACAGGAAGTGGATGTCCTGATTATAAACTTATACTCTGGAGAACAAATTGTAAGCCATACAGGGACTGTGATAAAATTATTTATTATTGTCAGCGTTAGCATTTGGCTTTGGCATGGGTGTAATCAAACGTCAGGGAATTAAAAATACCATAATTGCCTATACTGGCATGGCAATCGGATTTCTAAATCTGATTGTCATTCAACCTCACTTTCTTACAAAGGAAGAGCTTGGACTGACGAGAATCCTCTATTCGTTTGCACTCTTGCTTGCGATGATGGTTCCGCTCGGAATCGGCAATGCGACTGTGAAATTTTTTCCACTCTTCAAGGATCCGGACCGCAAGAACCATGGCTTTTTCGGTTTTATGAGTTTGTTTCCATTGGTTGGTTACATAATCACAGCTGCCTTGATTTTTATCTTCAAGGATTTTATTCTAGACCAATTCAGGACTGAGTCTCCGCTTTTTCTGGAGTTCTTCGATTATGTTTTCCCGCTGATATTCTTCAATGCTTTTATTGCAGTCTTCGCTGTCTATTGTAATGTGAATTTTAAAACGACAATTCCGACATTTCTCAACGATATTCTTGTCAGAGTGTTAACCGTCATTTTGGTTTCGGTTTACTATTTGAAATGGTTGAGCCTGGATGGTTTTATTGCTTGGTTTACAGCCATATACGGAATTCAATTAGGATTGCTTCTTCTTTATATTTTCATTTTCGATAAGCCAAAAATAAAAATTGACTGGTGGGTTATCAGGGAGAAGAAATTCTTTGAGCTAATGCGCTATGGACTCTTGCTTTGGTTTGCAGGAGTCGCATCATTGGGTTTGAAGTATTTTGACTCTATCATGATTGGCAAATTCATGGCTCTGAGTTTCGTTGGTATATACACAATTGCAGCTTTTGTTCCAACCATCATTGAGGCTCCGCTGAATGCCTTCGAGCGAATAGCCGGTTCCAAAATAGCCTTTGCCTGGTCTGAAAATGACTTGAGTCAAATTCAGTCGATCTACCAAAAATCATCGCTATATATGTTCATGGCAGGAGGGTTTCTGTTTCTTCTGGTCAATCTGAACATTCATACACTTCTTCAATTTCTGCCTGAAGGCTATCAGCAAGGCGAGCTTGTGGTCATTATCATAAGCATTGGCACTCTGTATAACATGGCTACAGGCTTAAATGCTCCCGTTCTGTTCAATTCTGATAAATACAGATACGGTGCTGTCTATCTCATTGTTCTCGCAATAGTCATCCTGTCTCTTCAGATGTTGCTTATTCCGCTTTTCGGAATATACGGCGCTGCAATTGCAACGTCTGTGGCTGCCTTTATTTACAATTCACTTCTTCTGTTCACTGTATGGAAGTTCTTTAAACTTCAGCCTTTTGACAAGAATAACCTCTGGGTTCTATTTTCTATAATGCTGGTTTTTGCAGCATTGTTTTTTATTCCGCATCATCATAGCAGATACCTGGACATCCTGTTGAGGTCAGGGTTAGCCACGCTCATGTATTTTTCTCTGATCCGCTACAAAGGTTTGCTTCCTGATTTCGGAGATATGATGCCCTGGAAAAAAGTGAAATTCTGATCAGTATTCATTCCTGATTTTCCTCTTTGCATGGCTGATACTGGCATTCAGCTCAAAGCCAAGAATTAAAGAAAGGGAATTAAAATAGATCCATAACATGATTACGATCAAAGTTCCGATTGATCCGTAAATCTTGTTGTACTGATTGAAGTGATTCACAAAATAAGCAAATCCGGTAGAGACTAATAAGGAAAGTAATGTTGCGAATGTTGAACCTGCGGATACAAAGCGATATTTTTTTCTTACAGCAGGGGCATAATAGTAAAGGAAAGATATAGCGAAAAAGAAAAGAGCCATGACGATTACCCATCTGCTGAAAAGGAGCAACAGAACTTGTGTCTTGGTTTTTAATATATGATGTGCCACCAGGTAACGTGTTGCTGATTCACCGAAAATGATCATTGCAGTGGCAGCGATCACCAGAACTGATAAAATAAAGGTCAGAACAACTGCAACTTTTCTTTGCTGCCATGGTGTTCTTGATTCAAATATATGATACGAGGAGTTGAAGCCCCGCATCATGGTCATGAATCCGTTGGTGGTAAAATACAGAGCCAGAAGAAAACCGATTGAAAGCAAGCCTCCTCTTTGTATTTTTATTATGTCTTCGATGGTTGTTCTAATGGTTTCATAAGCATGCATTGGGAGAAAATCTCTGATGAGCGAAAGAATCTCATTCTGAAAATTCGGTATCGGAATGTATGGGATAAGTGAAAACAGGAAAATGATTGCAGGAAAAATAGCAAGGAAAAAACTGAATGCCAGTGACTGCGCACGGGTCACGATTGAACCTCGCTGTATGCCTGTAAAGAAAAAATCAGCCACGTCAAAAATGGGCATTCCGTCAAAACCAGGCAGGGCAACTCTTCTGGTATAATCCAGGAGGTTTTTTACTGGTGCAGATTTTATCAGTTTACGAAGAAGTTGTAAACTGAAGCGGGAAAATTTTACAGTGATATCTTCCCTGTTCATTTGCTAAGTTTCATCGAAATATCAAGGCTGCTGGATGAATGCGTAAGTGCCCCTACTGAAATGTAATTCACTCCGGTAAACGCATACTTTCTGATATTGTCTAAATTAATTCCTCCTGAAGCTTCTGTCTCAAATTTTCCTCCTATAATTTTAACTGCTTCTTTCATGATTTCAGGACTAAAGTTATCCAGCATTATCCTGTTTACACCACCGCATTCCATTACTTCATTTACCTCTGTGAGATTCCTGGTTTCTATTTCAACCGGAATGTTTTTTTTGGTGTCTTTAAGGTATTGCCTTGCCCTCTGAATTGCGCTTTTAATACCACCTGCGGCGTCCACATGGTTGTCTTTAATCAGGATCATGTCGAAAAGGCCAAATCTGTGATTTTCTCCACCACCAGTCTTCACTGCCATTTTTTCAAACATCCTGAAGTTAGGTGTTGTTTTTCTGGTATCGAGAATTACTGTACCGCTTCCTTCAACTTCTCTCACGTACCTGGATGTATTGGTCGCGATGCCACTCATTCTCTGCATGCAATTGAGTACAAGCCTTTCAGCAGACAACAATGAACGAGTGTTACCATAAATTTCCATCACCACCGTTCCTGATTGGATTCGCTCACCTTCAGATTTATAGCATATACAATTTAAACTATTGTCAACTTCTGAAAAAATCATCTCGGCAAGGTCGATACCGCAAAGAATTCCGTCTTCCTTGAATTTAACTGCAGCTTTGCCGGATTCTGATTCAGGGATTGTTGCAAGTGAAGTGTGATCCCCGTCTGCTATGTCTTCCATCAGTGCGTGCTTGATAAAATCAAGAGGACTGAGTCCTTTGTACTGTTCGGGAATCAGGAACGTATTACTCATTTTCATCGGGGATAATTTGCCTTTTTAAGCAGGGAAGGATTGCAGGGGTAAATTTATAAAAAACAGAAAAAGCTCTTTATTCATTTTCAATCCTCAATTCCATCAATGTTTTAGATGAATTAGAGATTTTCAGGAAAAAAGAAACACGAAAATTCTTTGAACTGGTAGTCTGCATATTTCCTATAGCATAATGTTTGCCGTCTTTGGACGAGCCTTTGTGAACTACCTGAAAACTTTTGGGTGGGTTTTTACTGAAAAAATCTTTTAGAATTTGTTCCGCCTGTTGTCTGGAATAAACATCTTCCTGATCTAAAATTGTGAGGTCAACTGTCTTTCCGAAATAAGAGGCTATTTGCTGTGAATTGCCGCCTTTCACGGCATTGGAAAGATCCTCATACACATCCTGTGAAGCAGAACTGAATGCTATCATCATAAATGCAGTGAAAATCAGGCCTTTTATTAATTTTTTCATGTTTTTATTTTCGCAAATATCAAGCCATCCGGCTGATATTATGGCTAATTTATAATAAAATTACCTTTTATGATGATCACTTTCTGTCTATTTTCAACGCCTGCATGTGGACGGATATCAGTAATGAATCAGACCGCTTAGGACCATGAAGTGTGAATTGATATTTGTAGGCAAGACGAGTGAAAAATACCTGAAGGAAGGTATTGAAATCTACATTTCCCGGCTCAGGCATTATTTGAATGTGAGCGTGTCTTACATTCAGGCTTCGCAAGCTGCTGATACAAGTCGTGGGAGGGAGGAAGAAAGTGAAAGAATCATCAGGACGATTAAACCCAGAGATTTAATTATACTGCTCGATGAAAAGGGAAGAGAGCTGGATTCAGTTCAATTCGCAGAACAAATGCAAAAATGGATGTCGCGTGGTTTTGCGAGGATATTGTTCATTGCCGGCGGTGCTTACGGATTTACCGACGAGCTCAGAAGCAAGGCAGACTTTATTCTTTCCGCCTCCAAATTTACATTCACTCACCAGATGGTCAGGCTGATTATTGCAGAACAACTATACCGGGCAATGACCATTATCAGGAATGAATCTTATCATCACAGCTAGTAGTTTTCATCACCGACTGATACACTTCGTCATATTTGTTCACTCCGCTTTCAAGTGAAAAATTATCCAACGCAACTTTTCTGATTTTCTCAGAATCTTTGTTTAAAAGATTTTGTATGTCATCTATCACAAAATCATAGTCTTCATTTGTGAATGTACGGATGATTGAACCGCTTTCCGTTTTTCGAATGAACATATCAGTATCTCCAATATTTGTATTGCAAATGATGGGAATGCCCATGCTTAAAATTTCTGCCTGCTTGGTAGGTGAACTTGCTTTCTTGGAATATACTGGTTTAATAAAAAAGATAGAAAGAGAAGATAAAGCAAGTACATGCGGAATTTCACGATGCGGAAGTTTTATTATTATAATGCTGTCCTCTGAAATTTTTTTCTGCGCTGATTTTTCCTGTATCATTTCCGGGTCTTCATGTGAAATGACGAGGAATTTTGATTCGGGAAGTTTCAATTTCATGCGTGAGAAAAAGTCAAGCATTTCATCCAGAAGGTACCAGGTTCCAACCGCTCCTACATATGATAAAATCAAATCGTTTTTTCGAATGCCAAGCTTCTCTTTCCATTGATCAACAGCTTCCTTATTAAGATTCTTCCTGCTGAATAATTCAGTGTCGACACAACACGGAATTACCTTTATAGGCAGGGATTTCCCATCTATGCTTTTCCATGTGTGAATTTCTTTTCTTGCAGATTCCGTAAGAGTAATAGTGTGGTCAGCAAGAGAAAGAAAGTCAGCTTCACGATTTTTAAAATAACGGTAAATGAACCGATAAATGAAAGAATTTTGGTTCCACATTCCTCCGTCAATTCTTTCATCTGCGTAAAAACCTCTGGGATCAAAAATAAATTTAAGCCTGTGCTTTTTTTTAAGCCGGGTTCCGATAAGCGAAGTGATGTAACTCCGGCAATGTACAATGTCAAACTTTTCCTTTTTCACCAGCCCGATACAAATCTTCCAAATTTTCAGCACATCATATATCGTGGAAATGATGAGAGGGCTCTTTGTATATGAGATACTGTGCCACATGATACCATTTTCTTCAAGCTGGGATTTTATCCAAGGTAAATTTGACGAATAAGCTTTCTTTTCAGAGCTGATGACAGTGATGAAATGCCCTTTTCTGCTAAGTCCGATCAAGTAAGGCAGAATCTGGCTTTGTCCAAGCGGGTCTGAAAGACCGTCATATGTCAGATACAATACTTTCATGTCTTCTCACTTCAGAATGTTTCCGTAAACTTGTTCATAAACCTCATGTGCAATTCTGAAATCACGGTACTGTGACGCCACATTCATAATTTCGGTGTTGAGTTTTCTTTCATTTTTATTTACTAGCATATCATCAATTATTTTACAAACCCTCAGATATTCTTCCTGATTGAATTCATTGATGACGGCACCGATGTTTTTTTTCATGATGATATCAGAGTCTTCTGAAATATCCGGTGTGATCACCACTGGTAAGCCCAATGCCCAATATTCCCCGTCTTTAATGGGGGTGCAATATTTTTTAGTCGGAATTGGTTTCACCGGGGTTATGGCAAAATCTCCAAGTCCGATAAATTCTGCGACATCAGAATGTGGAACAAGTTTAATGATGAGTGAGTCTTTGCTAATTCCGGCTTCGGAGGCCCATCGCAAAAGCTCTTCCCGGTTGTGTCCACTGAGTATCAATGCCCGAAATCTTCCTTTCCAGTAATCCTGGGCAACTTTAAAAAAATCAAACACTTCCCTGTCAAGATATATTCCACCGAATTTTCCTGCATACACGCAGGTTACTTTATCATCTAGCTTGAGCTGTCTGACAAGATCTACATTTCTGATTTTGTCAGAGCTGAAATTTTCAAAATCTACACAGGCAGGTTTTACAAAAAAATTTGTCAGATTCACATCATACTTATTAGCAGCATAGTCATGCATTGAATTGGTTGCACTGATGATTACGCTGGCATGCTTGCTCATTTTTTTTTCCAGACTGAACAAAAGTCGGAACTGGTAGCTGTCTGGTTTCCATGATTTGTTTTCAATCATTGCTTCAGCGTGAGGTTCATAGCTGTCTATGACAAGTGGCTTTCGCGTGATTCTGGATAATACATAAGCAATTGATCCAGCAGGTGTACACCATGCATGAATCACACTGATGCGTTTGAATATAATCGTGTAAATGAGGCGCATGAAATACAGCATCCAGCATGCAAGGGCCATTGGGCCAAATTTCATGTATTGAAGAGTGATCAGATGTATGCCCTGAAGCCTCAACCTGTGTTTTACCTGCATTTTCTCATTCATGTTCAGTTTCATGTGAGCCTGCTCAAAAGTAACCAGGTATATCTTGCTTCCGCGCGGAAGGTGTTCCTGAATAATATGTAAATAGGGCAAAGTATAGGCCTGAATTAGGGCATCCTTATAAGTCCAGTAGGTGACGACCAGGATATTTCTTGCATTGTTTTTCAAGGTCGCACTCCTTTCAATTTGTCAACAAGCTTCTTGCCCAGAGTTATTTTTGAAGCCAATACAAAGTACTTTAATCTGAATCCGCCGGATTTAATGGCATTTATAACGTATCTCAGAGCCTGAACTCTCTTGCCATCTATGTAACTGTGTATGGCACAAAAATAACTGATGTGTGAATCAAGTTTTTTTAGATCAGGCCTGCTTAATGGGATTCTCTCTCTGATCCATTCCCGCGCTAGTTTGGTTTTGTTAATAATAAGAGTGTTGCCAGACCTCATGGATCTTTCCGGGTGATCATGCATCACCAGACTGACAGCATCAATTATATACACTTTTGAATACCTTGTGTTTTGGAGCAAAAACATCCAGTCTTCTTTGATTGCATATTTTCTGTCTTCTTCAAAAAGGGCAAGATTGGGATTTGATTTTTTAACGCAGATGTTGCACGCTAGGGGATTGCCCTGAAGAAACAAATGATAATCGTGAAAGCCTTCCGGAATTTCCATGATGTCAGCATTACTTAATCCGGCATCCGATTCGAAGCGATACTTTGTCGCTATGAAATCCGGGCCATTTAATTCCAGAATTTTCCTTGATAGAATTTCCAGATGCTGCGAGAGCATTTTATCATCTGAGTCAAGGAAAACTACATAATCGCCAGATGCATCATTCAGACCACGGTTTCTGGCAGCGCCTCTTTCCAGATTTTCCTGCCTGATGAGGCTGATGTTCGGAAAATTGGAATACAGTTCCTTCAAGTATTCAATAGTTCCGTCTGTACTTCCGTCATCCACTACAATTATCTCATGTGCAGGATATGATTGCCTAAGCACGCTGTCTATCGCGTGTCCAATCATATTCCTGCGGTTATAAGTAGGAATAACAGCACTGAATCTTATCCGGTCCATTCGGATTTATATTGTTTGCAATATGCAATTATCGTAATTATTTAATGATTTCAGGATGCCGTCTTGAGCTAATTGGCAATGCACTGAGTGATTTTATTCGTCCTTATTAATCATTAATATAACTACATTTGTACAAAGCCGGCAAATGGTAGAGTACATATCATTTATTGATGTAATCATTGCACCCTTTTATTTGGTGCTTTTCTTCTTTATAGGCCTTGTCATTAAAAACAGGAATATCGAAGAGCGGCCATATTACAGGTTCTTCATTCCGGGACTGATGTTGAAAATGCTTGGTTCCATAGCTATATGCCTTATTTATGTCTACTACTATGGTAGCGGTGATACGACAAATTATTACTATGACGGTGTCGCGATTTCAAAGCTCTTTCTGAAAAATCCCTGGCAGGCGATTCGGTTTACTTTTCTACCTCTCGACAATGAATCCTGGTATGCATTTGACTATGACACCGGTTGGCCGATTTATTCCTATGACCCGAATGCTATCGTAGTTGATAAACTCACCTGGGTACTTTCTCTGATAAGCCTCAACAGTTTCATTGGGCAAACCATGCTGCTTTCGTTCATTTGCTATTTTGCCATTTGGAGATTGTACCAAATGTTTGTTTTTGAATTCCCAAAGTTGGAATTGGAGTTTGCCATCTCTGTACTCTTTATGCCATCAGTGGTTTTTTGGGCATCAGGTCTGCTAAAAGACTCCATAACATTTGCTGCAGTCGCAGTTTATACTGCATCCTTTCATCATTTGTTGAAAATAAAAACAAAGCAGCTGAAGAATCTCCTCTATATGATTCTCAGCTCATATCTCATGTTGGCAATCAAACCCTACATATTTTTTGCAGTAATTCCGGGAACTGTACTCTGGTTTGCAGGCTTAAGACTGTCTGAAATGAAGAACTTCCTGGTAAGGATGTCAATCGCACCGGCACTGGTAATTATAGCGATCTTTTTCGGATACCTCATGCTTAGAATGATGAGTGGTTGGCTTGGTGAGTATTCCATCCACAATGTTATGGAGAAGGCCATTGTAACACAGCAGGATCTTATGCAGGAGTATTATTTGGGTTCCTCTTTTGATATCGGGGAGTATGATGCAACAATTCAAGGTATCATGGGCAAGGCACCCGCTGCCATCAATGCGGCATTATTCAGGCCGTATTTGTGGGAAGCCTATAATCCTGCTATGTATATGTCTGCAATTGAAAATATGATTCTGCTGATCATCACAATTTATCTGATCATCAGAATGAGAGTGTACAATTTGTTCAGACTCTTATTCAGGCATCACGTTCTTTTCTTCAGCGTTTTTTTCAGTTTATTTTTCTCATTTTCCGTAGGACTGTCCACATCCAATTTCGGAAGTCTGGTGCGTTATAAAATTCCTGCGATACCATTCTATGTAGCCAGCTTGTTTATAATCTATCATACATTCAAGGAGTTGAAAGCGAGTGATGAAGCAGTCACTCACAGGGAAGTCAAATCATCTGCTTAATATACGAAGCTTTTCAAGTAAAAAGGCAGGAATAAACCTTGAGCGCATGCCAATTTTTCTTGCTCCGCTTTCCGAAGAAAAATGAGGATCTATTTTTTCTATTAGCTTTACAATTTTAGCTGCCATGCGGGTGTCTAAAGTCTCATATGCACAGATCATCTGGTTGTGAAGGAAATACAGTACTATGGTCTCCAGTTCCTTTTCGGTAAATCTTTTCTGAAGAGTGAACATTTCAGATTCATGATGATAAATTCCCAGTGTTTCAATCTGAGCAATCCATTTTTGTCCGTTTGAAACTGATCTTAGAAACCTTGAAAAAACTCTGGCCCATTCTCTGGCGAAAGAATTGAGATTCTTGACAGTTTTGCTCTCATCATGCAACCTGTACTTTGAAAAAATATGATCGCAACAAATAATTTCATAGTTTCCTGATACTCTAATCAATAAATCGTAATCCATTGCAAAATGAAGACTATCATCCAACATTCCGCATTTATCGGTAATTTCTTTTCTGAAAAATGATGAGGGCTGTGGAAAAGGGATTACTGCAAAGTATCTAAGCTCAAGATCTTTTGGTTGTGCGCCTCTGATATCATCTTTTTTGCCTTTTCCGAAAAGTATTGATTTACCATGAATCATTCCTGCGTCAGGATTATCGTAAAATATTTGCGCTGCATTCCTCAGGGCTCCCGGAAGCAGAAGATCATCACTGCAAATCCAGGTAATAATTTCACCGTTACATTTTTTAAGCCCCTTATTTATAGCCTCACTCTGACCTTTGTCATGCTCGGATACAAAGTGATCAATTTTAGACTTGTATTTTTCGATTACATCAAGAGTGTTGTCAGTGCTTCCTCCATCTATGATAATAAATTCGAGATTCGGATAATCTTGTTCAAGCACACTGAGAATTGTTTCCTCAATGAATTCTCCCTGGTTGAAGGAAGGCGTGATGATCGATATTTTCGGATTCATGCCTTTATAAAATAGGATTTGAGATTATCACCTTTGCCGGAAAGATTCAGAATTCCGTTGATAGTGCTTTTAGCTAATTTCCATAACAGTGAATTTTCAGCCTTCTCCTGAATCCTGCGATCCTCGGATATACCTGCAGTCCCCGAAAAAACATTCTCAGATTTACTAACAGATGACTTCAGCCTGCTGATGCTTATTCCCTCTGTTTTAATCTGTAATTTTCTAAATCCGCATTCTTTAAACAGACGAGTCAGGGTTTTTGGTGTATAATATGCCAGGTGATCGGGAACGGAAATAATGTTCCACTTTTCTCCAAGCAGATTGCGAGAAATCGAATTAAAGTTTGGAGTAGTCAGGTAAACAATTCCGCCATCGCGCAGCAGTTTATTGAAAATCCTGATTTCTTCCTGTGGATTTTGGATGTGTTCGATTACTTCAAAGGAACAAATTACATCAAACTTCAGGTCTTTAAAATCCTGAACCTGAAGTTTCCCACTTCGCATTTTAATTCCCTTGTCACTGCAATTTTTCACATACCGTTCAGCATATTCGGTTCCATAAGCATCCCAGCCTCTCTTGAGTGCCTCTTCAAGAAAATATCCTTCACCGCAACCAACATCCAGAATCGTATTGTTTTTCCTTTGATGTTCCAAACGGTCAAGAATTTCATTGTATCGTTTAACCGTAACATCTGAGGGGAGATCGGATTCAGGGTAAGCTGTATAATGTTTTTGTAAGATTTCTTCGGGCACCACATGCCTGTGAAATACCATTCCGCAACTGCTACAGTAAGCCAGACCATGAAATTCATATCCTTTCAATGCTGATAGGTTGTCAGAATTGCAGACTAGACAGGTATTTATTCTGGTTTCCATTCCTTTTCAGCAAGCAGGGCGTTGATCTCAGAATTGAACATCTCATAGATTTCCTTTTTTTCAATGTCGAGCTTGGTGCTTCCTCTGGCTTTCTTTTCAATGATTCTGAATTCTTTATTGATTTCGGCAAGTGATCCAACATCCTGAGTTGGCAGATTCATTTTTAATTTCGGAGTTAAATTCATTTTATGAAAAAAACCATTCACTGCATTAGTAAGTGAAAAACTACTGTCAGGACTTTTTAGTGGATAGTCGAGATGCATATTGTCGCCGCTGAACTTCGGATCACCGATGGATTCATTGAAGTCGGGATTAATCAGCATCCTTGTCAGAGCTTCAATATTCTTCAGATTTTTATAGGTGAGATAAATTACACTTTTGTCTGAGTGTAGCAATGCATATTTGTTCATCACATACCAGTAGAATGCGTTCTTATCAATACGGTCGCGAATTCTGTCGAGATACCAGTCGAGATTATCCACAAGATTGATATTTCTTATTTCATCAATAAGTTTAGTCCAGTTTTGAACATAGTCCATTCCGACAGACCAAAAATCCCATTCAATTTTCATTATAGAGATCAGCACTTCGTAGATGTCACGAACAATTACGATGCTCAGATCTGGTTTCAGCACAGAGTTGATTGCACGGATACGCCCATTTCCACGAATAAACTTAGTGACCATGTCCACCCTGTGCTTTTTCAGGTTAAGCAGATAGCGTCTGTGTGCAGGGCTGAGTTTGCTTTCTGCAGGAATGAAATGGGGTGAATTGAAATGGTGATAATAGCCTTCATAGCAAATCTTCTCAGTTTTCCTGTCAAGCCAGAAGTAGGGCTCATAATGAATCCAGACTTTTTGATTTCGAGCAGCCAAAGCATAGCTGATGTATATCTGTACAGCTTTTGTTCCTGACCTTCCGATTCCAAAAATGGTTATATGCATCTTCAGAATTTATTTTTAGGTTTTACACCAATAATTATCTTCATTTTTGCCAGAGCTCTTTGAATCAGATTACCTCCACCTTCTCTTAGTATGATGCTGCAAGCAAACTTATCTGCTTCATCGTTTATTTGTTTTGATACAGGGTGTATAATATTAGACAGGGGAATTCTTTTCATGTTTCCCAAACGTGTAATCCTGAAATTTGTATGCGTCGCATCGGGACCAAATCCTATGTTCGATACCATATTTTCTACTGGCGTTATTGCCTTTCCTTTGTTTTTCCACACCGAATAATACCATCTGTAAGCCCAACTGTTGATATTTCCGGCATATGTTTTCAGCAGCTGGTTAGAAAAGTACTTTCTGTGATCTTGTTCTTGAAAAATTTC
>QQVM01000007.1 GCA_003389385.1 Bacteroidota bacterium
AGCAGAGATGCTGTATAAAATATAAACGAGGTACATAAACGACAAAACCCACCATTCGGTGGGCTTTCGTGGGAGCAACAGGGTTCGAACCTGTGACCCCCTGCTTGTAAGGCAGGTGCTCTGAACCAGCTGAGCTATGCTCCCAATTTTTATTTCTTTCGCTCAACCTGTGACTCTCCCGACTTTAGTCGGGATGCTCTGAACCAGCTGAGCTCCCGGAGACCGGGACAAGTTATGCTCCCAATTGGGAGCGCAAATATAGAAAAATCAAACCTTACAAATCAAAAAAATGTTTTTTATTCTTTGATTGTAGCTTCGATTGTAAGGACGGCAATCCTTTCAAATTGAAAAGATTAAGGATGAAATGGAGTTGATTGGTCCTTCTACCTTCAATTTATTATTGGCACATCCTCTGAAGATTCAAAAATTTCGATCAGGAATCATCGACTTTCTGAAAGATGAATTTATCCTGACAATCGGCATGTGCTATCTGACATAATGATGATCATTTGAATAATTCTTGTTAGCAGATTTATAAGTGAAAATGATAGCAGGAGATCAGACAGAATTTAAACTTTAAAAGCCACACAATGAACAACAATTCCGACGAACAAATTTCCACTGCTTCTTCCAAAGCTGGACTGAAACAGATGTTTTTCATCTTATGGACAATGGGTGAAAATTTTCCTGCGAAGAAAACATTTACTTCCACTGAATTGAGCCGCCATGAAAGTTATCTGCGACAGGCATTCAGGGAAGGAAAGCTTTTAATGGCTGCCCTTTTTGAAAACGGGAGTGGCATTATCACATTGGTGGAGGCTGAAAATGAAATTGAAGTCCAAAAATTCGTGAGGACGAACCCCGATGTGGTGGATAAAAAGTTATCAGCCAGAATCAAAGCCTGCAAACCTGTGTACTGGAAAAATTACCAGACCTGATCTGATGATTCATCTTTGTGCAGTAGCAGTCCGGTTTTCCACCGTTTGCCCGTCACGCACAACAAACGTAAAGCTCAGGGTATTGTTGCTATTGTAATTGCCGCTTCCTTGTATGGTATCTACGCCAACGAATGTTGGAATCGTCAGTGAGTTCCCTGAAACTACGGCAGGGATAAAGGTATTTGAACCGGTTCCGTCAAAATTTGACATCAGGATCTGGTCCGGTGCGCTGTTAGAAGCGCTGATATTCATGTTGAAATTAATATCACCACCCGGACCCGTTGAAAATCCTCTCCAGGAACCGAGGAATTTATCCCTGTCGCTCGTATTGGGATCCTCCTCTGTTTTTTCGCAGGAACTCAACAATGCCGTCACAAACAACATCAGCATAGTGAACGCTTTATAACTCTTCTTTTTCATGTAGGAAATTTTCACGGTAAAACCCAAAGATAATGCCAATGTATATTGTGCTTGTATTATCCGCGAAGTCTTTCTTTCAAGTCCAGACGGAACTGCCTGGCGCAATCCTGCGCAATGTCATAGCCTGCATCCGCATGTCTGATTACACCCATTGCCGGATCATTGTGCAATACTCTTCTGAGTCGCTTTTCTGCATCATCACTGCCATCCGCTACGATCACCATACCTGCATGTATGGAATAACCAATGCCGACTCCTCCTCCGTGATGGAGAGATACCCAACTCGCGCCTCCTGCAGTATTGATTAATGCGTTGAGCACAGGCCAATCTGCGATTGCATCACTTCCGTCCTTCATTGCTTCAGTTTCCCTGTTAGGAGAAGCCACAGATCCTGTGTCCAGGTGATCCCGGCCGATCACAATCGGTGCTTTTACTTTGCCGGTGCGAACCAATTCATTGAATGCAAGACCTGCTTTTTCACGCTCACCCATTCCCAGCCAACAGATTCGAGATGGCAAGCCTTGAAAAGCAATTCTCTCCTGCGCCATTTTTAACCAGCGATGAAGACTTTTATTTTCAGGGAAGAGTTTCATGATGAGTTCATCTGTTACTTTAATATCCTCCGGGTCTCCGCTCAGAGCGGCCCATCGGAAGGGGCCTTTGCCTTCGCAGAATAAAGGACGAATATAAGCAGGAACGAAACCTGGAAAATCAAATGCATTGCTGACACCTTTTTCAAGCGCTCTGCCACGAAGATTATTTCCATAGTCGAATGTGACGGCACCGGATTTTTGGAAATGCAGCATCAATCGGACATGTTCTGCCATGGAATCATAACTCATTTCAATATACTTTTCCGGATTGCTTTCACGCAAGACATTTCCTTCCTCCACAGTTACACCTTCAGGCAAATAACCAACAAGAGGATCGTGAGCGGAAGTCTGGTCAGTAAGCACATCCGGAATAATTCCTCTTTCTTTCAGTCGAGTAAGTAGTTTAACAGCTGTACAAATAACAGCAATGGATTTATTTTCTTCTTTGTTCTTACATTCTAGTGCATGGTCAATTGCCCGGTCAATATCATGTTCGATATAATCGAGGTAACGGGTGTCAATCCTCTTTTGAGCTCTCCATTCCTCTACTTCAGCGGCCAGGCAAACTCCGTCTGCCATAGTAATCGCCAATGGTTGCGCCCCGCCCATTCCGCCAAGTCCGGCCGTTACACAAAGCTTTCCTTTCAGGCTTCCTTTGAAATGCTGATCAGCAATCGCGTTGAAAGTTTCATAGGTGCCTTGCACAATTCCCTGTGAACCGATATAGATCCATGATCCTGCCGTCATTTGTCCGTACATGATAAGTCCCTGCTTTTCCAGTTCATCAAATACCTTCATCGTAGCCCAGTGCGGAACAAGTTGAGAGTTGCTGATGATTACCCTTGGAGCATCCTTGTGTGTAGGCAGAATTCCGACAGGTTTTCCGCTTTGAACCAACAGGGTTTCATCATCATTCAAATCTCTCAGTGCTTTTACGATGAGGTTGAATGAATCCAGATCTCGGGCTGCTTTGCCGCGTCCTCCATATACAATCAGATCTTCTGGTCTTTCTGCAACGTCTGGATCGAGGTTGTTGTGCAGCATGCGCAAGGCAGCTTCTTGTATCCATCCCTTGCAGGAAATGTGTGTCCCGGTAGGAGTCTTTGTTTTAGAAAGATCAAGTTTTTGTGAATCAACTGTGATTGCCATGATTATTGGATTTGTTGTTCTTTTTTTGTTGTTCATTTTTTTCTTTCCAGGGGCAATGCAGGCATCCGCTTTGGCAGCAGTAACCGCGTTTGAGATGATACTTTTCTGTGAAAATGATGTATCCCTCTGGAGAAAGGTAATAGTCTTCCGGATCGAATTTATCTAAATGTGACATGCTGGCATTCCTGCATTGCAGGCTCTCATCATCCTGAAACACTGCAAATTTACCGAAATAAAGGAAGCGGCAAAAGCGTAGATTTACCCAATGGAATTGCATCATACAACAGAACTGTTGCAAAAAGTGGATTTCCCCGGAATCAGTGACAGAGGTATTTCATTATTCATTGCGCGAGAAGATCTCAGACATCCTTTTCTTTCAGGGAATAAGAACCGCAAGCTGAAGTACAATATTGAAGATTACCAATCATCCGGATGCAAGGCTATCATCACATTCGGTGGAGCATGGTCAAATCACTTGGTTGCATGTGCGTATTCCTGTCACGAAAAACAAATTCCTTGTCTGGCCATTATTCGTGGTGAGGAAATTGAAAATCCAGTTATCAATTTTCTCAGGTCAAAAGGAGTAAAACTGATTTTCACGAGTCGTGAAACTTACCGCAGACGTTACGATGATGATGCTCATTCTTACTTTGCTTCTTTGGCATTGAAGATTTATCCTGAAATTGCAGAAGACATATCAGATCTGTTTATGATTCCTGAAGGCGGGTCGAATGTTGCCGGTGTTAAGGGCTGTACAGAAATGATGGAAGACATTGATCTGAAACCTGATTTTGTAGTTTGCCCTTGCGGTACCGGAGCCACTCTTGCCGGCATTGCAAAATCACTTGAGTCCGCTCAAACTGCTATTGGAATAGCTGTTCTTAAAGGCGCCTTGTTTTTGGAAGAAGCGGTTCTCAAATTCGGTGCTGATCGCGGAAGTTTCAGAATCATTCACGATTTTCACGAAGGAGGATATGCTAGGGCTGGACCTCGATTGTTAAATTTTTGCGAGATGTTCAGTAGTCAGACAGGCATACCTGTTGAGCCGGTTTATACTGGAAAAATGTTTTTCGGACTTATTCAAATGATACAATCAGGATATTTCCCGTCGCATTCTAATGTCCTGGCCATTCACACTGGAGGAATCTATCACTTTGAAAATGAGAATAAAATGTAAGGTTTCAGGATAAATTCATGAAAACATGTATCCCTTTACGATGCTTATCGTTCTAAGAATCAAAATGTCACTATTATTCACAGAAGAATTTCTCATCGGTGAATATTATAATTGTTAATCACGTTTAATGTTTATGAAAAGGATTTGGGTATTCATCATCAGCTTGTTTCTGTGTACAGAAATGTTTGCTTTGGAAGCAAAAAAGTTAAGCAGGGAAGAGTATATAATGATGTATAAAGATGAAGCCATTCGCGATATGCAGCTTTCAGGCATACCGGCAAGTATTAAAATGGCCCAGGCTCTTCTTGAATCAAGCAATGGTAACAGTCCCCTTGCACGTGAAGCAAACAATCATTTTGGAATCAAGTGTTCTAACTGGAACGGACCCGGCTACATCCAGGATGATGATACCAAGGATGAATGTTTCAGGAAATATCCTTCAGTTTTTGATTCTTACAAAGACCACAGCAACTTTTTACGTACCAGACCACGTTATGCATTTTTGTTTGAATACGACCGCACAGATTACAAAGCATGGGCGAAAGGGTTGAAACAGGCTGGTTATGCAACCTCACCAACTTATGCGGAAAAATTAATCAAGATTATCGAGGATTTTGAACTTTATAAGCTTGATACCGGAGGAATGCCCGCACCCTTGGCTTCAGCAGGAAACAAGGATATCAGCATTCCAGTTGACGCCCCGGTTCCGGTTAGAGAAACAGTGATTCATAAGCCTTCTGTTTCTGAGGGTATTTCAATCGGAAAAGACAGAAAAGTTTTTCAGATCAATGGTACGGATTGCATTTATGCACGTAAAGGGGACAATCTTCAAAAAATAGCCAACGAGTTTGAGTTAGGCCACTGGCAACTTCCAAGATATAATGAAATGGACCCGACTACACCGCTTGCAGAAGGCCAAATCGTTTATTTGAAGCCAAAGAAAAACTGCGGACAAAAGAATCTGGTGATTGCACGTGAAGGGGATACTCCACATTCAATTGCACAAAGTCATGGTGTGAAGCTTAAGTCGGTACTGAAATACAATAACATCCAGGAAGGCGAAGCTTTGAAACCAGGTCAGAAGATTTATCTAAAGAAGAATTCCTGAATCAGTCGAAGCTCACTGTGATCAGATAGAATTTATTTTCTCTGTACGCAGGCATGATCAACGTTTCCTCATCAATCTGTTTTGCTGCAGTAGCTAAGACTGACACCCTTTCAACTTCATTGAAAAGCACATCTGTTTTCTGATTTCCTTGTCCGTCAATTGATGTGATCAGGACGCTACTTCGTTCCGATACGTATTTGTTGTATATGAAGTAGAGAATTCCTCCGCTGTTAACCGAGGCATAGGAAGAATAAAAACCGCCATCATCTACGGAGCTTTGTTCCTTACTGACCAAATTTGTCCAGTGAAGCTTACCGTCAGGATGAACTGAAATCACCATGATGCTTCCGAAATTGTAGTAGTAGTGGGATATCATGGTTTGGGTATAGTAATCCCAGTAAGTTCTTGTAGTCTGGTAAAAACTTTCAGCTGCGAGCCCTACACCTCCGTCATTCCGAAGTATAAGACGATCAATGGAGTAATTAATCAATTCTCTGCTTTTGTTTTCTTTTCTTTCTCCGATGAATTTCTGAAGATATGAAGTTGGGAATGCCGAGGTGAAAACTTTTGAATCGCTGAATGAATCTTCATCCATACTGTAGTAAAAAATTCCTGCAGTAGAATAAGTAGTTTTGTCAGAATAATATCCGCTGACTACAATTTTTTTATTGTATGCATCTGCAGCCACTGAAGCGTCAGTTAAAAACTTGTCTTCAATTTTGATTTCCTTGTCGCAATACAATCCGCTGATTCTGTTGTAGCCATGCAGAGTATAAAAGCTTTCTCCCGGGGCCTTCACTTTCTTATCTGTCAGAAATCGAATGCCCAGGACATAGAAGTTGCCTTCATTTGACAACACATAGGTGAGAGGAGCATATAAACGTGCTGGGATCTGAAAACGAATTTCTTTTTTATAAATGTTATTCAGATCAGAATCAAGTAAAACGGCAGTGAATGACTGTGATTTTTTATCCTTTGCAATTTGGCGGTAAGTGAATGCCAGCATTTTTCTGTTTCTGGAATAGAAAACTCCGGGCAAGTTGTCATCATCAATGTTTTCGGATGCGAATTTGTCGATCAGTGCGGCAGGCCCGGAATAATTCAAAGCAGCATCAAGGTATTGTGCGAAGAAAGAATAAGTCCTGTCCTGCTTATCGAAGGTGTAAAAAACTACAAGTACTTTTTCATCAATCACTTCGAGATCAGCTATGACTCCAGCTTCCGCCGGTGCAAGTAATTCTTTCTCCGTTTGAAGGGACATAGCAGAGGAGAATTTCTGCAAAATATATTTTCTTGTTTTAAAACCAGACCTAACTCTGGTGCTGCCAAAACTTAGATTGCTTCTTACCATGTAGAAACCGCCAGGAGCTTCTCCAAGAATTTTCAGATATGGATGTTTGTTGTCGTCACTTAAAGGAGCAGACCATTTGACCTGTTGGGAAAAGCAATCATAGTTAGACCCAATCAGGAATACTAAAGAAAGTGTTATAATGGAATTTTTAATTGCAGACATGTAATGTATACGAAAGCAATTTATAAAATATTTTAGTGGAAGTGGAGTTTTAATTAGACCTAATCACTTTTACAAGTGATTTTAAAGTCAGAAGGTCGCCGGGGAAAATCAGTTTAATTCTGCAAGCACAGTCACTCCACCCTTCACGGCTTGATTGAGTTCCACATTCACTTTTGTGCCTATGGGAAGAAAAACATCGACACGTGAACCAAACTTAATGAATCCCATTTCTTCTCCTTGCTTTACTTCCTTTCCTTCTGTGGCATAGCACACAATTCTTCGTGCCAATGCACCTGCAATTTGTCGCATGAGCACACGTACTCCGGATGGCTTGTCTACCACTACGGTAGTCCTTTCATTTTCAGTGGATGATTTTGGGTGCCATGCAACGAGATAAAGTCCAGGGTGATATTTGCTGAAAGACACTTTGCCCTCAACCGGATATCGGTTTACATGGACGTTCACTGGCGACATGAAGATTGAGACTTGCAGCCTGCGATCCTTGAAGACTTCATTTTCTTCGGTTTCTTCAATCACAACAACTTTACCATCAGCGGGAGCGATAACCAGTTTATCACCCTGAGTGAGATTCCTTTTTGGGTGACGGAAAAACTGAAGAACTATCAAAAAGAGTGCAATGGAAATTATCAGTATGATTTGCCTTGCAATAGGATAAGATTCCAGCAGGTATTGACTCAGAAAATGAACTGCTGTGAGAAGCAGAACTGTCAGAATCAGTGATGCGTATCCTTCCTTGTGAATGGTCATGATTTAATTTAAGTAATATTTAACAAATAAGCCAGATGTTTTATAGTCTATTTGAAGGATTAATAACATCCACGAGCTTTCACGGCTTTGGCCACCTTTTCCAGGGCAAACATGTAGGCGGCAATTCTCATAGAGACTTTGTATTTCTGTGCCATTTTCCAGACATTATTAAATGCTCTGGTCATTGAAAGATCAGCGCGTTTATGAATCTCTTCAACAGGATAATAATAACCAAACCTGTTTTGTGTCCATTCGAAATATGATACCGTCACACCTCCGCCATTAGCAAGAATATCCGGAATGACCATGATGTTTTTTTCCTGCAGGACTTCATCGGCCCCTGCTGTGATTGGTCCATTTGCTCCTTCTACAATTAGTTTCGCTTTCACATTTGCTGCATTGTGTCTGCGAATTTGGTTTTCCAAAGCACATGGAGCAAGGATGTCAGCATTTAGGGTAAGCAATTCTTCATTGCTTATCATTTTTCCGTCTTTAAATCCTTGAAGTGTTCCTTTGTTCGCATTCCTGTATTCGATCGCTTTTTCAATGTTGATTCCTTTTGGATTCAACCAGGCTCCAGTGTGATCACTGATTGCTATGACTTTTATTCCGGCATCCTCGAAATACTTTGCAGTGATTGAGCCTACATTTCCGAAACCCTGAATGGCTGCTGTGGATTTTTTCGGATTCATTTTGAGTTTTTTCATTGCTTCCATAGCAGCAACAAAAACTCCTCGGCCTGTGGCTTCCACTCTTCCTTCCGAACCTCCAAGATCCAGCGGTTTTCCTGTAACCACACCGGGAGTGAATTCTCCTTTCAATTTAGAGTATTCATCAACTATCCATGCCATTTCCCTGGGACCTGTTGAAACATCAGGTGCAGGAATGTCTTTATCAACTCCTATAACATCGCGCATTGCGACCGTATAAGCACGTGTAAGTCGTTCCAGTTCGCCTACTGACATTTTAGAAGGGTCGCAAGTGATACCGCCTTTGGCACCGCCGTAAGGAATGTCGGCAATAGCGCATTTCCAGGTCATCCATGCCGCAAGTGCTTTCACTTCATCAAGATTCACCTCCATGGAATAGCGAATTCCGCCTTTTGATGGTCCTCTTCCTGTGCTATGAATGATTCTATAGCCTTCGAAGACTTTCATTTTGCCGTCATCCATTCTGACTGGAAGACTTACCAGGTACTGCCTGTCAGGGCTTTTGAGGATGTTATATGTTTCCTCATCAAGACCGATTTTTTCTGCTGCAACTTTGAAGCGTTCCAGCATTGATTCGTACGGGTTTGTAGATTCAGCTGATTGTGGTGCAGGGGTAATCTTCTTCTTTCCTTTGATTTCCGCGGTAAGCATGCAGTTTTAATTAGGGCGACGAAGGTAGAAATTATTTGAATTGAGATGTTGACAGAATGAAACTACCGCTGTAAATGGCTGAAAAAGAAATACGTGCGGTAGGTAGGGCTGATTCTTAAAAAAGAATATGGTAGACAAATACAAATGGAGCAGAAATGAGGAGTCCATCGAAACGATCCAGAAAGCCACCGTGACCTGGTAAGAGGGATCCGGAATCTTTTATATTGATGCTTCTTTTAAACATGGACTCCACCAGATCTCCCAGAGGACTTACAAGAAGAATGATTAATCCGGTTATCAGCCACTGCTCCAGAGTAAAATTGTCTGAAAGCAAAGAACAGACATAAGCCATGATCATTCCCAGGACAAGTCCTCCGAAAAATCCTTCCCAGGTTTTTTTCGGAGAGATTCTTTCAAAGAGTTTGTGTTTTCCCAAGTGCTTTCCTGCAAAATATGCTCCGGTATCTCCGGCCCAGAGGATGAAAAAGAAACCCAGAATGTTATCAAAGTTATAGGATGAATCGTTTTTTCCTGTGGAAGAATAAAGATAGAACAGAAAGAGAGGAAGTGTGATATATACAAATCCCAAAAGGGTATAAGCGATATTGATGAATGGTTTTTCTTCAGCCTTATACAGTTCCCGAATAAAAATAATGAATGGTAAAAGAATCAAAAGCGCAGCGAGGTTCAGTGAAATGCCGAATGCAGATTGCAAAAGCGGAGCAATGAATGGAGTGATTCCGGCGATTACACCGAAACGGGCCTGAGGCCTGAAGCCCTCTTGCCTGCACAGCTTATAGAATTCAGCAAGACTCAGTGATGTTATCAGCATCAATAGCAGTAGAAATGTGCTTTCACTCCAGATGATGGAAAAGATTACGAGGCTTGCTCCTATTATGCCGGTTATAAATCGTAATGCGAGGTTGCTCAAAGCTTATTTTGTTCTATGATTAAACGAGCCAGGATTGAATTATCAGGATGTACGTACACTTCGATGTCTCCAATTCCGATGTAACTCGAGTCCCTCTTGTCAATCGCCACAGAAGGAATGTTATTGTCTTCAAGCACTGCACGGACTATTTCCACCAGGTGAATTTTATCGCTTATATATACACTCTCCCAGTCTCGTTCCATCAGCAATTTCAGTGATGGATGATGTCATCAATCAGAAACACGAAAATGTCCCTGGGGCCGTGGGCCGGTGTGACGAGTGTTTTCTCAATATCAGCCGTACGGCTTGGGCCTGTTAGAGAAGCAATCATTGAAGGGAAATTGTCAGGATATCTTTCACGCATTGCCAACAGAGCATCTTTCATTTCAGGAACAAGCTGGGATGTGTATGCCTTAATAACGTGCGTTGTCGGGACGACGAACAGCCTTCTGCCTGAACCTTGAGCTGAAGATACAATGACACTTCCGAGCCGTGCTACCAAAGCTTCACAGGAAGTGATTCCCACCATTCCTTCAGGAAGGTCATAATCTTCTGATGTGTAAGGAAATTCTACCGTGTCGAGTAGTCCGCAAATTTCCTGTTCCCAGCAGTAAAATCGCTGCCAGTTATTTGCAGTGGCTTCCTTCATCAATTGCTCAATAAAATCGATTTCGTTTTCACAAAAGACGAATTTACCTCCTACAGCTGTAAATGCTTTGGCAAATTGCTCTTCCAGAGAGAGGTCTCCGGACGAATACACATTCTTTTCCCAGTCGATAGAAGGGAAACGAGACACTGTCTTGTGAATGAGAGCTTGTCTGATTCTCTTTAAAATTTTTTCCCGGGTTGTGCTTTCTTCCATTGAACGAATGCTTAAGGCGAAGATACAACAAAGAGAATGATTCGAAAGCGGCGATAATCATATAAAAAAAAACGGGGATATTTCTTTCCCGTTTCTATTATTATTTGACGACTTAATCAGGCTGGCTTATCAAGGCCTTCAGTGGTTTCGCCTTCAATTTCAGTTGGTCCTGAGTGTTCGGCTTTTGGTTCCGGCGATTCGCTTTTGGTTCCGGCAGGCTTATGTTCGCCATTTCCGTTCATGACGGTCATGGCCGGTTCATGCTTGTCTGGCCAAGGTCTTTTGCCGAAAATTCTTTCAAGATCTTCCTTGAAAAGCACTTCTTTTTCAAGGAGACGTTTTGCCAGTTGAGAAAGCTGGTCCTTATGATCATTCAGAAGCTTTTTCGTCTTATTATAAGCTTCTTCAATCATGATTTTCACTTCCTGGTCAATAACCTGTGCTGTCTGTTCACTGTATGGCTTTCCAAAAGTGTATTCTTGCTGACCCGATGAATCGTAAAATGAAATATTGCCGATCTTTTCATTAAGTCCGTAAACTGTCACCATCGCGTAAGCCTGTTTGGTGATTTTCTCAAGATCACTTAGTGCTCCTGTTGATACTTTGCCGAAGATGATTTCTTCCGCAGCACGGCCTCCGAGAGCGGCGCAAATTTCATCCATGAGCTGTTCTTTTGTTGTAATAGATCTTTCTTCAGGAAGATACCACGCAGCACCAAGAGAATTTCCCCTGGGAACGATGGTAACTTTCACAAGAGGATGTGCATGTTCCAGCAACCAGCTTACTGATGCATGGCCTGCCTCATGATAAGCGATGACTTCTTTTTCCTGAGGAGAAATGATTTTATTTTTCTTTTCAAGTCCGCCGATAATTCTGTCAATTGCATCCAGGAAATCCTGTTTGTCGATGGAAGCCTTATTTCTTCTTGCGGCAATCAGAGCGGCTTCATTACATACATTGGCGATGTCGGCACCGGAAAATCCCGGAGTTTGCCTTGCAAGGAAATCAATGTCCAGCGTGTCATTTATCTTCAAGGGTTTAAGGTGAACATTAAAGATCGCCTTTCTTCCGTTCAGATCAGGAAGTTCAACGTAGATCTGGCGGTCAAATCGTCCCGGACGCAAGAGTGCACGGTCCAGAATATCAGCTCTGTTAGTTGCAGCGATGATGATCACTCCTGAGTTTGAACCGAAGCCATCCATCTCAGTCAGGAGCTGGTTGAGTGTGCTTTCTCTTTCATCATTGGCGCTGAAAGAGGGTGATTTGCCACGTGCTCTTCCTATTGCATCAATTTCGTCAATGAATATGATGCAAGGGGCTTTCTCCTTTGCTTGTCTGAACAGATCTCTAACCCTTGAAGCTCCGACTCCTACAAACATTTCTACAAAGTCGGAACCGGATAAGGAAAAGAAAGGAACCTGGGCTTCTCCAGCCATCGCTTTGGCTAGCAAGGTTTTTCCTGTACCGGGAGGGCCGACCAGCAATGCGCCTCTCGGAATTTTACCTCCAAGGCTGGTATATTTTTTTGGATTTTTAAGGAAGTCAACAATTTCCATGACTTCCACTTTTGCTTCTTCCAGTCCGGCCACATCATTAAAAGTGACTTTCACCTGAAGGTCTTTATCAAATAGTTGCGCCTTGGATTTTCCGATGTTGAAGATCTGGCTTCCGGCACCGCCGCCTCCCATCCTTCTCATGATCAAGATCCATATAAGAGCAAAGAATCCAATGGGAAGTATCCAGTTCAGGACAAAGTCCCAGTAGCTGCCCTTATCCTGTTTGTATACTATGCCGACCCTTTCATCAGGAGTAAACTCTTTTTGCGCCTCTTCAACCTTTTTTGCGAATAACTCTACAGGACCCGTGTTGAGATAATAATGGGGTCCGAGGTTTTCAGTCTTCCCGAAAGATTTTGTACGTATGTCTTTGTACTTTTCTTCCTTAAGTTTTTCAGGTTTGATAGTGATATGCGCAACTTCGTTGGTGACTTCTATCTTGGAAACATCCTTAGTAAGAAGCATGGTACGCTCAAAACGATCAAAAGAAATTTCTCTTTCTACAGGACCCCATGAGAAGAGTTGTGTGACTATCAGCACAACGATGATGATTCCGTATATCCAGTAAAAATTGAAACTGAACTTAGGCCCTCCCTGGAACTTCTTGTTGCCTCCCCCTTGCGGCTTTCCCTGATTGCCGCTGTTTTTATTATTCTGTTCGCTCATGAATTATTGAAAACTAATAAGCCGGACTGGACATTATTGTATCGTCCGGAATTTCTCACCTACCTAACAAAGTTAAGGATTAATAGTTACTCGCTATTTGTTTTATTTCAGCATCCGCCCACAGACGTTCAATGCCGAAGAATTCTCTTTTCTCCTGTTTGAAAACATGCGCCACCACATTGAAGTAATCCATCAATATCCATTCGGAGTTGCCTCGTCCTTCTACATGCAGCGGCTCTTCGCCTTGTTTTTTGTAAACAAACTCTTCGATGGATTTGACTATTGCATCGATGTGAGTACTGGAATCAGCGTGGCAAATGACAAAGAAATCAGCGACGGCATTCTTTACATTTCTAAGATCAATGCTGGTGATTTCCTTTGCTTTCTTCTCCTGCATTCCTGAAATGATATTGTCCAGGAGGCGTTCAGAATCATTAATTTTGCGTAGTGTTCTTTTGCTGTTTGTTTTTGGAGAAGAGCTCTTCTTTTTGATCATTCAGGAATAATGGGTGGTTTTGGAGAATTATTTTACAAAATTACCAAAAATCTAATCACATTTAAAGGTATTTTCTCCAATCCCATTTGATATGAGCTCAAGTCTGAAAGATTTAACAACCTTATTCACAGCCAGGGATTACCGTTATTTCAGGGAACTTGACTCTACAAATTCCTATTTGGCTGAATTGCTGAAAAATCAGGATTTGGCAGAAGGAACGCTGATAAGGGCGTCTTATCAGCATGCTGGCAGAGGACAGACCGGAGAAAGCTGGAGCAGTCGGGAGGACAGCAATTTGCTCATTTCTATACTGTTTTATCCTGTATTCATACCTGTTCGGGAGTTGTTCATATTGAATATGGCTTTTGCATTGGGCGTCACAGACTACCTGAAATTCCGGATAAATCAGGAGGAAATCAAGATAAAATGGCCGAATGATATTTATGCGGGTGACGAAAAGATATGTGGGATGCTGATTGAGAACAGCATCAATACCAAAGGAGTTCAGCATACGATTTTAGGCATCGGACTCAATGTCAACCAGGAGATTTTTCCGGAACATGTACCAAATCCGGTGTCAATGAAGCTGATCAGCGGAAAAGAATATGTGTTGGATGAAGAATTGGCAGTGCTTTGTTCTTTTCTGGAAGCGCGATACCTGCAATTGAAAAATTCAAATCAGTCTAAAATTAAAGACGATTATTTATCTGCCATGTACAGAATAGGAGAGGAACATGATTTTGTTTCGGGAAGGGAAGTCTTCAGAGGCCGGATTATCGGAGTTGAAGAAGGAGGGAAATTGCAGGTTAAAAAGCAAGACGGTAATACAATTGCTTACGGATTAAAGGAGATAAGATTTGCCGACAAACCGGCCTGATTGTTTGTCAGCAGACTTCCTTGAGTTTATGTACAAGCATATTCAGGAAATTCTCCAGCGGTTTTACTGCCATCATTTTTAGCATTGGATTCAAGTCAGCATCAAAACTCAACTGAACATCGCATTCATTCCCCTGTTCGCGTATGTTGCAGTCGAATAAAAAATCAAATGGTGCTTTGCCATGTTTCTCCACTCTGATAAGACTGTTAGGATTTTTTTCACGGATTTTCATCCCCAGACTTGCCATTCCGGAAATAGTGAAGCTGCACTCATCTTCAGTGGATTTCCAGTTGGTAACCTGCTCAGGCATCAGTTTCTCAAAATTGTTGAAGTTGCTGAGGAATGTATAAACTTCAGCAGCTGATTTTTGCACTCTTGTACTTTGGCTTTCTATTCGAGTCATTGAATTCTAATTTGAATTTATCATTATCTGCCCCATGTATCAGGAGACTCTCTCCACTTTTCCAGGGTTCCCATATCATCTTCTTTTACATAACCGGATTCAAGCGCTTTTTCCAGAAGGGTAAAATAATCGCACAAGGAATGCAGGTCGCAGTTGGCAGCACTGAAGTTTTCACGTGCTTTTTCAAAACCATAGTTAAATACCGAAACCAGTCCTGCAACTTTGCAGCCGGCGCTTCTCAGGGCATCGACAGCCTTTAAAGATGATAATCCGGTTGATACAAGGTCTTCAATCACAACCACATTTTTATTTTCTCCGATTTCGCCTTCGATCAGGTTTTCCCTTCCATGGTCTTTGGGAGAGGATCTTACGTAAACGAAGGGAAGATTCAATTCCTGAGCAACAAGCACACCTTGAGCAATTGCAGCTGTGGCGACTCCTGCTATCAGTTCAACGCCGTGAAACTGGTTCCGGATTTTTTCAGCAAGCGCGCTGCGGATATAGGTTCGGATTTCAGGATAGGAGAGGCTAATGCGGTTGTCGCAATAAATCGGAGATTTCCATCCTGAAGCCCATGTGAAGGGAAGTTGCGGTTGGAGCTTAATTGCTTTAATTTGCAATAAATATTGAGCGATGGCCGAGGCGGTCTTCTTGTCGTTTGACATGACGCAAACCTAAGAATAATTAATCATCCATCATCCGCATCTCTGTTTCAAAACGAAATATGTTCATGAACAAGCATCTTGCATTTGTAAACGATAAGCCGCTCATATTTTCCCAGGTTTACAATGGGCCACCTGACATGCGTGAAGGTATGAGAATCATATCTGAGCAGGCTCAGGATCTGGATAGCGTCGTTTCCATGCTTGAGGGTGATAAAACATGCAGCGGCGTAAATTATTTAAGCGATTCTCCTGAAAGATCATGGCAAAATTTTGTTTCCCGTTACACTCTTGTAGAAGCTGCCGGAGGACTTGTTCATAATGATAAGATGGAATTCCTGATGATTTTTCGGAGGGGCAAGTGGGACCTTCCTAAAGGAAAAATCGACTATGATGAGTCACCTGAGGAGGCTGCGGTGAGAGAAGTTGAAGAGGAATGCGGAATAGAGGGGCTGGAGATTGTCAAGGAATTACCAAGGACTTACCACACATTTCCTCAGAATAAAAAAAGAATACTGAAAAAAACTCACTGGTATTTAATGGTGTGCGATCAGGGAAGCCCGCTTATTCCTCAGGAAGAGGAGGATATTGACAAAGTTGAATGGATGAATGAAAATAGTATCCGCAAAATTGTTTTTGACAACACATACTTTTCCATTAAAAACTTTTTGGAAAACTACTTTTCTCAAAGCCAGTCATCTTAAGCTTACAAATGCGGAAGTGATCAGGTTATTCTGACGGTCGTACAGATTAACTTTATATTCACCAGAAGTGGGAAACTGAATTATCATGCTGAAGCCATCTTTTTCTGTTCCGGTCTTACCTACTTCTTCCGAACGGATGAATTTACCATAAACTCCGTTTTCCGACTTCCAGATATCCACAATAAAAGTTTCACTATTGAATTTGCTCCCTTCGATTTTCATTTTGAGACGGCCACGGCTTGCTGAAAAAGAAAATTCAGAATTGAAGCCCGCATCATCAATAAAGTAAATATGATATGGCTCATCGGGGAAAACATTGACGGAGCCGGGATTTTCATTTACTGCATCCGGTTCTGAAGTTTCTGGAGAAGCGCTCAGGATTTCCTCTGCAAGAATTTTTTTGTCTTTGTCAATCAGGCGAAATCTGTAGTCACCTGCTTTTTCGATCTTGTAGTAAAAGGAGAGATTTTCTTTGCCTTCATCAGTCTGAAATTCCTGTTCATCAAAAACTTTGAAGCTATGGCCTTTCAGATGTGCAACTTCAAGGCGCATGCTAACAGGTTCGGCGAATGCATTTTCAGGAGTATAGATTATTCCGACTGAACGGCCTCCCGGTGGAACCATGACCGATTCAATTGGTATCAAAGCTTTTCCTTCCGTTGAGATTTTTTCACAAAACACAAGCGTTCCCTGTGCACTCAGGAGATGAACTGCGGACATTAAAATCATTGAAAGAATTAATCTCCGCATCACAAATGCACTGCTTTAGGAACGAATTTCGAAATGTCACCCTGATAGTATAAAATGTCTCTCACTATAGTTGAGCTGATATGAGAAAGTGCAGGGTCGGATACTACGAATATAGTTTCAAGTCCGGGGGCCATGGACTGATTCATCTGTGCGATTGCTCTTTCAAATTCGAAGTCTGCTGAAGTTCGAAGTCCACGCAAGATAAAAGCTGCTCCGATTTCTTTGCAGAAGTCAACGGTTAATCCGTTGTAGCGTTGCACTTTCACTTTGGGTTCATCTTCAAAAGTGCGCACTATGAAATGTTCCCTTCTGTCTTGGGAGAAATAATAATTTTTATTCGAGTTGTAGCCTATGCCTACAACTATTTCATCAAATAGTGGCACACATCGGCGTATGATGCTTTCGTGCCCCAGGGTAATCGGATCAAATGATCCGGGAAAGACTGCTATTCTTTTGGCAGACATGTCTTATTGCTTGTGAGAATGAATACGAATATACAAATTGAAGAGATAATGCCTGAAAATGATTTCAATGCGTATCACCTGAAGTAAAAATTGAAAATGCGCAATTGCCGTAATGTCGTGTTTCCTTCAGGTTTTTCGTGTTTATCAATTGGAATTTGGATTGATGTTCAAAGATGAGCCATCCATCTTCTTTAAGCCAATCACCTTGAAAAACCAGATCCGGAATATCTGCACTTTCCTTCATGTCAAAGGGAGGGTCAGCGAACACAATATCAAATTTTCTCTGAGGACTTTTCAGAAAACGGAACACGTCTGATTTGATTGTCCGGATACCGTCGAATCCTAATTTAAGGGATGTTTCTCTGATGAAATTAACACATGAGGCAGAGGTATCCACGCAATAAATATCGCGGCAGCCTCGCGAGGCAAATTCATAACTGATATTTCCTGTTCCAGAAAAGAGATCGAGTACGGAGATTTCTTCAAAGTCAAAGTGATTGTTCAGAATATTGAAGATGCCGGTCTTGGCATAATCAGTTGTAGGACGAACCGGTAGTTTGGCCGGAGCGTGGATGATGATTCCTCCTTTTGTGCCGCTTATTATTCGCACAGTGAAAGACTAAAAACTGAAAAATGTCTGTGAGAAGGCAACTTGTTAAATACATAACTGTAGCCTGAATTTCCGGACCTGTCAGAAAACCTGAGGTTGCGTATATAATTCGCCAGGATTTTATACAAGGCGGATTCACTTTCAATCTCACCTAATAATAACGTTGATGTAGAGGAAGGATCCAGCTCCAACTGATCAAAGATAAAAAGTGAATAGTATAGAAAATCCTCAGCTGTTTTACATTCATAACTGTTGCACATTAGAAGATTCCTGCCTTCAAAAACAAATACATCCAGGTGTTTTTTCCGGAAGTGGAGGCTAATTTCTTTTTCTTTTTTTGACCGAGGCAGCATACTAAGGGCTTCAGTCATACAGCAGAGAGGGTGGTGAATTTCCGGTTCTTCAAAAAGGTGCTCAAGTGTTTGGATTGTCTGCGGTTCTATTCCATATAAAATGTGAGCTTGCTGGGAGCTTAGGTTATCAGAGAAAACAAGCAGTTTGTCATCAAAAGCACAGTTGAACCTTAGCAGTTTTTCAACGTGTTCTTTTTTGTACATGGCTTCCGGAACGAGTGTTTGCACCGGACTAAATACGGCAGCTTTTACCCCTGAGAACTCATAATTCCTGAGTACTGCGCTGTTTCTGAGATGCTTTTCACGTTCTTCAGAAAGTCCTGCTTCACTCTCAGAGCGAAAACTGAAATATTCCAATGCAAGAAAGCGGTTTTCCTTTTTTTCAAGAAGCGCAATCTGTAATGAGTCAGCTTCAAATAATATAAGCAAGTCACACAGTCCGGCCGTTTTGGTATTCAGAGATTCATCGGCAAGGAAGATGTCGGCTTCATCCTTCTCAGCTGTCCGGAAAATATTTTCTGTGCCTGTGTGCATTCGTGAATGGAACGGTCAAATGTACGAAATCCCGATAACTATCATCTGAAGGAATTCCCTCACATCATTGATTGCTTCTGTTAGTAATTGCGGATAATTATTATTTTTGCGGCCTAATTTGGACGCTTAGCTCAGTTGGTTTAGAGCATTACCTTGACAGGGTAGGGGTCACAGGTTCGAATCCTGTAGCGTTCACATCTGCTCTCTGTAAATTAGTTACGGAGAGCTTTTTTTAAGCATGTTTTGAACGGAACACCATCCGGAAATCTAAAATTGATCAGAGCAAACAATTCTAAAGTGTTGGGTATTGCATTTCATTGAAGGTGATTTTATATCACTTTAACAATCATGCTCAATCCGAATGCTATCAAGGCAATTCCAACCATTCTGTTTATTATATGAATTGCCTTTTTGTTCAGGATTTTTTTGATGCGTTGTGCTACAATCACTTTTAATAAATCAGTGGAAAGCACAGTAATCATTACGCTGGAAAAGAACACTGTCGTATGTAATGACGTATAATGATCCTTCAGTGACACAATACCTACAACTGAAAGCCAGAACAGGATTACAGCAGGGTTTAAAATGTTCAGGAGAAATCCTTCTGCGACAAATCTGGCATGTACAGTCCTTTTATCATCATCCACTTCACTGACTTTTATCTTTTTGAAGAAATTGAAAATGCCAAAACCGATAAGCACCAGTCCGCCGCTCCAGCCGGTGATCACAGGGTGCTCTTCCAATAGATTTACGGAAGATGCGAAAATCAGGCAGATCAATATCATGATACTGTCACTCAGAAAAACTCCGAATGCCAGATGCAGACCTGCACTGAAACCTTCATGGAGGCTAGTTTGAATGAGTGCAAAAAAAACAGGACCCAGCATCACCGCCAGAATCAGACCGAATGTGATGCCGCTGATTGTCGCTTCAAGCATGGACGAATTTAAGTTTCGGAATTCAGCAGATCATGCAGAAGCAAGAAAATTTTTCCACTCCTCGTGCTGCTGCTGTTTGAGCACTCTGGGGAACTTGTTTTGTCCTCCCATTTTGCCGCGGGATTGCATGAAGTTGTAAAATTTATCAGCAGGAACAGTATGAACAATGACTTCTTTGAGTGCAGATCCGCGTTCAACGGCATAATCGTCATTCAATTCCTTCAGAATTTCATCAAGACGGTCTCTAAGTCGCTTTTCATCAGCATTTCCGTTAATTCCAAGATACCATTGATGGGCAAAAGTTCCTTCGAATGGTATTCCCGTAACTGTGTATTCCGGAATTTCCAGGTTCATTTCGCGACTGATCTGTTCCACGGCTCTGTTCATGTTGTCAACTGAAAGGTGTTCGCCGACCAGGCTGAGGAAGTGTTTGGTGCGACCGCTGATTTTCATTTCGCTCCGCTGCAGGTCAGTGAATTCGACGACATCACCAATCAGGTAACGCCAGGCTCCTGCGCATGTACTCATGAGCAGGGCATAGGGTTCTCCTTCTTTTACTTCAGAGATGGACAAAGCCTGAGCATCTGGTCTCAGATCTCCGGCTGAATCGAAATTAGTGTCATTGAAAGGTATGAACTCGTAAAAAATTCCATTGTTCAGTATAAGCTTCATGCTTTTCACATCTGGCCTGAATTGAAAAGCGATAAAACCTTCTGATGCAGGATACATTTCAATGTAATGCACCGGTCTTTCAAAGAAGCGAGAGAATACTTTACGATAAGGTTCAAATGACACACCTCCATGTGCGTATACATGCAAATTGGGCCACATGTCGTGGATTGTGCGAAGCTTGTATCTCTCGATAATTTTCTCAAGAAGCAACTGTACCCATGCCGGTACTCCAGTGATGATTCCTATGTCCCAATTTGGCGCCTGTTCAGTGATTTCATCCAGTTTTACATTCCAGTCTTTCTGTCTTGAAATCTTCTTTCCCGGCTTATAATATTTTTGAAACCAAATAGGAACATTAGCGGCGGAAATGCCAGATACATCACCTTCAAAATATCCTCCTTGCTTTTTCAAATCGGTTGAGCCACCAAGCCAGAGAATTCCCTTTTCAAAAAATGATGCAGGTAAATTATAACGTCCGAGAGTCAGAATTTGCCTGATGCTTGCCTTTTTCATGGCTCGAATCATCTCAGATGTAACAGGAATGTGCTTACTGGCTGATTCGGAGGTGCCGGAACTTAGAGCAAAATACTTGATGTGGCCCGGCCAGCATACATCTTTTTCTTCCTGAAGGCAGCGGTGCCACCATTCTTGATGAATGCTGTTGTAATCGTAAATTTTTACTTTTTCCTGGAAGGCTTTAATCACATCACGATTTTTCAGGATTTCATCAAATCTGTAGTGTTTACCAAAGGCAGTCTGTGAAGCTTTTTTCAGAAGCTTTTTCAGTTCCTTTCTCTGCATTTCAGCAGGTGTAGCTTCTGGGAGCTTCACGCTCGTGCTGAGTTTCAATCCCTGCTTTATCAGTGCTCCTATTAATGCCATTGTCTTTCTGTGGTCTGCAAAATAAAAATATTTTGATTAAGCATTTCTGAAGGAATTTAAAGGAAATCTTGCGTTACTGGAAAGTATCATGCAAAAAAAAGCTCCGGGCGACCGGAGCTTTTCGTAAATCATCAATGAACAAATCAATTCATGTTTTTAATGATCTCATTTCCAAACTCAGAGCATTTGAGAAGAGTGGCTCCTTGCATGAGACGTTCAAAATCATAGGTAACTCTTTTTGAAGCAATGCTTTTTTCGAGTCCGCTGTAAATTAGATTTGCTGCTTCATGCCAGCCCATGTGCTCCAGCATCATAGCTCCGCTTAAGATTACCGAGCCTGGGTTTACCTTATCCTGATTGGCGTATTTAGGAGCAGTTCCGTGAGTGGCTTCGAATATTGCATGTCCGGTGACATAATTTATATTCGCCCCAGGCGCAATTCCGATCCCACCTACCTGAGCAGCCAGAGCATCACTTAGATAGTCGCCATTCAAATTCAATGTAGCGATCACATCAAAATCATCTGGTCTTGTAAGTACCTGCTGAAGAGTTATATCTGCAATAGCATCCTTGATAAGAATTTTACCGGAAGCCAATGCCTTTTTTTGCTCATCGTTTGCAGCAGCTTCACCCTTTTCTTCTTTTGTTTTTTCCCACTGTGCCCAAGTGTAAACATGACTGCCGAATTCGGCTTCAGCGAGTGCATATCCCCAATCACGGAATGCGCCTTCAGTGAATTTCATGATATTTCCTTTGTGAACCAGAGTGACTGATTTTCTCTTTTGATGTATAGCGTATTCAATTGCAGAGCGAATGAGTCTTTCAGAGCCCGTTTTTGACACAGGCTTTATTCCGATTCCTACGTTCAGAGTGCCATTTCCCTCAAGTCCGGCCTGAGTAATATATTCCCTGTCCTTGCTTTCGTTGCCGAATCTGATTTTAGAAAACTCTTTTGGGAATTCTTTCTCCAGGAAGCTGATGAATTTTTTCGCTTCTTCAGACCCGGCTTTGAATTCGATGCCTGCGTAAATGTCTTCGGTGTTCTCGCGGAAAATTACCATATCAACTGAACCCGGCTTAAGCACCGGAGAGGGTACTCCATCGAACCAACGCACGGGACGAAGGCATACGTACAAGTCCAGAATTTGCCTAAGGGCAACATTCAGGGAACGAATTCCTCCTCCCACAGGAGTGGTAAGAGGACCTTTAATTCCTACAAGATATTCCCTGAAGGCGTCCAGGGTTTCATCTGGAAGCCAGTTTCCGGTTTTATTGAAGGCTTTTTCACCGGCAAGGACTTCTTTCCAGACAATTTTTTTCTTGCCCTGATAAGCCTTTTCCACAGCCGCGTCAAATACTTTTACGGAAGCATTCCAGATATCCGGCCCTGTTCCGTCACCTTCAATAAACGGAATGATTGGATTATCAGGCACATTGAGTGCCTTTCCCGACATTGTGATCTTATTTCCCGACATATTTGATTTTATAGGGCTGCGAAATTACATATTTCAGGACCTTCTACGGAAATAAATCAGAGAGTTACAGCTTTTTTTATCAGTCATGGTATTTGAAAGCAGGTTCAAATTCTAATACTATTTTTGCAGCGAGAAACTCATTTTTTTTGAAGGTATACCACTCACTTGAAGAATTTCCGGGAGCCGTCAATCCTGTTGTCACCATTGGCACATTCGACGGTGTTCATGCAGGGCATCTGATGATTATTCGCCGGCTGAAAGAAATCGCCCTTGCAACTAAAGGAGAAACGGTGGTTCTGACTTTTTTTCCGCACCCTCGCCTGGTTTTGCAACCAGAGGACAATGAGCTGAAATTAATCACTACTATGGGTGAGAGAATGTCTCTTCTGGAACGCCATGGTATTGATCATTTGATTATCCTGCCTTTCAGCCGTGAATTTTCGCGGATGTCCGCCGTTGAGTTCGTGCGTGATATTCTTGTTCAGAAAATTGGCACCAATACTCTGGTGATTGGATACGATCATCATTTTGGAAGAAATAGAGAAGGATCGTACAAGGATTTGGAAGAAATGGCTGTTATGTATAATTACCAGCTGGAAGAAATTCCAAAGCACGTGATCAATGAAGTGTCTGTAAGTTCTACTAAGATCAGAAAGCATTTGGCTGAAGGAGAAGTGGCTGAGGCTAACAATCTTCTGGGACATGATTTTCTTCTGGAAGGAAAAGTGATCGAGGGCGACAGAATAGGCAAGGATCTTGGATTTCCAACTGCCAATTTCAGCATTGATGATCCATTCAAACTGATTCCAAGGCATGGCATTTATGCGGCAGAGATAGAGGTGAAGAGCAGAAAATTCAAGGGAATGCTTTATATAGGCACACGGCCTGTGGTTGATGGCATGAAGTTGAGCATTGAAGTAAACATCTTCGATTTCAATGAAAATATCTACGGTGAGAGCATCCGTGTGTATTTGAAACACTGGATTCGTCCGGATATGAAGTTCTCAGGTCTGGATGAGCTGAAGAAGAAAATGCAGGAAGACAAGCTTTTCGCAACAAAACTTCTCTCCTGACGTTTTTCATATGACAGTCGGCAGCATTGAAGAATTATCTGACATACAAATTTTTACTGAGCGCAATTGTGCTTTTGTTCACAGTTCCTCATTTATATGCGCAGTCATATATTCCGAGCGCGGAGGACAGCAATTTTATTTACAGGAGCATAGAGGAGTTGCCGGATAATCCTCAGAAAGTTTTCCGTCTTCATTTGCCCAAGAAGAAACTGGATGCCGTACCACAGGAAGTATTCAAGCTGGTCAATCTGAGAGAACTTGTCCTGAATAAAAACAGAATCACGGAACTGCCTGCTGATATTTCAACTTTGAGAATGCTCGAAAGGCTTGACCTGAGCAATAACAAACTGCGAAGACTTCCTGACGAGATAGGAGCGCTTGAAAGTCTGCTGTACCTTGGCCTCAACCGGAATTTAATTGAAGAATTGCCGCAAAGCATGGGCAGGCTCGAATCACTGGAAGTATTGGAGCTTTGGGACAATGAGCTCTCAACTGTTCCGGACGAAATATTTACTCTGGACAAACTCCGAATACTTGAGCTCCGCGGAATATTGTTCAGCGATGAGGAAATAGCAAGAATCAAATCGCTTGTTCCCAAAGGAACTTCACTCTATATTTCACCGCCCTGCAACTGCGGCAACTGAGAACATCTTCAGAATTTGAAGCTGACTCCCGCGAATACGTGTCTTCCGGCCTGAGGATAGAAGTAGTTGAAGGTAGATAATTGCCCACCATACAGGTAGCTGAACGTATAAGCATTGGAAGAATACAGCTTATCAAACAAGTTGTTCACGCTGCAACTCAAAGCGAGTTCTTTCATCCATTTTGGATTCAGTGTATAGCGGAAGCGAAAATCGCTCGTGAAGTAGGCCTCAAGCATCCTGTTTTTGTTATTGGTATTATCCAGGAATTGTTCTCCTACATGTCTTCCAATCAAATCCAGCGAAACTTTTTTAACAGGTGCCCAGCTTAGCATTGCAGAGGAAATAATGGAGGGGGAAAATGCAATGTCGGTGTTTTTGTGAATGATAGTGCGCTGTATGCCTTCGTCGTAATCGTCGATGAATTCTTCGAACAAGTCAATTTTATTTCTGCTGAAGCTTGCGTTGGCTTGCAGTGCCAGATTAGAGCGGATTTGCCAGGTGACTTGAATTTCTGCTCCTGAGCGATAGCTATTGTCTACATTTTGCCTAGTATACTCACCGACGTCATTAATTTTTCCTGTAAGAATGAGCTGGTCTTTGTACTTCATAAAATACAGGTTCAGATTCAGGTTTAGATTACTTCTTTGATATCGAATACCGGCTTCATAATCTGTCAGTTTTTCACTCCCGGGTCTGCTGGCAGGACTTGAATTGATGAAATCATCTCTGACAGGTTCTTTGCCGGCCATGGCGATGGAAGCATAAACGGATTTTCCAGGCGAAAGCATGTAGGTAATTCCTAATCTAGGATTGTAGAAAGTCATGTTGGATTCCTGATTGATCATTTCTCCAGAAACACTTGGAGCGCTGAAGCTATAGTCAATGCGCCTGATCTGCAGGTCGAGTAAGATTTCTGTGTTTTCAATTCCACGATAAATGAACTTCAGGTATCCGCTCATATCATTTTTTTCGGCATCATTGAAATAATATCGTTGCGGAGGTGTGCCAATCACTCCCTGTTCAGACCAGATCAGCTCTCCGAAATGATCGCCCAGATATTGGTGTGCAGAGAAACTGGCATGTACATCAAAATTGTCTGATTGATAATTTCCGTTTAGTGTGAGACCAAAGAAGTCGTTGTCAAGCCAGCGTTGTCTTATAAAATCTGAATATTGAACAGTATCATTTCCGCGAATTACATCTGCGATTCCGTAATTTGAGAGCATGTCTTCATCCTGATATTCTTCATAATATCCGTTACCTCGTGTATAATGCAGGGTACTGTTGAAGCTAAATTCATTGGAGAAAGAATGTGTGTAATGTAACTGGTAATAATCCTGCTGGTAATTATCAACCTGGTTGTCGTAGTATTTCATTTCGCCGTCTTTGTTAAAATACAAGCCTGCCGGATTAAATGTTCTGTTAGTTTTCAGTGAATCTTCAGGAACTCCATACCATGCCTGATAAGTTTTTTCTTTTCCACTGAGGATAACTGCGCGCAGAGAATTTTTACTGCCATAATAACCGCCTGAGAGATAAAATGATTTCAAATCAGAGCTAGCGCGGTCAATGTAGCCGTCTGAAGTGATTTTACTCATTCTGCCTTCAATAGCGAATCGGTTGCTGAGCAGTCCGCTGCCGAATCCGACTGAATTACGGAATGTATTGAAACTTCCTGCGGAACTCTGGATACTGCCATAGGGCAGAGGAGAAACTTTGCTGGTCAGAATGTTTACACTGGCACCAAAAGCACCTGCACCGTTTGATGAAGTTCCAACTCCTCTCTGGATCTGAATATTGTCTACAGAAGAAGCCAAATCAGGCAGGTCAACCCAATATACCTGATGCGATTCGGCATCATTCACCGGCACTCCGTTCAGTGTAACGTTCACGCGCGTAGCGTCACTTCCGCGTATACGCATGCCGGTATAACCGATACCGCTTCCTGCGTCTGAAGTCGTCACCAGTGAAGGTGTCATTTGCAGCAGATAAGGCATATCCTGACCGAAGTTTGACCGCTGCAGTTCTTCGGAGCTAATATTGTCGTGCGCAAAAGCGGAGTGCTTTTTATTTCTAGTGGCAGAAATTGTTACTTCTTCGGAAATATAGCTGCGTATTTTCATTCGCACATTCACTTCGCTCATATCAGGATTGATGCTTAGCTGCTGGCTTTCGTATGAAATATGACTCAGGTGAATCCTGATTTCACTTTCATCTTTCAATATAATTTCAAATTTTCCTTTCGAATCTGTGGTGATGTTTACATTTGAATCACCGATGCGAATGTTTACATCGCTCAGGGCTTTGTTTGTTGCTGCATCACTTACTGTACCTGTGATTTTTTTCTGAGCTGAGCACAATGCAGGAAGCAGGATAGCAATCAATAGAAGTTTCACGGAGATATTTCCGCGTAAAAAAACAGCAATTTTCATTTTACATATATTTTAAGGTTAAACAAATGCGCACAAAAGGGTGTGTGCGCACCGCATTTTGTTTACCTCGTTCCCTTCGCAGGAATTACCCTGTGCAGGTTCGATGGGTATAATCTCAGCCCCGTGGATCAGGAGCACCCCCTTTATGTAATTGCAAAATTATAAATTAAAACAGAGCGGAGAAGAAAAATTTTCATGTGTCATCAGATTTACTATTTTCGTTGCGCGTGAAAAAAATACTTTCTTTCTGCCTTTTGATTATTTGCATGAACATTATGAATGTTGATGCCCAGCATTATTCCAAAGGAATTGGTCTGAGGGCCGGGAAATTCAACACAGGCATCACTTTCAAGAATTTTTTCGCAACGGATAATGCTACAGCACTTCAGCTGGATTTGTATTACACCAATGTCGCATCAGGAGGATATACGCTGAAGGGTTTTTACATAAAGCAGATTCCTTTCAATGTTCCCATCATACAGCTGCCGCTCGATTTTATTTTTGGCGGAGGAATCAATATCGGATATTTTCCATTTGATCCGCAAGGTTATTACAAGAGAGAAGAAAAGGATGCGAACTATTATGATTCATCAGTGATATCCGTTGGTGCAGGTGCGACAATTCAAATCGAATATCAGATAAAGAAAATTGCACCTGTAACCCTGGGTATAGAGGTTGTTCCTTTTTATGAGATTATCAATCCGGGCCCGGAGTATGTGGATGTAGGTGTTTCAATACGTTATGTGTTTCGCTGATTCCTTTCCAGCAAATCGCTTACTGCCTGCTTCGCAAACTTGAGTCTTTGATTCCATTCACCTTTGATGATTACGAATGGAAGTTTTCTTTCCTCCAGTATATTTTTGTAACGATTAAAAAAGTACTCTCTTCTTCCCGGGTTTTCCCTTACAGGGTCATCAATGAATTCTGTGTCGGGATACGTGAGGAGATATAAATCGTAAGGATGATCATTGATGATTCCTGTGATCCAATCCGGACTATGCCCGAATTTATCTTCCATCCAAATTTTTCCCATGATGGCCTCAGTGTCTATGATGATCATAGAGTCTTCAGTCTGCATTTCTGCTTCAAACTGGCTTCGAATGCAGTGCAGCGCTTCCTCCTCAGAATACCTTCCATTTTTTTCAGCAAGAAAAGTTCTGCCGTATTCAGGAATCACTGTACAGTTGAATTCCTTCCCAAGCAATTCTGACAGAGTTGATTTTCCGCTTGACTCCGGACCGATTAATGCGATGCGGATTTGTGATTTTATTTTTTCAGGCATGCATCTTTTTTGAAGAGAGCTTCCATTCTCTCAGTCCTTTAATAGCCAGAACGAGAAATACAGCGTATAAAACTGCAGTCAATAGCAGGCCTTTATAAATATACATAGGGATGTAAATGACATCCACTACGATCCAGATTATCCAGTTTTCAATTTTCTTTCTTGCAATCAGATATTGTGCGGCAAGACTTCCTGAAGTGAGGAAAGAATCCAGCCATGGGAGGGAGGCATCAGTATATGAATTGAAAAACCATCCTACTATCAGTGTGCCTGCACATACCAGTGCAGACAGCTTAACGAGAAGTCCAAAATTGCTGAATTCAGGTATCAGAATTTGCTTGTTAACTGGAGGATGCTTCCATTTCCACCAGCCATAGGTCAAGAGCACAATGTAAAACAGCTGAAGTACAGAGTCTGCGTATAGTCTAACTTCGGGACTGAAAAATATCCAGGCATAAAGTGCCACATTGACGATTCCAATCGGAAAACACCAGATACTTTGTTTGATGGTGAGCCATACTCCTAATATGCCACTGAGCATGGCTAGCAATTCCAATCCAGAAATATTTTGACCCGAAAGCAGAAAATCCATCCTTCAAATATCCAAAAAAACAACAAGCCTCATAAAACAGTAAAAAACAGGATAGATTCTGGATTTCAGGCACTTGACTCTTTGTCATTTTTTCGTCATCTTTGAATAGTCCATGAATATTCCATGAATTTTACAATACAATTGTGCCGGATTTTCGATTTGTGCAGAAGGTTGTTTTACCGAGTTAATAATTTATAATAAAATATAGGATCATTATATGTGTTTACTGAACAAGTTCATTGATTCGTTACATGTCAATTTTTATGTGGCAGCAATGAAGGAAATAATTCTACCTTTTGAAGTCAACCACAGAATCGAAAAAGCCAATGTTATCATGCTGAAGGAGCAGGGTACAGTGGAATATTGTCGTGAACGAAAGCCGGTCCCTGACAATGGAGCCTATTTTATTCCTGCAGGGCAGCCGATTTACGCCAGGCATGGTGTAAATCCAAGCATCAATTTATATGATAAAGGTTTTGAAACCGAAGAAGACAAAAACAAATTCTTTCGAACTGTTTCTGCAGATGAAGACAGGAGTAAGATTGCCGAAATGAATTTTTATCTGGTGTTCGATGTGCTATTATACAATGCAATTCCGTTTTTCGAGTTGATGGAACTGCCTATTACATATGTTCCACCTGATGCTGAATTTGCTCATCTTGTAAAGTATGTTGCGCTTGAACACAGTCAGAACAAATTAGGAAGAGACAAGATCATCAACAATTACATGGATGAGATCGTAATTCACTTCTGCAGGTATCTTCAGTCGCAGCCTCAGTATGCACAAAATATAAATAAGCTTGAGTATCTGACCGACAAGAGGCTTGTGGACATTGTTAAATACATTCAGGCAAATCTTTCAAAGGATCTTTCGAATAAAGTGATTTCATCTGTCGCTTATGTTTCCGAAGACTATGTAGGTCAGTTTTTTAAATCTCTTACCGGAAAAAATCTTCAGGATTATATAGAGAACCAAAGACTTGAAAAAGCGATGTTCCTGTTAAAAACCGAGCCGGACAATGTACAGGAGATAGCACACAAAGTAGGCTTCAAGGATCCTGCATATTTCAGCAGGAGATTCAAGATGAAATACGGGGTCAATGCAAACTCGGTAAGGAATCACGTAGTTCAGTTGGTGTAAACAGCGTGTACTGCATCGCTGATCTCTTCCAGAACTGAAAGGTCTTTTTCCAGAACATTGCCGATAACAATCATATCAGCTCCTGCTCTGCAAATTGCTTCTGCTTCCTTAGCTGTTCTGATGCCACCGCCTGCAATTAGAGGCAGACTGGTACTTGTCTTTACCTGCGCAATCATTCCTGGTGATACAGTGTTTTCAGCTCCGCTCCCCGCATCCAGATAAATCAGCTTCATACCAAGCATCTCAGCTGCCATAGCAGTGCAAGCTGCAATATCAGGTTTGTCTGCAGGAATGGGAAGTGTATTACTCATGTAATTCACGCTGGTTAGTTTTCCGCCGTCAATCAGCAGGTATGCGGTTGGGATCACTTCGATTCCGCTTTTTTTAACGGCAGGTGCAGCAAGCACATGTTTGCCAATGAGCATCTCCGGATTTCTGCCACTAACCAGTGAAAGAAACAAGAGTGCATCTGCTTTGCCGGAAACCTGCATATGGCTGCCTGGAAAAATAATTACTGGAATGTTGCAATAAGACTTCAGTGTGCTGATGCAATCCTCCATATTTCCTTTAGTGATCAAGCTGCTTCCACAAAAAAAATAATCAACGCGTGCCATCACTGAAGCTTCTGCCAACTTTGCGCATTCTTCAGGTCCGGATTTATCAGGATCTACAAGCACAGCCAGCATTCGTTTTCCTTCCGCGCGTTTGTTCAATATATCTGGATATAGATAGGAAGTTTTCATATACAGGCGAAAATACAAATTTATCTGCGCTGAAAGATCTGGCTAGGCTCCAATGCTCCAGGTGAGCATGCAATCATTCCATCGCATATAATTCACAAGATAGTTTTGTCTGAAGTTTTGCTTTTCAATGGCCGCATGAATAGCTCCTTTTTCATTATAAATAAATGGATCTGTCTTGAGATCAAGCCTGAAGTCAATTCCCCCGTGTGAATAGAGTTTATACAATACTTCCTTAGCGCCCCACAACACATGCAAGTGTTCAACCTTTCGCTTTTCTGGAACATGCAAGGATTCTTCCTGGCTCACAAATTTGCCTGCCAAATTTACAATGCCCGGTCTTAGTGCTTCAAGATCGATTCCGGCACTGGGTGTTTCTGAAATGAGAACAGCAACATAATTTCCGGTATGTGATATAGAGATCGAATGACCCATACTCAGCACAGGTTTTCCGCTAGACTCATACCGGATTTGCTCAGTTTGGAACTGATCTGAGAGATTTCGGAAGAGCAATCGTACAGCCAGCCATTCCCTTTTGCGATGTTCACTCCGGAATTGAAGCCATAAGTTTTCCTCAACTTGAGAGAGAATAACCTTTTCCCTTAATTCTTCAGTCTTTTCAAGGCTTTCCCAGATTCCCAGTGAATAATTCGCTTCTATATGTTTATAAACCAGAGGCATTAATCGGCAATTCCTGCAAGATTATTAAAATTGAATAAAAAACAATTATCTGCCTGCTCTGTTTTGAGGTCATAGGGCTGATTTGTATCTTTGCAGCCTGAAATTCAAATCCTTTAATATGAATAACACCACAGTTGAAAAATTCGTGAAATACAAAGTTAAGGACATTAGTCTTGCCGATTGGGGCAGAAAAGAAATCAAACTGGCTGAGGCTGAAATGCCCGGCCTGATGTCGCTTCGCGCAGAATATGGCAAACAAAAGCCTCTGAAAGGAGCAAGAATAGCCGGATGCCTGCACATGACCATTCAAACGGCTGTGTTAATTGAGACTCTTGCAGAACTCGGTGCCGAGGTAACCTGGTCTTCATGTAACATTTTCTCTACACAGGATCATGCGGCTGCCGCAATCGCCGCTGCAGGAATTTCTGTGTATGCATGGAAGGGAATGAATGCTGAGGAATTCGACTGGTGCATCGAACAAACTTTGTTTTTCGGTGAAGACAGAAAGCCGCTCAATATGATTCTCGATGATGGCGGTGATCTTACCAACATGGTTTTTGATAAATATCCTGAGCTTGTTTCAGGTATCAGAGGCCTTTCAGAAGAAACAACTACCGGTGTTCATCGTCTTTATGAGCGCATGCAAAAGGGAACTCTTCCTATCCCGGCGATCAATGTGAACGATTCTGTGACTAAGTCAAAATTCGATAATAAGTACGGTTGCCGCGAATCGCTCGTTGATTCAATACGTCGTGCCACTGACCTGATGCTCGCCGGAAAAGTTGCGGTGGTTGCAGGTTTTGGTGATGTGGGCAAGGGATCTGCAGAATCTCTGAAAGATTCCAAAGTTCGTGTGATCGTAACTGAAATTGATCCGATCTGCGCACTTCAGGCTGCGATGGAAGGATATGAAGTGAAGAAGATGGATGATGCGGTGAAAGAAGCAGACATTATCGTCACTGCTACAGGAAACTACAACATCATCATGGATCGTCACTTCAAGTCAATGAAGCACAATGCTGTTGTTTGTAATATCGGTCACTTCGATAATGAAATTGACATGGCCTGGCTGAATAAGCATTACGGCAACACTAAAGAGACGATCAAGCCTCAGGTTGACAAATACACAGTTGACGGAAAAGACATCATTGTTCTTGCAGAAGGCCGATTGGTAAACCTCGGTTGTGCAATGGGACATCCTTCATTCGTGATGTCAAATTCTTTCACGAATCAGACCATGGCTCAGATCGAGCTTTGGACCAATTACAAAAACTACGAGAACAAAGTATATACGCTTCCTAAACATCTTGATGAAAAAGTTGCACGCCTTCACCTGGCTAAAATCGGAGTGGAGATTGATGAACTTACTGATGAGCAGGCGAAGTACATCGGTGTTCTCAGAACAGGTCCTTACAAGCCTGAACACTACAGATACTAATCTTTTGTTTTCATAGATGCAAAACCCCGGCTAGCCGGGGTTTTGTTTTTTATATTGGATTGTATCATCAAATATTATCCGCCACGCATGTGGTATCTTGATTCATTTTGTTTTTGACTGCATTGCTGAATTTATTTTTGACATCAGAAGTTTCAAGTCTGATTCATGAATTCAATAGATAAGAGAAGTCAATTAAAAATATGCTTAAGTGTGATCCTTTTAAATTCCCTGGCGATGTTTTCACCTTCAGCATTTGCGAATGCTTCATCAATACATGGACCAGACACCGTTTGCAGAGGAGCGCAGAATATAATTTACAGCATTGATTCAGTCCAGGGTGCCACCGCATATCAATGGACTATACCTTCCGGTATTGTGCTTAACGGACCAGATTCAGGGAATGCAATTACGGTTTCAGTGAGCACTTGGGCGCAAAGCGGTTCAGTTTGTGTACGGCCTGTATTTGGCTCAACGCAGGGCCAGGAAATATCTAAGATGCTTCATATGAAGTCTGCGTCCGGTGTATACAATCAACAAACCTTTTTATCTGGTGGACCAATAATCATTTCGGATAATTACAAAGCCTCAATCTATCCTTCCTCCATATTCGTCAACGGCTTTTCAGGACTAATAGCAGACCTAAACGTATATATCAATGGACTGAGTCATACATTTCCTGATGACATTGACATTTTATTAGTATCTCCTGCAGGTCATAAGATCACTATAATGTCTGATTGCGGTGGAGGGAATAATCTCAGCAATGCTAGTTTGGTTTTCGACGATTCAGCTACTTTGTATTTGCCAGATGCCAATACTATTTTGTCAGGACGATACAAACCTGTTAATTACATATCATCAGATTTTTACATTGCTCCCGGTCCGGGTTGGGTTTCCAGTCCTGTATCTGTTTCCAGTACAAAGCTGAGCTCATTAAGCGGTACAAACGCAAATGGGGAGTGGAAGCTATATGTGACGGATGATTCACCTGGAAACTCAGGAAGCTTTTCTTCCTGGTCATTGCAGATTACAGCTGAAAGTCATTCAGTTTTACTTCAGATGAACGGCCCACATGATATTGTTGAAGGTGATACTGCAATTTATTTTGTAGGCAGTCAAGGAGTTGATGCTCATTATGACTGGACAATTCCTCAGGGGGCTGTTTTAATTAGTTTGCCGGATTCAAACGCAGTATCAGTTTTTTTTCCAAAGGGATGTACTTCAGGGCCTCTGCAGGTAAACACATATAATAATTGCGGCAATGGCTTGTCATCAAAGCCTGTATTCATCAATGTGTTTCCGGATAGCATTCAACTTGTTGTAAAAATGTTCATTCAGTCAATGTATGTCGGAAATGAACGAATGAGAAGTCTTTGTATGGCAGACACGGGTATTGTAGACTCGATATTGATTTCACTATACTCCACTGATTTGAAGAATCAGATTTTATTTTCGGCCACCGCTTCACTGAACAGTGAAGGTTTTGTCACAGTCAGATTTCCCAGGCAGGTGTATGGCAACAGTTTTTACCTTTCGGTTCGCGCAAGTTCATTTTTAGAAACATGGTCTTCAGTGCCACTTGAATTCGATGTCCCATTTCATGAATATGATTTTACCATTTCAGTCTATCATACATTTGGAGAAAATGTATGTGAGCTTCCAGATGGGCTTTTCGCATTTTGGAGTGGTGACCTGAATCAGGATGGCAGCATCAATGCAACAGATTTATTCCTTTTGGAACAATCAATGATAAATTTTGCAGGTTGTGGACCCGGGGATATGAATGCAGACGGAATTACTGAGAGTGCGGATTATTCCATGCTGGAAAATAATTTGCAGTTTAATCTGAATGTTACCCGTCCTTAAGGTCAAAAAAAAACGCCCGAAAGGGCGTTTTCAAATTCAATAGTTTTTAATTTCAGGCTGATTCAGCAAGAATCACGATTTTATTTTTCAGATTCTCCACAACTCCTCCTTTTACATCGAAGGTTTTTACTCCTTCTTTATCTTTCACTTTTACTTTCCCGTTAAGGAGTGAGGAGATGATTGCGGCATGAGTCTTCAGCATTTCGAATCGTCCTTTGCTTCCCGGAACGGATACTGAGCTCACTTCGCCTGAGTATACTTTTTTATCCGGTGTGATTATTTCAAGTTGCATATGCTTGCTGATAATGAATTATTGTTTAACACGGATTACTTAGCTTCGGCAAGGAGTTTCTTTCCTTTTTCAATAGCATCTTCGATGGTTCCGACCAGGTTGAAGGCAGCTTCAGGATATTCATCCACTTCACCGTTCATGATCATGTTGAATCCTTTGATTGTATCCTCGATAGGAACGATCACCCCTTTCAATCCGGTGAACTGTTCTGCTACGTTGAAAGGCTGAGAGAGGAAACGCTGAACACGACGTGCACGGTGTACTGTAAGTTTATCTTCGTCGGAAAGTTCATCCATACCAAGTATCGCGATGATGTCCTGGAGCTCCTTGTAACGCTGAAGAATGTTTTTCACACGCTGAGCTGTGTTGTAGTGTTCTTCACCAAGGATTGCAGGAGAAAGAATTCTTGAAGTGGAATCCAATGGATCAACCGCCGGATAAATTCCAAGCTCAGCAATCTTACGGTTCAATACCGTAGTTGCGTCAAGGTGAGCGAAGGTAGTAGCAGGAGCAGGGTCAGTCAGGTCATCCGCAGGAACATATACCGCCTGTACGGAAGTGATAGAGCCTCTCTTAGTGGAAGTGATTCTTTCCTGCATGAGACCCATTTCTGTGGCAAGAGTTGGCTGGTAACCTACCGCTGAAGGCATACGGCCAAGAAGAGCCGATACTTCAGATCCTGCCTGCGTGAAACGGAAGATATTGTCAATGAAGAACAGGATATCACGACCACCAGACTTCTCATCACCATCACGGAAGTACTCCGCTACAGTCAGTCCGGAAAGTGCCACACGCGCACGTGCTCCAGGAGGTTCGTTCATCTGTCCGAACACCAGAGTTGCCTGTGATTCTGAAAGCTCTTTCATATCCACTTTGCTCAGATCCCAGCCTCCGCTTTCCATGCTGTGCTTGAATTCATTTCCGTATTTGATAACGCCTGACTCGATCATTTCACGAAGCAGGTCATTTCCTTCACGAGTACGTTCTCCAACACCTGCGAAAACTGAAAGTCCGCTGTAGCTTTTCGCGATGTTATTGATAAGCTCCATGATAAGTACTGTTTTACCCACACCGGCACCACCGAAGAGGCCAATCTTTCCACCTTTTACATAAGGCTCGATGAGGTCAATTACTTTGATTCCGGTATAAAGTACTTCAGATTCAGTTGCGAGATCTTCGAACTTAGGAGCCTGGCGGTGGATTGGAACGCCCTTTTCACGGCTTACTTTTCCGATTCCGTCAATTGCTTCACCTACCACATTGAAAAGGCGGCCTTTGATCGCATCACCTGCAGGCATTTGAATTGGAGCGCCCAGTGCTTTCACTTCAGTTCCGCGTGACAAACCATCGGTTGAGTCCATCGCAATCGCACGTACTGTGTCTTCACCGATATGCTGTTGGCACTCAAGCACAAGAGTTGATCCGTCTTCTCTGTGAATTTCCATTGCATCCAGGATCTTTGGAAGTGCAACGCCTTTCGTGTCAAAACTCACGTCGACAACCGGTCCGATGATCTGGGTAATTTTTCCAATATTCGCCATATTCTTAGATATATAATGTAGTCTGTTTTTTGAGAGCGCAAAAGTAGTATATTTTTGAATAGGAATGGATTTGTTCGTAAATATTGCCCGTAAAAATTTTACTCAAGTTGAGGCTGCAATATTTTGATTGTCAGTCATATGTGTTCAAAGTGCAATGTTGCATGATATTTCTCATTATTCGCAGAAGATTGATCTTCCACTATTGAAAACTCCCTGTTTTTAATCGAATTCATTTGTTTTTGCAGACTAAATTTGGGGCGTGAGCACAATTCAGAAATTGTACAGTATTTTCAGAAAGCACCCTGCCATCAGCACTGATAGCAGGAACATTTCTCAGGGCAGTATTTTTTTTTCACTCAAGGGGCCAAGTTTTAACGGTAACGAATTTGCCGAAAGTGCGCTGGAAAAAGGCGCTGCCTTTGCTGTGATTGACCAGGAAGAATTTAAGAAGGATGAGCGATTTATTCTCGTCGGAGATTGTCTGAAAACATTGCAGCATCTGGCTCTTCATCATCGACGCACTTTAAAAATTCCTGTGCTTGCTATTACAGGTTCCAACGGAAAGACGACTACAAAAGAACTGGTGAAATCAGTGCTTGCCGAGAAATTCAGAACTCTTGCCACGAAGGGAAACCTGAACAATCATATTGGAGTGCCATTGACTATTTTGTCTATTGGGGATGATACCGAATTTGCTGTCATTGAAATGGGAGCAAATCACCAAAAGGAAATTGAAAGCTATTGTCTCATTGCAGAGCCTGATTACGGACTGATCACCAATGTTGGCAAGGCGCATCTGGAAGGGTTCGGAGGATTTGAGGGAGTAAAAAAGGGCAAGGGAGAATTGTACAGATGGATACATGAGTCAGGAAAAATGATTTTCAGGAATGAGAACAATTCGCATTTGAAAGAGATGTCATCTTACATGAGCAAGGAGAAGATTTACGGATACGGAACAGATTCTTCCTGCTCAACTCAAGGGAAGTTGACAGGAATTCAACCTTTTCTCAGTATAGAATGGAAATGCGGAGATCAAAGAGGCAAGTTCGATTCTCAGATCATAGGCGAATACAATTTTGAAAATATCCTTGCAGCTATAGCCATAGGAAATTATTTCGGTGTAGAACCTGATCAGATCAAGCACGCGATAGCTTCCTATTCGCCTGATAACAGCCGCTCTCAAATAATTCGCAAGGAAAAAAACACAATCATTCTGGATGCATACAATGCCAACCCGACCAGCATGGAAGCGGCGCTGAAGAATTTTGAAAGTTTGGATTCAGCACAAAAGGTAATTTGCATCGGAGATATGGCGGAACTCGGAGAAGACAGTGAGCGTGAACATGAGAAAATCATTCAACTGCTGAAAAAAATCCGGCATGAACTTTTATTGCTCGTCGGGCCTCAATTCGGGAACTTCAAGAATCAAATAGATTGCGTACACTTTCAGGATTCAACATCAGCAGCCCAATGGCTGAAAGATCAGGCATTGCATGGAAAAACGTTCCTGATTAAAGGTTCGAGAAGTTCTAAAATGGAATTACTTGCCTCTGCTATCGATTAAGTCAGAAAAAAATCAGGCGCGTTTGAATATTCTTTTCAACAGTCCGGGTCTGCGGCGTTCTTCATCGTAATATCCGTATCCGTAGTATCCGTAACTGTAGCCATAGCCATAGGCATAGCGCTGATGTGTACCGGTGTCGTTTAAAAGTATGCAAAGATTTTTCACCTTACCCTGACTGTAATAATCATTGATGGCTTTGAGATATTCCTTCTTGCTGTAGTTTTCACGAAGTACAAAAATGTTAATGTCGGCATGGCTCATCAACAGCATCGCGTCACTCACAATTCCAACAGGAGGTGTGTCTATGATGATGTAATCGTATTTATCACGAAGTTCATCCATCAGACTTTTCGTATCCGGTTTGGAAAGAAGCTCGGCAGGATTAGGAGGGATTGGTCCGGAAGGAATGATGTCAAGATTCTCAATATTAGTGCTATGAATGATGTCTTTCAAGGAGGATTTTCCTATGAGATAGCTGCTGACTCCAATTTCATTTTTAATGCCAAGGTCCTGTACAAGCTGTGGTTTTCTAAGGTCCATGCCGACAATGATCACCTTATGGTTCTGAAGCGCAAGCACAGAGGCAAGATTCAATGTGGTAAATGATTTCCCTTCTCCACCTACAGAACTGGTGATAAGTACGAGTTTGTGGTTTTCAGACAATCCGAAAAACATCAGGTTTGCTCGCACTGAACGAAATGCTTCTGCTATGGATGATTTGGGTTTCTTGTTCACTACAAGCCGGTCTCCGTCGCTTAAATGTCCGACAACTCCTATGATGGGGATTTTTGTCAGCTTTTCAAGATCCTCTCTGCTGCTAATTGTGTTTTTGATATAACCTTGAAGTAAAATGATGATCAGTGGTATGCAAAGAGCAAGAATGAGGGTGATGATTGCGACTGCTTTGTAGTTTGGTATTACTGCTTTATCGTTCAAGCTGGCTTCGTCAAGCACCTTATTGTCAGAAACTGCAGTGGCCTTCGCAATTCCAGTTTCAGCTTTTTTCTGAAGCAGGTAGAGGTAAATATTTTCATTCACACTGAAATTCCTCTGTATGCCGAGAAGCTCTCTCTCAATGTTGGGGATTTTTCGGATGTTATCTTCATAGCGGTTCAGTTGGTTTTGTATGCTTTGAAGTGTTACTCGTGTCCGGTTGCGTATGTTGTTGATGTTTTCGATCAGAGATTTTCTGGTATCGGAGATTTGCTGGTCGAGAACGCGCACGGCAGGACTTTGTTCGCTGCTGCCGAAAAGCAGACTTTGCCTTCGGTTTTGCAATTGCTTTAGACTGGTGATGAGTTCCACAAGCAAGGGATCAGGTGTGCCCATGGTTGACGGAGCAAGCTGGTCAAGTGATTTGTTCGAGACTACATATTCATACAGGTAGTCCAGTGATTTGAGGTCAATCTCCGCTTTCACTCTGTCAGCATCCACGGATGTTACTCTTTCAAGATAAGCTCTGGATTCCTCGCTAAGGTTTACAGTTCCTTTCTGCTCCTTAAATTTTTGCAGCTCCTGCTCGGTGGTGTTCAGTGTTTTGCTTATCTCTTCCAGCTGCTCATCCACAAATTTCAAAGTAAGCGCAGCTACTGAGGACTTGTCTTTCACATCTCTGTTGATATACACTTTGCCCAGAGTGTTAAGGAAATCAACTGCACGTTCAGGGATCTGGTCCTGTATTGTAATCTCAACAATTGTCGCATCCTTATTCAGGGGTTCCACTTTCATTCTTTCAGAGTAGGAACGAATGAGACGATTCATCGAGTTAATTACGAATACAAATGATTCTTCTTTGCTTAAATTTGCTACACTGTCGTTTTTGTGAATCCTGAAAGTGAAATGAGGAGTGCGGATGTCTTCGCCGTATTTGTGTTTTTGCCTGTAAGAAAATCCTGACAGCTTTGGATTGTTTATTTCTGTTTTAAGTATGAACTGGTCTTTACCTTCAAGTTCAACTTCAAAATTTTCATCGTAGATTGCGTCAGTGGTATTCAGTACCTCCACGATGAAGGGATGGTTTTTATATAAGGGGTGCTGAAAAAACGGAGTCTTGTCAAAATAACTTATTTCGAGTTTTAGTTCATGTATTGTTTCTTCCAGTACTGACCTTGACTTGAGAATGCCGATCTCAGTCGCAATGTTTTTGGTATTTCCGAATACGTCGCCAGTAAAAAAATCTTCGATGTTCTTGGAAGCGTTTTTAGAATCTTTTACAAGAACGCTCGATCTCGCTTCATACACAGGGAGAGTGAAACGGATGTACATCAATGCACTGATAAATATTATGAGTGCGCAAACAAGAAAATAACGCCACTTCCTCCTTACTTCCTGAAACAGCTGCCTGAGATCTATTTCATCCTCGTTTCTTTTCTGTATGTTATCCTGGCTGCGCATATTGTCAATTGGAAGCAGTAATGACCAAAGTGATAACAACCACTGCAGTGGTGATCAGCGAGGTGAAAATAGTGATGGAAGGGCTGATGTTCTGGAATGCGCGCCTTTTCAGGGGCTGAACATAAATTATATCATCCGGATGCAGATAATAAATTTCCGGTGTCAGAGATGAAGCTTTGGTCAGGTCGATAAAGAAGTCTTTCCTCTGATTATTCTCTTCACGTATAATTCTTACCGACTGACGGTCTCCATACTGAGAGATATCTCCGGCGAGTCCGAGTGCTTCAGGAAGTGTCACTTTTTCATTCAGCACCGGATAAGTTCCGGGTTTGTTCACTTCGCCTAGTACAGTGATTTTGAAATTGAGTTTTTTTACAGTGATGATTGGGTCTTCTATGTAATCTTTGAACTTCATCTCAATGATTCTGGTAGCTGAAGGGATAGACAAGCCGGCGACCTGAACCGTACCTATGAGAGGCAGTTTAATGAAGCCGGAATCATTCACGACAATACCTTTCTCATAAGCCGACCTTGTATCGCTGTAAGGTCTTTCCATTGTAGCTGAGAGATAGGGGTATGCTTCTGAATTGATCGTAAATACACTCACCGAAAGGATGTCACCCGGAAAAATTTTAAGCTGATATTTGTCAGACTCGTTCAGTGCAGGTATTTCACCCTGAAAGTATACGAGTTTCTTTTGCGAAGTGCATGAAAACAACAGGAGCGAAAAGACAAATACCCAAGGCAATATTGCACACCTTTTCATGATATAACAGCTTGGCGAAAATTATTTAGTCAGAATGGATCTGGATATGACGATCTTTTGAACTTCACTGGTTCCTTCGTAAATCTGGGTGATCTTCGCATCGCGCATGAGTCTTTCCACGTGAAATTCTTTCACAAAACCGTAGCCGCCATGAATCTGAACTGCTTCAACAGTGGTTTCCATGGCAACCCTGGAAGCGAAAAGTTTTGCCATTGATGATGACAAACTATAGTCCAAACGATTGTCCTTCTCCCAGGCGGCTTTCAGGCATAGCATTCTGGCAGCGTCAATCTCAGTTGCCATATCAGCAAGCTTAAACTGAATAGCCTGATGCTGAGAGATAGGAACGCCAAAAGCTTTTCTTTCCTTTGAGTACTGAAGTGCAAGTTCATACGCTCCGGAAGCAATTCCAAGAGCTTGTGAAGCGATTCCGATTCTTCCACCAGCCAGTGTAGTCATGGCGAATTTAAAACCAAAGCCGTCCTCTCCAATTCTGTTCGCTTTTGGAACTTTCACATCTGTGAACATTAGAGAATGTGTATCGCTCCCGCGAATTCCTAGTTTATTTTCTTTAGGCCCTATGCTGAAGCCGGGAGTGTTCTTTTCAACGATCAGTGTATTGATGCCCCTGTGTTTCTTGCTTGCATCAGTTTGAGCCATTACAAGATAAACTGACGCAGTAGAGCCATTGGTAATCCAGTTTTTGGTGCCGTTCAAAACATAGTGATCTCCGTTGTCAATCGCTGTGGTATGCTGGCTAGTCGCATCTGAACCTGCTTCAGGCTCTGAAAGGCAGAATGCACCGATGATTTCTCCTTTGGCCAGAGGAACAAGGTACTTTTGCTTCTGTTCTTCTGTGCCGTATTTTTCAAGTCCCCAGCAAACAAGAGAATTGTTCACTGACATGACAACCGAGGCCGACGCGTCAACTTTGGAAATTTCTTCCATCGCCAGTACATATGAAACCGTGTCCAATCCACCTCCCCCGTATTTCGGATCCACCATCATTCCCATGAACCCAAGCTCTCCCATTTTTTTAACCTGTTCAGCAGGAAATTTTTGTTGCTCATCCCTTTCAATTACACCCGGTTTAAGTTCATTCTGCGCAAAATCACGCGCAGCTTTCTGGATCATCAAATGCTCTTCACTCAGTTCGAAATTCATGTTGACTTAATAATAAATTATTGGATTTTTGAGCCGACAAACCTACACGATTTGCGCCGGATTGCCAAAAGTAATTTGTTTGTATATCGACATCGCTGAGCTCTCTGTTTCCTCTGTATTTGAAGTACTTAGCGGTCATTTGAAGATGATGCTTTGCAATTAATATATTTGAAAGAATGAAACAAAGCTACAAGGTGATTGGACTGATGTCCGGCACATCGCTTGACGGCCTGGACATGGCCGCATGCGAGTTTATTACTGAAGGAGAAGGCCAGTGGAGGCATGAAATCAGCGCAGCGGTGACTGTGGAATACCCTGAGCGAATCAGAAAGATGTTGTCGGGGGTTCATCTTGAGAATGCCGTTTCGCTTGCTGAAGCAAATGTTGTCTTCGGAAAATTCTGTGGTGAAAAAGTAAAGGAATTCATGGATGAAAATTCATTTGATGCGGAATTCATTTCATCGCACGGTCATACTGTGTTTCATCAGCCTGTGAAAGGATATACATGTCAGATCGGATCCGGAGAAGCTATTTCTGCAGTCTGTCGTCTTCCTGTGGTTCATGACTTTCGCACTGCAGATGTGGTCTTGGGCGGACAAGGTGCGCCTCTTGTTCCTATAGGAGACAAGCTTTTATTCGGAGCTTATGAATCTTGTCTCAACTTAGGAGGCATAGCGAATATTTCATTTGATGAAGGCGGCAAGAGAGTGGCTTTTGATGTTTGCGTATGCAATATGGTTTTGAATCATTTGAGCAAAAAGAAAAATCTAACCTTTGATAAAGGTGGCATGCTCGCGCAAGCAGGAAATCTGATCCCGGAATTGCTTGTTTCTCTCAACAATCTCAGTTATTACAAGTTATCTGCACCTAAATCACTGGGACGGGAAGATGTGGAAAGGGAAGTAATGCCTTTGTTTGATGAGACAGGTATGAAGACAGAAGATTTACTCAGGACGATTTGCGAACATATTGCCATCCAAATCGGCAATGTTGCACCAAGTGGAAAAATGCTTGTTACAGGTGGAGGAGCTCACAATGATTTTCTTATTGAGAGAATCAGGGAAAATTCTGATTCAGAAGTTATTGTTCCCGATCAGTTAAGCGTTGATTTTAAGGAAGCTTTGGTCTTCGCATTCTTAGGTTTATTGCGTTGGAGAAATGAAAATAATTGCCTTGCAAGTGTGACGGGTTGCAAATACGATCATTGCGCCGGAAGCATTTCCATGCCATAAAAAAGGGAAGCCTGCAGACTTCCCTTTCCATTACAAAATCATCGAATCAGAAATCATCATCATCGTCCTCGAAGTCATCCATGGAGCCTGAATCATCAAAGTCCTTCATGTCATCTTCAAGAGGCAATTCAATTTCTGAAGTGTCCATGTCATTTTGAGAAATGGATGAAATCTCAACGATTTCAGTTTCTCTTGTAACGAGCAATGGACTTTCATCCATGATGACTGATTTCTTCACTGCTTCTGCTTTTTTCGGAGCTGCGGATTTCTTAACTGAAGGTGCTTTCTTAGCTGCAGGTTTGCTCTTGGCTGCTACTTTTTTCGGAGCTGCCTTTTTAACTTTATTCTTGACTGCTTTTTTAGCCGGTTTAGCAGCAGTTTTTTTTGCAGCCGGCTTCTTGGCTTTTTTAGCCGCTGGCTTTTTCGCTTTGCCGGAAGAGGCTTTTTTCTTTGCCGGCTTTTTTACCTTTTTAGGTTTTGAAGTTTTCTTTTTTGTTGCCATGTCAGAGGGAGGTGTAGAGTGGTTACAATATCGGATTTTATAAGGTGATGATCAAAATTACAATATCATTTTATTTAGTTCCAAATAAAAAAATCATCCATCGTAGATTTTTTTTTCTTCTCGAATCCCTGCATTTATCATGATTTGTCTAAGTGCCTGGGTGATCCTCTCTTTGCCTTTTCAGCTATTTGATGTAGGTTTGCAAAGCTTAAAATTACGATGAAAGACAATATTGAAACATATACTGCGGTTCAATTGAGGGATCTCATCCGCCAGTTTGAAGGGAAAAGACCTGAAATTGTGTTCGAGTGGAAGGACAGCGAAACTGAGGCCGAAGGTTGGATTGTGATTAACTCACTGCGTGGCGGTTCGGCCGGGGGCGGGACCAGGATGCGTAAAGGGCTAGACAGGCATGAGGTAGAGTCACTGGCAAAAACCATGGAGATTAAATTCTTCATCAGCGGACCGCCGATCGGAGGTGCAAAGTCAGGTATCAACTTCGACCCTCACGATCCTCGTAAAAAGGGGGTTCTTGAGCGTTGGTATCGGGCAGTTATGCCGCTTTTAAAAGGCTATTACGGTACCGGCGGAGATTTGAACGTGGATGAAATCCATGAAGTGATACCTATCACAGCTTCATTGGGCCTGAAACATCCTCAGGAAGGAACTGTGAACGCGCACTTTCATGCGAGCGCAGAACGCAAGAACAAGATCATTCAGCAGCTTCAGGCTGGTGTTAAAAAAGTGCTCGATAATCCGCAGTTTAGTCCCGATTTGGACAGGAATATAACTGTGGCAGACATGATAACAGGCTACGGAGTTGCGGAATCGGTATTTCATTATTATCGTCTGAATGGAAAGGACATTCACGGTAAAAGGGCCATTATACAGGGATGGGGAAATGTGGGTGCCGCTGCAGGGTATTATCTTTCTCAACACGGTGTCAAAATCACCGGAATTATAGACCGTCACGGTGGTGTGATTAATCAGCGAGGATTCAGCCCGGAACAGGTCAAGACCTTTTTTCTTGAAAGAAACGGAAATCAACTTTTCACAAGGGACATGATTTCTGCTGATGAAATAAAGGATAAAATCTGGCATACGGGAGCTGAAATATTCATTCCGGCCGCAGCTTCTAGGCTTGTTCAGAAGTCAGAGTTGGAAACAATGATTGATAATAGCCTTGAGCTTATCTCCTCAGGAGCCAATGTTCCTTTCGCAGACAGCGAGATTTTTTTCGGGCCCATTGCTGAATTTGCAGATAATTCAGTTGCAGTGATTCCTGATTTTATTGCCAATTGCGGAATGGCCAGAGTATTCCGATACCTTATGAATGATGATGTAAAAATTGAAGATAGCGCCATTTTCGACGATGTTTCATCCTGTATTGCAGATGCACTGAAACATGTGATGGAATTGAATTCAGGTGGGACAGGCTTCAGCCGGACATCCCTCGAGTGGGCTCTCGGGAATTTATTGAAATGACATAAGCGGAAGCTTATTATAAGATTCATTGATATGTTCCGGTTTGGAAGAACAATGCTATGAAAGAGTACTTGCACAAAACTTTTCTCGGAAACACCCTCGAAGATTACCTGTGGTTTGCAGGAATTTTAATTTTCGGACTTATTCTTAAAAAGTTTCTGGCGAAAATTTTAAGCCGGATTCTTTATCGTCTCTTCCGCAATTACGGAAAGACAATCGGAGTAGAGAAGTTCATAGAATTGCTACACAAACCCTTCGGGTTTCTCATTCTTGTTGTTCTGATATACCTGGCTTTCGACAGGCTTACCTTTCCTGCAGGATGGGAGCTCGATCCCGGCAATGTCTTTGGAGTGCGATATATTTTGCATCAAATCTTCCAGGGTGCAATCATTGTCGCATTTACATGGCTGATTCTCCGGGTTGTTGATTTCATTGGACTTGTTCTGTCAGCTCGGGCTGCATTGACTGAGAGCAAACTCGATGATCAGTTGGTTCCATTTGCGAAAGAGGCAGTTAAAATTCTCATTGCAGGATTTGGTTTTATGATCATGCTGGCTACAGTCTTCGATCTGAATGTTGTTTCACTTGTAACCGGACTTGGTATCGGAGGACTTGCTTTTGCCTTGGCTGCAAAAGAAACACTTGAAAACCTGCTTGGGTCATTCACCATTTTTCTTGATAAGCCTTTTGTTGTCGGTGATATGGTTAAAGTCGGGAATATTGAAGGGAGGGTGGAAAGCATCGGTTTTCGTTCAACAAGGATTCGATCGCTTGACAGAATGCTTGTGACAGTTCCGAACAAGAAAATGGTGGATTTCGAACTTAATAATGATACCGAGCGGACTGTACGCAGGGCGCGATTCAATGTGGGTCTTATTTATTCCACAACAGAAAAACAGATTCGCGACATTGTATCTGAGATCAGCGCATTGCTTGACACGCATCCATTGCTGGAGCCTAAACGAGTGGTACGTTTTAATCAATTCGGACAAAGTTCTCTGGATATTTTGATTATTTACCTTGCACGCACGCCTGAGCTCGAAGATTTTTTGCGTGTGCAGGAAGAAATCAATTTTAAAATAATGGAGATTGTGAGAAAAAACGGAAGCGATTTCGCTTATCCGACATCTACGGTTTTCTTAAGAAAAGAAGATTCCTGAGATTTTTCAGTTGAAGATATAAAGCGTACGGCTTCCGGCATCGTAATCCGTTGTATATTGCTTCAATGGCTTGGTAGCAGGCCCGTTGATCACATGCCCGTCAGTGAGTCCGAACTTGCTTCCGCAGTTTTTATCTTCACCAATCACACCGCTTGCGTCTTTTTCGACAAATGAGTTGGGTTCCACAGGATCATAAGGGCAAGCTTGTTCAAATGCCACGAAATCATTTTGAAATCTGTGATATACCAGTATGCCTTTGTAGCCACCTGCAATTTCCACTGAATTACCTACACTGTTAAGTGAAGCAAATTCAGGCAGGCTGAGTTGAAGAGCAAGGTTTACAGAAACATTAGGAATATCCTGATATACCTTATCCTTCTTGCAGGAAGAAAATGAGAAAGCAATAGACATTATCGTTCCAATCACGATGAAAGAATGAAATTTGAAAACAGGTTTCGACGATGCTTTTGCGATTGCATCAGTCGGGAAAACTTGTTTTTTATTGATGAAATTTTTTCTGCTATTCATCGTTTTATCAGAAATCACCCGGTAATTATTGTTATTTTTGATATATCCAATACAACAGAAAATGAAAAAAGTTTTTTATTTCATCGCCATTGCAACTGCTTTATCATTTGCAGCATGTAAAAGTAATGAAAAGCAGGAAAAGGCTGCGGCTGCGTCAGAGGTGACATCTGAACCTAAGAAAGCTTCAAGCCAATATTCCTGTCCTATGCATCCTGAAGTAATGTCAGAAAGTCCGGGCCAATGTCCGCATTGCGGGATGGATCTTGAAGTTAAGAGTTAATCCAAATCTTTGATTCTTCAACGGAATGCTAAGAGCAGTTTATACTTTGATTTGTGTTTTGTTGTTTTCAGTTTCTGTGAAAGCCCAGGAGATGGATGTTGATTCGCGGTCACCGAAGCCAAAGCCATCTTCTGCACAACAAAAGAAAGCGGATAAAAAGAAAGCTCTGCAAAAGAAGAAAAAGGAAAAAGCAATTGAGAAAGGCAAGAAGCGCCACTTGAAAATTCAGAAGAAACATACAAAGAAAATGATGAAGAAGAGCCGAAAGAAATCAAAGCGATGGAATGATAATTCAGGAATAATATATTTCAGAAAAGATTTTCGACTGGATGAAGTGATTATCATGAAGAGTGATTCAGCTTCTGTATGATATTTTGAACCATCTGATTTCTTTTATTTGAAGCGGGTTTCAGGCTCAACCCACCCTTTTTGATTAGCCATTATTTATTTCTTCTATTCAATCATTCTGCTTTTGGCTTTTTAGTATTAAAAATTAAAAATTTTAATCAGTCTTTATCAGTCATACTACTTAAGTATGATAAAATGAACTGATTCTCTGAAAACCGCTTCAGGCGTAGCTTTTGGCAAATGTTGGCCAAGCATTTTGGTTCATCCGCCAAATAAGGGAGGAGATTATCAATATAAAATTGCGAAAAATTAATTCTTATCGGATTTTTGAAGCATCTAATGCTTTGTATATGCATGTTTCAGTCTGATAGAAAATACCTGTTAATCTTTTTCAGATCAATTGTTTTGGTTAAGTCCGAACTGAATCCATTTTATATCACGTTTGCTAATGGTTGCCTGCGACGACCTGTTTGTTTTTTTGATTCACATCATTGCTATCAACATCATTCATCAACATAATGTCACAGGAATAAATCATCACACTTCGGTTAAAGAATAAGCCACAAAAACATGAAACACAATTACCACTCCCTGATGGGGAAGCAAATGCTTCTACCGTGTTCAATTCTTATAATGTTTGCATTCACACTAATGCAAAAATCTGCTGATGCGCAGACTTATTTCAATCAGAATTTTGATACATCTTCGACTGTATCGTATTACGTGCATGCCACAAATCCAAGTACTGCTCAGTTTAATGCTATCAGCACCAGTACGGGAACTACAGTAAGCATAAATAACGGTACTTTGCAGTTTGCAAGAACCGGGGGAGCGGGCATTGCTGTGAGATCAACGAATTTCACAGGCAGCCCTACAGCATTAATTGTTACTTACAATTTAACTGTGACAGGTAACAATTCGGCTAATCTTCCTGTATGTTCAAGGTTGGCCATTGGTTCTGGATTTACTTCCGCTTTGACCAACGAGGCTAATGCCTCAACCTTTTCATACATTGACATTGAACCGAGGAGTGGAACAAACTTCAGAATTAAATCAGCATCGGGAAGTAATTCATCCAATTTCTCAAGTGGCACGACTGTGGCTGTCACCTGGGTGCTTAATCGTTCAGGATCTCAAATAACATACACAGGACCCAATGGTTCTGCATCCACTCTGAATAATAATCTGAATGATGTATGGCTTGGTACAACCCGCTTTTCATCAGGGACTGCTGTCACAACAAGTGGAGTTAATCTGAATAATATAAAGTTCAGTTTCACTTCTGAAAATCTTACCATACAAATAGATAATCTGAAAATAACTGCAATTCCGGCAGTAATAACTACTCATCCTGTTTCTCAAACGGTTTGTTATTTGTCGCCTGTGAATTTCACATCTGCCGGCTTGAATCAAACATCCATCCAATGGCAGAAACAATCATCCGGTGTTTGGGGAAATATTGCAGGAGCCACTTCTGCTAATTATTCAATTGCCTCTGCAGATGTGCCACACATTGGAAACTATCGCGTACTATACATCAAAGGAACCGATACTACTTTTTCCAATGTAGCCACCTTGAATCTGGATGTGCCAAGTTTTGGAGGTGAAGTAACACCTGTAAGCACGAACGTTTGTTCTGGTGTAAATTCTGGCACGCTTACATTGGTTAACCATGAAACTCTTATTCAGAAATGGCAGTTCTCCACCAACAGCGGTGGATTATGGACTGACATTGCCAACACCACAAATACGCTTAATTATTCGAATCTGACTACAACTACATGGTACAGAGCTGTAGTGGTGAATGGCACATGTCCTGCAGATAATTCCGATCATGCAGAAGTTGTGGTGTATCCTGCACTCACCCAGTTTTCTATTACAGGGTCTAATTATATTTGCCAGGGTTCATCCGGAACAGCACTTGGGCTTAACGGATCACAAACCGGAGTGAATTATCAGCTGAGACGCAACGGAGTGAATCAGGGCAGTGCAGTCTCAGGAACCGGATCAGCAATTTCGTTTGGGATACAAAACCTCGCAGGCACTTACACTGTTAATGCGATTCATGCGACGATAGGTTGTGTTGTACAGATGGGGGCTTCTCATGAATTGCAACTTGTGCCAGTCCCAACTTTAAATTCTGTTTCAGCTACACCTGGGTCAATCTGTCCCGGTCAAAGTTCCAGCCTTTCATCAAGCGGTACCAGCAATTATTTCCCACTCACTACTTTTGAAAATAATGTTGGCGGTGCCATTCCAAATCAGGTTCCTACCGGATTAGATAGATCAATTATAGTCTCTGGTGCGCCCTCAGACATGTCTTTGGTTACCAATCTTTCTGTCAAAGTAAACGTAACTCATCCTCGTACCAGAGATATTGAATTGTATCTTACCCGGCCAGGCGGTACAGCTTTGTCAACTACTGCCACAGGAAACTATTATAATACAATTACTCCTGGCCACAACATATGCCTTATTGCAGATAAAGAAGGAGCCTCAAGAGCTAACCTGACTGATATAGTCTTCTCAGATAATGGTGCGGTATTATCAGGTGATAACCCTTATACAGGAGTCTTCAAACCAGAAAATCTTTTCAGTACACTAACAGGAAACCCAAACGGGACATGGACTCTAAGAGCTGTTGATGACGCTTCTGCTGGGGATATTGGAACATTGGATGACTGGTCTATTACTATGAATCTTGTTACCGGTTTAACTTATACTTGGACTTCCAGTCCAGCTGGTTTTACTTCAAATGTTCAAAATCCAGGAGCTGTATTTCCTACAGTAACCACAACTTATACAGTTAGCATAGCCAATGCTGTCACTGGTTGTTCAGTACAGGGTAATGCAACTGTAAATGTTTCCAATGTGAGTGGTAATTGCTCTGTCATTTCTCATGTATCATGTATAGGAGGGAATGACGGATCTGTTAACATTGTTGGAACTGGTGGAGTTGCTCCTTATACTGTTTCCGGAAACCCAACAAGCGGATTGTCGGCTGGCACATACAACTATACAATTACTGATGCCATCGGTTGCACCGGTACATGCAGTGTGACCATTACTCAGCCGGCTTCACCTGTCAGCATTTCTTGTTCACTTGTCAATGATGTGACATGTAATGGTGGCTCCGATGGTGCAGTCTCAGTGAGTGCATCAGGTGGTACAGGAGCTATAAGCATATCTCCATCCACTTTTACGGGGCTGTCAGCAGGCACTCATACATTTACTGCGACAGATGCGAACGGATGCACTGCCACCTGCAACGTTATAATTTCAGAGCCACAACCTGTGGTCGTAACTTGTACTGTCATCAAGCATGTTACTTGCAATGGAACATCTGATGGTGAAGTTAGTGTTTCTGCAAGCGGCGGTACAGGCGCACTCACTTTGACATCCAGCACTCCCACAACGAATTTATCCGGAGGAAGCTATACCTATGTATTTACTGACGCCAATGGATGCACCGGGAGCTGTACAGTCACAATCAATGAACCAGCGATTCTTCAGGCAAATTGTTCTGTGTCGAAAAATGTTTCATGCTTAGGTGGATCTGATGGAGAAGTTTCCATTAATCCTACAGGAGGTACACCTCCGTATACTATAACCGGAGATCCATTGACCGGACTTTCTGCCGGAACGTATAATTACCTAGTTACCGGTTCTAATGGTTGTACAGCAACGTGTACGGTAACCATAACAGAACCGGCAAGTGCAGTCTCTGCTACTTGTACTTTTGTAAATGATGCAAGCTGCTTTGGTGGATCAGACGGATCCGCAAATGTAGTGGGCAGTGGCGGGACTCCTCCATACACTTTTTCTCCTACACCTTCCAACCTTACTGCAGGAATCCACACCATCACCGTGACTGATGATAATGGTTGCACTGCAACTTGTGATGTTACAATTGGTCAGCCAACCCAAATTGTACCTAACTGCAGCGTACTCACGCACGTGACCTGCCATGGCGGATCAGACGGATCGGTTTCGGTGAGCGGCACGGGCGGCACAGGAAACATCACAGTGAGCGGACCAGCCCTGAGCGGACTTTCAGCCGGCAGTTACACCTATACTTTGACAGATGAAAACGGATGCACCGCAGAGTGCACGCTGATTATCACCGAACCAACACCGGTTGTGGCCAACTGCAGCGTGATCCAGCATGTAAGCTGTAACGGCGGCAATGACGGATCGGTGTCTGTGACAGGCAGCGGTGGAGTAGGACCCTACACCATCGGCGGAGATCCATTGACGGGCTTATCCGCAGGAACCTATAACTATACAGTGACGGATGCCAGCGGCTGCGTAGCCAACTGCAGCGTGACCATCACCGAACCGACGCAATTGACCAGCGTATGTTCGGTCATACAGCATGTAAGCTGCAACGGCGGCTCTGACGGATCAGTATCAGTGACCGGCAGCGGAGGCACCGCGCCATATACAGTAACAGGCAACCCATTGACAGGACTATCAGCTGGTACTTACACATATACCATTACTGATGCCAAGGGCTGTACCACTTCATGTTCGTTGACAATTACCCAACCCTCGGTCCTTTCAGCTAACTGCAGTGTAATAAATCATGTGAGCTGCCGTTTCGGATCTAACGGAGCCGTGCAAGTTAACGGTGTCGGTGGAACAGCCCCATATTCTGTAAGTCCTGCCACTACCGGTCTTGCAGCTGGAACATACACATTTACAGTGACAGATGCAGAGGGATGTACAGCTACATGCACTGCAACCATTACTCAGCCTACCACCAGTGTTCAGATTGATGCTACAGTTATCAATCATGTAAGCTGTTTCGGAGGGAATGATGGAGCGATTTCATTGAGTGCGTATGGAGGAACCGGAACTGTTACAATCAGCGGTCCTGCGACTAGCCAACTATCAGCCGGTAGCTATACCTATACAGCTACGGATGCTAATGGTTGTACAGCATCTGAAACAGTTATTATCACTCAGCCTTCTGTGTTAACTGCCTCTGCTTCCGGTATAGTGCACAATACCTGTTTTGGTCATTCAAATGGATCTGTGACAATCACCGCAAACGGAGGAACACCACCGTATACCGGTATTGGAACATTTAATAACCTGGCTGCAGGTACATATTCTTATGTGGTAACTGACAGTAAAGGATGTTCATTTACCGTAAGCAATGTGGTTATTAACCAACCGTCTCAAACAGTATTCTCCACTGCAAATGTCACTCCTGCTTCAATATGTCAGGGTGCATCTGCAAATCTGACATCTACCGGTTCATCCAACGTCACTCAAACAGTTTCTGGTTCTAACGCCACAAGTGGTGCAATACCCAATCAGAACAGAACAGGTGTATCTAGAACAATTACAATTTCTGGTGCGCCAAGCACATTGTCTCAGGTTTCTAATCTTCGAGTAACTGTTAACGTTTCTCACACTAAAACAGGTGAAGTTGAGTTGTATCTGATCCGTCCAGGTGGAAATGCATTGATTGAAGCTGATAATGGATCATTCTATAATACAATTACCGCAGGACATAGCATTTGTCTAGTTGCAGACAGAGCCAACGGCACTGACCAGCACTTTACAAATACCATTTTCTCAGATGCAGGGGCATTGTTATCAACTGGAACGAATCCTTACACAGGCACCTTCAGGCCTGAAAATCTGTTCAGCACCCTTACTCAATCTTCAAATCCAAATGGAGTATGGACCTTGAAAGCACTAGATGATGGCGGTGGAACTACCGGTTCTTTGCTAAACTGGTCTATTGCCATGGACATGCCAAATGGTGTGACGTATACTTGGTCTTCCAATCCGGCTGGCTTCAGTTCATCGGTTCAGAATCCAGGTTCAGTGAGTCCTTCCGTAACAACTACATATACAGTTACCGTTACTGATAACATCACCGGATGTACATCAAAGAGCAACACTACTCTTACAATTAATCCTTTACCTCTACTTAACTGTTCAGTGATTAATCATGTTTCCTGTTTTGGCGGTAACAATGGTTCAGTATCAGTTGTACCAAGTGGTGGAACCGGAACCTTGAATGTGAGCGGACCACCTACAAGCGGATTGTCTGCAGGAACTTATGTCTATACTGTTACAGATGCGAACGGTTGCACTTCAACATGCAATGTGACAATCACTCAGCCAACACCAATCGTTCCGAATTGCACTGTGGTTAACCATGTAAGTTGTTTCGGTGGATCAGATGGTGCTGTCTCAATAAATCCAAGTGGTGGAACAGGTGCCTTGAGTGTGTCTGGTCCGGCAACCAGTGGGTTGAGCGCAGGAACCTATACCTACACAATTACTGATGCAAATGGATGTACTGCAACATGCAATGTGACAATCACACAACCAACCTTGCTTACCATCAATTGCAGCATAGTTAATCATGTTTCATGTAACGGAGGAAATGACGGTCTAGTTTCTGTCGGTTTCAGCGGTGGAACAGGACCATATAGTGTTTCACCTGCTACTTCTAACTTGTCTGCAGGAACGTACACATTTACAGTTACAGATGGTGAAGGATGCACTGCTTCATGCAATATTACTATTAATGAACCACCTGTGCTTTCTGTGAATTGTGGCGTTTTGAATCATGTCAGTTGTTTTGGCGGAAGTGACGGAGCTGCTGATATTATTCCTTCCGGGGGAACAGCTCCATACTCAATTTCACCTTCTCCTAACGGGCTCAGCGCCGGAACTCATTCATTTATCATAACTGATGCAAAAGGTTGTACCACTAGCTGTTCAGTAACAATTACACAGCCTGCACAAGCACTTTCTGCAAACTGTTCTGTGATCAGTCATGTAAGTTGTAACGGCGGAAGCGACGGTGAAGCTGAAGTGATAGCAAGCGGAGGTACAGGTCCTTATTCTGTCTCTCCAGCTACTATAGGATTGAGTTCAGGGACTCATGTCTTCACAGTCACTGATGCGAATGGTTGCACAACTACTTGCACTGTGATTATAGATCAGCCGTCTGCGATCATTCCAAACTGTTCTGTTATAAATCATGTTTCCTGCAATGGTGGGTCTGATGCAAGTGTATCCGTGAGTGCGACTGGTGGAACTGGTACAATCACTATGACTGGTCCGGCTACGAGTAATCTGTCTGCTGGTACTTATGTATATACCTTCACTGATCAGAATAATTGTTCTGTGAATTGCACACTGGTTGTTACTGAGCCTGATGTTCTTGTTGCCAATTGCTCAGTTGGAAACCATGTCAGTTGCTTTGGAGGAAATGACGGAGAAGCTATTGTTTCAGGAAACGGAGGAACACCTCCTTACACAGTAAGCCCTTCACCGAGCGGCTTATCTGCAGGCATACATACTTTCACATTAACAGATGCAAATGGTTGCACTGATCAGTGCACAGTTACCATCACTGAACCTGCTTTGCTGGTTGCCACTTGTTCAGTTGTCAGCCATGTAAGTTGTAACGGCGGCAGCGACGGAGAAGCACTGGTTACTGCCAGCGGTGGAACTGGACCATATACTGTATCACCTTCAGTCAACAATCTTAGTGCAGGCACCCATACTTTCACAGTCACTGACGCAAATGGTTGTACAGATGTATGCACAGTTACAATCACCGAGCCAGATGCCATTACCCCTAACTGTTCTGTGGTTAACCATGTGAGCTGTTTCGGCGGCAATGACGGTTCAGTATCTGTAAGCGCCACCGGCGGAACAGGCCAGATAAATGTCAGTGGCCCGGCAACCAGCGGATTAATTGCCGGAGTATATGTTTATACTTTTACCGATGAGAATTTATGTACGACAACCTGTACTCTCACAGTGACTGAGCCGGCTTTGATAAGTTCATCATTCAGCGTTACTGATTGTGACAGCCATACATTGCCATGGGCACTGACTGTGAATGTCTCTGGTACATATTCACATACTTATACTGCAGCAAATGGTTGTGACAGTGTCGTGACCGCACTTGTAACTATTAATTACAGTACTACTTCAAATGAAACTTTTACAGCTTGTGATTCTTACACATGGGCTGAGAACGGACAGACTTACACAGTCAGCGGTACTTACACTCACGTGTCTACCAATGCTGCAGGCTGCCCACACACAGCTACCCTGAACCTGACTATCAATAGCAGCACTTCTTCTACTGAGTCAGCTACAGCTTGTGATTCTTACACATGGGCTGAGAACGGACAGACCTACACAGTCAGCGGTACTTACACTCATGTAACTACTAATGCTGCAGGCTGCCCACACACAGCTACCCTGAACCTGACTATCAACCAGAGCACCAGCTCTACTGAGTCAGCTACAGCTTGTGATTCTTACACATGGGCTGAGAACGGACAGACCTACACAGTAAGTGGTACATACACTCACGTGTCTACCAATGCTGCAGGTTGTCCTCACACAGCTACATTGAACCTGACTA
>QQVM01000024.1 GCA_003389385.1 Bacteroidota bacterium
AGTCAGCTACAGCTTGTGATTCATACACATGGGCTGAGAACGGACAGACCTACACAGTAAGCGGTACTTACACTCACGTAACTACCAATGCTGCAGGATGCCCACACACAGCTACATTGAACCTGACTATCAATAGCAGCACTTCATCTACAGAGTCAGCTACAGCTTGTGATTCTTACACATGGGCTGAGAACGGACAGACTTACACAGTAAGCGGTACTTACACTCACGTGTCTACCAATGCTGCAGGCTGCCCACACACAGCTACCCTGAACCTGACTATCAACCAGAGCACCAGCTCTACTGAGTCAGCCACAGCCTGTGATTCTTATACATGGGCTGAGAACGGACAGACCTACACAGTAAGTGGTACATACACTCACGTAACTACTAATGCTGCAGGATGTCCTCACACAGCTACCCTGAACCTGACTATCAACCAGAGCACCAGCTCTACTGAGTCAGCTACAGCTTGTGATTCTTACACATGGGCTGAGAACGGACAGACCTACACAATAAGTGGTACATACACTCACGTAACTACTAATGCTGCAGGATGTCCTCACACAGCTACCCTGAACCTGACTATCAACAACAGCACATCATCTACTGAGTCAGCTACAGCTTGTGATTCTTACACATGGGCTGAGAATGGACAGACCTACACAGTGAGCGGTACTTACACCCATGTAACTACCAATGCTGCAGGCTGCCCTCACACAGCTACCTTGAACCTGACTATCAACCAGAGCACCAGCTCTACAGAGTCAGCTACAGCTTGTGATTCGTACACATGGGCTGAGAACGGACAGACCTATACTGTAAGCGGTACTTACACTCACGTGTCTACCAATGCTGCAGGATGTCCTCACACAGCTACATTGAACCTGACAATCAACAACAGTACATCATCTACTGAGTCAGCCACAGCCTGTGATTCGTACACATGGGCTGAGAACGGACAGACCTACACAGTCAGCGGTACATACACTCACGTGTCTACCAATGCTGCAGGATGTCCTCACACAGCTACCCTGAACCTGACTATCAACAACAGTACTTCATCTACTGAGTCAGCTACAGCTTGTGATTCTTACACATGGGCTGAAAACGGACAGACCTATACAGTAAGCGGTACTTACACTCACGTGTCTACCAATGCTGCAGGCTGCCCACACACAGCTACCCTGAACCTGACTATCAATAGCAGCACTTCATCTACAGAGTCAGCTACAGCTTGTGATTCTTACACATGGGCTGAGAACGGACAGACCTATACTGTAAGCGGTACTTACACTCACGTGTCTACCAATGCTGCAGGATGTCCTCACACAGCTACATTGAACCTGACTATCAACAACAGCACTTCATCTACTGAGTCAGCTACAGCTTGTGATTCTTACACCTGGTCAGTAAACGGACAGACTTACACAGTGAGCGGTACTTACACTCATGTTGGTACAAACGCTGCAGGATGTCCTCACACAGCTACATTGAACCTGACAATCAATAGCAGCACTTCTTCTACTGAATCAGCCACAGCTTGTGATTCTTACACATGGGCTGAGAACGGACAGACCTACACAGTCAGCGGTACATACACTCACGTGTCTACCAATGCTGCAGGATGTCCTCACACAGCTACATTGAACCTGACAATCAATAGCAGCACTTCTTCTACTGAGTCAGCCACAGCTTGTGATTCTTACACATGGGCTGAAAACGGCGCTACCTATACAGTAAGCGGTACTTACACTCATGTAACTACCAATGCTGCAGGCTGCCCACACACAGCTACCCTGAACCTGACTATCAATAGCAGCACTTCTTCTACTGAGTCAGCCACAGCTTGTGATTCTTACACATGGGCTGAGAACGGACAGACCTATACAGTAAGCGGTACTTACACTCACGTGTCTACCAATGCTGCAGGCTGCCCACACACAGCTACCCTGAACCTGACAGTCAATAGCAGCACTTCATCTACTGAGTCAGCCACAGCTTGTGATTCATACACCTGGGCTGAGAACGGACAGACCTATACAGTCAGCGGTACATACACTCACGTGTCTACCAATGCTGCAGGTTGCCCACACACAGCTACCTTGAACCTGACTATCAACAACAGTAGCAGCTCCTTCGAATCAGCAGTAGCATGTGACTCTTATATCTGGGGAGTAAACGGACAGGCCTATACGATGAGCGGAACATACACTCATGTAAGCACGAACGCATCAGGATGTCCGCATACATCCACGCTTGATCTTGTGATAAACAGCAGTACCAGTTCCAGTGAAACTGTTACAGCCTGCAACACTTATACCTGGGCCGTAAATGGTTCCACATATACAGCAAGCGGAGTTTATACACATACGGGTACAAATGCCTCTGGTTGTCCGCATACATATACACTGAATCTCACAATTGATCCATGTCCAACCAACACAGTTCTGAACTTCAACGTATTACTCGAGGGTTATTACATAGGCGGTGGATTGATGATTAGCACTTTGTATGATCTTGGATTATCCACAGACCCTACAGCATCTGATTCAATAGATATTATGTGGTGGAGTCCTTCGAATCTATCCAATACCAATCCTGATTATTCTGTAAAAGTTCTATTGCAGAATAACGGAACTGGAACAGCTATCTTCCCAAGCAGTGTAACAGGCAACTCATTCTATATAGCAGTGAAGCACCGTAATTCTGTTGAAACCTGGAGTGCAAATCCTGTTGCATTCAGTTCAAATACTTCATACAATTTCACGGATGCATTGAACAAAGCATATGATGATGGTTTTATTCCTCCAATGCAGAATCTTGGATCCGGATTGTTTGGAATTTACGGAGGTGATACAAATTATGACGGAGCAGTGGACGGGCTTGATATGAATCTTGTGGACAATGATGCCAGCTTCGGCGCATTTGGTTACAATTTATCTGATATTACCGGTGACGGAGCTACAGATGGATTGGATATGAACATCATTGACAATAATGCAACCTTCGGAGTATTTATGGCTCGTCCATATTGATACAATGCTAAGGCAAATCAAATATCCGGAATCAGGAAAATGGCCTGATTCCGGAATTTGGTAAGAGTTGATTTTCATTCGATCTTCAGATGGATTGTAAATGAAAAATGAATATTGATTAAAGTGAATATTCTCGAAAATTCTCATCCAGTCGATTTTATCTTATCCTTTAGTGAAGAATAGTTGAGTTATAAAAGCCAGGAGCATTTGCTCTCGGCTTTTATTTTTCAAATCACTAAAATGTATTCACCAAAAACTGAAATGATAATTTGCAGCTTTGCAATTCTTTAGTAGAATTCAATTAAAGTGAGACATCACTTATAAGGATTTCTGATCTTTTTAATAGTTTATTAAATAAGTCTTTCCGGCCACAGGACAGGCTAAAAACTTTCGCATATTATTGGTAAAATTTGACCAAGTTTTAACTTACATTTGCCAAAATCAGCCACAATTAAGACTTTCAAGGCTTATCTTTAAGTAATAAAAGTTTAGACATTTGTAGTATATTCATGTAACTAATTACATTTTCACAGCAACTCCAATTTTCATGTTTATCTGTAAAAGGATTATTTTTTTTATTTGTATAATTTTTTTAAATAATGATGGAAATCTATTTGCCCAAAACGATCTGCCTGCTCCAGCTTCTAACTTTGAAAACATACCTGTAGGTTCCCTCATAATTCCTATGGATAATGCTAAGCAATCTATTCCTGGGTATTTCAATCTGAGAGCTTACGGCTTGGTCAATTTGATGTTGCAAAATGATATTCCTGTTAAATGGGCGATAAGAAGCGGCAAATCAAAGGATGGAAATGATTTTTCAGCTAATGCAAGAAGAATACTTCCGTCAACTCAGTTTCCAAACTGGTTTGATTTCAGAGCAGGTCCATTCATAGTTGACAGCACTTATAAAACCGCAGCAAGAAATCTTGCGATCTCTTTTGGAGGGAGCGTTGCGGTTTATGAGCTTACGGAAAGTATAAATGTTGATATTCGTTATACGCTTGACTTTAAACCCAGGATTGCAGTTTGCAGTAATGGGGGCAATCAAAATATCCATAGTAGTATCCTGACGGAAGCAAACATGAATAATCCTGCATGGGTGAGTATAATTCCGGCAAACCAGATTGTTCCTATGTGCGGTTATACTCTTGTGTCGGAGCCGCACTGGAATGCATCAAATGATACTTTGCACACTTTCGCAGTGTATCGCTATTTAAAAAACGGGGGCAACTTCATAGCACAATGTGCTGGAGTGAGAACTTATGAAAATGATGATACGTTGCATACAACTACCGGAATCACATCACAGTCAGGATCCACTCTTGCATACATGAATGCAGATATGCCAGTTATGCAATTCGAAAATAACCTCACTAATCCCGGTGGCAGTTTGCAGTACTGGGACCGGAATTCAGGCGGTTCATTTCGTTCCACAACTTACACCGGGATCAGAACAAGCAGTTCTCCCTTTTATCAATTCATGAACGGATCAAAAGTGATTCCAAATAATCAGCGCGGCGGCAACTTGTTTTACTTAGGCGGACATGATTATGGCGGATCAAATGCATCCGGCATGATCAATGGGAGAAGGATTTACCTGAATACGATTTTTATACCTCCATCACCGAATGTATACTGCATCACACTTCCTGTCAATTTGATTTCCTTTTACGGTAAACAGTCAGGGCATAAAATCTCATTGTATTGGGCAACAGCCTCAGAGGAAAATAATGATTATTTTATCCTTGAACGTAGCATAGATGGAGTCCACTTTGAGGAGATTGCTAAAGTGAATGGTTCAGGAACAGTTTCAACAGTCTCATATTATGAAGCTGAAGATCTTACACCCCTTCCGGGCACGAGTTATTACCGTCTTTCGCAAGTTGACTATGACGGCCGAAGTGAAGTATTCGAACCAATATCAATTCGCAACCGCAAAAAATCAGAACTTGTCAGCATTTATCCCAATCCTGCAAGTAAAGGGGTGTACGTAATAGGAATTCCATCTTGCGACAGGCAATCACGCGCAGAAATCATCAATTCTGTCAGTTCTACAGTACACGTTTCTCATTCCATCAATGCCGACGAAAATGGCATTTGCTACTTCAGTTTTCCGGAAAACCTGCCTGAAGGGCTTTATACTATCAGAATCACTTCAAAGGAAGAAGTATTCATGAGCAAGTTAGTGGTTCGCAGAAACTAATTGTCAGCCGGTTCTTCTTGTTTCATTCCTGCCTTCATCCAATACAGACAACTGATTTTTTTAATATCAATAAAAATTTTACCTATTGAAACCTATTTAGTCATTCTTCTGTAGACATTTTATTCATCCAGAAGAATGTGTCCATGAATCTAAAAAGGGCAAAAAAATTAAAATTACTAAGGATTTACCTCTTATTCTTGCCTGTATTGCTTCTTTTTGCATGTCAGTCACAGAAAAAGGTGGTCTACTTTCAAACAAAAGAAAAAGCTGATACTGTGTCAGTATTCCGTGATACCGGGTATACTGCAGTTATACAACCCAATGATATCTTGAACATATTTGTAGCCAGCATCAGCGCCGAGGCCAGCAAGTTTTTTAATTATTCTGAAAATCCCAATGATGACAACTCCATGGCTACAGGATTTTTAGTTGATTCGAAGGGAAATATTCAAATGCCTCTGGTTGGAGTGGTCAAAGTTGGAGGGCTTACATCGGCAGAAGCAAGAGACTCCATTACACGCAAACTTGAAAAATATCTCATTAATCCTTCCGTTAAATTAAGCATCCGGAACTATAGAGTAACTGTGCTTGGAGAAGTAAATCATCCAGGGGTGTTCTTGGTTCCCAATGAGCGAATTACACTTCCGGAAGCTTTGGCGCTGGCAGGTGACATGACGGTTTTCAGCAACAGGGAAAACATTCTGCTCATCAGAGAAAAAAATGGAATAAAGGAGTTTGTAACGATCAACCTCACTCAACGCGATTTATTCAATTCTCCTTACTATTATCTGCATTGCAATGACATTATTTACGTAGAGCCAACACGAAACAAACGATTCCTGTCTCAAAACTATTACAGGGTGATGCCTGTTGTCTTTGGCGGACTGGCAACTCTTATTGCCATATTCAATCTAACTCAACCATAAATCTCAAGCATACAAGCAATAAATGTCTCAAATAAATAACCCAAATCAGGATTTTCAGGAAGCTGAAGAAACAGGGTTTGACCTGAAGGGTTTCTTTTTTAATTATATCATCAGATACTGGTATTTGTACATCATCAGCATAGTGATGTCTCTGCTGATAGCTTATTACTACACCTGGTACGCGACTCCGGTTTTCAGTGCATCAGGTACGGTGATGATCAAGCAGCCTAAAAGCAGTACAGACGCTGCGGACATTCTCAAGCAGCTGAACGATTTCACTACGGACCGAAATATCCAGAATGAAATTGAAGTGCTTAAATCTCGGTCTTTGATTTCCAAAACCGTACAATCACTCAATTTTAACATTACTTATTTCCTTAAAGGGAATATTAAAACGACAGAGTTATATAAAATTTGCCCTATTGAATTTAAAGATGATTCACTCAGATATTTCGCATTCTCGGTGCCAATTAAGATTACGATTCTCAGTTCGAGCAAATTTGAGATTTCCTTTTTTAATCCTTCTCTCGACAATGAGATAAAAGAAACCTACCGTTTTGGCGAACGTGTCTCAAATGCTTTGGGAAGTTTCAGAATTGAGAAAAGAGATTTCTTCAATAATAAAGCGTTTGACAACCCGGAATACGATAAAAGAAATTTTGTGATCAGGGTGAATACCATTGACGGACTTATTGACAGGTATCAGAGAGCTGTGGCAATTGCCATAACCAATAAACAATCATCCATATTGAAGATTTCTCTTGAAGATCCTGTTGCTGAAAAAGCTGTTGATTTCATCAATAAACTGGTTGAAGTTTGGCTCAAGAGCAACATTGATGAAAAAAATGAACTTGCCCATAATTCTCTTGTCTTTATTGATGACCAGCTTGCATTGATTTCCAAGGATCTTGACGCGGTTGAAGGCGAGTATGAAGAATTCAGATCCAGAAAAGGAATCACGGATGTGAGTTCAGAAGCACAGGCTTATCTGGAAAGCGCGAAAAATTATGATGCGAAAATTTCCGAGCTAGATGTGAAGCTCAGCTTTTTAAATTATTTGGAAAACTATGTAAAAGAAGGAAAGAATATAAAAGGCCTTTCACCGGCCAGTATAGGAATTGAGGATGCATTGTTATTGAAATTGATTACAATGCTCAATGATCTTGAATCACAGCGAAGCTTGCTGTCAACCAGCGCCACTCCTGATAATCCGAGGATGGTTGAGCTGACACTGGCGATTCAAAATACAAAGAGCGATCTGATTGAAAATGTGAAGAGCATCAGACAGGGACTGCAGGCGTCACAAGCAGAAGCCACATCTCAGTTAGGAAGGATAGAAGGTAAAATTAAATTGCTCCCGGGCTCACAAAGGGTAATGGTGAACATTGAACGGCAGAGAAATGTGAAAGCTTCATTATATACTTATCTGATGCAGAAAAGGGCTGAAACTGCCATTATTCTTGCATCTACAGTTTCCGATAACAAACTGATAGACCGGGCACATGCTTCGCACCGGCCAATCAGACCAGTAAAAACAGAAATATTTGCCATTGCCATTTTAGTCGGGCTGGTGTTTCCTGCCGGATTTACCTATTTGCGCGACATGCTGAATGATAAGATTCGTGACAGAAATTCACTTGAAAAATCAACTAGCATTCCTCTGCTTGGAATAGTCGGATTCAGCAATACGGAATCAGAACTGGTAGTACGTGAGAATCCCAGAGGATACATTGCAGAAGCATTCCGTTCCATCAGAACTAATCTTCAGTATTTCAATACCGTTTCAAACAAGTGCATCACCGTGCTGGTGACTTCTTCCATCAGTTCTGAAGGAAAAAGTTACTGCGCGCTCAATCTTGCAGGAATCATCGCTTTGTCAGGTAAGAGAACCGCACTGGTTGGATTTGACTTGAGAAAACCCAAAGCTCCTGAGAGATTTAATCTTTCAAGTGAAGTGGGAGTCAGCAATTACCTCATCGGTGTGGCTGAAAAGACTGACATCATTCAAAAGTCAGATCTGGTGAACCTGGATTTCATTTTATCGGGTCCAAAGCCGCCGAATCCCTCGGAGCTTCTCATGAGTCCGAAGATGCCTGAGCTGATAGAATATCTGAAGGAAAACTACGACTATGTGATTCTGGACTCACCGCCGGTAGCCCTGATTACAGACGCTCTGATGCTGACTCAATACGCCGACTCCACCATCTATGTGGTGCGGCAAAATCTTACCAGAAGACATCATCTGGACATAATAAATAAATTCTACAGAGAGGGTAAAATTAAAAACCTCAGCATCCTTCTGAATGCAGTAAAAGCAGGTAGCCTTCCTTATGGATATGGCTACGGTTACGGCTACGGCTATGGTTACGGCTATGGCTATGGCAGTGGTTATGGCTATTATGAAGATGACAACGGGAATAAAAAGAAGTTTTTCAGAAAAAAGAAAAAGAAGAAACAGGAGTCGGCATCTTAACTGAACCGAATACCGGATTCGTACTTTTTTAGCGACAGCCCATGAAATTTTTCGGGAAAACTCTCGATGCGGAAAGCAGGACTTTATTCAGAAACTCTTCCTGGGTATTCTTTTCAAATTTCTTCAGCACCGGTCTCGCATTTCTTCGCTCAATTATCATTGCACGTGGACTTGGTGTGACGATTTTTGGTAACTATGCCGTAGTGGTGGCATTTGTCGGACTCATACAAGAGTTCCTGAATCTGAACATCGGTACAGCACTCATTCGTTACGGAGCCATTTACCAGTCTGAAAAAAGATACGACAAACTTACTGCACTTGTCCGCCTGAGCGTATATGCCAGCCTTGCCATGGCTGTAGTTTCGGTCATTATTGTGGCGGTACTCAGTCGGTTTTCTTACTCTACCTTCTTCACTGAGCCTGGACTGGAATGGTTTATTGTCGGATTTGCTGCCGCTGCAAGCATCACATATGTCAATTCAATCAGTCGCGGACTGCTGAGGCTTCATTACAAATTCCGGCTTAGTTCAGTCATCCAGATGATCATGGATGTGATTGAAACCCTGGCGATCGCAATTGCTGTATTCTTTTTTCCAAAGGATCTGAGCATCTTTTTTACAGCGGTAATTCTTACCCGATTCATCAATGGATTTATCTGCAATGCACTTGCGTTTTGGGAATTGAAGAGCCAGTTACTACCTGCGAATGAATCAAAAATGGAACTGATAAAACCCGATGTTCGTGATTTCCGCTCATACGTATTGGGTAATTCACTCGGAAACACTCTGAAGACATTGATTTCTCAGGGAGACATTGTGCTCTTACGGGTATTTGCAAGTGTTGAGCAGGTTGGCTTTTACAGTGTAGCAAAAAAACTGGCTTATTCTGTACTCACACTTTCGGATCCGCTTGTACAATCGATCTTCCCTCAACTTTCACGTTTACTGGCAGAAAAGAAGTATCCTGAAATGAGGGCGATGTTAAGGAGGATCACTTCTATCACTATTCTGCCCAGTATTGCATTTTTAATTGCTGCCATATTTCTCAGCGAATTGATCATGGGGATTGTGTATGGTAAAGAGTATCTGCCTGCAGCCCTTTCTTTTAATTATTTCGTAGTTGGAGCCGTTCTTGCCAGCATTACCTTTTGGATGCTCCCACTTGTTCAAAGCCTTGGCCTGATCAGGGAACGTTTAAATGTGTATTTTGTCACCATACTTGCGGGAATAGTTCTCAGTTACCTGATAGTACCCTCACTACAGGCTCAGGGAATGGCTATGGTTCTGCTGCTCGTCAACATTCTCAATCTTGCGCTGTTCGGCCTTATGGCCGACAGGAGAATGAAAACAATAGAAAGCCATTTGTCTTAGACAAAGTTTATGATTATTCAATACAACAAATTCAGCTTTATCAGTCATCCATTCGCACTGGCCAAATTCGCACTTGGAAGAAAAATGGATTTACATGAACGAATGCTGGTGCGATCTGCAAAATTGCTTCTCGGGAAAAAGTTTGACCAGTCTCTTTCAAATCAGGCATTGAATGAAATACGTGCAGGTGATTTCATCCCTATGCGCAATATACCCGGTGTTGCACTTCCAGGTAACATGCCCACCTATTTGTTCGGGAAGTTTCTGTATTACATCGTAAGATGCGCAAGGCCTGAACTCATGGTTGAGACAGGTGTTGCTCACGGAGTTTCCTCCTGGACTATCCTAAACGCCATGCACAGGAACGGTACCGGAAATCTGTATTCCATCGACCTTCCGAATCTTGATCTCAAAAGTTATAATCCTGCGAATATCAGCCAGCAATCTGGCTGGGTTGTTCCGGACATTCTGCGGCAACGCTGGGAGCTTCAGTTAGGTCCGTCATCTGAATTGTTACCTGCTCTCATAAAGAGGCTTGGAAAGATTGACATCTTTTTTCACGACAGTGACCATAGCTATGATAACATGATGTTTGAATTTGGAGCTGTATATGATAGCATTAAGGAAGAAGGCTTGATTCTTTCGGATGATGTACACAAAAACAATTCATTCAGGGATTTTGTGAATTCAAGCAATATCTGCGGTATTCAGTTCTATACCAAAGGCGGAGCAGCTGTCAAACGCAGGCAATAATCCCGGCTTTTTTCAGTAACTTTTAGTCTGTTAGCGAGTAAAAACACATTCAGCTTCTGACTCTCTATGTTGCCAATTTACCAGCCATATCTTCCTAAAGAATCATTAAAGTATGCGCACGACGCATTGGATTCGACCTGGATATCTTCTCAAGGGGTCTATATAGACAAGGCGAAGGAATTGCTTAAAGAAAGCATTGGATGCAAGTATTTGATCATGGTCAACAATGGCACTTGTGCCACTCATATGCTTGCATTGGGAATGCAGTATAAATATCCTACTGTAAAAAAGATCATCGTTCCGAACAATGTGTATGTAGCTGCGTGGAACAGCTTTTTATTTTCCGGAAGTTTTGAGCTGAAACCTGTGGATGCAAATCCTGATACATGGAATATGGATGCTTCAAAGATCGGGCAGATCGGCGATGATACCGCCATTCTTGTAGTGCACAATCTGGGTAACATTCAGAATGTTCCTGCACTATCAAGGCAATACAGGGGAGCTCACATATTGGAAGATAATTGCGAAGGACTTTTTGGCAAGTACGAGAACAAGTTTAGCGGTACGGCTTCCCTGATGTCTTCCGTATCTTTTTTCGGAAACAAGACCATTACAAGCGGTGAAGGCGGGGCAGTGTTTACGAACGATGAAGAATTGTTTGAATACCTCAACTCTGTTCGAGGACAAGGGCAGTCCAGCGTGAGATACATTCACGACAAGCTTGGTTATAACTACAGAATGACAAATATTCAGGCAGCCATTTTGTACGGACAACTTTTGATACAGTCGGAAATACGTGAAAGAAAAGCAGAAGTTTTCAATTTATACATGAATGAATTGAAAGATGTTGAAGGAATTTCTTTTCAGCTCAGTGAGCCTGAGACTGTTCATGCTCAGTGGATGTTCGCAGTGAGATTCATCAATTTCGATCTTCAAAAAAAACGAATGCTGGAGCTTTTCCTCTTTGAAAACAATATTGAGACCAGGCCTATGTTTTATTCAATAAACCAGCATGCTCATCTTAAAGACATCAAGTCTGAAAATAGAGTTGCTGACATGTTGAATGCGCAATGCCTGATTCTCCCAAGTTTTCCTGAATTGACACGCAGCCAGATACTGACAGTGTGCAGAAAGATCAAGGAGTTTGTACTAAAAAACAAACACTGAAAAATGAGTCAGGATTACTATACGGAAATCCTTGATCTGAACCGGCAAACCGAATGGAACCAAATTCTTTCAGCTTTGCCGGATGAATTACAGGACATCAACTTCAGTTCTGAATACCACAGGATGTATGAGGAAAACGGAGACGGCAAAGCTCATTTGTTTGTCTACAGAGAAGGCGGAAATATTTTTGCATATCCTTTTATGCTTTGCCCCATCGAAGAGAGCCCTGAGTCTGATTCATGCTATGATATTGAGTCAGCATATGGATACACAGGTCCGCTCAGCAGCACTAATTCAGTGTCATTCGTAAGTAAAGCTCAGGAGAGTTTCAGGCAATTTTGCGGAGAGATAAATGTCGTTTCCGAGTTTGTGAGATTTCATCCGCTCCTTCATAATTCAAGGATGATGCAAGGAGTTGACGACATGAAATTGATTCCTCTGAGAGATTATGTCTATCTCAATCTTGAACGGGAGGAAAAGCAAATTTGGGAATCATACAGCAGCCCTAACAGAAACAAGATTCGCAAGGCCCGTCTCCATGATGCTACTGTGATTGAAGAGTATTCTAATTCCGCATTTGAAGAGTTCAGAAGAATTTACGTCGACAATATGCGTGCCTTACATGCCGCTCCCATGTATTATTTTTCAGACAGATTTTTTCAGCTTCTGTCCGAGCTGTTACAATCCAAAGGAGTGCTGATTACCGTGAAGCTAAAGCAGGAAACCGTCGGAGCAGCGGTTTTCCTTAAAGGTAAAGGAATAGGACATTATTTTTTATCTTCTGTGGATGCGGATGGAAAAAAAATCGGTGTGAGCAACCTCTTGCTTCATTCAGGGGTATTATGGTGTAAGAAAGAAGGATTGTCGAAGATTCATCTGGGTGGAGGAGTCACTGCTGATCAGAACGATCCTCTGCTGCAGTTCAAGCTGAATTTTTCAAGTAACACAGAAAAATTCTTCATAGGAAAAAGAATACACAATGCCAGGCTCTATGAAAAGCTTACATCGGACTGGGATAAGAAACATTCTCTTCACGCTGAAAAATATCGCACTATTCTTCAAAGATACCGGCTTCGTGAAAAAGACCTTGTGAATCCTTAATTTCACATACATGATTAAACTTAGATCCCTGACGCTGGAAGACGCGCAGATTACGTGGAAGTGGAGGAATTTACCTGATGTCAGAAATGATTTTTCAGGGCAGCCTTTTCATGTGAGTATTGAACATGAGCAGCAATGGATAAAAACTGTGATTGGATCCAATCTGCCGAATTCTGTTTTCGGTGTTGAGTTGCTTCAAAGTGCTGATTTAGTCGGACTGACCTATCTGAAGAACATACATCTGGTGCACCGTCAGGCAGAATTTGCAATCCTGATTAGTCCTGAGCATTCCGGCAAAGGAGTCGGGAAAGCTGCCTGCAGGGAAACGCTGAAATTCGGATTCCATGACCTCAATTTGCACAGGATTTATTTGAAAGTCAGACAAGACAATGCTCCTGCAATCAGAGTGTATAAAAGTTGCGGATTCACAGAAGAGGGAATCTTGCGGGATGATGTTTTCAAGCAGGGCGAATTCCGAAATCATATCCTCATGTCAGTTCTTGAACATGAGTTTAAAGGTTAAAGCGTTGTAGGAATATTGGTAATGAAGAACCTTAAAGTCATTATATATTCTCCTTATTGTATCCTCAGGCCGACAACCAACAGGATTTTTGACATGCGGATGAGTGATGCTCTTGCAGGCAAAGGTGCTGAAATCTCTTTGGTATATCCTTATACATATATGAAAGAGAACATCAGGAAAAAAGATATAGCTTCATGTTACGGACTTGAACACAAGTTTAAAACCAGGCTGCTGCCAACCGTCCTTTTTGAAAATTCATCAAAGTGGATGAGATTTATGCAGATGATGCTGGCATATTCATTTCACTCTATGATCATGTTTTTCGAAAACATATTCAGTGGAAAAAAGTATGTTTTTTTTTCAAGAGATGCCAAATCGCTCATCCCGCCGCTGCTGTTTAAAAAGTACCTTCCTTTTTTATGCAAGTGGAAAGTCGTATTCATGGCGGCAGAAGTAAAGAACAATCGAACATATCGATGGGTGCTCAATAATTCTGACGGAGTGTTTGCAGGAGTTACATCAACCAAGGAGGCCATTAAAAAAATTGCGAAGGTGGATGAAAGCCGCTTTCTGCTGTCTCTCGCTCCAGTTCCGGTTTACAAAAACGATGTAAGCAAGACAGAAGCACGAAATAGAATAGGCATTGCGGATAGTGAAAAACTGGTGGTGTACACAGGAAAACTTGGTCTTGATGTGCAGGAAGTGCTCTATATTCTTGACGCAGCTGCTTTGCTTAAGGAGTACGTTTTTCTTTTTACCGGTGGCCGTGAATCTGTAGTACGCAAAGTGAAAACTTACTGCCAGGAGCGGCACATATCTAATGTGATGTTTACCGGTTTCATGGACGACAGTACATTGATCAGGAATTACCAGCTTGCCGCAGATGTTCTGGTGTCCTACTACACCTCCAGAGATCACATGGTTGAATTCAATTATCCTCAAAAGATTAATGAATATCTGTCAACCGGCAATCCTGTCATCACACCGAATTTCCCGGCTACACAGGATGTACTCAACGAAACGAATGTGTTTTTTGTAAAAGAAGATTCACCGCAACATCTGGCGCAAGGAATCAGAAAACTGATGGAAGACAGGATTCTTGCAAGAATGCTGGCGGAACAAGCAAAGAAAGATTCTGAAAAGCTTTCTTTTGAAAGCAGAGCTACAGAAATTATCCGGTTTATCAGCCAGCTTTAATCAGTCAATAATGATATATGACTGGTAGTGGCTATAGGGGCTTCTCTGAATTTTATAGCGGTCAAGTCCGAAGGCTTCTCTGAGAGCCACCGTTTCACCAGGAAATTTAGGCTGATTGAGTTCATCAAAGCCGATGACACTTCCCTTTGTCAAATGAGGGCGGATTAGCTCAAGACATTTTTTTGTCGGCTCGTAAATGTCGAAATCAAAATAGGCCATGGAAATAATGGTTTCGGGATGAGCAATAAGGTATTTGTCCAATTCCTTAATAGCATCGCCTTTGACCAGCTCGAATTTCTGCATATGATCAAGCGGACTTTCTTTCTCCAGGTTTCTAAGAAGTTTCTGCAGGTAAGTTTCGTAGTTGCGTGTAACGGAATATCCTCCCTTCTGTATGTTTTCTTCTTTTCCATCCTTTTCATGCACAGAAGGGAATCCCTCCCAGGTATCGAAGCCGATTATTTTTCTGCTGTAGTTAAAGGGTTCGTAAATGGAGCGTAATGACTGCAGCAGAGAGAGATTTTGTCCCCATCGCACTCCGAACTCCATGATTACACCGTGGACAGAAATGTTCTTTGTGTACATGTCATTCATGAACAGGAATTTCCGAAGATCGGCAGGATTCAGATACAGTCCGAGATTCCTTAGAAGTTCCTCGTCTGGAATCGGGCTCTCGTTAAAAAGGTCCAATAGTTCCTTCCTGTTATCTGCTTGCTTTTGTGAGACTATGCTCGGGGTGGTCTTGAAATTATCTGCTTTCATACTTGAGGCGGGGAATCTGATTTAACTTTTTATATATGCGAATGTTTCAATTTGCGAAAAAATAGCGTTTAACACTCAATACTTTGAAACTTTTAGCTTAAAGATTGATATAAAATTGCCTTTCTGCATTATTTTTCCCCCCTTGATTCTGCAACGCAAACTCCTTACGGCATATTTCAGCGGCGCCCGCTTCGGGCCCCTTGACGGAATTTTATCTCTCGCTCATCCTTTGCTTCCTTTTAAGAGGCACACAAGGGAAGTGATTGATGAATGGAAAAGTTTACAGTCGGGAGAGCTTTGCGGACAAGAACAGGAAGTTGTCATTCCGGTTTATGAGGGTAAAAATCCGCATTTGCTGGCAATCATGTCCGGACTTAAAAGCCTGGAATCAGAACTGGCGGGAGCATACGTGCATGGTAGCATCGCACTTGGTGAAGAGATTGCGTACAGCGATTTTGACGGGTTGATTATAATCAAAGACCAGGTATTCGAAGAGCCTTCGAGGCTTGCTAGACTTGCAATGCAAATCAATCGCCTTGGAGCTGTCATGTACCGAATTGATCCTTTGCAGCATCACGGATGGTTCATCATGACAGAAAATGACATGGAATGTTATCCTGAAAATTACTTACCCTCGGCAGTCCTTGCGCAGTCAAAATCTTTGCTGCAAAACAAAGGAATTAATGTTAAATACAGAGTGCCAGAGTACATAGATTTCTTCTCAGGCTTAAAAAGCGCATGCAGAAGAATCAGGAAGATGAAAACTCCGGAGAACCAGCCTGCAAATTTATTTCAGCTTAAAAGTATCCTGAGTGAATTCATGATGTTGCCAGTGCTTTATGTACAAGCCAGGGATCAAAAAGGAATACATAAAAAATACAGTTTTCAAATAGCTGCGGCCGACTTCAGCGAGAGAGAGTGGAAAGTAATGGATGAAGTGTCGCAGATTCGCCAGTCATGGAAGCAGGAATTTAGTCCTTCAATGTTGAATCGGCTGCAGAAAAACGGCTACTTTTGGATGATGTACAAAAAGAAGTTTGGCCCGGGTATTCCGGAAGAGCTGCGAAATATAATTGACCAGCGCTTTTACGAAAGAATGGCTGAGTTCGCGAACAGGATTGAAATGAGGCTGTTCCGATCTGTCTGAGTTTGACAGGTCTGGCAGATCATCATATTAAAGAAATTGCTTGAATGAAAGGATCATACAGATATACTGATGTGCCTGAGTGGAAGGATGAAAGTCTATATGATGTTCAACGGGAAAAGATGCTGGATTTTCTCACTAAGCTTCCTGATGTGCTTTCGGTTTATCAGGTGGGTAGTGTCGGGATTCCGGGAATATCCGATCTCGACCTCGTAGTTATCTTCAGAAATGGATGCAAATCTCTGAAACAGCCTTTGGATATACTGGATGATGAAGGCAGATATGTATTCATTCATAACCTGTATGCCTGCAGTGAGTCATATTTCCGAGAAGCTGTCAGGTATTCAATTTTCAGTCCTTATTACTGTCTTTGGGGAAGACATATCCTGGATGAGGAAACACTGAGCAGTCCTGTAGCGGAAGAAATTGGATTTCAGATTGCACTTGAATTTCTTGTGCAAATGTTCGTCAATGCAGCACATACACGTGAGTTCAGGTTAATTAAAGTTCGCAGTCTTCTTTTGCATGCGAAGGGTGTGAAGTTTGATCTCAAAATTCTGGGTGATGAGCAATGCAATCTGGGAATTGTCACAAACAAACTTATTGCACACAGAGAAAATTGGTTCAGTAACACGAGTCAAAAGAAGGATACAGCGGCACTTTTTGAAGAATTTTATTCTGCCCTGAAACAATATCTTGAATTGAAATTGCTGATTTGTCCTATGTATTTGCCCGGCAAATCTGCATATAACATTTCCAAACGTGTGAAGCTGGTCAAATCAGATAAATTGGCATACAGCAGAAAAGGAATAGTATTTCCTTCAGTTTTAAGCTCACGTTCAGATTATATGAAAAAAGTACAGAATCGCCTCAATTCATTTGAAGTGTACTGTCCTTTCAGATCAGATGGTTATGGAAATGTATTGAAGGAGTATTTTGACTTTCACGAAAAATACAGAAAATACAACAGGATTCACTTGCCTCATTATTACACACTCTCAAGCAGTCTGAAAGCATGAAGAAAGTGGTTTGGCAAACAAAAACAACGGTTGTCGCCGATTCATTTACCATTGGAAAGCTGTCTGCAGGAGCCAACGGGGGCAATGTCTATGATGTTCATGCTGCCGAAGCACTTCGTAATTCTTTTGTGGTTGAAATGGATTTCAATACTGTCATGAGGACGGGAGAAAATATGTTCAGGTACTGGATGAGAATGAAGCGTCATGCAGCTGAAGCTGATGTTATTATTCGTGAGCCTTATCCAATCGTTTTTGGCAATTATAAAAAGGGAATGAAGTATGTAGGCATGATACATCACATTGATGATGAAATCGCGAGGAGTTCATTCAGGCACAAATGGTATTTCAGGCGTCTAAAGCGAAAATTACGTTCGCTTGATCTTGTAATCACTGTTTCTGAATTCTGGAAATCATATCTGGAAAACATAGGTTGCAGAAATGTGGAAGTAATTTACAATGGTTTTGATTTACAGGAGTACAATATAAGCGTTGCGATGGTGGAAAAGTTCAAGTCGGATTACAATATCCCTGCGGACAAAAAACTGATTTATGCTGGAAATGCAGTGAAACAGAAAGGGATTTACGATGTGTATGACGCTCTTAAGTCTGAGGGCTATCACCTGCTGATGTCGGGATCCAGAAATCAGGCTTCCGACCTTCCTGTTCAATATCTTCATCTGAGCAGATCAGAATATATTGTGATGTTACATGCCTGCGATCTTGTGATCAGCTTGTCGAGGATGACCGAAGGTTGGAACCGTATCGCACATGAAGCATTGCTTTGCGGGACGCCTGTCATTGGCAGCGGAGCAGGCGGAATGCGAGAGCTCCTTGAAGGTGCCGGTCAGGAGATTGTCGTAAATCCTTCCTATCTTGCAGATGCTGTACGCACAGTGCTGAGCAATTCGAAAGATTATTCCAGTCGCGGAAAAGAGTTCGCGCTTACGTTCAGCCGCGAAAATTTCAACCGGCATTGGAACGAAACCATCAACCGGCTGATAAGCTAATCTGTTTTCGGACACATGTGTGGTATTAACGGAATTATGTCGCTTGGCAGCCATCCAGTATCGGAGGCTTCTGATTTCATTCACAAGATGAATGACAGAATCCGGCATAGGGGGCCTGACGGAAGTGGCTACTGGACTGACGGAAGCGGGAAACTGCATTTGGGACATCTTCGTTTGAGTATTTTGGATCTCAGCGATAATGGCAGTCAGCCGATGATCAGCCGTCAGGGAAACGTCATTGTATTCAACGGGGAAATTTATAATTTCAAAGAACTTAGGGAAAGATTCTTCTCGGATGTCACTCTCAGATCAGAAAGCGATACGGAAATTATCCTACTGCTGTATGAAAAATTCGGCAAGGATTTTTTACGGCACCTGAATGGGATGTTCGCTTTTGCGATTTGGAATCCAAAGGAGCAATCGCTGTTTCTGGCAAGAGATCCTTCTGGAAAGAAGCCAATATATTATACAAATCAGAATGGCGTTTTTGCATTTTCTTCAGAGATAAAAGCTTTGCTTGAACTGCCTTGGGTAAAGCGGGAGAGTGATCCGGAATCTTTGTATCACTTCCTGACGTTCAATATGCTTCCGCCGCCGCTTACTATGTTCAGGAATATTTACAAATTCCATCCCGCACATGCCATGATTATAAGGGAGAACGGCGAGTCTGATTATTACTCTTACTGGGAAGTTGAATATTCAGACAAAAGCGTTGCGACTGAAAGCGAGTTGTGTGAAGCAGTGTTTGACGGACTGAAGAAATCTGTGAGTTATCGTATGGTGAGCGATGTGCCAGTAGGCGCATTTCTCAGTGGGGGAGTAGATTCCAGCGCTGTAGTTGCAATGATGACTGAAGCAGCATCTTATCCGGTGAAAACCTATTCTGTGGGTTTTGATGGACAACCTGATTATGACGAGTTGGACTATGCTTCAAAGGTTTCAAGGTTGTTTAATACTGAACATTATGAGAAAATCGTCACACCGTCTGAGATTGCCGATTTTCTTCCGCGCGTAGTAGAGATATTTGATGAGCCTCTGGCAGACGCGACTTGCATTCCGATTTATTTCATTTCTGAACTGGCAAGAAAACATGGCACCAAGGTCGTGCTCACAGGTGACGGAAGTGATGAGTTGTTTGCCGGATACAGAAACTGGCAGAAATACATCAGGATGTATCCTGCTTTTCACCGTTATTCTGCATTGCCCTTAACACTGAAGAGAGTGATTCGCAATGTTTACGGAGTTTACGAAGAAGAAAGTCCGCGTTATGAAATACTTCAGAGAGCTGCAAGAAATGAAGAATTTTTTTGGGGTGGAGCAAAAAGTTTCAAGGAGAGTGTGAAGAAACGTGTTTTGGAACCGGAATTTATCAGCAACGGCAAAGGTTTCGATTCTTACAGCGTAATTAAATCATTCAGGGAGGCATTTGAAGTTCAGAAGCTAAATCATACTTTCTTGAATGATACCGACTGGATGTGCTGGCTGGGGTTTAAGTTCATTATTCCGAACTTTTATCTGAACAGAATGGATAAGCTTGGTATGGCTCATTCGGTCGAAATCAGAAATCCCTTCCTTGATAAAAACTTTGTTAATCTGGCATTATCCGTTCCATCCAGATTCAAAACAAAAAATGATGAGCCAAAGTACATCCTGAAAAAAGCACTTGAAGAAATATTACCTGCAGATATTTTATACAGAAAAAAAATGGGCTTCTGTGTTCCTCTGCGTGAATGGGCAGGAGAGATTATCAGTTCTCAGCTTCATGATAATTTAAAAGGCTTTTGTGAGGAGCATCCTCAGTTCAATTACGGGGAGCTCAGGCAGCTTGTGACTAAGCTTGACAAGGGGGAGCAAGGTGTGACTAACCGGATGTGGACACTTTATTTTCTGATTTCATGGTATAAAAAGTGGATGAATTGATTTATGAGGAACGGAAAAGTCATCCTGGTCACCAATGTCCCGAGTCCATACAGGATTCCGCTTTTTAATTTGCTTCATGAAAAGTTAAGGGTAGCAGGATATGAATTCAAAGTATTGTTTGGATCAGAAACTTATTCCCGCAGGCGCTTTAATTCAGAGTTAAATCTTTGCCGATTCGATTATGAATTCATCAACTCAGGTAAATTCAATCTTGGGAACGATGAAAAAACAATATTCACTTACAAGGGTTTGTACTCAACACTAATCAGAGAAAAGCCGGATTGTGTCATCATTAACGGATTCTCGATAGGAACCATGTTGCTTTGGTTTTATTCGGCTTTTCACAGGGTAAAAAAAATTATCTGGACTGGGTCAGTGAAGCATAAGGGAAGAAATGATTCTTTTTTGCGCCTGATTCAAAGACGATTTCTAGTTCGTGGCTCTGATGCTTTTATAACTTATGGCAGCCGTGCCGAGTCTTATCTTCAGAGCCTGGGTGCTTCAGAAGATAAGATTTTCAGAGCCATAAACACTGTGGATACTGAATTTTTCTCAGAGGAGACTATTGCTCTTCGCAATACTATACCTGCAGAAAAGAAAAAGCATCTTACTTACATTGGATATTTGTCAGCCCGCAAGGATGTTATCACTCTTTTAGCCGCAATCAAGCAGCTAAGTCAGAAAAGAGACGATTTTTTACTTGAAATCATTGGTGACGGGGAAGACAAACAAAATCTTCAGAATTTCGTATCAGAGAACCGTCTTGAATCCTTTGTCAGGTTTCATGGCTTCAGGCAGAAAAGTGAATTGCCGGCTTATTTGGCAAAAAGCACATGTTTTCTGTTTCAAACAGGCTTCGATATCTGGGGGCTTGTGCTGAATGAAGCAATGGCGTCCGGATTACCCTGCATTTGTTCAGTAAATGCAGGGGCCTGTGAGGACCTGATCAGAGAAGGAGAAAACGGATTCATCATGGATTATTCAAACACTGAAAAACTGCTCGAAAAAATCGAGTTTATTCTCGACAATCCGGAGAAAGCAAATGCAATCGGCCAGGCAGCCAGGCGGTTTATTCATGAGAATGCTACTCTGGAAAAGAGTGCCGATGGCTTTGTTCGAGCGATAAGCTTTGTCTGAAGCGCTCAGAGAGATTATCTTTGTATACAGTAAAATGACTTACAGCCACTGGAAAGCTTATTGGGTAAAAATGGACTGGACCAAGAAATGGTTCGTTCTGTTTGTGCTTCTGCGTCCGCTGGTTGACAACTTTTACTACATTAAGGAATTTACCTCATTTCTCTCTCCTTTATACATTGTTGGAGTACTGACACCATTGCTGGGGCTTATGAGTATGTTCTCTGGTCGTATGGGCAGGCGGAAAGAAAATTCAGCGGATGAATTCATCCGGGTATGGGGTCTTGTACTAATCATCAACTGCATTGTGATGGTCATCACCAAATTCACCATTGACAATTTTGGTGATGCCATCAAGTATGTAACACCGGTATTGCTATTCTTTTATCTGCGGCATTTCATACAATCAAAGGAAGACCTTCATTTTATTCTCCAGACATTTCTATACAGTTGCATCTTTCCTTTCGGAATGCTGGCGTATGAATCTGTATTCGGTCCGATAGACCCGCATCACGTATCAGAAGGAAGGGGCGGGGGGACCAGATTGAGGGGAGAATACGGCGATAGCATGAGTTATGCGGTATACTTCATCGGATCCTTCATGATATACAGTTATTTTTTTCTTGAAAAAGTTTTTTCTCAGACAAAGAGTCAGAAACCAAAAGTTTTCAAATTGTTTCTGCTATTTGCTGTTTGCCTTTACGGGGTCATTTCAATCAAGCACGTATCTACATGGTCGGTATTCATTACCCTGGTTGCTCTTTTGCTTTTGTTTAATTCAAAAAATGCGAAAGGATTTGCCGTAGTTTTCTTTGTCGGATTGGTGGTGCTGCCTTTTTTCGCCCGGACTATCTATGAAAAGCAAATTCGTCCGCTTATCGAAAAAGAGTTTACAGTCATCAGTGGTGAAAAAGATATGGAGTATGCTTTCAATGGAAGGATGCAAAGGTGGGAAAGATACTTTGACATATGGGACAGGATGCCGGCGTTTTCGCATTTCTTCGGCGTATCATTTTCAAGGTTCAAGGAAGTGCCTGTGATGATTGGTGGCGGGATGCACAATGATTATGTGCGATTACTCTTCCTGACAGGATATTTTGGTATTGCGATGTATGTCCTCTTTCTATTCATGGTCTTTATGCAGAAGAACAGGTTCCGTCCGCCTGAACGTTTTCTGATACTTTGTTCTATTGCGGCTGTGCTGCTTTACTCAATAAGTACACTGCCAACATTGTATCTGGCACTAATGAATTACATTTTTCCTGTATTCGCGTTCGCCATGCTTCCGCGCAGATATGCATATGCAAGTGCAATTCCTGGAGATCAGTCAAGGAAACAGATAAACCGGCAGGCAGCAGCATGAAGAAAGAACGTGTTTTACTGCTTGGAAAAATTCCCCCGCCATATATGGGTCCGGCAATTGCAACTGCAATCCTGCTCAACTCAGGTTTAAAAGACCGCTTTGAACTGATACACCTTGATACGCGAATCAATCGTAGTCTCGAAGACATGGGTAAGTGGAGCCTGGCCAAAGTGTTTCGCAATATTTTTATTTACGCCAGGATGAAAATCATCCTCCTTACACGATGGCCGAAACTGGTCGTCATCCCAATCAGTCAGTCCAACACAGGGTTCATCAAGGATTTTTTTTTTATTGTCATCGCCAGACTTTTTTTCAGGAAAATACTCTTGCATTTGAGAGGAAGTGAACTAAGAAACTGGATAGATTCAAATAATCCTGTGATGAAGAGATTCATCATTTATACACTAAGACTATCAAACGGAGTAATTGTGCTTGGAAACAACTTAAAATACCTGTTTGAAGGAATTTTTCCTGAAAAACAGGTATATGTGGCACCCAATGGTGGTAACTATAGCTTTAAAAAATCAGTAAAAACAGAGGATAAAGTCAGGATTCTCTATTTGGCAAATCTGCAAGCCACCAAAGGCATTGAGGATCTGCTTGAAGCGCTTGTGATTGTTGCTGGCGAAGTGAATGAAGGATTTGTTGCTGATGTTGTAGGATCTTGGCGATCAGAAAACACAAAGACTAAATGCATGGAAATCGTATCCGTAAATAATTTGCCCGTTAACTTCCATCCGTCAGCCGCAGGTGAAGAGAAGTTGAATTACTTTTCCAATGCGGATTTGTTTGTGTTCACTCCTCGTTCACCGGAAGGACATCCCTGGGTGATAGTTGAGTCTATGGCTGCAGGATTGCCAATTATCTCTACTGATAAAGGCGCCATTCGTGAGTCAGTCATTGACGGTCAAAACGGATATATAGTGGAAGCTGGAAATACGAGAGAAATTGCAAGTCGTATTTTAGAACTGATTAAAGATAAATCCAGGCGGGAAGAAATGGGAATGAAGAGCAGAAAATTTTACGAAGAAAAATTTACGGAAGAAAAGATGGTGGAAAATCTGACTTCGATTTTTCACAAGGTAATATCGGAAGCCTGATCATGGAGCAGCTCACACAAAATCTTAAAGACGGAAGAATGGAACTCCTTGAAGTTCCATTTCCGGTATTGCAGAGCGGTTCTGTATTGGTCAGGAATCACTATTCACTCATCAGCGCGGGCACTGAAGGCAAGACTGTGAAAGATGCCAGGGCTGGATTAATCGCCAAGGCAAGAAGCCGTAAAGAGGAGGTGAAAAAAGTGATCGAGGCTGCAAAAACTTTCGGCTGGAAGGAAACTTACCGGATGGTGATGAACAAGCTGGATGCTCCATCTGCTTTAGGCTACAGCTGTGCCGGTGAAATTATCGCTGTTGCAGATGACGTGAAAGATTTCAGTGTTGGCGACCTCGTTGCCTGCGGGGGATCCGGCGCAAACCATGCAGAAGTGGTGTGTGTACCTGTCAATCTATGCGTCAAAGTGCCAAAGAACGTTTCACTTGATCATGCAAGCTTCACTACATTGGGTGCTATTGCATTGCAAGGTATCCGCCAGGCTGATCTGCGTCTTGGTGAAAACTGCGCTGTGATCGGTTTGGGGCTTATAGGTCAACTCACCGTTCAAATGCTCAAAGCTTCCGGGGTTAAAGTTGCCTGCATTGATATCAGCGATGAAATGGTCCGACTTTCAAAGGAAAGCGGAGGAGACCTTTGCCTCAACAGGAACAGGGAAGATGCAGAGCAGCAGTTGATTCACTTCAGTGAAGGTCATGGTTGTGACTCTGTGATTATTACTGCGGGAACAAACTCTACAGATCCCGTTGATTTTGCCGGCGCCATTTGCAGAAAAAAAGGAAAAGTGATTATTGTAGGTGCGGTGCCGACAGGATTCAAGCGATCAAATTTCTATCGCAAGGAGCTCGATCTTCGAATGTCATCTTCATACGGTCCGGGCAGGTATGATCCTGAGTATGAAGAGAAAGGAATTGATTATCCATATGCTTATGTTCGCTGGACGGAAAACAGAAACATGTCAGCATTTGTGAATATGTTGAGTGAAGGAAAGGTTCATCTAAATCATCTTCTTACACATCAGTTTGATTTTAATGCTGCGCCAAAAGCATATAACATGATTTTGGAAAGGACTGAAAGTTTCGGAGGAATCGTTTTGAAATACGATCTGGCATCTGAGTTGAAATCAGTTGTGGAACTTAGGAAGAAAAGTATCAAAGCAGGTGAGCCTGTTCTGGGTGTTATAGGTGCCGGATCTTTCGGACAGAATATCCTGCTGCCTGCTGTAAAAGGAAAAGCGACACTTCTGAATGTGGTCACTGCCCGTCCGAATCATGCAAGGGATATTGCTGATAAGTTCGGATTTACATCATGTTCCGGTAATCCGGAAGATATTTTCAGCAATCCTGACATTAACACAGTCATGATTGCCACCAGGCACAACACACATGCAGATTTTGTATTGAAGGCAATTGATTCAGGAAAGCATGTCTTCGTGGAAAAACCGCTCTGTGTTACAAGAGATGAGTTTGAAGAGATAAAGCATAGGTACACTTCTGGAAAATCCATCCTAATGGTTGGATTCAACAGAAGATTTTCTTTTTTGACGCGAAAGCTTAAGTCTTCATTGATTCAGGGGGCCCCTGTTTCGATGATATACAGGATCAATGCAGGATATATTCCTACTGATCACTGGGTTCACGATCCTCAGGCAGGCGGAGGGAGAATTATTGGTGAAGTTTGCCACTTCATTGATTTGTGCATGTACCTGTCAGGATCTGAAATCATATCTGTGGCTGCTCAAAAAATGTACGCATCCAAAGACATGAGCGACACAGTCGGGATTACACTCACTTTACAGAACGGAAGCATTGCCCAAATCGCATATTATGCTAACGGAAATAAATCGCTTGCGAAGGAATACATAGAATTACATACAGCCGGCCTATCAGCTGTGATGGAAGATTTCCGAAGTTTAAAGCTTCACGGGAAGTCTGTGACTGAATTGAAAATACAGCAAGACAAAGGTCATAAGGCGGAACTGGATTTATTTCTTGAATCAGTAAGACAGGGAAAAGAAAGCCCAATTCCGTTCAACGAGATTTGCATGACCACTGCTGCAACATTCGCTGTAATTGAATCGATAGCTCTCAAGGGACAACCTGTTTACCTGTAAACAAGCGGCAAGTATGAACATTCGGAGCGAGGGCGACAAAAGTTTCTTTGAAGATTCCCTGAAGCGATTAAGGGAGTATGTGGAACGTGAGAATTTCAAAGGGTATGATCCCTACGACACTCTCCTGTCAGTTTTTCCTTTTCGGAAATTCGGGAACTGGCCGGCAGTACTTGCCACGCAGGTGCAGAAGAGAAATCCTTTTCAGGTCAGGCCTTTGCTAGGCATTAAAAAAGCATACAATCCTAAAGCGATTGGTTTGATTCTTCAGGCCTATTCACGATTGCAGTTGATAGACCGGGATTCAGACTATTCGGACAGGTTTGTGTATTTAACAAACTGGCTGGATGAAAATCAAAGCAAAGGTTTTAGCGGGAGCTCCTGGGGGTACAATTTCCCTTGGGCAGGACCGGGAAAATTTCTTGACGCATGGACTCCGACAGTGGTGGCGACGGGTTTTGTCGCCCAGGGTCTGCATGCATATTATTTATACAGCGGCAATTCAACGGCAAGAAAGCTACTGTTACAAAGCGCTCGATTCATCATCGATCATATTCCAAGAACTGAATTTGATGAAGGTGTTTGTTTCAGTTACAGTCCTCTCTTTGTCGATTGCTGTTACAATGCAAGTCTTCTTGCTGCAGAGACATTAGCGCGGGCCTATTCAATTGAGCCAATTGAACAATACAAGACACTCGCATTGTCAGCGGTACGATTCGTAGTTTCAAAACAGCATGAAGACGGGCACTGGAAGTATAAGCTTGACCCGAAATCAGGAAAGGAAAGACATCAGGTAGATTTTCATCAGGGATATGTACTTGATTCCATCAGGGAAATCATAAAACTTACCGGCACAAAAGAGAATTCCTGGGAAGCCGCTGTTCAAAATGGACTGGAATATTACAGGCACAGGCAGTTTTTTTCTGATGGGAGAAGTTTATGGAGAGTGCCGATCGTTTATCCGGTAGAAATTCACAATCAAAGCCAGGGCATCATTACATTTTCAAGACATGCCCGTGAGTTTCCTGAATACCTGCCCTTCGCGAAGAAAATCGCAGTCTGGACAATAAAGAATATGCAAGACGAAAGGAATGGCTATTTTTACTACAGGAAATTAAAATATTATACAAACAAACTTTCGTTCATGAGATGGAGCAATGCCTGGATGTTTGTAGCGCTCACAGAATTATTGAGTGCGATTAACCGGGAGGGGAGAGCAACGTAATGAAACGTGATTTTACTTTGGATGTTTATTCAGAGCTGATTGATGCGATCGGAAAAAACTATCCAGTACTCACCTATGAGAAATTCACTGAGCTAAATCCGGTAGGAAGATCTTATGTGCTGAGGCATGACGTAGACCTTCTGCCTTACAGGTCTGTAGAAATAGCCAGGTTGGAGTCTGGTAAAGGAATTCAGGGCACTTATTACTTCAGGATTGTGCCGCAAAGTTTTGATGTCAAGGCTATCAGGGAAATTGCGGATATGGGGCATGAGATCGGCTATCATTACGAGGATCTTGCACTGTGTAACGGTAATTTTGAAAAAGCGTATGAACAGTTTCAAAGAAATCTGGAAAAAATCAGAATGATATATCCTGTTCGTACCATATGCATGCATGGCAGTCCATTGTCAAAATGGGATAACCGTAAGCTGTGGGATGTTTATGATTACAGGAATCACGGTATTATTTCGGAGCCATACTTTGACACTGATTTCAAAAAAGTGTTTTACATCACCGATACTTCCAGGTCATGGAATGCCGGACAATATAGCATTCGTGACAAAGTTAATGACAGTTTCAGGATTGGAATAAGTTCCACTTACGATCTCATTGAGAAAATCCGAAATAATGAATTGCCAATGCAGGTGATGCAGAATGTTCATCCGCAGCGATGGACGAACCAACTTGGCGGCTGGACAAAGGAACTTATCTGGCAGAATGTGAAAAATGTGGCTAAAGGAATTTTAAATAAGTTAAAAAGCTGAGGATGCTGGTAAAGAAAGAAAGCATTCCATTACTGCACATGATTCTGGTGGGCCTGCTTCCTTCATTTATTAAGATTATGGTTTACCGTCTACGCGGCTACAAAATAGATAAGAGTGTCAGCGTCGCTTTCGGTGCTGTTGTGATAGGCAAGAAAGTTTCAATAGGCAGCTTCAGCAAGGTTGGGATGTTCACTATTATACGAGCGGATGAAATTGCAATTGGAAGACATGTGACTATCGGGTCCATGTCTGTGATGGATACCGGCAAAATTTTCATTGATGATGATGCGCGCGTCAACGAACAGGTTTATGTTGGCGGCATGAAGACTCCGGAGTCAGAAATTCGTCTGGGCAAAAGGACCATTGTAATGCAAATGAGTTACCTTAATCCTACGCTTCCTATACATGTTGGTGATGATTCCGGAATCGGTGGACATTGTCTCTTGTTCACACATGCAAGCTGGAACTCTATGCTTGATGGTTTTCCTGTAAAGTTTGCGCCTATTAAGATTGGACGAAAAGTATGGCTTCCATGGAGAGTGTTCATCATGCCAGGAGCTGAGATTGGAGATGAAGTGGTGATCGCAGCAAATTCTCTAGTTAACGGCATCATACCACGCAACACTCTTGCTGCTGGCTCTCCTGCGAAGGTGATTAGGGAAAATTTTCCTCAGAAACCTGATAATAAAGAAAGAGACAACATGGTCAATCATATACTGGGTGAGTTCTGCCGATATCTTGTCTATAACGCATATCAGGCTGATTTAAGTTCAGCCTTGCATGGCGTGGTCCTTAAAATTGCAGGAAAGAAAAACGCGAAGATTCATTATGTATCCTCTGCAGATAAGTTTGTTGTAAGCGGATCTGAGGACGTTTATGTTCTGTTAAATGGAAATAATGATGATTTGAAAAGCCTCTTGAAACGGGGGGCCGGAATGGCAGTAACACTCAGCGAAAACGTAAGGGCTGGCAGCAATGATGCAGGGGAGGAGCTGCTCAGATTTTTTTCCAGATACGGAGTCAGGTTTGGCAGAATAGACTGATCAGGAAAGTCTCTTTGTTGATCCTCTTTTTATAGATTTGCAACATTCATCCGGAATTATTCAAATGATCAAAGCGCTTTTTTACCTTGGGCATCCTGCGCACTTTCATCTATTCAGAAATGCCATTTCAAAGCTGGATAGAAAGGAGTATGTAGTAGTAATAAAGACCAAGGATGTACTTCAAAAGCTGTGTGATGAAGCGGGCATTAATTACATCAATGTGGATCCGGTTGCTATAAAGCCGGGCGGGAGTGGTTTAGGAAAATACCTGAAAATGCTGAGGAGGGCATTTCGCCTTTCCCGGCTTGTGCGAAAGTATCGCCCACAAAGGCTTGTTGGAAGTGCAGCAGAGCTTGCTGTGCTGGGAAAGCTTCACGGCATTAAATCATTTATCTTTTTTGAAGATGATTTTGAAAAAGTTCCATTCTTCGCTCGTATTGCGGGACCCTTTGCAGATTATTTAATTTGTCCGGACTGCTGCAGCGCCTGGAAATGGAGTGATAAAAAAGTTTCATACAGCAGTTATCATGAGCTGGCCTATCTGCATCCGAATGTTTTTACTCCGGATCCGAAAAAAGTAAAGAGCATTTTTAAGGAAGGGGAAAGAAATTTCATTCTTCGTTTCTCAGAACTTGGTGCTTATCACGACAAGAATAAAAGCGGAATACACGATCAGCTGGCATTGGAATTGATTAATGTGCTTCGAAGCAAAGGAAATATATTCGTTTCATCCGAGAGAAAACTCAGTGCAGAGCTTGAGCCATTCCGCATTAAAATACCCGCATCCGATGTTCATCACGCTTTATATTTTGCGGATATGTTTGTCGGAGACAGCCAAACCATGAGTGCCGAGGCTGCTGTACTCGGAACACCTTCAATTAGGTTCAATGACTTTGTGGGTGAATTGGGTTATCTGGAAGATCTTGAGCATGTCTACGGACTCACAAAAGGAATTCGAACAAGTCAACAGGATCAGTTATTGTCTGTTTGCAGAGAATGGTCGGAACTGAAGTATGGACGTACGGATTGGAAAGAGAGAAGAGACAAGATGCTGAATGAAAAGAGTGACTTCTCAAAATGCATCTCCTGGATTCTAACATGTGAACCCGGTGACAAATCTTGTATCTCACAGATATCTGAAACTATGAGATTTCAATGAGAGTTACAACATAGATTCCTTGGAATGCCTGAAAACAGCTTATTTCAGGCGCTTTTGAGGGATTGACTGATGTGCGATTTTTTGACTAAAAAACTTGCAAGGAATTTTTTCTTTCATACATTTACGCTACAATTCAGTAACGACCTTAACACAGAAACACACCTACTTAAACAAGTAGTTCGATGATCCGGTTCGTTGAGTAGGCCTGCGAGACCTATCTTCCCTGCGAAGAAGCTGCGACATTCGGAAATCTTCAAAAAAACTCCACTCAGTCTGGAATTAACCATGCTGAGAGGAACATTCACCTGTTAACCGGGCCTGTTTACCGAATTAATTCCCTCCAACTGCGGCAGGGGTTTATATTAAAGTGTATTGCCCATGCGGGCAACAGCGTGAAAAATGAAAAAGGGAAGCAGTAAAACAAGCAATGGGAGCAAATGGCTTGAGCGTTTCAGGCCAAATGGGCTATATAGGAATGCAACTTCCCTGGCTATGACTGCACCTGAGCTCAGAAGGTCCAAGAAGCGCAGGTTTCAACCAAAACCCCATCTTGAGAAGATTGGGGGAATGGACAAGCAGGTAAGAAGCTTCATTTCTGCACATTGTGAGTTAGCTTCGCCAGAAACATCTATCCTGCGAACTGCAATTGCGGAAAGCATACTTCACCTTTCAAAAAATTTCAACACCATCATAAATCTGAAACGGATCAATGATGTAAAAGAAATAAACCGTTTTCTTCATGCGGTCAATCAGCATTTACCTGAAAACGGCAAGTTCATCGGTTGTGTGGAAACAAAATACCTTCGGAAAAGAAGAATCATGAGGAAGTTTCCTCCTGTGATTAACCAGCTTTACTACTTACTTGATTTCATCTTAAAGCGTGTATTCCCCAAACTTCCGGTCACTCGTTTTATTTATCTGAAATTAACCGGAGACCGGAACAAAGTTTTATCACGTACAGAAACTTTCGGCCGTTTGTATGCCGCAGGTTTCGAAATTTGCGAGCGAGAGTTCATTGGCAACAATCTTTATTTTATTGCTAAGAAGGTTAAGGAACCTTTGTTCAATTATGAACCTGTTTACGGGCCAATTTTCAGAATGAGAAGGCACGGAAAGGATGGGCGCATCATACATGTATACAAGATGCGAACTATGCATGCTTACTCTGAATTCATTCAGCAGTATGTGTATGAATGCAATAATCTGGCAGAAGGAGGGAAGTTGAAAGATGACTTCAGGGTATCGACACTCGGAAGATTTTTCAGAAAGTACTGGATCGATGAGCTGCCTATGATCATAAACTTTTTCAGGGGTGACTTGAAATTGATCGGTGTAAGGCCCCTGAGTTCACATTATCTTAGCCTGTATTCTCCTGAACTTCGCGAAAAACGTCTCAAACATAAACCCGGCCTTATTCCGCCATTTTACGCCGACATGCCGAAAACGCTGGAAGAGATCATGGAGTCTGAGTTGCGTTACCTTGATGCCTATGAAAAAACAGGTTTCAGAGCGGACGTGAAATATTTTTTCAGGGCCCTTTACAACATCGTTGTGAGGAAGGCACGCAGTAAATAAATTGGCACGGTTCCCCGATAAGAATTATAATTGCTTTATAAAACAGCTGATCATGGGCCGGTCAATCAAATCAATTTCAACCTTAATCATTTTATTTGTTTTATTAAGCAGGAATAGCAGGTCTCAGGAAGTTTATGTTCATGTGAGCAACAAGGATATTTACATTTTTTTGGATGAACTTGCCAATACCGGCGTCATTGAACTTAATTCTGCCATCAAGCCTTATTCAAGAATGATGATAGCTTCAAGGCTTTCAGATGCGCTTAACAGAATCGATCAGCTGAATGAAAGGCAACAGGATGAGCTCAGGTTTTACCTGAAAGATTACGGCAAGGAAATGCAGCCGGATAAGAATTTCGACCGAAGGCGCGATCTTTTCTATCACAAAGATACTTTGTTTGCATTCACACTCAATCCAATTTTAGGCTTCAGTTATTTTACCAATGACAGCGGAGGTTTTTATCATCGGTGGAACGGCGCCGAAGCACATGCCTACGTGGGCAGAAAATTCGGATTCTATGCCAGTCTGAGAGACAACCGTGAAAACAGGAGGTTAAGTGATCCTCTTTATCTGAACCAGTTTAACGCATCCAACTATAAAGTGGATACCGAGGGTGGAGGAGACTTTGATGAAATGAGGGGAGGAATTACGTATACCTGGAATTGGGGCAGCCTTGGACTGGTGAAAGATCATTTTGTCTGGGGTGATAATTACAACGGCGCGAACATATTCTCGGGTCATCAGCCGAGCTTTACATTCCTGAAGCTTCACATGAATCCGGTTCGTTGGTTTGATTTCAATTATGTGCACGGTTGGCTAGTCTCAGACGTAATCGACAGCAGCAAAAGTTACATCAATAATCAGTCGGTTCGCATACATTATTTTCCGAAATACCTTGCGGCGAACATGTTCACTTTTACACCGCTCCGGAAGCTGCAATTTTCAATCGGAAATTCTATTGTGTATTCTGACCAAAATGTTCACCCGGCTTATCTGATACCGGTCTTTTTTTACAAGACAATTGATCACTCGCTTACAAGTACCGGAAGTAATTTTCTTGGGCAGAATTCTCAGTTCTTTGCCAATATCAGCTCAAGAAATATTCGCAACCTTCACTTGTATTCAAGTCTGTTTGTCGATGAAGTTGCCATTGGAAGGATGACTGACAAAGACAGGCATTCTAATTTTTATTCTTTGAAAGTGGGGGCACATGCAAGCAATCTGTTTATTGATAATCTTTTTCTCACGGCAGAATACACCAGAACTAACCCGCTCGCATACCGACACTATCTGATTACGGCGACATTTGAATCCAGCAGTTTTAATCTCGGACATTATCTCAAAGACAATGCGCAGGAAGTTTTTCTTGCTGTAGGTTACAAGCCTATTTCTAGGCTTCACCTTGAAGCATCTTCCACTTTCGCACAAAAAGGGTGGGATTACCGTTATACCGGTGTATCGTATGATCTGACCGGAAACGGACTCGGCTTACCTTTCATAGACCGTGTTACATGGCAGGCAAGCGAATATGCATTTAAAGCCAGGTACCAGCTGTTACATGATGCCTGGGTGTTTGGGTCATTTACTGTGAGTGATCATCACGGCTTATTTGATGAAACATATACAATGCCCTATTTCAGAGGTAAGCTTAACACAGTCAACCTTGGAGCTAACATCGGATTTTAATTTAATAGTGTTAGTATTGTAAATCGATCTTGTCTGCTTTTTTCTTTTGAGTCAGGGCATATTAACATCAGGTGCAGATACTCGATTGCCTCTAATGATAAAAGCATTTATACATGAAGTTATAAATGCTTTTTTTAACGGTCAATTTCATAACTGTAAGAAATGCCGTCAAGTTGCATACACATTCAATATTGATGTATTAGTCTTGCGCTATTGTAATTTAAATGTAAAATTGCTTAAAGTATTTAGTGCAATCGAGAGAGTAATTAGTGCAATTGTGTTTTTAGAAAGGAATTGTGCTGCATGGATGAAAAAAATATTTTAACCAAACTCAGAGTGAAATTCGCCAAAAAAAAGATGAGAATTTACCCGAAACTTTTGTGATCAAAGAAAAATATTTCTAATATTCGGTTGTCAAATCGTGAGAGAGAAAATTTTGTATGGAAAAATAATTTTGACGAAGAGAAATAAATTTGTATATCTTTACATGCCTGACATCACACAGGTATGCAAATAAAAATCTAGCGGGACTGCTAATCCGGCAATATTAATTAGAGGGTTGCCTGAGAATAGAAAGAAGATCATCACACTTTTTTCTACAGCGAAAAAATGGGAACAGGAAGATTCAGGCAGAGGAGAAATTCAATTAATAAAAAAAACTGCGTATCAGACAGGAGTGTCATCAACCATTCCCTGTAAAATAAAATCACTTAACACCGAAACAATAGTGACGAAAGTCTACCCCTGGTATTATCGAAGATTTCTGACGAAATCACACGAAGCAAAATTGCACCGCTGTTCACAGTCCGGTGCAATTTTCGTTTTATACCCTAGCAATAAATAATCCCAATTGATAAATAATTAAGACAACATAACTTAAATCTCAATTAATATGAAAAACGACAACTACCCAATTGCAAAAACACCGGGTTTCAATCGTTGGATGTTATTTGCAGGCATCATGATGGCAGGATTGTTTCTTTCTGCTGCTGTGATTGCTCAGCCAAATTACACCATGTCAACCTTCACAGGCACTTATTCGCCACTAGGCGGTGGTGCTGTATCGTTGGTTGCAGGAACCGGAACTGGAAACCTTTCAACTTCCGGAGGTGCATCTAATGATGATGACGGAACGGCTTACATTGCACTTCCGTTCACTTTCAATTACAACGGTACATTATTTTCCGCAACCACCAATTTCATAGGTGTTTGTACAAACGGTTTCGCCTACTTGTCAACCGACGGTACAAACACGACCAAGGTGACTACAGCTGGCAATAACCTTTCCAGCGGAACTGCAAGGATTATTGCACCGTGGTGGGATGACATGAAAGCTATCACCGCAGTAAACGGTATTTCTGGTACTATTAAGTACGAGACAAGCGGTACTGCACCTGACAGGGTTATGACTATTGAATGGGGTAACTATCCGGCTTATTTCACTGGCAGTGTAAAGGCACTTAATTTTCAGTTGAAGATTTATGAAAACGGACATAGTTCAAAAAGCAACCACATTGAATTCTGGTATGGTTCAGTGAATGATGTGGGTACTACACCTAATCAGTTTAGCACTTCAGAGACCGCATCAATTGGTTTGAAAAATGTAACAGGAGGTTTCGGACAGTTCATCGATGCAGTTACAGGATCAACTCAAATGACTTCAACATTGATGAATAGCAATAAATTTCCCAGAAGGAATTTCTTGTTTGTACCTGGAGCACCAACTGCCATTGCAGCCGGTACTTATACAGTCGGTGCAGGCGGTACATATAGTAACCTTTCATCTGCTGTGCGTGATCTGAATCATCGTGGCGTAAGCGGAGCAGTTACTTTAAGCCTGCTTGACGCTACATATGATACAAGCACCGCCGGCGGATCTAACATCTTCCCTATCCTCTTGGGTCCGATTGCAGGAACCAGCGCCAGCAATACTGTTACTATAGAGTCCAGCCTGGCTACTTCGACTCTGGCTTACAGAGGTAACACAAGCACCAGCGGTAACCTGATTACTGCTGCAAGCTCAACTCACCTGACAACCACTACGGAGCCCATCATTGGTATTATCGGATCCGACTATGTAACTCTTGATAAACTGACTCTGGTTCAGGCTACCGGAGCAGGTTCACACGTCGCTTCAGTAAAAAGAGGTCTGCAAATGACTAATGTCACCACAGCGGACGGAGCCACAAATAACACAGTAAAAAACCTTACCGTAACACTTGGAAAGAGCAATGTGTCCACATCAATTGTGGCTATTCAGTCCAGTATACTTGGCACACCGACAACAGGATCAAATAATTTCAATAAGTTTCTCGACCTTAACATCACTGCAGCTGCGAGAGGAATCGAGCTGATCGGTAACTCAACTGTTCCTGATGACGGCAATGAAATCGGATCTTCCAGCCCGACAACTTTCAGCATTATCGGTGCGGCAAACGATACAATCGGCGGTACAACATCAATCTCTACTCAAGGTATAACCGCCACAAGTCAAAAGAATGTAAAAATTTACAATAACCATGTGCGCAACGTGATCTCCATTGCAACAATGGACGGTATCTTCCTGAATCTAGGACAGGGCATCTGCCAAATATATAATAATAAGGTAGAAAACGTAAGCAATTACAGTACAACGTCTACATCATCTGCTACCGGTATTCGAGTAAACCTTGCCACATCCGGATCTCATGAATCTCGTGTATATAATAACTGGGTAACCGGAGTTACACGTGGATTCACAGGTACAGCTACTGCTTCCCGTTATGCTAAAGGCATACATGTTCAGAGTAACGGTTCAGGAACAGGCAGCACACACAGAATTGAATTCAACAGCGTAAGGATGGAGCTTCCGGCCGGTTATACCGGTTCGAGCGCTGCTTATGAAATAGGAACTACTTCCGGTGTTACAATCATTACTCGTAACAACATTTTTGCTGATTTCTCTCCAGCACAGAGTGGTAATGCGCGTCATATGGCATTTTACAGCACCTCAGCGACTCTTATCGGAAATACAGGGTCACTCTCTGATTACAATGATCTTTATGTAGCAAATCTGACCAACGGATTTGTAGGAGTGGGTAACACCACTACATATACAGGTTTGACTGACTGGCAGAGTGCAATGTCTTCTGACGCGAGTTCACTTAGTGTTGGTCCTGGCTTCACTTCTGAAACAGATCTGCACGCTTCTGCTCCAAGTCTGAACGGATCTGCTGATCCATCCTATGCTACCAATTCCAGCTGGGTGACGGTAGATATTGATAACCAAACAAGACAACTCACCACAGATATTGGTGCTGATGAATTTACTCCTGCAACTATAGACATGGGTGCTACTGCATTACTCAGTCCTGCATCAAGCGGATGTTTCAGCAATGCACATCCTGTGATAGTAAGAATTAGGAACTTTGGTTTGAATGATATTGATTTCTCAACCGATAATACAACCATCACAGTGAATGTTAGCAATGCTGTTACACAAACTCTCACGCTTACATTGACTGACAATGCACTTAATCCAGGCGGACTCCCGCTTGCTGTGGGATCTTCTATGGATGTAACTGTAGGCAACCTTGATATGTCCACATTAGGCACATATGATTTTACAGTAAGCACTTCAGTTGCAGGTGACGGAAATTCAGCCAATGATGCAGTGAGTCCCAATCCGTCTACTTTGGTGGCCGGTGTTGTGGCAGGTACTGCAAAGGCATCACCTAATTCCATTTGTGCTACTGGCGGTCCTACACTCACATTAACCGGCGCATCTGCCGGTGCGAGTATTCAGTGGAAAGAGTCTTCCACATCTGGTGGACCTTATACAAATATTTCTGGTGGGACCACCAATCCTTATGTTGTATCTAGCATCACTGCTCTCACATATTATGTAGCGGAAGTGACTTGTAACGGAACTGCAACATCAAACCAGGATTCTGCAACTTATAATAACCCTGTGGTGTCGAGTGTAACAAATGGCACTCGTTGTGGTACCGGTACAGTTGAGTTGTCCGCCACAACCTCAGGATCAGGCTTGAGTTGGTATGCGGCCCAGACAGGCGGATCACCATTGGGAACAGGTAATACATTCACTACCCCGGTGATAAGCAGCACTACATCTTTTTGGGTTGCAGCTAATGACGGAGGAACAACAACATCAGTAGGTCCACCAAATGAAGGTGGAGGTGGTAGCTATACTCTAGAGGCAGGATTGATTTTTGACGCATCAGTTCCATTTGTAATTGAAGGCGTTCACATTTATCCAATCGGAACAGGAGCAGGAACAGTGGAGATCATTCTTCGTGACCCATCTACAGCTATCATCGCAACTTATATTTTCTCCGGAACGGGTACTGCAGCTCCTGGAATTAAAACATATGTTCCTATTAATTTCACGGTACCTGCTGCAGGAACAGGTTACAGTCTGAACATGCTTCAGAGAACAGGTTCAATTGCTTCGCTTGCCCGAGATGGATCAGCAGCTATTGTTGGATCATTTCCGTTCACTATTCCTGGTGTTATGTCTATAACTTCAGGTCGCTGTTGTCCGGCTGCTACTTCTACATCATATTATTATTTCTATGATTGGCAAGTGGCAACAGGTTGCGAAGGAACAAGATCAGAAGTAATAGCAACAGTAACTGCGCCTCCTGCAATTAATGTATCAGCTTCAAATCCTACACTTTGTGCTGGCCAGTCTACGCAACTTAGCGTCAGCAGCGCAAATTCCAATTACCAATACCAGTGGTCTTCGTCTCCTGCCGGTTTTGACAGCACCGGAGCAGGTCCTTTCAGCGGAGTGAATCCAAGCCAGACTACTACTTATTCAGTTAATGCCATTGATACTGCAGTTGCTAGTCCCGATAGCGGATGTGCTACTACAGGATCTGTAGTTGTAACAGTTCATCCATTGCCATTGCCTCCAAGCATTGTCCCAAGTGCACCTATTTCTGTGTGTGCAGGACAAAGCGTGGAGTTAATCGCTAATCTGACTGCGCCTCCATCACAGTTCACTGTGGGAACACAGTCCGGAACAATTGGCGGTTCTGACGGAAACCCATATCGTTCAGGTAATGGAGCCGGAAACCAGGTAAGAGCACAAGTGCTTTACACTGCAGCTGAGTTAAGTGCAGCAGGTCTAACGGCAGGTTATCTGACCGGCGCAGGCTTCACTGTGACCAGCGTATCTGCTTCAACCATTTCAATGGATGAGTGGGAGTTCAAGATTGGCACCACATCAGCCACTTCTCTGACTACTACTTTTGAAACTACACCTTTGACAACCGTCCACACTCAGGCTACAGGTTTCCACCCTCCTGTGGGCGTAAACATCCATCCTTTCAGTGCACCATTCTTCTGGAACGGAACATCGAATATTCTTATAGAGACATGTCAGAGAAACAATTTGATCGGAACGCATACTGTAGCGGTATATGCACCTGGCTTTACATCCAATTCTCACCGTGCCGGAAGTGCTACAAGTTGTACTAATCCATCAGCGGTGAATATTGCTAACAAGCCTGTAATCACATTTGAAAGATTAAATTCAGTAGTGGGTGTGGTTGACTGGACTTCAATTCCAGCAGGCTTTACGGCCACTTCTGATACAATCAATACAGGTGCTTTAAGTACAAGCACCACTTTCGTAGCAACAGTAACCGATACAAACGGTTGTTCTAATTCAAGCAGCAAGCTGATCACAGTTCACCAGAATCCGGTCGCTTACAATGTAAGTGGTGGTGGCACCATGTGCGAAGGTGATCCTGGTTTCAGTATCACTTTGGATGGATCAGAAACCGGAATCAGCTACCAGCTTGTTCTGAATGGTTCCACCAACATTGGCAGTCCTCTTGCAGGCACCGGAAGTCCGCTTAATTTCGGAACTTTCACAGATGCAGGCACATATACTGTGATTGCAAGTACTTCGACAAGTCCGGTTTGTAACACCACAATGAGCGGTTCAGCAGTGATAGTAGTAAATGCATTACCTACTGCTACCGTAACCGGCGGAGGAACAGTTTGCGACACGCAGACGAATCCTGATGTTACGATCGCTCTTACAGGAACTGCACCTTGGGACATCACTTATTTTGATGGAAGTACTTCGACGACAGTAAACGGAATCAATTCCAGTCCTTATGTGATCTCTGCGGCAGCTGCCGGTACTTACACAGTTACCAATGTTACAGATGCTACCACATGTGTGAACACTGGCAGCGGATCCGCAACTGTAACGGTCATCACTACTGTTCCGGTAAGCGTTACAATCAATGCAACAGCAAACAATATTTGTGACGGAACCAATGTAACATTCACTGCCACCCCGGTTAATGAGGGTGGTTCACCTGTATATCAGTGGAAATTGAATGGAACCAATGTAGGTACCAACAGTGACACATATTCATCTTCAACACTTGCTGATAATGATCAGGTAACTTGTGAGTTAACTTCTTCGCTTCCTTGCGTTAGCGGAAATCCTGCTACATCTAACACTATCACAATGACAGTGTTTGCAAATGCGGCAGTAAGTGTTGTTATCTCTGAGTCATCAAACAATATTTGCCAGGGCGATAATGTGACCTTTACCGCAGTTCCTACTAACGGCGGTGTTACACCTTCCTATCAGTGGCAGGTGAATGGCACTAATGTCGGACTTGACCAGGATACATATTCATCCACTTCACTCAATAACGGTGATGTGGTGACTTGTATACTTAATTCTTCAATTACTTGTACCACAGGAAATCCAGCTACATCGAACAGCATAGTGATGTCTGTAAATCCGGTGCTTCCTGTGAGCGTTTCTATCGCTGCTTCACCCGGAACTGATATCTGTTCCGGAACCTCTGTAACATTCACAGCCACACCGGTAAATGGTGGAAGCACTCCTTCTTACCAGTGGAAAGTGAACGGAACCAATGTCGGAACTGACTCTGATACTTATACAACTACATCTCTCAATGACCAGGATGTAGTGACTTGTGAGCTTACGTCAAATGCGGCTCCTTGTGCAACCGGAAATCCTGCAACTTCAAATTCAATTACAATTACAGTTTCAGGTGCTGTGCCTGTGAGTGTAAGCATTGCAGCTACTGCCTCAACTATCTGCGATGGTACCAATGTGACATTCACTGCAACACCTACAAACGAAGGAAACACACCTTCCTATCAGTGGCAGGTGAATGGAACGAATGTTGGTCTTGACCAGACGACTTATTCTTCCAGTACTTTGGCGAATGGAGATTTGGTAACTTGTATTCTTACTTCCAGCCTGACTTGCGGAACAGGCAATCCTGCCACTTCCAATACAATCACAATGGCAGTAAATCCAAATCTTCCTGTCAGCGTGACTATCGCTGAATCGGCAAACCCTGTTTGCGCAGGAGACAATGTTACATTCACTGCTGTGCCTACCAATGGCGGTGCAACTCCATCTTATCAGTGGAAAGTGAACGGATTCAATGTTGGAACGAACAGTGATACTTATGTTTCCTCAACACTTACCAATGGAGATGTGGTAACTTGTGAACTTACTTCATCAGAGATTTGTACTTCAGGAAATCCTGCTACTTCAAATTCTGTGACCATGACAGTTAATCCACTTCCTGATGCTACTATCACTCCAAGTGGACCAACCACATTCTGCACAGGTGGAAGCGTGACCTTGAGCGCTGAGCCTGGTCTGACCTATCTCTGGTCTCCAGGAAATGAAACCAGTCAGTCGATTCTTGTCACTACCGGAGGAACATACTCATTATTGGTTACCGACGCAAATAACTGTACAAATTCAAATTCGACCAATGTGATTGTTTCCGATTACCCAACTGCTTCTATCAGCGGTGACATCGATGTTTGTCCTGGCGAAATCGCACCACTGACAGCCACAGCCACAGCAGGTTCTGGAACAATCGCTTCTTACCAGTGGGTATTGAACGGTTCGACCAATGTTGGAACTAACAGCGACACATACAATGCAACTGTAGGCGGAAGCTATACCGTGATTGTAACAAACTCACACGGTTGCTCAGTAACATCTGCCGCTCACGTAGTGACAGAGTTCAATGGTCCAATGGCTGGAACATACACTGTTGATGCGGGTTCAGCTGCAAGCTGCACTAACTTCACAAGCCTCGCGTTCGCTGTTCAGAATTTGAACACACGCGGACTTGCAGGCAATGTAACAATAGATGTTCTTGCAGGCCATACTGAAACAGCTCCTGCAGGAGGAATTACACTTGATCAGTGTGCCCTTGGAGCGGGACTTAAATCCGGCGCTTCACAGACCATAACCATCCAGAAGAGTGGGGCAGGAGCAAATCCTGTGATTACGGCTGGAACAGGGGTTGGTGCGTTCGATTTCATTTTCGCGATTCAGGGTGCTGATTATGTAACAGTGGACGGAATTGATCTGCAGGCTAATCCAGCCAATACTACTGCCAGCGAAAAAGCAGAGTCTGGTTATCTTATAGTGAAATGTTCTGACACAGACGGATCACAGTTTGTTACGATCAGAAATTGTGCTGTTACACTTGATAAGAGCAATTCAAATGCTTCAACCGGTATTTACCAGGCGAGTGCAACAATCACTACTCCACTGCTGACATTCATTGGAACAAGCAGCCTTGCCGGTGCGAACTCAAACAATACTTATGTAAACAATACAGTCAGTAACTCATACAATGGTATCGTTCTATCAGGTTATGCTGATGCTGCACCATTCACATTCTACGATCAGGATAATAAAATTGGTATGACAGGAATGGGTAATACCATTTCTAACCTGGGAGGTGGAAGTTCCATCACCTATGGTATCTATTCAGACTACCAGAATAATCTTTCAATCCGTGACAATAATGTAAATACAGGTGCGAATGCAGGAACAGGTATCATCCGCGGTATCCATCACGGTGTTGCCAGAAACGCCACGTCTGAGGTTGTGAATAATACAATCACAATCCAGGCAAGTGCAGCTACAACAAACCAGTGCATTGCGCTTGCAACATTTGCGGGTTCACGTGAAGGACGTCCTGCATCAGACGGAATCAATAATACTGTATCCATTCTGAATAATACTATCCAGAACAGCACTTATCCTGCTGACGGTACAAATGACCTCTGGCTTATCTTCAGCGGTAAGTCATCTCTTGACTCACTTTCTGCGAGAAACCTCTTCATCTCAGGAAACCAGCTTGTGAACAATACAAGTTCTTCCAACAATGCCAGCGGATCCATGTATGGTATTATTCACCAGATCATCGCTGATTCCTGCCGCATTGAAAACAACAATATCAGCAACAATACTGCGAACGGAAACGTGGCACATAGGTTGCGTCTGCTGATTACAGGATGGGGTGGTTCCTCTGTTGCTAACTATTCACAGAAACTTTATGTGAATGGAAACACGGCTAATGCAAACAGTACGAATTCTACAACTGCAGCATTCGACGGATTCCTTTGTGAGTCTTATACATCTGCAAGTCCAATGCAGGGTGTTCTTGAAATGAAGAACAATACCATCACCAACATGACATTTGCTGCACAGACTACAGGAGCATTCACAGGTATATCTGCTTCTGCCCCAACTACATCAACTGTTAATATAGATGTAGACATGAGTGGAAATACTGTTTCGAATATTACTCGTACTACTGCAACTACAGGCGCATTCAATGGTATCCGCTCACTCGGAACATCAAGAATCACTTCAGTGGTAATGGATAATAACACCCTTTCTGGAATATCACAGCCTGCAGCGACCACTAGTGTGGTGAATGGTATCACTTCCGGTGGTTCCTCAACAGTAACCACTACTGTGTCAATGAGCAACAACCAGGTTATGAATTTTGTAACCAACGGTACCGGTACTCTTACATTGATGGATGCCGGACTTGGTGTTACACTTACAGTAAATGGCAATACTGTCAGCGGTAACCAGCGTACCGGTGCAAGTGGAACAACATATTGCATCAGGGCTTCTACATCACAGATTACCTTTAACGGCAATACAATTACCAATAACTCGCATACCAATACTAGCGGAACATCTGCTTCAAGCTTGTACGGATATTACAACTTTGGCTCGCCAACTCTGGAAAATATCACAAATAATAATGTGAACAATCTGAGTTTGTTGGGAACCAACACTTCCACGTCTAGCTTGATTTATGGATTATATTCAAATACTACCGCCTCTGCAACAAAGATTATCAGCGGGAACACAGTGCATACATTGACCAGCACTCTGCCTGGATCAATCCACGGCATGCATTGGGCTCTCGGTACGGATGTGAATGTATTCAAGAATAAGGTCTACAACCTTGCATCCAGTACTACAAGCACCACAACTAATGTGTATGGTATTCATATTGCATCTGGTTCTGCCAATGTGTACAATAACATTGTTGGTGATCTGAGAGCTGAAGCATCTGCTTCTACCGATGCGATCCGCGGTATAAGTGTGGCTTCTACGACAACTAGTTCAAACATTAATATCTATCACAACAGCATACGACTTGATGGTACATCTACCGGAACCAACTTCGGTACATCCGGTATTTACACCACCACAAGCACTTCAGCTACTACTGCAGCACTTGATCTTAGCTATAACATCGTAATCAACCTTACTACTCCGAAAGGAACCGGAAGGGCAGCGGCGTATCGCAGAAGTTCAACTACTCTTACCAACTTCACGAACGCTTCCAACAGGAATATCTACTACGCAGGAACTCCTGCAACAAACAATGTGATATTCTTTGACGGAACCAATGCTGACCAGACTCTTGCGGCATACAAGACAAGAGTGTCTCCGAGAGAAGCAAATTCTTTCACTGAAAACAGCGTATTCCAGAGTGTGGTAAGTTCTGATGCAAACTTCCTCAAGTTGAGCCTTTCTTCTGCGACATTCGCAGAAGGCGGAGCAGTTCAGATCACTTCACCTCCGATTACGGATGACTATTTCGGAACACTACGTTCTACCTCAGCTCCTGATATCGGTGCACATGAGGATAACTTCCTTGGTGTTCTGCCTGTTCTCAGCAACCTGACCATTACTCCGTCAGCGCCTCAGTGTTCTTCAGTGGCTCATACTGTAACTGTAGATGTTACAAGTCCGGTTTCATCTCCGATTACTGCTGTATGGCTGTTCTTCCAGCCGACCGGCGGAGCGCTTGACAGCGTTCAGATGACCAATACCAGTGGAAACACATATCAAGGCACCATTCCTGCAAAAGGAGATTCTATTGTGACCTGGTGGGTGAGAGCGACAGACAGTCAGCCTTATAACTCCTTCAGTGCAAATGCTACTTATCAGGATGCTTATTTAGGTACACTTGCATTCAATGTGAATGCGGATCCAAATCCAATGTGTCTTGGTGAAACAACTGATCTGAGTGCATTGCTGATCGCGCCGAATCCGGCACAGATTGGTACTGCTACCACTACTACTTCAACTTACCCATACTATCGTTTATATGGCTCATCAAAAACTCAGATGATGTACCGTGCAAATGAGTTGACTGCTGCCGGTTTGGTAGCAGGTGATATTACAGCACTTGGGTTTGATGTGACGTCAGCGCTTACTAATATGCCAAATGTTACAATCGCACTTAAGAATTCATCCAACAACACATTGCCGGATTTCGAAACAGGCATGACAACGGTATACACTGCCGCGGATTTCATTCCAGTTGTGGGTGTAAATATGCACCAGTTCCAGACTCCGTTTAACTGGAACGGAACTTCCAATCTCATTGTGGAATTCTGTTTCGAGAATAATGATGCGGGTGGTTCTTCATCAACCGTTCGTTACAGCAATCCTGGATTTGCCGCTACATATAAGCGTTATATGGATAACAATCCTACTTTCTGTTCTAACCCAACAGCAGGAACTGTAAGTTCATCATCTACCATCCGTCCAAACCTCTTCATTGCACAGCCACAGCCGGGAATTACATATACCTGGTCTTCTACCAGCACTGATGCAGGCCTGAATGCCAGCAGCGGTTCAAATGTAACTGCTACACCAACTGGAATAGGAGTTATTGTTTATGATGTACTGGCTACAGACGGAAACGGATGTACTGTAAGCAACTCAGTGAGTGTAACAGTAAATTCAGTTCCATTAGCTCCATCTGGAACTAATTCCACGCAGTGTGGTATTGCTATTCCGACAGCTTCTGTGAGTTCCAATAATTCACCAAGCGGCACCTTCATGTGGTATGACGCTGCGAGTGGCGGAACATTGCTTCAGACAGGCGGTACCAGCTATGCTTCACCAATTTCTTCGCCTACAAACTTCTATGTATCAGAAGAGATTAATGGTTGCGAAAGCACCAGGACACTTGTATTTGCAGACGTGACTGCGCCTGATCCAGTAACAATTGTAATCACTCCGGATACAATCTGTCTTGGAACAACAGTTACGATTCAGGCACAGAGTACTAACACTAATTATGCATATATCTGGTCAGCGGCTACAGAAGCTGGTTTGTCCGGAAACACAGGAAGCAATATTACAGCGACTCCTACCGAAGCAGGTGATTTTACAATCAGTGTGAGCGCCGATGACGGAAGCTGTTTAACTAGTGCAAGCAATACACTTGTAGTGAAGCCTTATCCTTCTGCGGTTGCTCTTGGAAACGATACCACTGTATGTCCGGGTTCAAGTGTTATCCTTCATGCTGATCTTCTTACAGGCAGTGGTGCATTCAAGATTTCTGAGGTGATCCTGTTCTATACAGGAACCGGAAGCCAGTCAACTAAGCCTGCATATATTGTTCAGACAGACGACTTCATCGAAATTACCAATGCATCTACTGTTGCTGGTGATCTTAGCGGTTATACTTTGAATTATCAGCTAACTACCGGTACACCTGCCGCGAAGACTTTCCCTAATGGTACAATTGTTCCTGCCGGAGCTGTTGTGGTAGTCTATATCGGAACTGCTGCTGAAGATCCTGCTAATCTCTACTTCAGTCTGGGCGGCTCTACCCCTGGATCAGGAAGTGCGATGGGTATCTGGTTAAAGGATCCTTCCAACAATGTTGTTGACGCAATCGCCCTGAATACTTATTCAGGATTCCCTGCAGGTTCTGGTGTGACAGCAGCAGACTGGAATCTATCTGCCAATATTTCAAGTCCGACCAGTTCTGCAGGTCCGCGTCTTGAAGGTGCAGATATGAATGACAATACAAACTGGGTGTCTTCACACCTTGTGCCGACGACTTCTATCGGTTATACAAACCCTGGAATTCCTCTGGCTCCGCCTCCAGGCAGCTTGTCCTGGTCATCTATTCCTGCAGGCTTCACTGCTTCAGGAAATGATGTAAACACAGGTCCGATCAACAGCGCTACAACCTTTGTTGTTGTAAATGACAACGGATTCTGCCAGACTTCTGACACCATCGTTGTGAATACATTTACTCCGCTACCTGCACCAACAGCAACCAATTCGTCACAATGTGGTGTAGGTGTGCCAACCTGTTCTGTGTCCACCAGCGGATTCATCATGCGCTGGTATCTGACTCCAACCGGAGGCACACCACTGGCTGGTGAATCAAGCACAAGCCTTGCATCTTATAGCATCAGCACTACAACTACATTCTATGTGTCTGAATTTGACGGATCATGTGAAAGCGACCGCACTCCTGTTACTGCAACGGTTGCGTCAGCTGATGCAATAACAGTTTCTGGAACTCCATCAATGGTATGTCCTGGCGAAACTGTGACTTTAACCAGCAATAATAACAGCGGTCCTCTTAACTATACTTATACCTGGAATGCCAACCCTGTTTCTGGAAGTGGCATGCCAAGTCCTGTTGTAGATTCAACAGTTATTGTTACTCCAACATTGTCGGGTACCTACTACTATGTTGTAACAGCAAATGATGCAGCTGCCGGTTGTACAGTAGTTGACAGTGTTGAAATTACTGTGAAACCACGTCCGGTAATCAGTGGAATCTCTGTGAGTCCGTCTGAATCTGTTTGTTCAGGTACAACTGTTACATTGACTGCTGCATCTACCTGTAATGTTCCAGGAAATGCATTCGTGGGTAATGGTACCAGTTCTAACGGAGCTCAGGCATTTCCAGCTCCATATGGTAACTACTATTGGGGTGCGCGTCATCAGATGCTGATTAAGGCTGCTGATATGACCGCTGCCGGTTTTGCTGCCGGAAATCTGACAAGCATTGCATTTGATAATGATGCACTCAACAGCGTTCCTGCACTCACTAATTTTACCATCAGTATGAAGCTTGCTTCTTTGGCTAGTATCATAGGTTTCGAAACAGGTCTGACTCAGGTTTACACTGCTTCGAGTTATACACCTGTGGTTGGAGTCAATACTCACACATTCAGTACTCCTTTCTTCTGGAATGGAACTTCAGATATTGTGATTGAGACTTGTTTCAATAACTCTGGCTTCCTTACAAACGGAAATGCAAGTACTAAATACACTACAACAGCATACACTTCTGTTGTATTCTACAGAGCAGACAATGCAACAGTGTGTGGTACTTCAACAGTTTCCGGTACTTCAGCAAATCGTCCTAACATGGGCTTCAATGGCACCATCGCCGGTACGGGCGCATGCGGTCTTAACTGGGTATGGAATCCGGGAAATGTAAGTGGAAACGTACTTACTGTAACTCCAAGTGTTAACACGACCTACACAGTTACAGCTACCGATCCTATTACAAACTGTACTACGGACAGCAGCAGAACAATAGAAATCATCACTACTGTACCTACACCTGTAATTACTTCAAGTACCAACTTGATTTGCAACAGCGGATCCGTTACTCTTAACATGACAAATGCCCTGCAAGGAGTAAATCACCAGTGGCAGAATTCTTCAGATGGCATCAGCTGGTCTGACATTCCTTCTGCAACAAATGATTCATATACTGCAACAATCAACAGCTCTACTTATTTCAGAGTTTACAGCGGATGCGCAAGTGCAGACACTTCGAATGTTGAGTATGTACAGGTTGATGTTCCTACTGTGTCAGCATCTGGTGTTACAAGATGCGGTCCTGGCCCGGTTAATCTGACTGCTACCGGTAACGGAACCTTCAGCTGGTATACAGTGTCTACAGGAGGTACTGCAGTTGCAACAGGAAGCACTTATTCGCCAACCGTTTCTTCAACAACTACATTCTATGTTGAATCTGCAATCGGTGCTTGTATAAATGCAGGCGGCAGGGTGGCAGTAGTTGTTACTGTAACAACTCCTCCGACTGTAAGTATTGCTTCAAGCCCTGGTACAAGTATTTGTAACGGTTCTTCTGTAACACTGACTGCAAGCAGCAGCAATGATCCTGACTATACTTACAATTGGAGCGTAGATCAGACTACTGTCTTCGCAACAGGAGCAGTTCAAACTGTATCTCCGACTGCAAACACTACATACTATGTCTATGCAGTTGACAGCTCTAATGGTGCTAACCACGGTTGTGCCGCAGTAGCCAGCCAGTTGATCACAGTATTGCCGGTTCCTGCCACACCATTGATCAGCCCTGCAAATCCTGCAGTTTGTTCAACAGGTGGTTCTACTACACTGACTATTTCAAATCCTGAAATCAATCAGGGAACCAAGACTTTTGGCAACCAGACTTCTAGCAGTTCTACCGGTGCTCCTTACAGGAATGGTTTGTCAGCTGGTACCCGTGTGCAATATCTCTATACAGCGAGTGAGTTGAGCTCATCCGGTATCACTTCTGGTAACCTGCTTTCTGTAGGCTTCAATGTGGTATCTGCAGGATCTGGTAGTATTGATCTGACTATACGTCTGAAAGCGACTAATACTGCTTCACTTGCTACTACTTTCGAAACAGGCACATTCACAACTGTGTATACTGCTACAGGATACACTGTGACTGCAGGATTGAACACTCATACCTTCAGTTCACCATTCTTCTGGAATGGTACTTCCAATATCATTGTTGAAGTATGTCAGGTGACAGTTACTACAGGTAGTTCGCCAACTGTTTCTATGTTCAGTATTGGCAGTTCCAGCACTTATTCGACTGTAACTAACCCATGTGTAGCGACAACCGGTACAGCTGGAACAAATCGTCCAGTTACAACCATCGGCTACAATAGCTCCAATACATATGTATGGCAGCCGGGTGGTCTTACCGGAGTGTCAGTTTCTGTATCGCCTACCAGCAATACAACTTACACTGTAACAGCAACCAATCCTGTTGGATGTACTTCCAGTAACAGCGTACTGGTTGTATACGAGCCTGTGACAGTGCCGACAATCACACCTTCCGGTCCGACTACATTCTGTCCTGGTGAATCTGTAACCCTTGATGCCGGTGCAGGATATACCAACTATAACTGGTCTGACGGATCAACTGTGGTAGGAAACAGCCAGACTCTGCTGGTGTCACCATCAGCTACAACAACCTACACCGTTACAGTTGACAATGGCGGTATCTGTACTCAGTCTGCCAGCCAGACGATTACAGTTCATCCTTTCACTCAGCCGGTTATCAGTGCTGATAATCCAAGCATTTGTCTTGGCCAGGAAACAGCTACACTGACTCTGAATGACTCCTATGCCAGCTATCTGTGGTCTCCAGGAGGTGAAACCACTTCCAGCATCACTGTTAGCACAGGTGGCACATACAGTGTCAGCGTAACTGCTGCTAACGGCTGTTCTGGCTCTGCCAACATCAACATCATCGGCAAGTTTGTGCCTCCAGTTCCTTCAGTGACTCCGGTTGGTCCTATCAACCTATGTTGGGATGGCTCTACGGATGCAACAGCTGTTCTTACTGTGGATACTACAGGTGCGGGTCCTGGTGCCAGCATCCTTTGGAACGACCTCT
>QQVM01000006.1:0-7418 GCA_003389385.1 Bacteroidota bacterium
GGGGGGGTAAATAATGGTTTCATAAAATATGATTGATTAAAGGGTGAATACAATCAGATAATTTTAAGTGTGATGAACGAGTATCCGCTTGTTATCGGATACGGCCTGCAAAAACAATCCCGATAACTATCGGGAACAAAAATTCTAAAATCGGACGAGGTAAATATCTAACAGAAATCAAATGGAAATAAAAATATTTGTTTTGTCAAGTGTTTTGAAAAATATTTTTTTCGGATTGTGAATTATTTTCATGTAAAGCTAAGTTCATAACACAAATATGCTAATACTAATTATAATGACCGTAGCTCATTCAGACCTTTAATCAGGTTCGAAATACCGATGTCCCTTTCCATCCGGGCGGACTTTTTTATTTGCCCTCTATAACCCTTTCCATGGTGATGAAAGAATAATCGAACTCATTCTTTTCATCAGCCGAAAAAGACTCAGACTCTGTTACTGTCCATTCTTCAGGATTAAGCTCAGGAAAGTAGGTATCGCCCTGTATAGTTGTATGAACCCGGGTCATGTAAATTTTATCCGCCAATGGAATTGCCTCCTGGAATATTTCACCTCCGCCGAAGATGAACAATTCAGTATCTGATGAGGCAAATGAAATGGCTTCTTTCAGGCATCTGTGGGGCGGAATCTTGTGCGTGGCATTGTTGCGTTAGCTGATTCCGCCCTATGCAGCCGTAAAATGATTAACCATCATGAATGACAAGCATTATAAGCCCAACACAAATGAAAAACACATTCAAGCCCTTCGGGCTTGGTTTTTTTAATTGTACGCCTTTCTATTGATGTTGATCCCCTTCGGGGATCGGGGCGTTACGTATATCTGATCTATGTAAATGAAAATATGCTTGAGATCATATTTACCTGAGGGAAGGAATCTTGTTCACGGACACGAGTGAAAAGGTTGATTCCACCCTCACTCAAACACAATCTTCCCTGTATACTGCTTTTTTCCATTGTTGAGTGTAGCGATGTAGATGCCTTTGGCTTCTTCCTGCAGGTTGAGGCGGATTTTTCCTTCGTTCATTTCTATGAGGTAATCGCGGACCTTTCTTCCCTGCTGGTCGTAGATGGTGAGCAGCAGGTTTGTTTCATTCAGAAACTCTTCGGGTATGTCGATGTTGCAGTGGCCGTTGCTCGGGTTGGCATAGATGCTGAGAGGACGGTTACGTTGAAGTGAGAGCTCACCTACTCCAACAAAAGCATCATGCTTTGCAAGGAACATGTCTGTCAATCCATTGCTCGTGAGTGTGGTATTGTCGAGTGTGACACTATTTGTAAAGGTTCCCGCCACTACCACGCTGTTACCATCGCTTACCACGTTTGTACCACGGGCGCTTCCAAAATAGCGCATACCCAGGAAATCACCCAGCGCGTTATACCTTGCCAGAAACATGGAAGGGTAAGCTGTAGCTGTGACAGTATTGCCTCCGAATGTGGCCTGCAGATTAAAGTAACCTGTGATGTACACATTCCCCTGATCATCCACGTCGATGTCATTGCTTTCCGCGTCTCCGTTAGCAAAGAGCTGCCTTGCCCAAAGAAAATTACCCTGAGGGTCGAACTTAGCCAGAAACACATCCTTGCCGCCGTGTGTAAGCAAGGTGGTATCGAAATAAATGGAGTCTGTAAAATAACCACTGACGTATATGTTTCCTGTGATATCAATGTCAAATGCGCTGTTTACATCGGTACCATGCCATCCGATGGTTTTAATCCATAGAATGTTACCCATACTATCAAAAGATGCTATGAAAAAGTCATGTAAACCATTACTATAAATCAATGCTGTGTCTATTTGTGTTGATTCAATAAAAAAACCACTTGCAATAAAGCCGTTTGATGTGGCATTAATCTTCCAACCATTTGTCTTAGTATAATCAAATACCCTTTTTGCCCATAAGAAATGACCATCTGAATTGATCTTTGCAATGTAACCACCAGCTGAAATGTTGATGGTATCTAAGGTGGCTCCAGCAACGGTAGTACCCATGAGATATGCATTTCCAAAATTATCACAAGACAACTGGGTGATGGAGTTTCCATCATTGGCATTTGCTGCCTTTTTTAACCACAAAAATTTTCCATTTTGATCAATTTTACCTAAGAATAAATTCTTGAAATAAGGATCTCCTTGAAGAAAAAAAGTATCAACAGACAAATAAGAATGGTACGTGCCAAAAGCTATGATCGAAGAATCAAATAAACAATTTTCCAAATAACCATACTCAGCATGATTTGGACTGTTACCTCCGGCTCTTTTTGCCCATTTAGGATTGCCGGCGATGTCATAAGATGCAATAAAAATATCACTCGCCCCTTCAATGTATAAGGTATCTCCTGCAATCACTGCACTGCCTAACAAACTGGGTCCATATCCGAACTGACCGGATGTAAAAACATTGCCCATCACATCTTTTGTCAATGACAATACTCTCTCTTCATAAACGCTCCCTTCATGTAAACTCCATTGCCAGCTTTGTGCTATGATTGTGTTATAAAGAAAATTAAATAGTATGGTAAGCATGAATGTCTTTTTCATATCATAGTTTGATTAATTTTTTTGAATAATAATTTTGCATGGTTTTTATTGATATCTGGTACATGCCTGGAAGAAAATCATTCAGATCAAGACTTGATGTCATTGAATTGATCAATCCTCTTTTCAGGATTCTCCCAAAAGAATCATGAACTGAGTAGGAAGCGGGAATTTCAAAATCTTCGGATAGTAGCAATTGAAAATTCCCTGTACCGGGATTTGGAATAATCTCAAAGTTTGAAGTATACTTAAGTCGAAATTCAAGTTCAATTTCCTTTCCCTCGCTTTCTAAAAGCAGACTACTATTATATCCTGGTCGTGCCTGTCGTGTGTGGCTTGGCATCAATCCGCCACAATCAAACCAGGTCTCGTTGCAATGGATGTGCACATCGCTTCCTCTTTGGGCATGAAAATCAGTCAGCACATTAATTTCATCTCTTGCTCTGAGTTCAAGTGAACCACCTGCCGTGCCGTTACCTTTAATAATTGTATTGGAAAGATCAATTCTACTCCATGCATCATGTATATCTGTTTGTGATACTTCAAGAGTCTCTGTATAATTTTCATGATAGGAAAAACTGTTCTGATCGAATAACCAATAAATACTATCGTTTTCGATAGCAATAGTCGAATCTGCAACATCGCCACTCCAGCGACCAAACCAGTCTACACTGGCTCCCGGAGCTGATATTCTGATATTGTTGAAGTAAGGATTTCTCGTTGCCGGACTTAAATTCTGCTTTTTATACAATTCAAACCTCCCGCTGTTCTCATTGTAAAATGTATAACTGGCAGACTCAATTAAACTGAAGTCTTGATCAAAATAATACCCCCACCCAAATACATAAGCATTCATCACGTCCGAGCTATCAGCGTATTTGACGTATCCTCTGAGCGGATTTGGATCTGCAAAGTTTCTTGGGTTGTAATAGTTGGCAGGTTTCATGCAGGGCGAAGGAATCGCATTGGGATTGAATTGCTGAATCTTGCTCACCGCGGGTTTTCTCCTGGTTGAATAAGGCGGGGGATATCCTTCCAGCAAGCCATGGAATAATTCTGGATCTGCTTCTAATGAATGTGCATCCTGAAAATTCCATACACTAAAACCCGTATAACCACAATTGATCATCGCATTCAGACAGTTTTCCATGAAGTCGGCAGTTTCACTGATGCTGCAGTCATAACCATCTGCGATGCTGTATCCCGCCCGGCTTTTCATACCTGTTTCACCAACGATGAAAGGCTTACTGCAATGTTGCGAGGTATAATAAAATTTGCCCATTATTTTATCCCATCCTTCCTGAAAAGTCGTATAACCATTCTCCCTGGTATGTGAATAAACGTGGAGGGAATAAAAATCAAGTTTCAGTGTATTCATATCAAAACGGAACAGATCATCTGGTCCACCTCCTCCTAATGTGATCAGGTGATTGCTGTTTGCCGCTTTCGTAGCATCATATAAATCAGCAATCACATTGCATCCGTATATTTTTTCAGGCGGCCCCGTATATGGCCATTTATAATCCAGATCCGGTTCATTGTAAATATCCAACGCCAGGATATTGGAATAGTTCTTCAGGTGTGCGGCGATGACGGCATTGAACCGCTTTGCCAATTCGGTGGCGCACTTTAAAACAAATTGCTTTCTGACATCAAACAGAAAAATAACCTTTAAGGGCTTCCCAGTTGAATCTTGGACAAGCTGAGTAAGATCCATGATTTGAGTACAGAATCCTAGAAGAGTCCGCCATTCAAAACTGTTCAGGTCAGGGTTATAAATATTCAGACTGTCGAAGTAAAGTTCATATTCCCTGTTCCAATCATTGTATCCATGCGCAATCACTTTAATGCCACTGCGACACATTCCATTTACTGAATCAATGTCCGCGTATTGCCAACCCATTCCAAACCTCACGGCGTTGAATCCCATATCTCTAATTTCCCGAAGTTCTTCTAATATGATTGAATCACAGCTTGGAGCATCCTGACAATCAAAGTTTGCTGTTCCCCTATACTTAGGATGAGAGCTTAGCACCAGTGAAGTGGGACTTGTTCCAGGTGCATGATTCCAGAAGATATCCAGCGTATAGTTACACACCATCGGATAAAAAGGATCACCATACTCATCTATGAATTGTTTTCCTTTCAGGTGGATGAAGCCGCTGGCCTGACCTGAGGAAGTGAAAAATTGCAACATTCCGGCAGAGAGCATACTAATAAAGATAGCAAGAATTCGGCTTTTCATGAATGTCAGTTTTTATTAATCCTCTCATTCAAGAAATCAATCTGCTTCTGCAAACTGATGATATACAGTGCCTGCTCCTCGATTTTCTCAAGTAATTTCAACTGAAATTCGCCTAATTCAAGTCCCTGATTGGATTCTACTTCAGCCGCCGAAGGTATTCCAGGCAAGTGGCTATTTTCCTTAATATATTTTTCCAGATCGCTAATGGTTGGTAGCTTGTAATTATTTTCAAAAACGTAATCCGGGAAGTTGCCTACTGTCACTTTTATTTCCCTGGCCGCAATACTTCCATCCACATATAGTTTATAATTTGAGTCATGGTTCAGGCTTGGCGTAATATTAATGCCCACTGCCCCATCCGGCAGGAAACTCATCATGGGAATTTGCTGAGTATAGTCCCGATACAAGTGACCAATGCCAGTAGTTCCGGCTTCTACACCAAAACCATAAGCGAACTGACTGTTAGCCGCCCATAGCTGTGATTTATTAGCTGCCGATGATCTACAAGTTATTTTGCTATCATCGTCAGCTCCAGCAACAATATTTCCATTCACATCCAATCGTTCGGATGGGTTTGACTTGTCAATACCAATTTTGTTGTCTTCATTGATAAAAATGGAGGTGCCATTGGCTCCGTTTAAAAATCGCTGATGATTCCAGATGAAGAAGTTTTGGTTTCCGAAATTACCGCCCACACCCAGGTCATTTCCCAAAGACCATAATATGGTATTGCCATCATTTTTCTGGAACCTGATCTCACTGTGGAGGTGATTGTTGTTTTCAATATTCGTAATTGCCAATCCGCCCTTGTGATCCGCATGAGCGATCTCCAGTTTTTGCGATGGATTAGACGTGCCGATACCGACTTTTTTTAGCTCTGCCGGAGCCAGGTAATTATTTCCTCCCAGGGTCACATTACCTGAATTACCTCCACAGATGCTGACGTTTTTCATACCGGTATTGTATGCATCGCCATAATTGATCATTAAATTCCCTGTTCCGAAATTGTCAATTCTTGCACTGCCACCGTCGTGTTGAATCCTGATGTATTCGGCATCATTCGCACTCTGCCAGGCGGTGATTCTGAGTGCGCTTTTTATTTCCAATAAATCTCTGGGTGTTTTGGTTCCAAGTCCGAATCGCTGCCAGCAATTGAAAAGTTCCACAGGATTGCTTTCGGTTTTCCAAACCAGCGGAACATAATTGGCCTGGCTTCCATCACAGACAGGGGAAATGGGTGTTAATATTGAAATAGGTCTGCTGCGCAGAATTCCATCGTTGTCTGTCCAGATAAACTTGTTGCCAGCTCCTAGCTGTGAATTCAATTTCAGATTACCGTCAGACATCAATCGCAAACTTTCCTGGTTATTCGTCTTAAACACCAGATCCTTGTTATCGGTGGTCCCGACAAACTGTGTCGCCGGATTAGTCCCTGCATTTCCGCTCATGGTCCAGTCTTCACGTTGCGGGCTGCGGATTTCTGTACTGGCAAAAGCCTGACATCCGTTTGCATCAGTCAATAACACAGCATAGTCCGCTTCACCCAGTGAATTCACACCGGCAGTTGTAGGGCCATGCTCCCAGGCGTAGGTATAAGGTGGCACCCCTCCATTCACAGTACTGTTGATGCTTCCGTTGGAGCAGCCATAACAGGAAATATTTTTACCATTTTGATAAACATATGCGGAAAGTTCCAAACTCAGTGGTGGGGGTGCCGTAAGTGTAACCTGGGCAGCCACAGCCGCTTCATTTGCATCGCGCACAATTACCCAATAGTTTCCCGGCAGGAGGTTTTCAGGATCCTCCATGAATTCTCCGTTGTTCCACTGATATGAATAGGGTGGCACCCCTCCGCTGACGGTCAAATCTATTTTTCCGTTTTTGGAGTCAGCGCAGCTGACATGGTAACCGTTTCGGTTTAATGGCACTATGCTGTTTATCTGCAACTCCGTGGGTTGTGTTAAACTCACTGATTTGGCTGTCGTACAACCGTTCACATCAGTAACTGTAAGAGTATAGGTTCCGGCAGTTAATTCACTGATTTCTGAAAATGTCATTGTGTTGCTCCACAAATGAGAATAAGGGGGTGTCCCTCCTGAGCTTTCAGAACTTATCGCGCCATCATTACCGCCGTTATGTGAAATATGAAACCCTCCTTCCCTGACAAGTGGGAATAGGTTTGTAGAAAGCGTTAAAGGTTCCTTCAATTCAAAGGTATCCGATATGCTTTGCCCGGTCGCATCCGTGACAATCACAGAGTAAATTCCGGCCTGAAGTCCGGTTTGATTTTTTGAAAAGGAACCATTACTCCAATTGTACAAGTAAGGCGGAGTACCGCCAACCACCACTATGTTAATGAAACCATCGCTGGCGCCCCTGCAGCTTATGTTGCTGCCAAAATAATTACTTAGTGTGGGGGTAATTTCCTGTGCTCTGACATCAGGAAGGTAAAAGAAAATTACAAGCAAAAATAGGCTTAGAAATTTGCGGGGGGGGGGGGGGGGGGGGGGAAAAAGGGGTTTTTAAAAAAATATTGATTAAGAGGGGAAAAAAAAAAAAAAAATTTTAAAGTTATGAAAAAGTTTATCCTTTTTTTTAGTGATCGCCCCCCAAAAAAAA
>QQVM01000006.1:7428-46284 GCA_003389385.1 Bacteroidota bacterium
GGGGGGGTAAATAATGGTTTCATAAAATATGATTGATTAAAGGGTGAATACAATCAGATAATTTTAAGTGTGATGAACGAGTATCCGCTTGTTATCGGATACGGCCTGCAAAAACAATCCCGATAACTATCGGGAACAAAAATTCTAAAATCGGACGAGGTAAATATCTAACAGAAATCAAATGGAAATAAAAATATTTGTTTTGTCAAGTGTTTTGAAAAATATTTTTTTCGGATTGTGAATTATTTTCATGTAAAGCTAAGTTCATAACACAAATATGCTAATACTAATTATAATGACCGTAGCTCATTCAGACCTTTAATCAGGTTCGAAATACCGATGTCCCTTTCCATCCGGGCGGACTTTTTTATTTGCCCTCTATAACCCTTTCCATGGTGATGAAAGAATAATCGAACTCATTCTTTTCATCAGCCGAAAAAGACTCAGACTCTGTTACTGTCCATTCTTCAGGATTAAGCTCAGGAAAGTAGGTATCGCCCTGTATAGTTGTATGAACCCGGGTCATGTAAATTTTATCCGCCAATGGAATTGCCTCCTGGAATATTTCACCTCCGCCGAAGATGAACAATTCAGTATCTGATGAGGCGTGATTGATTGCTTCCTTCAGACTTTTGCACATTACACATCCTTCAGCTCTATACTCTTCATTTCTTGTGATGACAACATTTGTCCGGCCAGGAAGAGCTTTGCCGATGCTTTCAAAAGTTTTTCTTCCCATCAGTATATGATGTCCCATTGTAAGGGCTTTAACCCTCTTCAGGTCGGCAGATAATTTCCAGGGCAGTTGGTTCCTGACACCAACCACATTGTTTTCGGAAAGCGCGACTATAACAGAAACTAAAGCTTGCTTCATTGAATACGCAGGAGGATTAATCAGACAGCGACAGGCGCTTTTATATGCGGGTGCGGATCATAATTCAGCAGCTGCAAATCTTCAAATTTGAACTCGAAAATATTTTTTATGTCAGGATTGAGGTGAAGCTGAGGCAAAGGTCTGGGTTCACGGGTCAACTGCAAACGCGCCTGCTCAAAATGATTTGAATACAGGTGAGCATCACCGAGAGTGTGAACAAAATCCCCAGGCTGAAGCCGGCAAACCTGCGCAACCATCATTGTAAGAGCAGCATAACTCGCGATATTGAAAGGAACTCCCAGGAATATGTCAGCTGATCTTTGATAAAGCTGGCATGAAAGCTTCCCATCACACACATAAAACTGGAAAAAAGCATGGCAAGGCGGAAGTTTCATTCTTTCAATTTCCGCTACATTCCATGCACTCACAATAAGCCTTCTCGAATCCGGATTTTTTTTAATCTGGTCTATCACATTACTGATCTGATCGATTGTTCTTCCGTCGGCCGAAGCCCAGCTTCTCCACTGTGAACCGTACACCGGACCCAGGCTTCCTTCATCATCCGCCCACTCATCCCAAATGCTCACTCCGTTCTCTTTCAGGTAGGCGATGTTTGTATCGCCACGAAGAAACCAAAGCAGTTCATGAAAAATTGATTTCGTATGCAACTTTTTTGTCGTTACCAGAGGAAATCCTTCGGAAAGATCAAAGCGCATCTGATATCCGAATACACTTTTCGTACCTGTACCTGTACGGTCCTCCTTTTCATTTCCGTTTTCAAGCACATGCCTGAGTAAATCCAAATACTGTTTCATTCTAGTTTTGTTAAGATAAGAAATTCATGCACTCTAACCCAACAAAATTCCGGCTACGGTGGCAGACAAATAAGAAGCAAGAGTTCCGCAAATCAAGGCTTTGAATCCGAGACTGGCGAGATCTGCTCTCCTAGTCGGAGCAAGTTCACCTATACCTCCAACCTGTATGGCGATGGAGCTGAAATTCGCAAATCCGCATAGTGCGATGCTGATGATGATAAGCGTTTTCTCATTCAATGTTTGAGCGGCAATCATTGGAGTAAGATCAGAGTAGGCCACGAATTCATTGACTGCAAGTTTGGTTCCCAAAAGTTGACCTGCGACATGAATATCCTGCGAAGGAACACCCATTGCCCAGGCAAAAACTGAAAAAATGGATCCCAAGATTTCTTTCAGGCTAAGCTGCTGAAGATTCATCCCCAGGAATGAACCATAAGAAGTCCAGTCGAAAATCAGCATTCCAAACTTACCGAGAATAAAATCAATCAATGCGATGAGTGCGATTACACCAATCAGCATCGCAATTACATTCAGAGACACTTTCATTCCGTCACTGGCACCGTGAGAGACTGCGTCCATGAAATTATTATATGTTTTCTTCACCTCCAGGCTCACTTTGCCTTTCGTTTCGGAAGGCTGGGTTTCAGGCATCACAATTTTGGAGATTACAAGAGCGGCAGGAGCAGCCATCAGGGAAGCAGCGATGAGCAGATTCGCCGGCACACCCATTGAAATATAAATGGCCATTACACCTCCTGCGATGCAAGCCATGCTACCTGACATGGAAGCAAGAAGTTCAGACATGGTCATTTTACTGAGGTATGGCTTGATCATGATTTGTGCTTCCACCTGTCCGACAAATGCGCTTGCAACATTCGACAAAGCTTCAGATCCACTCACGTTCATGATCTTCAGCATCACTCTTGCGAACACAGCCACGATTCTTTGCATTAGTCCGATGTGATACGCAATGCTAACCAGCACTGCCACGAAGATTATTGTAGGCAGAATTTTAAACATGAAGATGAAACTGTTACCCGGGCCAAGTACCGCATCGAGAATTTCCTTCTTCACAAGAAAGCCGAAAACAAACTCTGCTCCCCTGTCTGAGAAATCCAAAAGCTTGGTGACCCAATTTCCAAGAGTTCCGAAAATTGATTGTCCTATTGGAGTTTTCAAAATGAAGATGGCAAGTCCAAGCTGAAGCAGGAGTCCGCTGATGATGACCCTTGGACTGATGGCTTTCCGATTATTGGAAAGCAGAAATGCGATAGAGAGAATCAGCAGGATTCCAATAATGCCGGTAAAACGATCCATATTGAATAGAATTTACAAGAGAATTCTTGTATGCTTTTTTTTAGAATGCACGAATATCTAAAAATGAATCGGAATTCAAAACGGAAATGAGGAATGTGAAAGCCCTGGAAAAGAAAAAAGAAGAGAATGAATCAGCTGGTTTTTCTCTTATTCAGTTCATCTCTGATTTTACCGGCTCTTTCATAGGCCTCCTCATCAATTGCTCTTTTGAGCTGGTCTTTCAGTTCTTCTGTACTTGCAGAATTCAGCTCGAAATCAGACAGCTTGGTAGCGGAAGTCGGGGCAGGCTGTTGCTGCATCTTACTTTCCACACTTTCAATCTGAGAACTTTCATCGAGGATGATGCCTGAGCTCGAGAGAATAAAATCGTAAGTGTAGATTGGACATCCGAACCTTACAGCAATTGCAATTGCATCGCTGGTTCTCGCATCTATCTCTTCTTTCTTTTCCCCATTGTTGCATATCAGCTTTGCATAAAAAACACCTTCCAAAAGGTTGTAGATGATTACTTCTTCAACTTCAATATTGAATGAATTGGACATGCTCTTGAAAAGATCGTGGGTAAGCGGTCTGGTTGGCTGCATTCCTTCAAGTTCAATTGCAATCGCCTGAGCTTCAAATGCACCAATAATGATAGGCAGACGCCTGTTTCCATCGGATTCTCCCAATACAAGTGCATAAGCACCAGATTGTGTTTGGCTGTATGACAGGCCAATAATTTCAAGTTTTATCTTTTTCATATTTCATACCTGATTAAAAATCAGGTTATACTTCTTCGAATTTAAGAAAAAATAATCATTCTAACGGTTTGCACATCAGTTTTGAGAAGCCTTGAATGCTTTTGCTGCTTCAATCAGCTTTGGAATAACTTCAAAGGCATCGCCGACGATTCCATAATCCGCAGCTTTGAAGAATGGCGCTTCAGGATCCTTGTTTACTACCACAATCACCTTTGAGTTGCTTACTCCCGCTAAATGTTGAATGGCCCCAGAAATCCCTACGGCAATATACAAATTAGGGCTGATGGCAATTCCTGTTTGTCCTACGTGTTCACTGTGCGGTCTCCATCCTGAATCTGAAACAGGCTTGCTGCATGCGGTAGCAGCACCCAGAACTTCTGCCAGCTCTTCTATCATTCCCCAGTTCTCAGGTCCTTTCAATCCTCTTCCGGCAGATACGACCAATTCCGCATCAGGGAGAGATACCTTATCGGTTGCTCTTTTTACTTCCAGCACTTTTATTCTGAAATCTTCATCTCTGAGCTGAGGCTCAAAAACTGAAAGTTCAGGTTGAACCGGATTCTCTACTACCTTGTATGAATTAGGCATTACACTCAGGACTTTCACATCGCTTAGCAATTCAACAAAGGCGAAAGCTTTTCCTGAAAACGCTCCCTTGCGAATTATAAATGAACCACCTGTCTCCGGAAGGTCCACCACATTTTCTCCGATGGAAGCATCCAGTTTTACTGCCACACGCGGTGCAATGCTTTTACCTGCAAAGCTGGACGACATAATAATCACTTTCGCGTCTTCCTGTTTCGCAGCCTGTGCTATCACTGATGCATAAGCCTCTTCAGACAAGACACTCAGCTTTTCATTTCCCGCATTCAGTACGCGTGAAGCACCATACTTACCTGCCAGCTTCAATTCATCATCGCTTACTTTCCCGATGGAAAGTGCAACAAGAGGCAGATTCAATTTTTGCGCAAGGGCAAATCCGAATGAAATAATTTCGAATGAGGGCTTGCGAAAATTTCCTTCAATATTTTCTATGTATACCAGAACTGACATAAGGCCGGGATAAATTTAATTTTTGTTTCAGATAACTTTCTTTTCACTTCTCAGCACTTCGAAAAGTGTTCCCGCATTTTCCGGGTCAATGAGTTTAACTGCACTTCTCGGTGCAGGTTTTTCAAAATGATGAATTCCTGAGTGCACTGCTGCATCAACTGCTTCCACTACCAGAAGTGGCTTGGTACGTGCTGACATGATTCCTCGCATGTTGGGAATTTTCCATTCCGCCATTCCTTCAGATGCTCCAGCTACAAATGGCATTGGAACCGAAAGCACTTCCTTGCCACCCTGAATTTCACTTTCTATGCTTGCATTACCGTTATCAATTGTCAGGCTTTTCGCGAAAAGCACGCAAGGAATATCCAACCTCTCTGCGATCATAACAGGTACAGAAGAACTGTTGTGGTCGCTTGATTCGCGGCCACATAAAATCATGTCGAACGGATTCTGCTTCACATAGGCGGCTATCTGCTTAGAAACAAACTGTGCATCGCGTGGAACTGCATTGATTCTAACCGCGTCATTTGCACCGATTGCAAGCGCCTTCCTGATCGTTGGTTCGGATCCGGCATCTCCGACATGAATCACGGTCACGGTTCCGTTGTTAGCCGAGGCAAGGTCAACGGCCTTAGACAAGGCGATTTCATCATAAGGATTTAAAATGTAAGTAACACCGGATGACAAAAATTCTTTGTTGTCGGGCGAGAAATTGATTTTGGCCGTGGTGTCCGGAACGTGAGAAATGCAAACCAGTATTTTCATAATTGCGCTTAAGATTAAGTTTTACGAATCATGATGGCGGGATGTTGGTTAAATTTCTCCAGAACTTCCTGCCCTTTCTTGATGCAATCAGTATCTTCGTAAAAAAATCGGTTTTTCTCCGATTTGAGGCGCGAAGATATACAAAATATCAGCTAAAATAATGACTCGAAATTGAACAATAGAATTGAAATACTGAAACAATATCTTTCCGAGGATCCTGATGATAATTTCCTACGTTATGCTCTTGCACTTGAACATTTTTCATCAGGCGAATTGATCAATGCAGAAACGAATTTGGTGGAGTTGCTCGAAAATAATCCGGAATATCTTGCTGCCTATTATCAACTTGGAAAGACCTTTGAAGCCTTAGGTAAAACCTGTGAAGCAGCAGAGACTTACAGCAAAGGTATCCTGGTGGCTGAAAAACAAAAAAACATGAAAACCTTGGCAGAACTTAAATCGGCACTGGAGATGTTGGAGGAATATAATTGAAACTCAATCAATTTTTCTACCTTTGCTCCCCGGTAAAAAAACCAATCGGATCATAGAAGGTTAATTATGAAAGAACTACAGTTTCGTGAAGCCCTCCGGGAAGCTATGAGTGAAGAGATGCGAAGGGATGAACGAGTGTTCCTGATGGGCGAAGAAGTAGCTGAATACAACGGAGCTTACAAAGTGAGCCAGGGAATGCTGGACGAATTTGGCCACAAAAGGATAATTGACACGCCGATTGCGGAACTAGGATTTGCCGGAATCGGCGTTGGAGCTGCGATGAACGGCCTCAGACCGATTATCGAGTTCATGACTTTCAACTTTTCATTGGTTGCGATAGACCAGGTAATCAATTCAGCTGCCAAAATGATGAGTATGAGCGGCGGACAGTACACTGTTCCGATTGTGTTCAGGGGCCCGACAGCCTCCGCAGGAATGTTAAGTTCCCAGCACTCGCAGGCATTTGAAAGCTGGTATGCAAACTGTCCTGGTCTCAAAGTAATTGTCCCTTCGAATCCTGCAGATGCAAAAGGTCTGCTCAAGTCGGCGATACGCGATGATGATCCGGTCATTTTCATGGAAAGTGAACAGATGTATGGAGAAAAAGGGATGGTGCCCGAAGGCGAATACCTCATCCCGATAGGAGTAGCTGATATCAAAAGAGCCGGGACCGATGTAACAATCGTCTCCTTCGGGAAAATAATTAAAGTAGCACTTGCAGCTGCTGAAGAACTTGCCAAGGAAAACATCAATGCTGAAGTCATTGATTTGAGGACTGTTCGGCCCATCGATTACAATGCTGTTATCCAGTCTGTTAAAAAAACAAACAGGTTAGTTATCGTAGAAGAATCCTGGCCATTGGCTGCCATAGCTACTGAAGTCGCATTCAAAGTGCAGAAAGATGCATTTGATTATCTTGATGCACCTGTTGTGCGTGTAATGGGAGGAGATGTTCCATTACCATACGCTCCCACTCTCATAGAAGCTTACCTTCCAAATCCTGCACGGGTTATAAAAGCAGTAAAGGAAGTAATGTATGTTTCCCACTGAAACCGCTGCATCAGATAAATTTAAAATCCATTTGTGTGAGCGACTAGTTCACACTCTTGCCTAATATTCCCATACACATGTCATCATTTCACGAGCTGGGGCTCGGAGAAAATCTTTTGAAAGCCATTAAGGAACTTGGCTTCGAAACCCCTACACCCATACAAGAACAGGCAATACCTATGTTGCTTGAAGACAATACAGATTTCATCGGACTGGCTCAAACCGGTACGGGAAAAACCGCAGCGTTCGGACTGCCGCTTCTGGAGAAAACTGATTTCAACTCGAGTCAGACGCAGGCATTGATTCTCGCACCAACGCGCGAACTTTGTGTTCAGATTTCTAACGACCTTGCCAAGTACGCCCGCTTTATTTCCGGAGCAGGAATTGTTCCTGTGTACGGAGGAGCAAACATCAGTACGCAAATCAGGCAAGTGCGAAAAGGAGCTCAGATCATTGCTGCTACGCCAGGCAGACTCATTGACCTGATCGACAAGGGAGCTGTTTCTCTGAAAAACATCCGATACGTTGTGTTAGACGAAGCGGATGAAATGCTCAACATGGGTTTTCAGGAAGACATTGATGACATTTTATCTAATACTCCGGATGAAAAAAATGTATGGTTGTTCAGCGCAACCATGCCATCCGAAGTAAGAGAGATTTCGTCCAATTACATGAACAAGCCAAAGGAACTTACCATTGGCAAACAAAACAGTTCGGCAGATAATCTTGAACATTATTATTACGCAATTCACGAACGCGACCGTTATAATGCATTGAGAAGAATTCTTGATTTCACCCCTGAAATTTTTGGCGTAGTATTTTGCAGAACCAAACTGGATGCTCAGCAAGTGGCAGAAAATCTCATTCGTGACGGATACAATGCGGATTCTCTGCATGGAGACCTCAGTCAGCAGCAGCGTGACAAGGTGATGGCCAGATACAGAAACCGCTTGCTTCAAGTGCTTGTGGCCACTGATGTAGCTGCACGCGGAATAGATGTGCGCGACATCACGCATGTGATTCATTACCATCTTCCGGACGAAGCCGAGAACTACACACACCGCAGCGGAAGAACCGCACGCGCCGGGAAAAGCGGAATGTCAATGGCACTTGTCAATGTACGGGAATTGGATAAAATCCGTCAAATTGAGCGCAAGATCAACCGCAAATTCCATGTCGGCAAGGTTCCTGACGCATTGGAAATCGGAGAACAGCAGCTCATTCATTTCGTGAAGAAAATCCATACGGTGAAAGTGAATGATAAGGCAATTGAAAATCTGCTTGCTCCAGTTCAGGATGAACTGAAAGATCTGAGCAGGGAAGAACTTATAAAACGCATGGTGAGTCTTGAGTTCGAAAGATTCCTGAACGATTACAGAAATGCTCCGAACATCAATGTAGATATCGCGCATCAGGGCAAGCAGGGAGGAGAGCGTTACCGTTCATCCGGACCAAGATTGTTCATCAATGTAGGATCTGTGGATGGATTCGACAGAGGTTATATGCTAAGGTACCTTTGCGATTTGAGCGGACTGAGTAAAGCAGATATCGGCCGGATAGACATCAAGCCGGTTTATTCCTTCATTGAATTTGAAAATCCGCAATCATTGGAAACTGTTATGAATAGTGTGCAGGGAGAATTCCATAAGGGAAGACCGGTAAGAGCTGAAATCAGCGGGGAAGGATCCGGCGAAAAAAAGAAAGACGGAAAGAAAAAGGATTGGGGAAGTAAAGACAGAGGGACAAAAGACAGAGCCGGTAAAGACCGAGGAAACAAAAAGGGTTGGTCAGACAACAAACCTTCTCGCTCCAGGAAAACAGGAGAAAAATCTTCTTCCAGAGGATCCGATAAGTCAGACAAAAAGAAAAAGAAATATTCCGGCTGGTAAACTCCGGCTCAAGCAGCTTATTAACAAATGATTATGGAAGATTAGATTGAATAAAAATCAAAAACATCCATTAATCCTTATCTTTGCACTAAGCTTAACCACCTTAGGCATTTAATTGTAAGCTGAATGCATCATATTTTCGGCGAAAATGAACTACGGTCAAAACGCAAATCAATGAACATCAAGTTTAAAGGAAACAACTCTGACTTTTACACAGATCTTAAAAGCAGGGTGAATGCTTATTTTGAGTCAAAGCAGATCAGCACCACTGGAGACAGAAGAAATGTATATAAATCTGCTGTCCTCCTTGGAACATTTTTCTTTACCTACATTCTCCTTGCATTTCATATACTGCCCGGAGCCTGGAATCTGCTTTTATGCATGGTTCTTGGTTTTGCAACGGCACTCATCGGATTCAACATCATGCATGACGGAGCTCACGGGAGCCTTTCTAAAAATCCGGTAATCAACAGGCTGGCAGCACTGACTTTGAATATGCTAGGCGCATCGTCTTTTCTTTGGAATATAAAGCATAATGTCATACACCATACGTTCACCAATGTGGATCATGTGGATGATGATATTCTGAATGAGCCATTCTTCAGGATGACTCCGAGCCAGAAAAGAAGGAAATTTCACAAATACCAGCATTTATATTTTCCTTTTGCTTACGGACTCATGTATATGTTTTGGGTATTTGTACTCGATATTAAGAAGTATCTGACCAGAAGAATAGCAGGCAAGTCGAATATTCAAATCCGACTGAAGGATCATATAGGTTTCTGGCTCACAAAGATTTTTTATGCATTCTTTTATATTGTTCTGCCATTGTGGTATTACACCGTTCCGGCATTCATCCTGGGTTTTCTGGTTTTCGCCATTACGACCGGGCTTGTGATTTCTGTTGTATTCCAGCTTGCTCATACAGTAGAGGAAACTGAGTTTATTCAGCCTCCTCAAAAGGATGAAACTACTTACCTGGAAAGCGACTGGGCAACCCACCAGATCAAAACAACAGCGAATTTTGCCACAAGGAATAAAATTGTGACATGGATGACCGGGGGCTTGAACTTCCAGGTGGAACATCACCTTTTTCCAAAAATATCCCATGTGCACTATCCTGCACTTGCACCCATTGTTAAACAAGTCTGCACAGAACATGGCTTACCTTATCATGAGCAAAGGACTTTAGGCAAAGCAATTGCTTCACATGTTCGTTTTCTTTATAATTTAGGGAGAAACTAAAAGCTCAATAAAAAATCAAATAGCCTCAAATGGGGCTATTTTTTTTGACTTTTGCCAAAAAGAACATATTTTTTTCTTGATCATCGATTTTTTTAGGGGGTCATGTTAAAAAAATACTATATTTTTATTGACTACCCCCTATTTTTTAATGTATGTTTGTGAAAATTTTAAAAACCAAACACACAAATTATGAGCACCCTGAGATTCCGGGCCCTTGAAATTGCGATTGACCGTGCTCCGGTCAAAGTCAGTCCACCTTCTTCAAAAATCTCCGATTATTTCGGAATCAATGTTTTTAATAAAGAAGCGATGCAAAAGCATCTCCCACGAGAAGCCTACAAGGCAGTGATGGCGGCCATTGAGCACGGGGTACAGGTTGAAAGGAGCATGGCTGATCTGGTTGCTTTGGGAATGAAAGACTGGGCAAGCAGCAAAGGCTGCACACATTATACTCACTGGTTTCAGCCGCTGACAGGTCTGACGGCTGAAAAACATGATTCCTTTTTTGAGGTAAGTGACGGGAAAGCCATTGAGCATTTTTCCGGAAATGCACTGGCACAGCAGGAGCCTGATGCATCCAGTTTTCCAAGCGGTGGCATCAGAAACACATTCGAAGCAAGAGGCTATACGGCCTGGGATCCGAGTTCACCTGCATTCATTATCGAAAGCGCGAGCGGCAAGACTCTCTGCATACCTACAATTTTCGTTTCTTATACAGGTGAAACCCTTGACTACAAAGCACCACTGCTCAAGGCGCTACATGTACTTGACAAGGCTGCAGTGGACGTTTGTCAGCTTTTTGACAAGGACGTAAACAAAGTGCATGCGACTTTAGGGGTGGAACAGGAATACTTCCTTGTAGATACTTCGATGTTAAACTCTCGTCCGGATTTACTCATCACAGGCAGGACACTCTTTGGGCATTCACCTGCGAAAGGGCAACAGTTGGAAGACCATTACTTCGGTTCAATTCCGGAGCGTGTATATGCTTTCATGCTGGATTTTGAAACGGAAGCCTACAAGCTCGGCATTCCCCTTAAAACACGTCACAATGAAGTTGCTCCAAGCCAGTTTGAATGCGCTCCAGTTTTTGAGGAGATAAATCTTGCTGTGGATCACAATGCTTTGCTGATGGATCTGATGGAGAAAGTCGCCAAGCGCCATCACTTCAAAGTGCTCCTTCATGAAAAACCTTATGCGGGAATAAACGGAAGTGGCAAGCATAATAACTGGAGCTTGAGCACCAACACCGGAAAAAACCTCCTAAGTCCCGGCAGTACTCCAAAAAGCAATCTCATGTTCCTTACATTCTTTGTGAATACCATAAGAGCTGTATACGAACATGCGGATTTGCTCAGGGCAAGTATTGCCTCTGCCAGCAATGACCATCGCCTTGGTGCGAATGAAGCGCCACCTGCGATCATGTCCATCTTCCTTGGCAGGCAACTCACCAATATTCTGAATGAAATTGTAGAGATGGTTCCGGAAAAGAAAATGACAGCCGATGAAAAAACCGCTCTCAAGCTTAACATCGGTAAAATTCCAGAGATACTTCTTGACAATACAGACAGAAACCGCACTTCTCCCTTTGCATTCACCGGAAATAAATTCGAGTTCCGCGCTGTAGGTTCATCCGCAAACTGTTCCAATGCCATGATGGTATTGAACACCATCGTAGCAAGCCAGCTCAGGCACTTCAAAAATGAAGTGGATAAACTCATGGAAAAAGGCGACAAGAAAGACGAAGCGATCCTGAAAGTATTACGGCAGTACATTGTTGAGTCGAAAAACATTCTCTTTGAAGGAAACGGATATTCAGAAGAATGGAAAGCTGAAGCGAAAAAGAGAGGGCTCTCAAACGTACAAACCACTCCTCCGGCACTTGATGCATATGTATCGAAGAAATCGGTCAAGCTGTTCGATGAACTTGAAATATTCAACCACAGAGAAATTGAGGCTCGTCATGAAATCATGCTTGAAACATACATTAAAAAGATCCAGATTGAAGCAAGAGTGATGGGCGACCTGGTAGTCAACCACATCATACCTGCGGCTTTAAAGTATCAGACAGTACTTTCCAGCAATGTAGAATCCCTGACACGGATAGGCATGAAACAGGACGTTTATGCCACACAGGTAGACATGATTACCGAAATTTCAGAACATGTCACGACAATCAAACTCAAAGTGAACGAAATGATTGAGGCGAGAAAGAAAGCCAATAAGATAGAAAATGTAAGAGATAAAGCAGTCGCCTATTGCGACGAGGTCAGGTCTTATTTCGACATCATACGTTATCATGTTGATAAACTGGAAATGATTATCGACGATGAAATGTGGCCGATAGCAAAGTACAGGGAGCTGGTAAACATTCGCTGATAAAAAAAACCTCCGTTTTCACGGAGGTTTTTTTATCTGTCCACATAAAACACACGAATGGATAACTTCAGCCAGTCATTCATCATTTCTTTCTTAACCATTGAGGCGAAAATCATTTTGCCTGCATCGAGCAAACGGGCAATGGTCTCATTTCTGTCTCGCGGCAAGAATCCAAGCTTCTCTTTTTCCTGCGTAAAAATCGCCACGGCAAATTCATCGTGCTTGTTTTCCGGTTCACGGATGAGAAGGAATTTGTCGCCTTCCTTGAGTTTGGGTTCTATTTCCTCAAGATCAAGATATGAAGTCCCGGCTATGTGACACTCCAGTACAAGGAGTTCTCTTACAAATGGCAACAATGCGGAATCGTGCCCCTGAATTACAGCAAGCAAACCCGGATTAATTGTAATCAGTTCATTGCTCATTTGCAGATTTAATCAATTCATTTAGCAATTCCATGTAGTATTTCTTTTCGTCCATAGTTTTTGAAATCTGATTGAGAGTGGAATTGTTCTCTTCAATCACCCATTCTTCATTGTCAAGAAACTCTGCAATGTTGAATGGGAATTCCCGGAGGATATCTTCAAGAGCTTTGATCATTTTGATGATAGCATTGGCCACACGTGCATTGTGTTCTTTAATATCGTCAAGCAAACTAGGCGAATCATGACGACTACCCGATGCGTCAAAAACAATTTCGAGCATTCTGAGCTTCTCAAGATCACCGGCTTTATAAGACTGAACGACCTGATGCCAAAGAGCCGACAAGGCAGGTGAAAGGTCAGGATTGAGATCAGGATGAAGTTTCTTGACAAGCTTGTAATAGATTTCCCTCAAGTCCTGAGCCTCCTCGTCATCCAGACTTCTGTTATCAGGGACGAGCGCTTTTTCAAGTTTTTCCGCTCTGAGTTTTAATTCCTGATACTGCTGGTACATTTCGGCTTCGAGTATCCGGTTGATTTCTTTCATCTGAACCGGTTCGGCCCGGTTCATTGCTGTGCGGATCAGTTCCACCTTTCTTTTTAGGCGGTATACTTCTGTACGCACTTCAAAAAGTTCAAGTTTATGCCTTCCCACTTTCTGAAGATATTCTCTTTCAATTCTCGGCTTTTCATGGTAAAGGAGTTGTGAGTGCCGTTCTTCCAGCTCGGCATATTCTGAAAGCAGGGCTTCCCTGTTTCGCAAGGCCTCAGCATGTTCCGGACTCAGGGCTGGTTCCATTGTATTTGATTGAGTTTATCGGGAAAACAAGTGAAAAATAAATAATAAAAAACAGTCAATGCTCCTTGACTGAAAGCAAGACTGTTTTGAACTCGAATAATTTATCAGAGTCTGAATCCGATGCTCAGACCCATGATTCTCATTCCATAGAATGGCCCGGACAACTCCACTGTACCCTTCATGTTCTGGATTTCCGCATCTATTGTCCAAAGCGGAATATCAAGGTCTTCAATGTCATTCTCGAGATCAATTTCATCCTGAGCCGTAAGGATGTCTTCAGTATCTCGGTCAATTCCATCGAACTTTGAATCCAGAATGCCAATGAAAGGACCTGCAATCCACCAGTCAATTGTCCATCTGTTTCCCAACAGATATTGTATTCCAAAGAGAGCGCCTGCTCCATAGCCCTTAAAGTGCCCATCGAGCTCGAGATAATGTTTCTTTCCGCTGTTTGGCGTGAACTCATAGGTATTTTGAATTGACATGTTGGTGTATCGTGCGAACGTCGCAATGTAAAATCCCTTTGGAGCACCTTTTTTACTCACATAAAACCTGTATTCAGGAGTAAATGTGAATTTTGTGAATTTCATTGACTCGATGGCAGTCCGTGCATCTGAATTATCACCATAAGCATCAAGCAAGGACTGCTTGAAGGGTAATTCAATTTCAGGAGTAATGCTGAAACCTGCGGCAAAGCTTTGGTTTGGTCCTGTCACTCTTTCGTATTGTAGACCATAATGACTAAATGCAGCCCCGGTCAGGTTTGTCTTGATGATGTTTGCTCCAACTACCATGTTAGCTACCGGCTGAGCATTTACATAAATGAATCCGGAAGCGAGCAAGACAAAAATGTATAATTTTTTTCGGTTTTTCATAAGAGCTTGGAGTTTATATATGTTAACAATTTCATGAACGAAATAAAACTCAATTTATAACATTTTCAGGTACTCAGCAAATCATTAAAAAATCCGTCCCGCAAAATTTATTTCCAACCCTATACCGGATCTCACTTGGAGGTTTTTTCACTGGAGTCCGCAACCTGTAAGGGCTATCAGACGTTACGCTTTTCAATCTGGAAAACTGAAGCTTGGACAAGCATAGTATTGTTATCAAAATCATGTCCACCTGCCTTTGGAATACTGAAAATTCTTGTTTTCTTTGCCAGAAAGGGAATACTTTTCTCTATACTAAACCAATAAATTCCAAGATGAGAAATCTCACCGGATTATTAATTCTCACTGTTACTTTGTTTTGTGCCAATACTGCTTTTGCACAACGCAATCCGATTACAATGGCAGAACAGGCTTTTGCCAAAGGCGATTATTATGATGCCGCAATCCTTTACAAGAAGGCATATACCAAGGAAAAAAATAAGGTAAAAAAAGCCGAAATAATCTTCAAAGTCGCCGAGTCATACAGACTTACCAATGACCCGAAAAACCAGGAAGTTTGGTATGCAAAAGCACTAAAGCTCAACTACAAGGATCCTGAGGTGCTTCTTAAGTACGCAAATGCTCTGCGTTACAACGGAAAATATGATGAGGCGATTGTACAGTATAACAATTACAAAAAAGCTTCTCCCAATGACGAGCGTGCAGACATAGGCATTGCATCCTGCGAGCAGGCTCAGAAATGGAAAGATAAGCCGACCAGGCACAAAGTTGAAAACCTTTCGCCTGTGAATTCAAAGTATTCTGACTTCGGTGCATTCTATTCGCATAAAGACAAAAGGCAGATCATTTTCACCTCTTCACGTCAGGAAGCCATAGGAAAGAGCAATGATGGTGGAACAGGAGAAAAATTCCAGGATCTATTCGAAGCAACTGTCGACAAAAAAGGTAAGTGGAGTTCTCCCAAGCCACTTCTTGAGCCTGTGAATTCTGAGGCTAATGAAGGCAGCGCGGCTATGGATGCCAAGGGACAGGATATGTTCTTCACCCGATGCGAGTTTGAGAAGGGAAAAATGGGGAATTGCGAAATCTATTTTACCAAGCGCAAAGGACAAACCTGGGAAGAACCAAAACTCATTCCACTAGCTACAGATAGTTTCACAGTCGGTCAGCCAAGTCTCTCTGCAGATGAGCAAACTTTGTATTTCGTTTCTGATATGCCAGGAGGTTTCGGTGGAAAAGATATCTGGATGACCACATTTGACAAGAAGTCAAAATCCTGGGGCACACCGGTAAATCTTGGCAATAAGATCAATACTGCAGAAGATGAAATGTTCCCTTATGCTGCATCTGACGGCACTTTGTACTTTTCTTCAAAAGGTCATATCGGAATGGGCGGACTGGACATCTTCATGACGAAAATGAGCGGTGGAGCCTGGGAAACGCCAGTTAACATGCGTTACCCCATCAACAGTGCTGCAGACGATTTCGCTTTTGTGATTGATGAAGCTACAGGAAATAGAGGTTTCCTAAGTTCTGACCGTGAAGGTGGTAAAGGATCTGACGATATCTATGCCTGGAATCTTCCTCCTCTGATCTTTACTGTTTCAGGACGAGTATTTGACGCAGATTCAAAAGCGAATATCGAAGGTGCTACAATAGAGCTTTTCGGAAATGACGGCACTTCTATACCATTCAAGACTGACGCCACCGGCTCATACAAGTTTGATCTCAAACCTGAAACTACGTATAAGCTTTCAGCTACTATGAGCAATTACCTGAACAAGTTCATTGAACTGTCCACAGTGGGGCTTGAGCAAAGCAAGGATTTCATTGGAGATTTTGACTTTGCACTGCGTTCCACACGCCGCGCAATCGAACTTCCAGAGATTTATTATGACCTTGGTAAGTGGGATTTACGTCCTGAGTCGAAGAAGTCTCTCGACGGACTGCTTCAGATTCTGAATGATAATCCAACCATCGTTATCGAGCTGGGCTCACATACTGACTCTCGTCCGATTCCGATGACAAACGATTCACTCTCCACTAAGCGTGCACAATCGGTTGTAAACTACCTTATCAGAAATGGCATCGATAAAGACAGGTTGTATTACCGAGGTTATGCGGCAAGAGAACCAAGAGAGCTGGAAAGGGACATGGGTAGTTTCAAGAAGGGTGATGTAATGACTGACGCATTCATTTCTAATCTGAAGAATACCAAACTGAAAGAAGAAGCTCACCAGCTTAACCGCCGCACTGAGTTCAAAGTACTTCGTTCCAACTTCGTGAAAGGACAGGCTGCGACTGATAATGTTAACATGCCATCAGGCCAAAAGGAAATTACTATTCAGGAGGGTGTGAAAGCTGTAGATGATCCTTCCACTGCGACTAAGGTTGAAGTGAAAGAAGCGGGTGGTTCGGATGCTAAAAGCGCCGAAGTAAAATCCGGTCCGGGTGAAATATACATATGCAAAAAAGGAGATACCTATGTCACTGTAGCCAAGGCTTATGACATCAGCGTCAAGGATCTGAAAATACTGAATGAAATCAGAAGCGAGCAGATCTTTGAAGGAATGGAACTCAAGGTGGATCCTAAAGGTGATTATACAGAGTATAATAAGAAATTCTACACTCTGGAAAAAGGCGAAGACAGCTGGAAAGTAATTGCAAAAAAGCTGAACATGAAAGAATCCGACCTGAAAAAACTGAATAAAGGAGTAGACGATAAGTCCTTCAGACCAGGAAAAAAGATCCGCATCGCTCAGTAGCGTGAAGATTATATCAAAGCGTTCTGTATGAAAATACAGAACGCTTTTTCTTTTTACTATATCCATTGCTGATGAATTAGTAATTTTAAATCCTGAAAAATGAATGAAAGCGATAAATACGGAAGACGGGGAGTATCATCTTCTAAGGAAGATGTGCATGCGGCAATAAAAAAACTTGATAAAGGGCTTTTCCCAAAAGCTTTCTGCAAAATTGTTGAAGACACACTTGGCAGTGATCCTGAGTATTGCACCGTAATGCATGCCGACGGTGCCGGAACCAAATCCTCGCTTGCTTATGCGTATTGGAAAGAAACCGGAGACCTCAGCATTTGGAAAGGAATCGCGCAGGATGCGATTGTGATGAATACAGACGATCTGCTTTGTGTCGGCGCTACAGATAACATGCTTCTCTCCTCCACAATCGGAAGAAACAAAAGACTGATTCCGGGAGAAGTCATCAGCGCAATCATTGAGGGAACAGAAGAAGTATTGGAATCACTCAGAAGTTTTGGCATCAACATCCTGCTCACTGGAGGTGAGACCGCAGATGTAGGTGATCTTGTCAGAACCTTGATTGTGGACTCCACAGTGGTAGCAAGAATGAAAAGAGCGGAGGTGATTTCAAACGACAGAATACGGGCGGGCAATGTCATTGTCGCTTTAGCTTCCTTTGGCAAAAGCTCCTATGAAAAGGAATATAATTCCGGAATCGGCAGCAACGGACTTACCTCAGCACGGCATGATGTGTTTAATAAATCTCTTGGGGAAAAATATCCTGAGACATTTGATTCCGGCATTGACGAAGCGATCACATATTGCGGCAGCAAAAAACTGACCGACGAAATTGATATTCCCGGATTTGGAAAAATCCATGCCGGGAAACTGGTGCTCTCTCCTACCCGGACTTACGCTCCTGTTATGAAGGAGATCCTGGACAAATTCAGAAAAGACATCAATGGAATTGTACACTGTAGCGGCGGAGGTCAAACTAAGGTGATGCATTTCGTGGATAAGCTGCACATCATCAAGGACAATATGCTGACTGTCCCACCTATGTTTAATCTGATTCAGTCGGAAAGCGGAACCGGATGGAAGGAAATGTACCGTGTATTCAACATGGGACATCGCATGGAGATTTATTGTGATGGGAAAACTGCGCAAGGCATCATAGATATAGCGAGAGGATTTAACATCGATGCTGATGTGATTGGGAGAACCGAAACCTCTGAAAAAAACAAGCTGACCATCAAATCACCAAACGGGGAGTTTGTTTACTGAGGGTTGATTAATTATTAATACTGTAAAGGAGAATATATCATGCTGCTGGAAAAACTGGAAGCGATTAAACAAAGATTTGAAGAAGTTGAAAAAGAACTGAGCAGTCCGGATGCAATGTCCGACATGAAACGTTATGCGCAGCTCAGCAGGGAATACAAGGACCTGAAGAAAATCACGGACAAGTACTACATCTATAAAAATGTACAAAGCAACCTCGATCATTCAAAAAGCGTTGTAGCCAATGAAAAGGATGAAGAATTCAGGGAATTGGCTAAAGCAGAGTATGATGCTTTGTATGAGGAGAATGAAAAGCTGGAAGAGGAAATTAAAATGCTGCTTGTACCTGCAGATCCTGAGGATGCAAAGAATGCCATCTTTGAAATACGGGCAGGTACCGGAGGTGACGAGGCAGGTATATTCGCCGGTGATCTCTTCAGGATGTATTGCAAGTATGCCGAGCGCAAAGGATTTAAAATCGATATTGTGGATGTGGCAGATGGAAGCGCAGGAGGTTATAAGGAAATAATTTTTGATGTGATTGGCGAAGGAGCTTATGGTACATTAAAGTATGAATCAGGTGTTCACAGGGTACAGCGAGTACCGCAGACCGAAACACAGGGACGTGTACACACATCAGCTGCCACAGTGGTGGTATTGCCGGAAGCCGACGAATTTGATGTGGACATCAAACCGAATGATATACGGAAGGATTTGTTCTGCTCCAGCGGTCCGGGCGGACAATCCGTAAACACCACCTACTCTGCCGTGAGATTGACACACATTCCTACCGGTATAGTAGCGCAATGCCAGGATCAGAAATCGCAAATCAAGAATTATGAGAAAGCGCTTTCTGTTCTCCGCTCAAGAATATATGAAGTTGAATACAATAAGCGAATGGAAGAGCAAAGCCGTAAACGTAAGACTATGGTGAGCACAGGAGACCGCAGCGCCAAAATCCGCACTTACAATTATCCGCAGAGTAGAATCACCGATCACAGAATCGGACTTACGATGTATAATCTCCAGACTTTTATGGAAGGCGACATTGATGAAATGATTGACGCTTTACAAGTCGCGGAAAACGCTGAGCGTCTTAAAGAGGGAGTGAGTTAAATTGCTGTCGGGTGATTTGCACCTCTGCACACACTTCTGGTTTTCAAATAATTACATAATCAACAGGATTGTATTAATATAAAGATAGTATTACTATCTTTGTGGCCATAAGCCATTATTCAAAATCCATGAAGAAGAAGAAATCAAGGGACATTGAAAAGGAGTATACAAAGAGGCAGTTTGCATCCAAACTTAGACGACTGGCAGATGCCATTGAGAGCGGTAAAGCATTCCGCATTCAGGTAGCTAAGGAAAGCCTGTATATTCCGGCTGATATTGTATTCAACATCGAACACGAAAGGGAAGGCAAAGAAGAAGAGCTGGAGTTTCAGTTGAAATGGAAAAATCAATAATCTGAAAAACCTCTCTACTATGAATTGTCCTGTTTGCAATGTGGAACTTCGCATGAGTGAACGCTCCGGTATAGAAATAGATTATTGCCCTAAGTGCAGGGGAATCTGGCTCGACCGTGGAGAGTTAGACAAAATCATCGAGCAATCATCAAAGTCAGAATCAATAAGGGATGAGCGATCTGAACGGGAAAGCAAGGATGCATTTTTCCACAAAGAGAAACATTACAAGGATGAAAAGTACTATAAGTATAAAAAAGGAAAATCCTTCCTTGGAGATCTTTTTGACTTTTAAACGAAGTGCATTAGGAATTCTGTTAATTAATAACTCACATTATCAAAACTGATGGAATACTTATCTGAACTGGCCGGACTTTTGACCGATTCTGAAAAAATTCTTGCTGTAGGAGGATTAACTCTTCTGCTCATAATCATCTTTGTTGAAACGGGGATGTTCTTTGGCTTCATGTTTCCGGGAGATCCCCTGCTTTTTACCGCTGGAATTCTTTGCGGCACTCAGGATCTCGCAGTGAATATTTTCCTGCTGCTGGTTACTGTGACCATTGCTGCGATAGCCGGCAACCTGATCGGTTATGCATCCGGAAGATTTCTGGATAAAAAACTGGCGAACAAACCAGACTCATTCTTCTTCAAGAAAAAACACCTTGAGCTGGCGCATGCCTATTATGCCAAACATGGCGGAAAGTCACTTGTTGCTGCAAGGTTTCTCCCTGTCATCAGGACCTTTGCTCCAATTATTGCAGGAACTGTCAAAATGGATTTCTGGAAGTTCAAATTCTACAATGTCTTCGGTGCATTTCTTTGGGTATGGACACTTGTTCCCCTTGGATATTTCCTTGGTCACCGCTTTCCCGGCATCATACACCAGCTGGAATACATCATCATTGGCATCATGGTAGTTACCGGAGCGATTTTCGTAAAAGGTTATCTCAAACTGAGAAAGAAGAATTCCTGAAACTAGTATGTTTCACTTTAAAAAAAGAGTATAATAATTTTTACCAGCTCCAGGCAGGTTTCAACTTCAATACCTTTTTATAGACCGGACAATTTTTTTGATGTGCACCAGGAAGATAACCTGTACTGACTAAAAATTCATTGACGATTTCTCCTCCTGTAAAGCGGAAAGTCTTTTTAAAAAGCTTTACCCATTGCTCTTTATCCATTGGATGATTTGCATCCAGCCATTTTTTAAATGAAGCAAATTCCTTTTTCAATTCTATAATTTTTCCGGCATTGTGAATGGCAGCTTCAATCTTCAGCCGGTTACGAATGATTCCTGCATCATTCAGCAGGCGATTCACCTCACGCTTTTTATAGGCAGCAACTGTTTCGATGTTGAAATTATCATAAGCCCTATAGAAGTTCTCTTTCTTTTTCAGAATGGTTGTCCAGCTTAGTCCGGCCTGGTTGATTTCAAGCACCAGCCGGGCAAACAGTTCATCATCTTCCAGGATAGGAAATCCATATTCTTTGTCATGGTATCGCTGATGCACATCTGCATCCTTCAGACTTTTTATCACTTCACAATACGTGAGCATTAATTAATTCATTTATACGTCATAAATATAAACCAAAATCATCATTATCAACGCTTTTCAATCTTGTTCATTTAATCAGAATCCCGTAGGTTTGTTTCATGATTACCGAAACTCAAAAGAGGGCAAAATACATCGTTGACAAGGAGACTTTAAAGAAAGCTTTTGAACTTGCTTCCACAGCAAGGGCAATGTCGGATTTGTATGAAGAAAAATCGCAGATCACACAGAAATATGTACATGCCACTTCACGCGGACATGAAATATTACAGATCGCTTTAGGTTTACAACTGAAACCACAGGATTTTCTGTCCGCTTATTACCGCGACGACAGTATCTTACTCGGAATCGGAATGAAACCGTACGAACTCATGCTGCAACTTCTGGCCAAGCGTGATGATCCTTTTTCCGGAGGAAGAACTTACTACTGTCACCCCAGTCTGAACAAGCCGGACATGCCAAAAATAATTCACCAGTCGTCCGCCACCGGCATGCAGGCAATTCCAACTACAGGTATTGCTATGGGAATTGAGTAAAAAGAGAAAACAGGGCTTGCAGACAAAAATGAAAAAGAGAAAGCAATTGTAGTTTGCTCGCTCGGCGACGGCTCTGTAACTGAGGGCGAAGTGGCTGAAGCCTTTCAGATGGCTGTACTGAAAAAACTTCCCATACTATACTTTGTACAAGATAACGAATGGGATATCTCCGCACATGCGAAAGAAATCCGCTCCATGGACGCCAATGAATATGCAAAAGGATTCAAAGGCATGGAAGTGCGCTCCATTGACGGCACTGATTTCATCACCGCATATCAGACGATTGAAGAAGTCATCGATATCATGCGCCGGGAGAGAAGACCATTCATGATTCACGCAAAAGTTCCTTTGTTGGGTCACCATACCTCAGGTGTGCGCCGTGAATGGTACAGGCATGATCTCGAAGAACACAAACAGCGCGATCCGCTCCCGAAATTCCGCAACTATCTTCTCAAATACGGTTTTACTGAAAAGGATCTTGATCTCATCCAGGAAAAACAGACAGCACATGTTAGGGCGGACTTCGAACAGGCGATGAAAGCCGAAGACCCGAAGCCGGAAGATCTTTTCAATTTTGACTTTGCTCCCACTCCTGTGAAGGAAGAAAAAGGAGTGCGCGCACCTCAGGGAAAAGAAAAAACCGTGATGGTTGACTGCGCCCTGTTTGCTGTACAGGAACTTATGTCAAAACACAAGGAATGTCTCTTGTACGGGCAGGATGTGGGCGGACGACTTGGAGGTGTGTTTCGTGAGGCAGCAACTCTGGCGCAAAAATTCGGAGATGACAGGGTTTTCAATACACCAATACAGGAAGCATTCATCATAGGAAGCACAGTAGGCATGAGTGCGGTCGGACTGAAACCAATTGTGGAAGTGCAGTTTGCGGATTATATCTGGCCCGGACTGAACCAGCTGTTCACTGAAGTGAGCAGATCTTATTACCTGAGTAACGGCAAGTGGCCTGTGAGCTGTGTGATACGTGTACCGATCGGTGCATATGGAAGCGGCGGACCTTATCACTCTTCAAGCGTAGAAAGTGTACTGAGCAATATACGCGGAATCAAGATCGCCTATCCAAGTACCGGCGCCGACCTGAAAGGACTGATGAAATCTGCCTACCATGATCCCAATCCTTGTGTGATACTTGAGCACAAAGGACTTTACTGGTCGAAGATAAAAGGGACAGAAGAAGCACGTACCATAGAGCCGGACGAAGAATACATTTTGCCATTCGGAAAAGCGAGAAAAGTACTTGATGCAGATGCAGGAAAAGAAAGCAGCATTGCAATCATTACTTACGGGATGGGAGTTTACTGGAGCACGAAAGCCGCGCAGAATTTTCCCGGAAGAGTGGAGATCATCGACCTGAGAACCATTGTGCCTCTCGATACTGAAAGTATCCTTTCATCAGTTAAAAAACATGGCAGATGTCTTGTTGTGACCGAAGAGCCGGTTAACAATTCATTTGCGCAATCCATTGCCGGAATGATCTCATCTGAATGTTTTACTTATCTTGACGCACCAGTAAAAGTGATTGGCTCGGAAAACCTGCCTGCTATACCTCTCAACAGCACTTTAGAAGCAACCATGGTTCCCAATGCGCAGAAAGTGAGCGATGTTATTTCGGAAGTGCTTGGATTCTGAACAGCTATCACCTCTTACCCGAGCCCATACCCTGCAGGGAAAGATAAGAATGTATTTCCGTGGACATTTCTTTTTCCAGCCTCTCTCCCACCGGCTCAACAAGTTCTCGTCCTGAGGCACGCGGATTTTTAATCTTTGGAGAAACGGGATAGGCATTCATCAGCTCGGAAGGGTATGATTCCAGAAGTTCTGTTACATCTTCAAGACGCTCCGCACTCAGCCACTTTTTTTCGTCACGCTCGGATAAAATTACAGGTGAACGGTGATGCGGAATTTTTTGCAAAAGGGAATTGGCAGTTGTGGTGATCAAAGAAAAGGAATTGACAATCTCACCGCTCTCTTTATCTGTCCAGGTATCCCAGATTCCTGCCAGTGCGAATGGCCTGCGATCTCTGAGATAAACTACGTAAGGTTTGCTCAGACCTTCGTTTATGCTTCCTTCGATGAATGCATCAGCGATCACCAGGCAACGCTGCGAACGAATCGGTTTACGAAAAGCAGGTTTGCTGATGATTCCTTTTCCTCCGGTATATGCAGGATCATTTTCCTTGTTGCCGTCTCCCTCCGCACGTGCGTTGAAGAGATACATTTTTTTCTTCGCCCAGAAAGGAGTCAGTCCGAACTGAAAAAACTGCAGTTCTTTTGGTTTGTCGTTTGTGATCACCGGTCCGTACGAACCCGGTCCCAGATTATAATTCGGTATCAGTTTCAGCTGAATGTCCGAAGCCTTCACCTGGAATTTCTTCTCGATGACTTCCACGCTGGAAACGATGACATATCTACCGCACATACATTTAAGTTAAAAAATATTTTTGATAAATCAACCCTTCCAGTTACGGTAGATCTCAGGCATGTGCGGCCTGTCTTTGGGAATCTCGCGCAGCGGTTCGCACTCTTTCAGTGAGTCATGCAGTTGAGATGGAAGTTTCTGATACAGTTCCGTTCCTTCTGTTTTCCAGGCGATGATCTCATCGCTGGCATCCTTGATGATCTTTGCAGGATTTCCGACCACGATTTTTCTTTCAGGAATTTTCATTCCCTCAGGTACAAAGGCCAGGGCTCCTACAATGCTGTGGTCACCTACGTGCACATTGTCCATGATGACTGCATTCATTCCGATGAGTACATTTTTCCCAAGTGTCGCGCCGTGGATAATAGCACCATGTCCAACATGCGCACCTTCATGCAATATCACAGTAATGCCGGGAAACATGTGAATGGTACAGTTTTCCTGTACGTTGCAGCCGTTCTGGATGATGATTTCACCCCAGTCGCCGCGAATGGCCGCACCCGGACCAATGTATACATTTTCACCGATGATCACATTGCCTGTGACAGCTGCCAGAGGATGGACAAAGGCGGATTCGTGAACTACGGGAGTGTAACCTTCGAAAGAATATATCATCTGGAAATAGTATTAAGCTCTCTCAATCACCACTGCAAATCCCTGCCCCACTCCTACGCACATTGTAACAAGCGCGTATTTTTTATTCAGCTCGTGAAGATCCCTCGCGGCTGAACCGAGTATCCTCGCTCCACTCATGCCAAGGGGATGACCGAGCGCGATCGCGCCGCCATTCGGATTGATTCTTTCGTCGTCGTCCTTCAGTCCCCATTCGCGAATGCATGCGAGCGACTGCGCGGCAAAGGCTTCGTTCAGTTCGATGAGATCAATCTGATCCATGCTGATGCCGGCTTTCTTCAAAGCCATGTGTGATGCCTCCACCGGACCAATACCCATGATTCTTGGCGCCACACCAATAGCAGCTGAAGAGATTACTCTGGCAAGTGGCTTCAAAGAATAATCCTTAATGGCTTTATCAGAAGCAAGCAGCAATGCAGCTGCTCCGTCATTCAGTCCGGATGAATTTCCCGCGGTGACTGATCCTTCTTTTCTGAAAGCAGCTTTCAATGAGCTGAGTTTTTCAATCGTAGTATCCGGCTTCATGAACTCATCCTGGTCAAACTTTTTCGGATCTCCTTTTTTCTGGGGCAGCATCACCGGCACAATTTCTTTGGCGAATCTTCCGCGCTTCTGTGCTTGTGCTGCTTTCATCTGGCTGTGCAGTGCAAACTTGTCCTGGTCTTCACGGCTGATGCTGTGCTTGTCTACAAGATTCTCGGCTGTCTCTCCCATCGCGTCGGTGCCAAACTTTTCTTTCATCATCGGATGAACAAAACGCCATCCGAAACTTGAGTCAAACATCTGTGCATCTCTTCCGTACGGAGTTGAAGTCTTGGATATCACCCAGGGACCGCGGGTCATGTTCTCCACACCGCCTGCTATCATCAGGTCAGCATCGCCGGTCATGATCATTCTTGATGCGGATGCAGCTGCCGAAAGTCCGGACGCGCAGAGCCGGTTCACCGTTTCGCCGGGAACACTCAGAGGAAGATCTGCAAGCAGCAGTGCCATCCTCGCGACGTTGCGGTTATCCTCTCCAGCCTGGTTGGCACAACCCATGATCACATCGGCAATGCGTGCCGGATCAATTCCTTTGTTCCGGTTTATAAGTTCTTTCAATACTATGATGGCTAAATCATCTGTACGGACTGATGCAAGGGAGCCTCCGAAGCTTCCGATCGGAGTGCGGATGTGGTCGATTATGTAGGCGGGTGACATTGGTTCGGGGTTCGGATTATGAGTTCGGAGTTCGTGGTATGAGTGAAGAGTTCGGGTGAAGAGTTCGAGTTCGGGATTCGAGTTCGGACTATACTTCCCACTCACGGCCGGTACGGTAGACTGTTCCTTTGAACAAGGCTACGGTTTTTCCGTGCTGGTTTGTGATGGTGATATAATAGACTGCTATTTTTTCAGAGATAGAGACTTCAGTAGCTGTCGCAGTGATCTCATCTCCTTCTCTCAATGCATGTGTATGTGAAATGGATGTTTCTACAGATACACTTTTTCTTCCGTGCGAATTGGATGCGAAGGCAAGCGCGCTGTCGGCAAGGGAATAGGTGATGCCTCCATGAGCAATGGCAAAGCCATTGGTCATTTCTTTTCTGATTTTCATCCTCAAGACGCAATGACCTTCTTCCACAACTACCCTTTCAATGCCCATCCACTGACTGAAAGCATCGTGGTCGTACATCTGGCTGACTACTTTTTCGGCTTTGCTTTTTTCTCCCATTACACACTATCTCCTTCTTGATCTTGTCTTGATACCGAATATGGAACCAAGCAATCCTCTAGTGATTTCTCTAGCCACTGTTTTGAACAATGGATTTTTTGTTACCTGCGAAATGGTATCACCGATGCCTCCTCCTGCTTCTTCTTTGACTGTTTCTTTCTTTTTCACTTCCCTTTCAGATGCAGGCTCAACGCTCTTCACCTTTTTCTGTAATTTCTCATATGCGCTTTCACGGTCAATTTCTTCGTTGTACTCATCAGCGATTTTAGAATTCTTCACGAGCTCATCCTGTTCAGAAGATGTCAGTACATCCATGCGGCTCCTTGGAGCACAGAGCATGGTGCGCACAAGTGGCGTTGGAGATCCTTTTTCATTCAGTCCGGTGATAACCGCTTCACCGATTCCCAATTCAGTCAGAAGCGTTTCGGTTTTATAAAACTCTGTCATGGGATAATTCTGCGCAACCAGCTTGATGTCTTTTCTGTCATTGGCGGTAAAAGCGCGCATGGCATGCTGTACCTTGAGACCGAGCTGGCTGAGGATGATTTCCGGTACATCTCCCGGAACCTGAGTACAGAAATAAATTCCTACTCCTTTTGACCTGATGAGTTTAATCACCATCTCCAGCTGCGCCATCAGGGCTTTACCTGCATCACGGAAAATGAGGTGGGCTTCGTCAATAACAATAACCAGTTTCGGCTCTGCTTTATCACCAAGTTCAGGAAACTGAGCATATACTTCCGAAAGAAGACAAAGCATGAAGGTGGAAAACAATTTGGGCTTGTCCTGCATATCCGCAAGACGAATTACATTGATGTATCCATATCCCTTTTCATCTTTGCGCATTAAATCTTCCACTTCGAAGGATTTTTCTCCGAAGAATTTATCTCCACCTTGCTGTTCGAGCTCCAGCAATTTGCGCATAATCACACCAACTGATGTGCTGCTCACCTGTCCGTACTGCTTCACCTCATCTTTACCATCTCCTGAAATATGGAGTAACACTTCCCTGAAGTCCTTTATATCAAGAAGCAACAATCCGTTATCATCTGCATATTTAAATGCGATGCTCACAACTCCCTGCTGGTTTTCGTTCAAGTCAAGAATCTTGGAAAGCAAGACCGGACCGAATTCAGATATTGTTGCACGCAGGCGAATTCCTTTCTCGTCTGAGATCGTCATTAACTCCACAGGAAACTTCACCGGAGCCCATGCTGAGCCTATGGCAGTCTGACGTTCATCTATTTTTGGATGAGGATTTGCCGGAGCCGCGATACCACTGAGGTCGCCTTTGATGTCCATCAACAAGACACTGATTCCCTTCTCTGACCAGTTCTCCGCAAGAAGCTGTACAGTTTTTGTCTTACCTGTTCCTGTTGCTCCTGCTATCAGTCCATGCCTGTTCACTGTGCTGAGCGGCATGCGCACATGTGTGCCGGTTATGGTTTCAGCTCCATACATAGCACCGCCGAGAAGGATGCTGTCGCCCTTGAAGGTATAGCCTTCCTGCATTTTTTGTGTGAACAATTCTTTTGATGACATCGAATATGAATTAAAATGATTTATCAATAAAACTTCCTATGCCCTTCCGACACTTTTTTCAGAAGCACACTTGGGCGGTATCTTTCTTCCATGTAGGTCGCTCTGAGATCTTCCAGAGTGCCCATGATGATTTCCACTCCGATCTCATCACTCCATTTTAAAAGTCCTTTTGGATAATTCACGCCGCTTGTCATGGCCAGATCCAGATCCTCGCGGGAAGCGATGCCAAGGTAAAGAGCATCAGCCGCTTCATTCACCAACATGGCCAAGACGCGTTCGAAAATTTTTCTTCCTATTTTTTCATCACGCAGAGGTTCAGCCTTAGCTGCCCCTTCGCGGTAATCATAGTATCCTCTTCCACTCTTTCGTCCCAGTCGTCCGGCTTCGACAATTCTTTTCTGGGTGAGGGATGGCTTGTAACGAGGATCGTAAAAGAACTGCGTCCAAACTGTTTCTGTCACGGTGTAGTTAATGTCATTTCCGATGAGATCCATCAATTCAAAGGGCCCCATCCTGAAACCGCCAATCTCCTTCATGGCCCAGTCGATCGTAGCCATGCCTTGTTCTCCCTCGGGTAAGCCATAGCATCTTTCTTCAAAAATGCGAATGGATTCACCGTAGAATGGACGCGCCACTCTGTTCACGATGAAACCGGGTGTATCTTTCACTTTCACTGTGGTTTTTCCCCAACTCTTGATGATGGACAATGCTGAACTCAGCGTTTCATCCGATGTCATGATGCCCGGAATGATTTCTACCAGAGGCATCAAGGGTGCAGGATTAAAAAAATGTATGCCGATGACTCTTTCCGGATGCTTACAAGCGCCGGCAATGGAAGTCACAGATAGTGAAGATGTATTAGATGCTAATATTGCATTCTCTCCTAAAATCTTTTCGAGTTCTGAAAATACTTTTTGCTTGACGGCTACATTCTCGATGATCGCTTCAATGGCAATTCCGCAAGCTTTCAATTCCGATAATTCATTGACGAAATGAATGTGTCTGAACGCCGCTTCCGCCTCATCCTGACTCATCTTTCCCTTTGACTTCAACTTATCGAAAGTGTCCTGCAGCTTTTTTTCAGCTGAAGAAAGCACCGCCGCTTGCGTATCATATATAAAGGTATCATGACCTGCCGCAGCTGATACCTGGGCAATCCCACTGCCCATGGTTCCTGCTCCTATTACCGCCACCCTAATTTTTTCTGAACCCATAATCGATTTCTGCTCTGAGAATGGCAAAAATAAGAAAATTTCAAGGCTAGCCCAGATCCGGCACAGCTTGCTTTCGACTGATAATAAGGCTTTTACACCTATCAAGGCGAATCAAATCCTTGAAAATATTTTTTTGTTTAACACAATGATAATCGTATATTTGCCGTCCCTAAAAACAGCATTCAGGGAAAATAAGAAAGAATACACAATGGCAAACCACAAATCTGCTCTTAAAAGAATCCGCAACAGCAATACAAAGCGCCTTCGTAACCGTTACCAGGCAAAGACTACCAGAAATGCAATGAAGTCATTCCTGGCGCTGACCGACAAAAAAGAAGCGCAGAAGCAGCTGCCAACTCTCGTTTCCATGCTCGACAGGCTGGCTAAGAGAAACATTATCCACAAGAACAAGGCATCCAACCTGAAGTCTGAGCTCGCAGTGCACGTGAATCACATCAAATAATCTTTAACCACGATACTCAAAACCTCCCTCATCCGGGAGGTTTTTTTTTGCCCATATCTCATCAGAGAATACCGCATTTATGGGATGACATGCATGTTTGCTTAGCCGAAATTGCGCATCAAAAAAATCATGGAACAGAAAAGCGGGATAAGAACATGGGCTGAAGAGGACAGGCCAAGGGAGAAACTATTGCTCAAAGGCAGGCACAGCTTAACGGATGCTGAGCTTGTAGCGATTCTTATTGGCTCCGGCAACTCCGAAGAGAGCGCCGTGGAGCTGTCAAGGAGAATTCTGCTGCACCACAGCAATAATTTGCTTTCCTTATCGAGGGTAAACGCGAATGAGCTGATGGAATTCCGTGGCATCGGCGAAGCGAAGGCGGTGAGCATTCTTGCAGCGCTGGAACTTGGCAGAAGGCGCAATGAAAGTCAGCCTGAAGAGACAGGCAAGATCGGTAACAGCCGGGATGCCGCATCCATATTTCAGCCGATGCTTGCCGATCTGAACCATGAAGAATTCTGGGTGCTCTTTCTGAATCGCGCTAACCGGATCATCGGCAAGGAACAGATCAGCATGGGAGGAATGAGTGGCACTGTGGCAGATCCGAGAAAAATATTCAAAGCAGCACTCGACAGAAAAGCCATCTCCATCATCCTCTGCCACAATCACCCTTCGGGAAACACCAATCCTTCGGAAGCAGATATCAGGCTGACACGCAGCCTGTACGAGGCTGGAAGAGTACTTGAAATTTCCGTGCTGGATCACATCATCATAGCACAAAACAGATTTTACAGCTTTGCTGATGAAGGAAAAATCTGAACAATTATTTCCTGTCCTTTTCCGTTCATTTAGTACTTTCGGGGGCAGACCGGCATCCTACTTACTCAATGATTCTAGTTTATACAGCAAGCACCTCCGCAAGACTTTTTTACGTATTCAACACTGTGTTCAAGGAAATGCTGGGAACAGAGTTCCGCTTCACCCAAGATGCCACCGAGTTCAGTTTTCACAGCGGCCCTAAATTCAATTACAGCGAAACTCCTTTGGGCAATGAGGTTTTCTTTTTCGCTTCAAGGCTTCTCTTCGAGAAAGGAATCAAGGAACAGCATGTATCTGTTTTCGACTGGGAGAACACCAAGGCAATGTTCGCCACGCATCCGAAATACTCTCTTCCATTCGATCCTTTCGCAGCCATCTTTTATCTTCTTTCACGTTATGAAGAATATCTTCCTCACCGAAGGGATGTGCACGGAAGGTTTGAAGCCCAAGACAGCCTGGCATACCAGAAAGGATTTTTGCAAAAACCTGTTGTGGATATCTATGTGAAGAAAGTTGCAGGAATCCTGAAAGGCGTTTTTCCTGATCTTGAATTTAAGGAAAGGAAATTCGAATTTGTTTCTACGATTGACATAGACAATGCCTGGGCTTTTCGTGAGAAAGGACTTATACGTACCAGCGGTGCATTGCTGCGTTCGCTTTTCACCATGAAATTTTCTGAGCTGAGTGACAGGCTGCTGGTATTGGCCGGGCAAAGGAAGGATCCATTTGATACCTATGATGAGATTTTCAGTCTTCAGAAAAAGTACAAGTTCCGTCAGATATTTTTTTTCCTGCTCGGCGACTATGGCATGAACGATAAAAACGTATCAGTGAGCAGGAGAAATTTCCAGTCGCTCATCAAGCACATTGCGGATTACTACGAAGTAGGAATACATCCTTCGTACGGTTCACTTGCCAATCCGCAAAAAGTTCGTCTTGAACAAAGCCGTTTGCAAAAAGTAATCCGCCGTGAAGTGAAGAGAAGCCGGCAGCATTTCCTCCGACTTGAATTTCCTCATACATACCGCAATCTCATCGACTGCGACATCACGGATGATTACACCATGGGCTATGCTTCCCAACCCGGCTTCCGGGCAGGCACTTGCTCTACATTTTATTTTTATGATTTGGAATACGACAAACCAACCATGCTTCGCGTACATCCTTTTGCAGTAATGGATGCCACGCTTAATTTATATATGAAAATCCAACCAGGTGAAAGTATGGGTTTTGTATGGCCCCTCATCAAAGAAGTAAAAGAAGTGGGTGGAACATTTACCGTATTATGGCATAATGAATCACTGAGCGAAAGACCTCCCTGGGAAGGATGGAAGAATGTATATCTTGATATTATCAAAGCTGCTCAGGATCAAAAGTGATAAAATACTTCAAACACCGGGATATTGACAAACAGCGCTGGGACGATTGCGTAAATCGCTCAGCAAATGCCTTGGTTTACGCTAACTCCTTTTACCTGGATGTAGTTAGTCCTGGCTGGGATGCGCTCGTACTAAATGATTATGATGCAGTATTTCCACTCACCCACAGAAAAAAATACGGCATTGCCTATATCTGTCAGCCTCCATTCACCCAGCAGCTTGGCATGTTTTCAAAAGATGAAAATAATTTTCAATTGCTCGAGGAATTCATACATGCAATACCATCACATTTCAGATACGCAGACATATTTCTGAACTCTGCACTCACGGAGAAACTTCCATCATACAAGAATTCCAGCATCCAAATGATGACGCATCATCTGGATCTTAAGCGGCCTTATTCTGAAATTGCTCAAAACTATTCTGAGAACCTGAAGCGTAACATCCGCAAGGCGAATTTTTCAGCACTGAGTATACAAAAAAGTATTTCCGCGCTGGAAATAATTGAGTTATTCAGGACAAACAGGGGAAGGGAAATTAATAATGTGAGTAACAGTGATTACGTTATATTGGAAAAACTCTTAGATGCTCTGCAGAAAAGAGATCTCCTAACGGTTTTGAAAGCGGTGAATGAAAAAGAAGAAACTTGCGCCGGAGCGGTCTTCGTGCATTCTCATAATTCATCCATATTTCTTTTCTCAGGAAATACTGAGGAGGGAAAAACAAAAGGAGCGATGAGTCTGCTGATAGATTATTTCATACGGAACAATTCGGATAATAATGCTTACCTTGACTTCGAAGGATCCGTGCTTCCTTCTCTGGCCAGGTTTTATAAAAGTTTTGGTTCAGATGAAGTAGTATATTTGCACCTGAAACTTAACAGGCTTCCGGGGATTTTTCGCTGGCTTAAAAAATAAATTTCGAAATATGCTGATCAACATAGGGCTTAAACAATCGATTGTCACCCAGTACATCGCTGAGATTCGCGACGAATCTATTCAAAAAGACAGAATGCGCTTTCGCAGAAATCTTCAGCGCCTGGGAGAAATTTTCGCTTATGAAATCAGCAAGCTTTTGAAGTATGAAGAGCGTGAAGTAACCACGCCACTTGGTTCGTGCATGGTTCCCGTGCTTGCCGAGCAACCTATCATAGGAACTATTCTTCGAGCCGGACTGCCGATGCACGAAGGTTTTCTGAATTATTTTGATCAGTGTGACAATGCCTTCATCAGCGCATACAGAAAGCATCACAAGGACGGCAGCTTTGAAATTAAGCTTGAATATGTTTCCTGTCCCTCGCTGAGCGGCCGCGTGGTAATTCTTTGCGATCCAATGCTTGCTACAGGAGCAAGCATAGTCAGCACATACAAGGCAATGCTGGAGAAAGGCATTCCCACCCACACTCACATTGTGAGCATCCTGGCCAGTGTGCAGGGCATTGAACATGTGAAGAGTCACCTTTCCGCCGACAATGTCACCATATGGGCTGCAGCAGTTGATGAAGAACTTACTGCCCAGTCGTACATCGTACCTGGACTTGGTGATGCCGGAGACCTGGCCTACGGAAAAAAGCTTTGAAGCCTTTTGCGTATCTTGCAGGCATTGAACCTGAGAGCCAAGGCAATTGGTCGAATTCCTGAAAATACTTTCTTTCATCCTGATCAGCAGCGTCAAGTTTGCCATTGGGCCTCCGATTGTCTACCTCAACGATCAATATGATTTCACCTGGCTGGAAACTAACCTTTATGGTATACTGGGTGGAATGATCGGTGTCGTGTTCTTCATGCACCTGAGTGAATGGCTGATGGATCTGTGGGATGCATTCAGGCATAAGTTCTTCCACAGAAAAAATAAGAAGCAACTCTTCAGTCCTCCAGTAGCGGATGTGGAAGGAGATATCGAAATTCACTATGAATATGTTGAGCATGCAATACCCAAAAGAAAGCGCTTTACCCCACGCACAAGAAAGCTTGTGCGCATCTGGAAAAAATACGGATTGATCGGACTTGCGGCATTGACGCCTATTCTGATTTCCATACCAATAGGAACTTTCTTCATGACAAAGCTGGAGAAGAATAAAAAGAAAATCATACTTTATATGTTTATATCCGTGACTTCATGGTCGCTGATATTAACTACGATCCTTGAACTTATAGATGTTCAGTCAATTCAGGAATTATTCGGATGAAAAAGCAACACATATTCTTTGACCTTGACAACACGCTTTGGGATTTTGAAAAGAACTCCCGCGAAACACTGTCAGAACTTTATCACAAGCACAGACTTGAACACCTTGGTGTGCGGGATTTTGAATTCTTCATGGAAAAATACCGCGAACGCAATGCGATGATGTGGGAACAATATCGCCTGGGAAAAATCGACAAGAAGACTTTGAGAGACCAGCGTTTCCCTCTCACCTTTTGGGACATGGGACTCGACGCAGAGCTTGCTCCTGCTGCTCTCACACATGAATACCTGGAGATCAGTCCGAAGAAAACACATCTATTTCCGAATACACACGATACGCTGGAATATCTGGCGGATAAATATCTCCTGCACATACTCACAAACGGATTTGCTGAAGTGCAGGAAATCAAGTTGCAGGAATCAGATTTGAAAAAGTATTTTCAAACTGTGATTATATCTGAGAATATCGGATATAAAAAACCCGACATTAATATTTTTCTTTATTCCATGAAGCATACCGGCAGTAATGCATCGGACTGCACTATCATTGGAGACGGACTGGATGTGGATATTGCCGGAGGAAGAAATGCAGGATGGAGGACGGTATATTTTAATCCTGAAAAAAACAATCATGATGAACAGACAGATTTTGAAATCAGCTGCCTGTCTGAACTGAAAACTTTGCTATAAAAAAAGCCCGCGATTAACGCGGGCTTCGTATTTCGGAAAATTCCCCTTAGTTGACGTTTGGCTTTGCCGTTTCGTCTGCTGTGCCTGCCTCAGCTTTAGAGTGGCTACCGCAACCTGCTTTTGCCTTCTGTGCTTCTGATTTGCTGCCGCAGGATGCCTTTGCTCCTGATTTGTTTTTGCAGCATGCTTTACCTGCTTCAGCTGAAGACTTGCAGCATCCTGCTGCTTTTGCTTCTGACTTATCTGCATCCACATTAGCAGAAACTTCTTTGCTTGCTTTGCCTGTAGAAGCTTTTCCCGGAGGATCGCATGCAAGAGAAACCATGCTCAGGAAGCAGAATACTGAAAGGATTGAGAGGAACTTTTTCATTTTATTTTTTTTAAGGTTTTCGATTGGAATGATGAATTACAAAGATAACGGAATAAATGAATTCACAATGAAAGAAAACGTATACTCCTTACAAAAATTGGCGAGATTCAGACAATATTCTGACGTTCCTGAATATTAACAATATTTAACCGCCAGAAAACTGCGACATTTTTCCAATTTCGTACTTTCAGGCCGGAATCATGGAATTACTGGAGAACATAAAAGTCGCCCTGCAAAGCATTCGCAGCCAGCTCCTGCGCACCGTGCTGACGGCTATGATCATAGCCATCGGAATCATGGCATTGGTGGGTATCCTGACAGCCATCGATGCCATCAAGGGCTCCATCAATAATAACTTCAGTGCGATGGGCGCCAATTCCTTTACGATACAGAACCGCGGAATGCATATCCGTATCGGCTCTCAGGGAAAACGACCGAAAAAATTCTCTCCAATAACCGCTAAACAAGCGGAACAGTTTGCCGAGACATATTCATATCCTGCTTTGGTATCCATTTCCACCATGGCTTCCCGAATCTCTACACTGAAATACAAGGATCTCAAAAGCAACCCGAATATTTTCATCATGGGCGGCAATGAGAATTACATACATACCTCCGGCTATGCGCTGGCCAGAGGCCGGAATTTTTCTTCCCATGAACTGCAGTCAGGAGCGAATGTGATCATCATCGGAAAAGATGTGCAGGAAAAATTGTTTCCCACAGAAGACCCGCTTGAAAAAATCATTTCAGTGGGCAACCTGAAGTTTCTTGTCATAGGTACGCTGAAGGAAAAAGGCAGTGCGATAGGATTCGGAGGCGATAAGATTTGCATTGTGCCTGTTAACAATGTGAGGCAGAATTTCGGAAGAGATAACATGTCATTCGCCATTAATGTAAGCGTACCTGATGTAGCTCACATGGATGCGGCCATCAATGAAGCCATCGGAGCATTTCGTGTTGTACGTGGTGTGAAAGCGGGCACCGAAAACACTTTTGAAATTACGAAGAGCGACAGCATCGCGGTGATCCTTTTATCTCAAATCAGCACTGTAACACTTGCGGCCACCATCATCGGACTCATCACCCTTCTTGGCGCAGCCATCGGACTCATGAACATCATGCTGGTATCGGTGACAGAAAGAACGCGTGAGATAGGAATTCGCAAAGCCATTGGCGCCACACCAGCTATAATCCGCTCTCAATTTCTGGTGGAAGCCATTTTGATCTGCCAGATGGGTGGCGCACTGGGAATTTTCCTGGGTATTTTAATCGGCAACCTGATGTCGATGTTGCTTGAAAGCGGATTCATCATTCCCTGGCTATGGATTTTTTCTGGTGTAGCACTTTGTTTCCTGGTGGGTATTATTTCGGGATATTATCCCGCATCAAAGGCCGCGCGCCTTGACCCAATTGAAGCGCTCAGGTATGAATAATCAGCCACCAGAGTAATCCGGCGATTCCGCTGACCAGAATCCAGAGGATCATATTCACCTTTAGTTTATATAAAGCAAAGACTGATATTGCGATCCAGAGTAGAGGAAAAAATTTTACTCCGAATTCTGCCGAAGGATCAATGATCACAGCTTTGCCAAGATATATCGCGAGACTGAGAATGACTCCAACCACAGAGGCTGTCACCATGTCCAGCACTGCTTTAATCCGGTTCTGTCCGGCAGTTTTTTCTATCAGCGGAGCGCCGATGAAGATGAAAAGAAAGCAGGGTAGAAAAGTAAAATAGGTTGTCAGCCCAAGTCCGGCAGCACCCATGATCATCGAACCGCCGAAGTGGTTGTAACCCGCCATGAAACCCACAAAAGCCAGCACCATGATCAGCGGGCCTGGTGTAGTTTCACCAAGAGCGAGTCCGTCGAGCATTTGAAGGCTGTTCAGCCATTGCAGTTTCTCTACGCTGTATTGAGCCACATAGGGAAGCACTGCATATGCTCCGCCGAAAGTGACAAAGGCAGCTTTTGTAAAAAAGAAAGACAGTGTGTCCCAGAAGATCGTGTCACTCTGCAGAATCCTGTAAAACATGAATGGCGCAAGCCAGAGTATGATGCCACTCAGCAGAAAAAGAACATTGTTCCTCACAGAAAATACAGTGTGCGGAAGTACTGAACTTTCACTGATATAAAACTCCGATGGTTTAGCTTCAGAAGCAAAATCATGCTTTTCTGAATTCCTGTTTTCATGCTGACGGATGTATCTGATAAAAATTACCGAGAGTAAAATGACACAAAGTATGATTAATGGAAATGAGACATTGAAAATATAAATTGCAATGAATGAAAGCACAGCCGCGATATAATGAAAATAATTTTTCAGCGCCCTCCCTCCTATTTTAATCATTGCAAGCAGGACGATGGCCACGATGGCAGGCTTCAGTCCGTCGAAGATTGCCTTCACCCAAGGCAGAGATCCGTATGTCACATAGATTATGCTCAGTACTAGAAGTATGAGCATCGACGGAAGGAAGAATAAAATTCCCGCCGCGAGTCCGCCGCGAACACCGTGCAGCAGCCATCCGGTATAAGTTGCCAGCTGCTGCGCTTCGGGGCCCGGCAGCAGCATGCAATAATTCAGGGCATGAGAGAATTTACCCGGACTGATCCATTTTTTCTTCTCAACCAGGTATTCATACATAATTGAAATTTGTCCGGCCGGCCCGCCAAAAGATATGAAGCCAAGCTTGAGCCAGAATAAGAATGCTTCTTTGAATGTCGGACCATTGAGCATATTCAAAGCTTGATCATGTTGCGAATTCAAAACTATGCTTTTTAATGTTACCCAGAGATTAAATAAGTTGGAATGAATATGTTTTTCGTTAGGGGGCTGAATTTGTTGTGGTGATCCAGGGCGGAATCAGCATTCGCGCTTGTGCTCTCGCACAAGATTCCGCGAAGAGGGGGTAGTAAAAAAATATCCAAAAAAAATCGACTGAGCATGTTCAAATATATAAGATGCTTCTGCATAACGCAGCGACCCGATCCCCGAAGGGGATCAACCTGAGTAGAAAAGTGATTATTAAAAAAACAAGCCTGAAGGGCTTGAATATGTTTTCCGTAGGTGGTCTGAAAATGTAAGGG
>QQVM01000018.1 GCA_003389385.1 Bacteroidota bacterium
CGATACCATATTTTCTACTGGCTTTATTGCCTTTCCTTTGTTTTTCCACACCGAATAATACCATCTGTAAGCCCAACTGTTGATATTTCCGGCATATGTTTTCAGCAGCTGGTTAGAAAAGTACTTTCTGTGATCTTGTTCCTGAAAAATTTCATTTAATAATCCGGCATTATACTGTGCCTGAAATTCATTCATATTATAATCAAAGTACTTCCAGGCTCTGCTCCAGCTTGCCCAGCCCCATGGATGACAAAGTCTGGAAAAATAGTATGAGCCCTCAAAGTTGAATTTTTTTCTCTGGATGTAATTGCTTCCGTTTATGTGAAATATCGAGTGGTCATCTCGGTATTTTTCCAGCATCTGGGCAGAAAACCTGAAGAAGTCGGCATCTGCAATGCAGTCGTCTTCCAGAATGATACCTTCTTTCACCGACTTAAAAAACCAGGTAATTGCACTGCTGACAGCTACCTGTGTGGATAAATTCTCATCCCGGTACAGCTTGTGAATCTCACATTCCCAATCTATCTCTTCAATAAGTTCTCTTGTTTGCCTGCATAAGCTGATATCTTCTTCATTGTTTTTTCTGGGTCCGTCTGCAGCCACATACAAGACTCTGGGTTTAATCTGCCTGAGCTTGTCGAGAGATTGTTTGGTAAGCTTAGGCCTGTTGAAAATCAGAAATAGAATAGGAACATGAAAGCGTTTGCTGTCATTCTTCTGCTTTTCAAATTCACGTATGATAGAAATAAAATTGTTTGCATATTCACTTTTGCGAGAATCAATGATGGCTTTGGCCGAATTCTCAAGTTCAATATCCGGACCCTCCTGAGAATTAGTCCAGCAGTTTTTCATTTTTTCAGCGAGGTCTGTGGGGTCATTTCTTTTAAAGTATGTAACCTTTGGCGGGTTTTGCTCCTTGTGTACGTCTATGTCGGAAAGTATGCATTGCTTTCCAATAGATTTGCATTCTTCAACTGTGGTGCTCCATCCTTCAAATAAGGAAGGATTGAGTACTGCAATGGATTGTCTGATCAGCATATAAACATCAGAATGTTCAACAAGACCTAAAATGTGAACCTGACCTTGTAGTCCAAGTCTGACAATTTTCTTTTCAAGTTCCTGGTAATGTTCTTTGTATCTGTAATCAGTCAGGTTCCCCGTACAAACAACTGTGGCTTCAATACCTTCGTTCTTCAGTTTGTGCAGGGCTTGAAAAACCAATTCGTGATTCTTGTGTCTCCAGAACTGATTAGGCAGATAGAAGAACTTGGATGGAATTCCATACTTCTGCATGAGGTATGCCGGATCGCTTTCCCAAATTCCTGAAGGAACATTTGCGACAAAATTTGATATCCTGCATTTGTCAGCATAGTCTGGCTCAAAGTTTTTCAGGTCTTTGAGTGCATCACGGCTGCTGAGGATGATAATGTCTGCCTGTCTGATTCCTCTTCTGAATTTTTGATTTCTTTCTTCAAGTTGCTGTTCAGTAAATAGCTCAGGCAAGTGCAAATGCTGAAAATCAGGAATCCAATATAGTTTTATCAGCTCATTACCGGCATAAAGGTGAGCCTGGTTATTAGTGAAAATTACATTTAATCTGTCACCTTTGAACTTTTCCAGTTTTCTGTTGAGCTTCCTGTTGTATCCATACAGTAACATGGAAAACTTATAGCGAATTGAATTAAGAGCTCTGAAAAGGGGAGAAGCGAGAATATTCAACTTCCCTTCCTTACCCGAACTATCTTTGATCTCATCCAGATTGTTAACAAGGATCACGCGAATGTCGTCCCTTGTTATAAGAGCGTCAATAAGATTGGAAATATATGTGATCCCGCCGGTCCATGATTTACCACCCATCACCGGAAGGATGATGTTAATCCTGTGCATTGCTTTTAATTTCAGCTAGAGCCTCGGCCAATGCCTGTTCTACGCTGTGTTCTGGTTTCCATCCCGTCATTCCTTTCGCCTTACTGATATTCGCCTTTTGATTTTTACGGTCATTTTTCCTCATTCTGGCGGGATCCTGAATGACTTCAATTTTATGTCCGTGAATTTTTCCAATGATTTTTACCAGATCCAATACGCTGTATTCTTCAGGTGAGCCAAGGTTAAAAACTTCATAAGCTTTTTCATGCGAACAGGTTCCTGTACGGAATATCCCCATCGCTGTATCCCTGACATGAATGTAGCTTCTCTTCGTATCCAGATTTCCCAGACTAATGCTTACCGGTCCGTCCTGAAGCTGATCGAGAATGTCTGGAACAAGATGCCTGTTTGTCTCCCTAGGGCCGATGGTGTTAAAGATTCTGCATGAGACTCCCTGAAAGTGATTCCTCCTGACATGCATTTCCAGTAGATTTTCAGCAGCAAATTTTGAAATAGAATAGACATCTATTGGAGTTGCCGGAGTGCTGTCTTCCAGTAGCTCGCTGAAATCAGTTGAATACACGGCACCTGTTGAAGCCAGAACAACTTTCTTCACGCCTGATGCCTTGGATGCCATGAATACATTTTCTGATCCGCTGATATTTATTACAATAGCTTTGGCAGGTTCATTCTCGCAAGTAGGAATATGATGCAGAGCTGCCAGATGAAAGACGATTTCAGGTTGAAACCTGATCATGATATCACTAATGGCAGCGTAATCCAGTATGTCAGCTTCTGCAACTTCCAAATTGGGATTATCATTCTGCAGGAAATCTGTTCTTCCCAAACTGAAATTGTCTATCACACAAACCTTGAAGGCATTGGCAAGAAGGATGTCTGATAAATGAGAGCCGATAAAACCCGCTCCACCGGTGATTACTGCTTTTTTCATCATAAAAGGCCAGTTCTGAGCCCCGGTAAAATTAATTTTTAATACTGATAAAACTATACATCCGGCCCGGAATTCTGCGTTCATCTTTAGCACTTCCAAATCTCAGTCGGTTGATTTGTCTGTACAGATTATTTAAGAATTTAAATCTTGCCTGATTCGGTGATTTTTTGCGGAATGCTGCATTAAGCTGAAAATCAAGTTCTGTTTCCATAGTCTTTGTATCATGTTTTTTATGCGGAGAGTGGTTGATAGCAGATTCCCAATAAGTGTACACTTTGACAATTTTGAAGCCGGCAGCTTTCAAGGTGGATGTGTATTCTGCCAATGTATACGCATTTTCTCCTCCGTAAAATTTATGAAATGGGTGTGAGTCTAGGAAATCCTTCTTGTCAGTATCATTAAAAATCACATGATCCCTCAGATTCAACATGTATCCATCCTTCTTGAGCACTCTGTAGCATTCTGAAACAAACTTGCCGAGGTCTGCCGCATGATGAAGGCATTGTCTGGTGTGGATTATATCGAATCTGTCATCATCAAAAGGCAACATTTCTCCGCTTGCATTGACTACATCCAATCGGGAAATGCCAAGACTATTTTTTAATTTTTCTACAGCGCCAGTTCCGGTTTCGTCACTTTTGTCGGGTTCAGCGGCAGTGACAGTGTATCCTTCCATCGCGAACGCGCAGGCACTGATTCCGTTTCCGCTGCCAAGATCAAGCAGACTGTTTTTTCTGCCGGGTAGGTTTTGCAGGAGCTTCAATGTTTCTTGAAACTCTTCTGAATTCCGAAATCTATTCAAGTTGTCCTGAAGGTCAGCTGTGAGATATGAATCGAATATAATTTGACTATATGCCGGATCTCTCCTGAGTTTCAATATTGTTTCTTCCCAAGTCATTTGATTTTCCATTAGCTTCCGAAAATGCGCGTTAATTTCATTCCAAACCTGTCCGTGATGGAAGGATTATAAAACCGTTTCAGGGATTTCTCGAGCCCTCTTTGTATTTCCGGATTTAAGTCGATAGTTTCAGGAAATTTATATTCGTTGTTGCCTTTTCCACGTAATTTCATTCTGGGATACATGGCAGCTGAATTATAATGTGCACCACTACCTTCCATTCCCTCATTGATGATGTATGAACTGGAAGGGTAGAGTGATAGACCCTTATTTAAGAAAACAGATGCATACCAACGTATGGCCCATGAATCGGATTTGCCAGCCAGTGTGTGCTTCAGCAGATGGAAGTATGGATATGCTCCATTCATATCGAATTTTTCCTCAAGCTTTCTTTCAGTGATTATATCGTGCAACTGTTGTGCATTTCTGTTCATCTGCTTCCATGCACGGCTCCAAGTGCTCCAGCCCCAGCAAAAGACCGATGGAGATAAAAAATACTCAGGCCATTTGTTCCTGTGAGGAAACATGAAACCACAGGTTTGCATCACCTTTTCTTCGTGCTTATAGCGCTCTAATGCTGCATTTGAGTATTTTAAAAAAGCAGGATGGCAAACCAAATCGTCTTCCATGACGATCACTTTTCCGAATTTGTCAAGGCATTCATCAAGTCCATCCGAAATTGATGCTGATAGGCCTTTGTTTTTCTCTTGCCGGATTATTTCTTTTTTACCTTTAAAATCGAAATCCGATACAAGAGTTTGTACTTTATTCGTCAAGATTTTATCAGCATCAGATTTAGGACCATCCGAAAAGATGATTAGAAGAGTGTCTTGCGCACCATCACAATTGTTTAATGCCTCCAATGCTTTTTTAGCATGGTCTGGTCTGTTATAAACGAACAATGCGACAGGTGCCGTTTTCATGCGAACTGGTTTTTATTGTTCAGCCACCAGGTTAAGTGGACAGAAGGCCAAAGTAGTGAAGCCTCGTAAAAGCTATCGTTCTGCCCATTGATGAATGCTGTCCATTTTTGCTTTAATTTCTTTCCGTCAAAATACTCAGATTGTAAATAAGTATCAGAATTTATGACAGACTCCATGAATGATTTCAGATCACCCTTAAACCATTCAACCATTGGAGCATTGAATCCAAGTTTATTTTTATCAAGCCTTGTACTGTCAGGAACAATGCCTTTCATGGCTTCTCTTAAAACCAGCTTAGTGTAACCTTTGCCTGTTTTGGAATCCTGGGGTAATGAAAACAGAAATTCTACCACGCGATAATCCATAAATGGCATCCTGCATTCAACCCCGCTTGCCATGGAGCATCTGTCAAACTGGTTCAGAATGGCCGGGAGCGGACTGGTGAAAAATTGTCTGTACAGACTCAGATCGAAGGGATCACTGAAATACCGCTCTCTTCTTGCTGGAGGAAGCTCTTCGTTAATACGGTCTGAAATATCAATCAGTTTGCCTCCTTTCAATTTGGTACGAGCAGAGTCTTTCATCAGATTCCACAGAATGGTTCTGGAAAGTTTTTTGGAACTCCATTGCGGACTTTCTCCCTGACTGGCATATACATTATAGACATCCAGCATTCTCGGAATATTGAATCTTCTGAAAGCAGAAAGAAATGCAGCCTGAAGACAATTATATCCTCCGAGCATTTCGTCAGGACCTTGCCCGTCGAGTGTTACTTTAAAACCTGCAGATGATATTGATTTATATAGTTGCCATATTGGTATAAATGCCATTGAATGCATTGGTCCGTCGCAGGCTTTCATGGCTGATTCAAGCATACTTGTGTCGGGAGACAAAATGTCAACAATGTTTAGTGTGTTTCCTACTGAGCGGCTCAGTGCTTCCGCTTTTTTTCGCTCATCAATCTGGCTACCCGGAAATGAAGCGATGAAGCTCTCATGGGCATAGTGTACAAATCTGCTTTCCTGCGGATCTGTTTTTATTTGATGCAGGAGACAGGTAATGCTGCTGCTGTCAAGTCCGCCAGATAAACATGTAGCAATTTTGACGTCACTTCTCAGCCTCAGTTTACAAGAATCTGATAGTAATTCCTGCAATTCAATGGCCTGATTGCTAAGAGTCGAGGGAGTTTCTCTGTGTTTAAGGTCGTACCATCTGCGTGGCATAAAATCTTCAGCGCTGATCCTGATTCGGTATCCTCCGGGAAGTGCTTTCACATTCTTTAAGTAAGTACTTTCCGAGCCATGGTATTCAAAACCTGCTTGTGCTATACTTTTCATTACGGCAGTATCCGGCTCAGCAGCGCTTCCAAGCAAAGAATGAATGGTTTTAATTTCTGATGCGAAAAAAAACTCTCCATTATTATACTTATAGTAGAGAGGCTTGATTCCAAATCGGTCACGTGCGAGAAAAAGGTTCTTTTCTTGCGTGTCGTAGATTGCAAAGGCCCACATGCCATTGAACTTGTGCAACATGGCTTCACCCCATTCACGGAATGAGGCAAGAATCACTTCGGTGTCTGTTTCTGTTCTGAATAAATGTCCTTTGGATTCAAGTTCTATTTTTAATTCAACAAAATTGAAAATCTCGCCGTTATGAATGATCACATATCTGCCATCATGACTGATCATTGGCTGATTTCCTTCCGCCCTCGGATCAAGGATTGAAAGACGTCGATGTACAAAAAGTAAATTGCCTGTTTCATTGTGCCAGGTTCCTATACCATCAGGTCCTCTGTGTTGTAATGCCCTGTCAATTCTGTGAATGTTGTTATTGTCCACAGACTTTCCATTTGTATTGAATATTCCTGCAATTCCGCACATATATCACAATCCGGTTAGGGCATGAAAGTAATACCTTACAAGACCTTTGGGTTTTACCTCGAATTTATTTCTAAAAACCCTGATCAGTCTTTTGATGATGGAAAACTTTTGATTCATGCTAAGGCGGACTGACTTTGAAATATATGAAAAATATTTCGCTGCATGGCGCTCATATGAGTATCGTTCATTTGAGCGAATAATTCCTTCTTTGATATACCTGGCTGTTCTTTGTTCATTGCTTTCCTTTCGTTCAGCTCTGATACCTAATCCCGGAACAGCAAGATGCCTGATATGTCCGCAAACAGCCATATGAAAAATCAGCAAATGGTCGAATCCAATCACTTGCTGAAACGGTATCTCCCTGGCCCATTTCGTTCTCATTATTCCGTAGGTAGCAAAACAGCTAAATGTATTATTTGCCACCTTTTCAAGTGCATCCAGTTTTTGCAATCCTGATGTATCTAGATCATCTTCCAGTTTTGAACTTCCGTATTCGGTTTTGCCGTTTTCATTCAACTGTAAACAATCCGGATAAATGAGTGAGATGCTTTCGTCTGAATCTAGCTTGCTGATTGCCTGGTTCGGGTAGTCAGCAAATAGTATGTCATGTCCCCCTAGCCACATAAAATATTCAGTTTCACATTGCTGTACCAGGTTGCGGAAATGTTCTATCACCGGAATTTTCTCATCACGCAGGAGCAACTTGATTCTGTTGTCACCTTCACAAATGGATTTGATGATTTCCCTGCTTCGGTCAGAAGATGCATTTTCAGATACCACAAGACATACTTCATCGGAAAGTGCTGTGATTGCAGACTTCAGTGTCTGCTCAATGAATTTTTCTTCGTTATGAACTGGAACCGCAATGGTTAAGCGTGGGTGCATTCGCTTCAGTGTACTCTTTTTAAATATCCGTCTGGTGCGACCGTAATCAAAAGTTTGTTTTGAATTTCGTAGTCGATAATGAAATCATCTGCAGACTTCAAATACTCATGAACTGCAGTTTTAGGATTATTACCGCGTGCCCAGGGTCTGTCATTGTATGTGTCTGCCGGTAAGTCTTCCACAATCGTGTCAAATACTACAAGATAGTTTTCTTTGCTGACAAAGCCACTGTACAATTCAAGCTCCTTAAGTACATGCTCATGAGTATGATTGCTATCCAGCACTACCATGATGCTCTGTTTTCCAAGTGTATGTTCTCTTACTTTCCCGAGTGTCTCTTCACTTACTGATGAACCTTCGATCAGTTTGATTCTCCTGAACATAGGATGCTTTTCAATTTCCTTCCTGTTATGTTCCCTGATGTCTATATCAATGCCAAGCACTTCACCATTTCCGCATAGTTCAAGCAGTGATGCATAATAAATCAGTGAGCCTCCATGTGCAATTCCGGTTTCTATTATAAGGTCAGGTTTGGTTCTCCAGATGATTTCCTGCATGGCTATCATGTCCTGTGGATATTGAATCACAGGTCTGCCCATCCAGGTGAAATTATAGGAGTATTTTGCTTCTATACTTGCATTCATGAAACTGCTGGCTGTGCGCAGAAGTTCATGATTTGATTCCTGCTCTTTAATCCTCTCGCTTCTTTCAACTTCAAACTCTCTGACTTTGTTTGTTTCCATTCTGTTAGATTGACTCTATTCTGATTTCCGGATTGTTGACTGTTTTAATTATTTCTTCCAGGTAGTTCTCATTCATCACAAGTATGTGATCGGGCTTCTCAGCCTGAACGGCAACAGGTGCATAAATAGGGTGACCTGTATGTCCGATATACTTTCCCTGTTTGAGAGGATTGATATCCACCACATAATCAAAGTACTTCTTTCCGCCATCGAAAAGGTTCAGAAAGGTGGAGCCTTTTCCTCCTGCACCCCAAATAATTTTTCTTCCTGGAATGCCTATGATTGAATTAAACCTGTGGTTCAAATCTGAGAACAATTGTGTGTACTTTCCAGCATCATCATTCAGTTTTTTAACTTCATCCGCATTTTTCAAAACCGACAGGTTCGCAACTAGATATATGTATTGACCGCCGAATAAATCACCTGTTTCACATAAGGTAAAGAAATTGCTAAGGGAATGAACTGTGAAATAGTTGCAATGCTCATAAAATATATCCCAAACAGCTTGTTTGTTTGCAATCCACTCGAAAGTGGGGACTTCTATGTAAATTTTTGCAGATGAATTTGCTGACTCTGCTATTTCTTTCAGGAACAACAAAGGATCCGGTATGTGTTCCAGAGTGTGCCTTAGTATGATGAATTCCGCATTCAGGTTTCTGTGGCTTTTACCAAAATATTCCTTGACAATCTCTTTGCTTTCTCCTTCATAAGCCGGATCGAATCCTGTGATGTTGTACCCATCCGATCTTAGCATTTCAAAAAAAGTTCCTTTGCCGCAACCTATCTCTACTACCTTAGAGTTCTTGTCAATGTGTTTTTCTGCAATCTGCTTCACTTCTAAAAGATGCTCATGGAAAACAGGGGAGTGGCCTTGCTCATTTTGGTAGTCGGTACTGTAGTCCAACAGCGACGAGTCGAATTCCGCATTGAATATAAATCCGCTTGCAGCACAATGCATAAGCTGCATATTCCTGCATTGTGCGGTCTTGGCAGATTCTGGATCAGGATAAACTACATTCTGAAAGACAGGAATGTCCGGACTTGAATAGATTTCAGTCAGCCTGGAGGGATCAACAAATGAAGGAATGTATTTCATTTCCTCATAAGATTTTCAGCCTTGGAATTATCTCCCCAGAATTCAAGTGGTTCATAGTCATTGTAAGGATATCGTCCAAAGTTAAGTTTAATTTCCTGATTCTGTCTTGAAGAAACATATTCTTCAATCATACTTCTAAGCCTGACCGGATTTCCGCTACAGCAGTTGTATATCCCTGCCGATAAAGGATGAACTGAGATTTTATAAATCAGTTCGGCCATTTTTTCTACCCGCAGATAATCTCGCAATTGTTCTCCTCCGCTCAAATCAATTTCTTTTGCTCCTTCCGCAATTTTTCTGTCCAACATGGGAAAGAGTGAATTCTTGTTTTGGCCTTCTCCGTACATGTAGAATAAACGAAGCCATACAAAATCGAATTTCATTTCTTTTGTTAAATCCTGTAACTTAATTCGTAATAAATTCTTTGCTTTGCCATATTCAGTCACAGGCTGAGGATTCAATTCTTCATTCAGCTTTCCAGACTGTAAACCGTATTCAAAACAAGTTCCTGTCACTGCAACTTTTTTTAATCCGTTCGAAACCAGATTGCGGATAAAAGAAAATTGTAACGGAAGGTTGCGTTCAGTATGTACTTTGCCCATGTAATCAGGCAGACCTTCCCATGCCAAATGTATCATGAGATCTGGTTCGCCAAACAACTTGAACAGGTTTTGGTCAAGGGTTTCATCACTGATTGTAAAAGGAATGTGCAGGTAGTTATTTTTTGTGTCGATCAGTCCGCCCATGTTCCTGGAAGTACTGATTATTTGATGATTATCATTCTGAATGATGGCATGCTCAAGCACATGACTTCCGATAAATCCGCTGGTACCTGTAATCAGTATTTTCATCCTGTTATTATAACAACTTGAAAAATAGCCAAATAACTGGTTTTAATTTGAGATTGACTTCGATAAAATTATCAAAAAAATCTGTTGGACCTTCTTTATAATTCGAACCCGTCCTTTGTTATGTCAATGCTTCAATATCAGTGCAATCATTTGTGATTTACTCCACTTTCACTGAAAAATTTTACATACAATTGCAGCATATTTCTTGAAAAATGAGTGATCAGAGTAAGGATTTTAATGTGACTAGTTATGATATGCACAGAAGGCGTTTTGATGCCCGTCAGGACTTTGAGAGACTTGAAACCTGGAAAAATAAAGACACAGTTGATTTTTGGAGACATGAAAGAATGTACTCCTGCCTGCTGCCGTTTATCGGAAATAATCCGGATGCCCGTTGGCTGACTGTCGGGGACGGAAGATATGGCACCGATGCCAATTACATTGTGAGTTCTGGAGCTAAGAATGTCCTTGCCACCGATATCTCTGAGACAATGCTCAGGAAATCATGTGAAGACAATTTCATTCCTGAGTACAAGATTGAAAATGCCGAATCACTTAGTTTCGATTCAAATTCATTCGATTATGTTTTGTGCAAGGAAAGTTATCATCATTTTCCAAGACCGATGATCGCGCTTTACGAAATGCTGCGTGTGGCAAGAAAAAGTGTGATTCTGATTGAACCGCAGGATCAATACATCCTTGATCCGGGAAAAATGAAAATCATTACTTTGATGAAGGGCGCTTGGAAAACTTTTAAAAAGGCAATGACCGGAAAAGCAGAATCGCACAATGAGAACTATGAAGAGTCCGGCAATTATGTGTATTCAATTTCGAAACGGGAGATTGAAAAAGTTGCACTTGGATTAAACTATGAAGTTGTCAGCTTCAAAGAGCTCAATGATCATTATGTGGACGGCGTTGAATTTGAAAGCAAAAGTTCAGACGGCCCTCTTTACAAAAAAGTGCTGGAAGGAATTTCACACAAGGATAAAAGGACCAGATTAGGTCTGCAACCGGCTGACATACTTATAGCCATGATTCATAAGGAAAGACCGGCTGACTGTATACTTAGTGAACTTACGAAAGCAGGATTTAGTCATGTTTGGTTGTCACGAAATCCTTATATCCGGTCCTGAAATATTACACATTTGATATAAACGATTATAGTAGAATAGTAAATGAATAGCATGCATAACAAGGACGAAAGCGAACTGCTGGCCATTGGAAAATTGCTCTCAAACCAGCAGCTTATGATGCAATCTGATTCGATTAATGATTTTGAATTTAAAATATTCAGTCAGTACGGTGACGACGGAATTATTCAGTACCTGATTAGAAATCTGAACATACAGAATGAAACTTTTATAGAATTCGGCGTTGAGGATTACTCAGAATCGAACACACGTTTTCTTATGATGAATAACAACTGGACAGGATATGTGCTGGACGGTTCAGCAGAAAATATTAAAGCCCTTGAATCCAGGAACTGGTTGTGGAAATACGATCTTCGTTGCAAGGCAGTCTTCATTGACCGGGATAATATCAATGCACTTCTTGCAGATTCTCACTTTACTAATATTGGAATACTCAGTATAGATATTGACGGAAATGATTATCATATTTTATCTGCATTGGATCTTTCGATGTTGAACCCTGCCATTCTCATTGTTGAGTACAACAGTAATTTCGGAATGGAACGCTTTATTTCCATACCATATCAAAAGGATTTTAACCGGACCCAAGCGCATTTCAGCAATTTATATTGGGGAGCATCACTATCTGCCTTGACTCATGAGGCAAAGGCAAAGGGATATTCTCTGGTTTGTTGTAACAATGCAGGAAACAATGCTTATTTCGTGAGAACAGATTTGATCAATGATAAGGTGAAAATTGCTGATGTGGACAAGGCTTATCGCATTTCCAGATTCAGGGAAAGCAGAGATCACCGAGGAAAGCTAACCTATCTGAGATCGGATGAAAGAATGGAAGCGATCAGAGGCCTGGATGTGATTAACACCCTCACAGGGACAACAGAAAAATTGTAAACTCAGAATATTTTCAATTTGGGAATCGCTGTGACAAATTTTGCGTTCCAGTCACGTACATATTCCAATTCTTTGCTGATTTCATCTGAAATATTCCAAGGCAGAATTAATATGTAATCGGGCTGTTCTTCCCTGATTCTTGAAGGATGGGAAACCTCAATTCTGCTTCCGGGAAGAAACTTGTTTTGCTTGTGTGGTGATGCGTCACAGACAAATGAAACCAGATCGCTTGTTATACCGCAATAATTGAATAGTGTATTTCCCTTTGCGGCAGCACCGTAAGCGCAGACTTTCTTTCCTTTTTTCAGAGCCTCTTGTAAAAAATCGATAAGATTTACTTTCACTTCCATGGTTTTGTCAGCGAAAGAGGAGTAATAATTCATAGAGTCTATTCCTAGAGAAATTTCATTCTCATAAATCTTCTTGGCTCTGTCAGATAAAATGAGCGAAATATTTTCTGAGTGACATGCGTAAACTCTCAACGATCCGCCGTGAGTGGGTATTTCTTCCACATCAAATATTTTCAGGCCGTGTCTTTCAAACATTTGTTTTACGCAAAACAAAGACAAGTAAGAATAATGCTCATGATAAATTGTGTCAAACTGGTTTTCCTCTATCATCCGGCACAAATGAGGAAACTCCATAGTGATGACTCCGGAATTTGCAAGGGCAATCTTAAGTCCGGCAATGAAATCATGAATATCAGGTACGTGGGCAAGCACATTGTTTCCGATTAGAAGATCCGCATGTTGTCCTGCTTGTGCCATTCGCTTAGCCTTTTCAGCGGTGAAGAATTCAACATCAGTCGGAATTCCTTTTTGAATAGCAACCGCTGCAGTATTTGAAGTAGGCTCGATACCCAGGACGGGAATATTTTTTTCCTTAAAATACTGAAGAAGGTAGCCGTCATTCGATGCTATTTCAGCAACAAATGATTTTTCATCAAGATTGAATTTTCCTGCTGCCATTTCACAGTACTCTTTTGCATGCCTGAGCCAGCTGCTTGAAAAGGAGGAGAAGTACACGTAGTCCCTGCTGAAAATTTCCCTGCTCTTCTTGGTCTCAGGAATCTGAACCAAAAAGCACCTTTCGCATATGTAGACTTTCAGAGGATAAAATGCTTCAGGATAATTCAGTTCTTCCTTACTGAGGAATGAATTTGATGGAGGCGAAGTGCCCAGGTCAACCAGAACCTTATCTGAAATTTGTCCGCAGTTTCTGCACTTCATAGGGGGTATGACTTTTTCCTTTCGCTTAACAAATTAAAATTCATATCCCGGTCGGATATAACAGCTACCTCACAAGGAAGTGTCAATTTTATCGCAGGGTCATCGTATCGCAAGCCATCTTCAGCAGAAGGATTGTATTCTGCACTATGAAGGTATGCCATTTCTGTATTGTCTTCCAGAGTAATATATCCGTGTGCCATTCCTTGCGGTATCCACAGCGCATTCGGCACATCTTCATTCAAATCGAATGAACAGTGTCGGAGGTAAGTAGGGGAGTCTTTTCTCAGATCAACTACATAATCCATTACACGGCCTCTGATACACCTTACAAGCTTGATTTCTCCGAAAGGTGCATGCTGAAAATGAAGCCCTCTCCATGTCCCTTTCTTGGGATTGATCACATGATTATGCTGAATGAAATTTGCGATCAGACCGGCATCTTTAAAAACAGCTGATGAATATGTGCGAAAAAACTGACCTCGTTTGTCTTCAGCTATGATATATTCGATTTGGAACAATCCTTTAATTTCGCTTTCAGAGAATCTCATGACTGCCAGATCAGATTTTTATGTTTGGCATCTTCAATGTAATTGTAAAATACAATGGAAGAAGTGTCGGCTCCATTCACAAAGTACTCTTTGTACCAGTTGATTGTTTGCCTGACAGCATCCTCCAATCTCCAAACCGGACTCCAATGCAATTCTGTAGCTGCTTTTGAGCTGTCAAGAAAAATTGCCGGGGATTCATGAAGTGACATCAGGGGATCTTTTTCCCATCGTATATCATTCCAAATTTCTTTAGACAAATCAGCAATTCTTTCTACTTCCCTGCAGTCTGTATAATCTGGTCCGAAATTCCAGGCTGATGCAAAATGAGAATTGCCCTCCAGAAGTTTTTGACCAAGTAGAAGATATCCTGATACAGGTTCCAACACATGCTGCCAAGGCCTGATGGCGTGAGGGTATCTGATTTGAGTGACTGCACCTGAGGAAGCCGCCTTCACAAGATCCGGTATCAGGCGGTCTGCTGCCCAGTCACCTCCGCCAATTACATTGCCTGCGCGCACAGTAGCCAAAGAAAATGAATTGCCTGGCAAAAAAGAATTTCTGTATGATGCGGATATTATTTCAGAACATGCTTTTGATGCACTGTACGGATCATGACCTCCCAATGGATCATTTTCACTATATCCTATGGAATCTGCAGAATATTCATAAACCTTATCGGTAGTTACATTAATGACTGCTTTTACGCTTTCGCATTTTCTTGCTGCCTCGAAAAGATTCAGAGTTCCGATCGCGTTCACTTCGTAAGTAAGCAATGGGTCGGCATACGACTTCCTTACAAGCGATTGCGCTGCAAGATGAAAGATAATATCAGGTTTTATATTCCTGATGGAAGATTCCAGTTTGCTTCGGTCTCTTACATCTGAAAAAAGCGTAGTGTAATCAAGCTTCATCAGCTCAAAAAGAGAAGGTTTGGTAGGAATATCAACAGAAAATCCGTGAACTTTCGCTCCGAGTTTTTTTAACCAATAGGCTAGCCAAGCTCCTTTGAAACCGGTATTGCCGGTTATCAAAACGTTCAGCCCGTAATATATGCCTGAAAACTGTCTCCTTAATCCCACTTCTTCCATTTGGCTTTGTTAGAATTCCAGATATTCTCCAATTCGATCTTGTCTCTCATTGCATCCATGCATTTCCAGAACCCTCCATATTTGTATGCCACCAGTTGTCTGTCCCTGGTCAGATTGTTCATTGGCTCATCTTCCCACATTTGTATGTCAGCATTATCATCAAGATAATTGAATACTTCCGGTTTCAGCACAAAGAATCCAGCATTGATCCAGCGTCCGTCTCCTTTGGGTTTTTCCTGGAATTCGGTGATCACATTCTGACTGTCGATTTGCATTCCGCCGAATTTACCTTCCGGCTGAACTGCTGTGATGGTGGCAATTTTTCCATGCGACTTGTGAAACTCCGCAAGCGATGCCAAATTCATATCAGTCAGCCCGTCTCCATAGGTCAGCATAAAATCTTCATCACCGATATATTTTCTGACTCGTTTCAATCGTCCTGCTGTCTTGGTATGTAAACCGGTGTCTACTAGGGTGACTTTGAAAGATTCAGTGTTTGAAGCGTGAACATCAACCTGGTTGTTTTTCAGCTCGATGCTGATATCAGAATTATGCATGAAATAATGCATAAAATATTCCTTGATCACATATCCTTTGTACCCCAAACAAATAATGAAATCATTAAAGCCATAATGCCCGTATGATTTCATGATGTGCCACAATATTGGCTTGTCTCCAAGCTCAATCATGGGCTTGGGTTTGAGATGCGACTCTTCCGTGATGCGTGAACCGAGTCCGCCGGCGAATATTACTACTTTCATTTTTGTTGCTTATTCCTTGTCGAACCTCCAGTCAAGTTGCGGCCTGATCACTCCAGGTATATGCTGACGGAAGTCAGATTTTCTTTTCTCGATATTTTCAATTACTTCAAAATTCAATGCGTCCTGAACGTAAAAATGTACCGTTACATTCGCAAGCGTCGACAAAGCTATGCCAACATAATAAATTCCCTGATTGAGCAGGTTCGGGGGAATCCACATGGCAGTTTTATAAATTCCGGTTTCCGAGGTGTTCAAGTCGAATTCAGGATGACTTACAAAAACATATTCTCCCTTGTTTGTAAAGATATGAATATTGGGTACGAGTTTCTGTCCGCCTTTCTTTACTTTAAACCTGAATTCAACCCCGATGCTCTCGTCCAACTCAATATGATCAATCGTATTCAGTGATTCATCCATAAGTCTGGCATCCATAAGTTGTGCGATTTCGTCTCCGGTGGGAGGCACATTATCTGCCCAATTTCTGTAGCATGAATTCTCGGACTCTCCCTTGAGGTATTGGTCAACGATTGATTCTGTCTCTCCAAATCCGGCAATTTCACCGTTTCTTATCAACACCGATTTATGACACAAGGTCGTGACTGCGTTCATATTATGACTCACAAAGATGACTGTCCTTCCACTATGGGCGACTTCGTCCATCTTGCCCATGCATTTCCTTTGAAACTCTGCGTCGCCTACGGCAAGGACTTCATCAATTATTAAAATCTCCGGTTCCAGAAATGCTGCAACAGCAAATGCCAGACGTAACTGCATCCCGCTTGAGAAATGCTTGAGCGGTGTGTCGAGAAATCTCTCCACTCCGGCAAACTCCACGATTTGATTGAACTTCGCCAGAATCTCCCTACGCTTCATTCCTAATATGGAACCATTCAGAAATATATTTTCTCTTCCAGTAAGTTCAGGATGGAAACCAGTGCCTACTTCAAGCAGACTTGCGACTCTTCCTCTGCAGATGATTTTTCCTTCGGAAGGAGGAGTGATCCTTGAAAGTATTTTCAATAAAGTTGATTTACCTGCACCGTTTTTGCCTATGATGCCAATGGTCTCTCCGGCCATTACATCGAAAGTCACATTTTTTAAGGCCCAAAATTCTTCGGAAGAACTGGTCTTGTGCAAAGTGAGTATGCTCAGAATTTTATCACGGAAGGTCAGGTATGGCTGCAACTCATGCCTGATCTTAAATTTTTTGGATATGTTCCTGATTTCTAAAATTGGTCTCATCAGGCTAGATCTGCAAAATAATATTCAGTTTTTCTGAAGTACAGCATTCCTGCAATCAGCAGAACCACTGAAAATAACAAGCCTCTTGTCATTAACATGAAATCCATCTCTGCGCCACTCACTGCCGCCCTGAAAATGTCAAGAGCTGTGGCTAGCGGATTCAGCAGAAGGATGTCGAGGAGTATCCCTTCAGGGATAATGCTTACGGGATAAATCACAGGCGTGAGGAAAAGTAGAATTTGTATGAAAAAAGGTATCACATATCTGAAATCCCTGTACTTGACATTGAGCGCAGCCAGCAAACTTCCAAGACCAAAGGTGGTGAATAGCACTATGCAAAGACTTATTGGCAAAACTATTATCATCGAGAGCCATGATATTTCCATTGGATAAATAAAGGTCAGAATAAGAAAAAGTACAAAAGAAATGCTGAAGTCTACAAGCGTGGATAGTACAGATGATATGGGAATGATTATTCTCGGAAAGTAAATCTTCTTGATAATATTGGCATTACTTACCATGCTGTTTCCGGCATTAGCCAAACCACTTGCAAATACATTCCAGAATATAAGGCCGGAAAATACAAATGCAGGGTAGGGCATTGACAGTTCCTTCTGTCCAATGATTCTCGAAAAAAACAAGGTGAAGATTAGCATCAGCAAAACAGGCTGAAGTATTGCCCAACTCGCACCAAGAACGGTCTGCTTGTATTTGATCTTAATATCCCGCCAGACGAAAAAATAAGTCAACTCTCTGAACAACCACAATTCTGAAAAGTTCAAATGAATCCGCGAACGTGGTTTTATTTCGTATTCCATAGATTTACGACCTTCAACAAAGCTAAGCTTTAAATCAGATTTACCCAAGATGATTGCTTATCCGCCTGATGTTTACTTTAATGCATATCAGGGATTATCGTGGAATGCTGCTTTTGACAATTTGTCTGAGCGATTTGTCATCACGAAAATTTGTTCTGATATAGTACAAGCCTTCACTCAACTCTTCTATGTTCAGTTTGATTTCCAGCAATCCTTTTGAAGTTGTGCCTTTAAATAATTCCTTTACCAGTTTCCCGGTCTGATCCAGGAGGTCAACATTCAGAAAATCCTGGAATGGAATGATTAACCGAAGTGTCAGTTGATCTGTGAAGGGATTCGGATAAGGGTTGATTGTCACCAGTCCACTGCTTCTGCTGAAACATTTTTCATTGTTTTCAGGGACATCATCTGTCTCACCGTTCGGATCACTCGCTTTTATACAGTAATAAGAAAACCTGGAACCGGGAGAAACAAAAAACGATGCATGAAACGTATACCACTGGATTCCGCCTGTGCCATTGGGCAGGAGTGATGTGAGTTTTTCTCGTACGATTGATCCGTCCTCAAGTCTTGCCTCCAGATTCACTTCTGATATTTCTCTTGTGCCGAGATTTGCGATCCTTGTGACTACATGAAAATAGTTTCCGCTTAAATATGAGGAATCACCCGTAATGGCGATGTCAAGCACAGGACGTATAACGTAAATTTTCTTTGTGCTTGTGTCTCTGCAGCCTTGCGGACTGGTTACAATCTGTGTAATGGTAAACAGGCCGGTATCCTGATACATGTACAGTGGAGCTTGATCTGTGCTGCCTCCTGTACCGTCGCCAAAGTCCCAAACGTATGTGTTTCCATTGATGGATAAATCAGTGAACTGTACATCCAATGGAGGGCTTCCAAATTGCGGATTGAAAGTGAAACTTGAAGTTGGTGGGGGATAGGATCTGATGGTGCCGTTATAATCGTCCTCACATCCTGCATCTGACCTGACAAAAAGATTAATTGCATACAATCCTGTATCAGGAAAGACAGTGACTGGATTTACAATAGTATCAATGAGGATATTATTTACTCGCCATTCGTAATAAACGATATTCCCGTTGCTGACTGTGCTGTTGTCTGTAAACTGAAATGATGTGTTTACGCATGCAGGATCCTGTACAAAAGATGCTACCGGCAATGGATTCACAAATAACAACACGGAATCTGAACTTCTGCATCCTCCGAAAGCAGTGACGGTGAGTTTAGCCTGATAAAACCCTGCGTTAGGGTAAATATGAGCAGGCTGTTTTTGAAAACTGAAAGTGCCATCTCCAAAATCCCAGAAATATGTGCTGTCGGAAGCAGAACCTGCATTGATGAATGAAACACTGTCCCCGGCGCAAGCTGCATTGTAGCTGAATGTCACAGGTGAGCTAATGCGTACCTGAACTGTTCTTGTTATAGTATCTCTGCAACCGTAAGTGCTGGTAGAGATTAAACTTACAAGATAAGTGCCGGGCAAGCTGAATGTATGTAATGGATCTGTAAGGATGCTGCTATTGTTTGCTCCGCTTGCAGGATCTCCAAAATTCCAGTTGTAAGCAATAATTGCTGATATGGAATCTGCCGTGCTCAGGTTTTCAAATTCCGTATCCTGTGAAGAACAAGCATTATAAAATGCAAAATTGGATACAGGAGGCTGATAGACCGGAACATAATTAGTATCAGAATCTGTACAACCATTGACTGTAATCACGGAAAGAATCACAGGAAAACTGCCGGCATTTGCGAATGTGTGCGATGGATGCTGCAATGTAGTTGAATCATTGACACCGAATCTCCAACTGTAAGCTTGTATTGTGTCTCCCGGTGGTGTACTTGACAAATCGGTGAATTGGTTAGATTGTCCGAGGCAGGCATCTGTAAAAGTAAATGCCGCAACTGGACTTCCTACCACGTTGAAACTTTGCTGGACAGGAGCACTGGGGCAACTTGTAGGGGAGTAGGCTATCAGCGTAACTGTCTTGTTGCCTGGAGTGCTGAAACGATGTGTAGGATTGAATAATTCGGATGAATTTCCGTCACCGAAATCCCAACTCCATGCCGAAATTGTATCTCCGCTCACTGTGGATAGATCCTGGAAGTAAACATCGTTGTTTACACAAGCAACTGAAGGATTGAATGTGAATGATGCGCTTGGAACATTGTTGATCTTTACATCCTGCATTAATGTATCAATACACCCGTTAGCCGCAGTCACAATCAACTGCACAGAATAGGTAGCAACTCCACCTGAGTATGTGTGATTCGGATGCTGATTCATGCTGTTACCTGTATCACCAAAGTCCCACAGATAGTCTGTAATAGTTGTGTTTACAACGGTGCTGAGATCTGTAAACTGAACAGATTGTCCTACGCAGGTATTGCTGGCCATAAAAATTGCCTCAGGCCTGTCATTGATTACAATGTTCTGACTGCTTGTATCACTGCAAGCCATGTCCGAAATTACAATCTGGCTCACTGTGAATGCGCCTCCTGCCGGATATAAATAAACCGGATTTTGAAGTGTTGATGTATCTCCATTTCCAAAATCCCAGTACCAACTGCTGATATTTCCTGAACTGATTGATGATAAATCATTGAAGGGCATATCAGTCGATGAACACCCTGGAACTGTAGAAAATAATGATGTGGGGAGTGGGGAGATGATCACACTTGAAGTAATGCTGTCTGAACAACCGGCTGCTGAAAGAACAAAGAGTTGTACGGAATAAGTTCCGGTGTCTGCATAAGTATGAACTGGATTTTGATCTGTCGAAATTCCCGTGTCACCAAAATCCCAGTTCCAGCTTGCAATACTTCCTGATCCAACCAATGTAGTATCCATGAAAGCCGTTTGATCTCCCAGACAATTTCCGCTGAAAGAAAAACCGGCTACAGGATTTGAAACTACCGTTATCAGTTGTGAGCTCCTGTCTGTTAACCCTGTAGCTGATGTTGCCTCCAGAGATACTTTGTATATTCCTTCCAGCGAGAATGAAACGCCGTTTGGCAAAGAATCTGAACTCGTTGGCTGGCTCGCCTGACAACTGTTCCGAAAGTTTATTTTTTTCATCATGTTGTTGGTGTCGAACATGACAAATGCGAACCAGCTGCTTTGCTCTTTGTAAAGGTTTAAACACATTGGATTACCTGCTCCCATAGGAACATTTCCCTGTAAAATCGGACTGCTTCCGGGTAAACTCTGGCCGAGATTCTGAATCATCATAAAAGAGGATGAAAAGCCTACACTTATCAAATACCAGTTGTCATTCTCATTAACAATACTGATGCCTATTGGGTTTGGAACTCCTCCATGGAGAAATCGTTCAGAAACAGGCGCATTCAACAAGCTGTTTCCAAAATTCAATTCTCTGATTTCGCTGTTGGAAAAGCAACTCACATATGCCATCCAGGTTCCGCAATCATTCGCTAAGGCTACATCAATTACTCCGGTACCGCTTACGTTATATGTGCCGGCTAACACCGGAGTGTTGTTGATGGAGTTGCCAAAGTTGTAAACACTTACTGCATTGTTGTTAAAATTTGCGACTGCCACTATGATATTGCCGGAATCATCAATCACAAGATCAATTCCTCTGGGAAGATTGAGCCCGGTAGAAGTTATCAGTGATCCGGATGTAGGTGCATTTCCCAAGCCATTCGCGAATTCAATTTTGCTCATTGTATTGGTAAAAATCCCCAATACTATGGCGTACCAGACGTTGCCTTCCTTGTGAAAGGCTATTCCGTTCGGACCACTTGTTTGTCCAAAGATGTTTCCCAAGTCGTCGATTTGCACAGGTGGATTGTCGAAACTATTTCCGAAATAATAGCGGATAATTTTATCATCCGTCCTGCTGCAGCCAAAAGCATAATGATCACTTCCGTCAACTACAGGCGTAATGGCCGATGGCGTTGCAACGTAACCTGGAACTTCATTTGTATCTGTAACCAAAGAATCGAAATCACCTGCGCAAAAATCCCATGTGTAAGAAATGGCTCCGGTACTGAAATTGCTGAAATTGATGTTCTGTCCGGCACAATTGGATGCAGGAACAGAAAAAATCGAATTTGGACATTGAGACTTTGCTGAGACAATATATCCGCAAGTCAAAATGAACAGTATGGTTCTTTTAATCATATTTGATTCTGCTTAACCCGCTGATACTGAAGTTTGAATCAGGTTTTGTTTCGAAAATACGGGTTAAATTAATTGATGAACAATTCTTCCAGAGCAATTATTCACCATGCTGTCAACATTGTCGACTTGAATCAGTACGTGACACTCACTTCATTCAGAAAGTGCTCATACGTTTTCTTCAAGCCATTCCGTAATTCGGTCTCAGGTTTCCATCCCATGCCGGTGATTTTCGTGATATCCATGAGCTTACGGTATGTGCCGTCTGGTTTTGTAGTGTTGAATGATATTTTTCCTTTGAATCCTGTGATCTCACTAATTAGCTTTGCGAGATCAGCTATGCTGATGTCTTTTCCGTAACCCACATTCACAAATTCTCTTTCATTGTAATATAACATCAGATGAAGGCAAGCTTTTGCAAGATCATCTACATACAGAAATTCTCTTAAGGGTTTTCCGCTGCCCCAGACTTCCACTTCTTCAGCACCATTTATACGGGCTTCGTGAAACTTCCTGATCAAGGCAGGAAGCACGTGAGAATTGTTCAGATCATAATTGTCGTTCGGTCCGTAAAGATTTGTAGGCATGGCTGAAATGAAATTCGCCCCGAACTGATCCCTGAAACTTTCGCAAAGCTTGATGCCGGCAATTTTGGCTATGGCATACGGTTCGTTGGTTTTCTCCAAAGGTCCTGTCAGCAAATATGACTCCTTTAAAGGCTGTGGAGCATCCTTCGGATAAATGCACGATGAACCGAGGAAAAGCAACTTCTTGGTTCCATGTTGATATGCGGAATGAATTACATTCAGCTCAATGGCCAGATTGTCAAAAAGAAATTCTGCTCTGTAAATATTGTTTGCCTGTATGCCTCCCACCTTAGCAGCTGCCAGAAATACATAATCGGGCTTCTGTACTCTGAAAAAATTTTCCACAGCAGCCTGATTTCTCAAATCCAGTTCTTTCGAAGTGGCCAGAATGAGGTTATTGTAACCTTCTGACTGCAGAAGTCTGAGTATGGCTGAACCTACCATCCCTCTGTGTCCTGCCACATAAATCCTGTCAGACTTATTCATGATAATTAAAAATCTTGTGTCCGCCTTCTTTGAGATATTTATCCTTTCTGAATAATTCCAGATCACATGCCATCATTTCTTTCACCAGCGTCCTGAGATCATGCTTGGGTGTCCAACCCAGATCCTTCTTCGCCTTGCTTGCGTCACCGATCAGCAAATCCACTTCAGCAGGTCTGAAATACATAGGATCCACAGACATGACAAGCTTTCCTGTTTCCAGTTGGTAATCCTTGTTGGAGCATTTCTTTACGTAGGCTTTCTCTTCGCTTCCTTCTCCTTTGAATTCGATTTCCACTCCGGCCTCCAGGAAAGACATTACAAGAAAATCCCTTACTGAAGTGGTAACTCCGGTGGCAATGACATAATCTTCCGGCTTGTCCTGTTGCAGCATCAGCCACATAGCTTCCACATAATCTTTCGCATGTCCCCAGTCACGCTTGGCATCAAGGTTTCCTAAAAAAACCTGATCCTGCATGCCCAGAACTATCCTTGACACGGCCCGTGTGATCTTCCTTGAAACAAATGTTTCTCCCCTTATCGGTGATTCATGATTAAAGAGAATTCCGTTTACTGCAAACATGTTGTAAGCTTCTCTGTAATTCACAATGATCCAGTAAGCATAAAGTTTGGCTACTGCGTATGGTGATCTGGGGTAAAAAGGAGTCTTTTCTGATTGCGGTGTTTCCTGAACAAGTCCATACAGTTCAGATGATGATGCCTGGTAAATCTTCGTTCGCTCAGTCATACCGAGAAGACGAACCGCTTCAAGAATTCTCAGAGCGCCTATTCCATCCGCATTTGCAGTGTATTCCGGAGTTTCAAAACTCACCTTCACATGGGACATTGCTCCCAGGTTGTATATTTCATCAGGCTGAACTTCCTGAATGATTCTGATCAGGTTGGTGCTGTCTGTCAGATCTCCGTAATGCAGGGTGAAGTTGATATTTTTTTCGTGAGGATCAAGGTATAAATGGTCTATCCTGTCTGTGTTAAAAAGAGAACTTCTCCTTTTAATTCCGTGAACATGATATCCTTTTTTAAGAAGGAACTCAGCAAGATATGCTCCGTCTTGTCCTGTAATTCCTGTGATAAGAGCAACTTTCATTATTTTCAGTTATCGACCGGCATATCAATTACCGGGCATGATCCTTCAAAGATAATTAATTAATTACATTGCGACCCGGCAGCAGTATTCGCATTTTATTATTCCCTGCCCACTGTTTCATGATGATTAAAAAAATTGTATTCGCGACCAATAATCAACATAAACTCAAAGAGATCAGGAAACTCATGGGTGATTCAATTGAAATTCTTAGCCTGAAAGACATTGGCTGTGTGGAGGAATTGCCGGAGACAGGTAGAACTCTGGAAGAGAATGCCCTGCAAAAAGCACAGTATGTATATGAAAAATACGGATGGAATTGTTTTTCTGATGACTCAGGCCTCGAAGTTGATGCTTTGGGCGGCAGGCCAGGAGTGAGGTCTGCCAGATTCGCTGGTCCGCATGCTCGTTCAAAAGACAATATTGTGAAACTGTTGACAGAGCTAAGGGAAGTCGAAAACCGCAATGCGAAATTCAGGACGGTCATAGCCTTGATCAGGAATACCAATGTGTATTATTTTGAAGGTGAAATTCAGGGCATGATTATAAAGGAGGAAAAGGGGGATGGTGGATTTGGCTATGATTCGGTTTTTCAGCCTGCTGGTTTTGAATTCACGTTTGCGGAAATGTCAGACTTAGAAAAAAATGAAATCAGCCACCGTGGAATCGCTGTCAAAGCTCTTGTGAAGTGGCTCCAGGAAAACTCCTGAATCAATCTGATTTTACTGCTTTGGCTGCGTAAAAAAATACGCTGAACATAAGAACAAAGTAAACTGAAAACAGAATGCTGTAAATATCCTTCCATTCCTTTAAGAACTTTTCAATGATAATTACAAGCAGTAAGGATATCAGTGTCATGAACCAAAACACAAGAGCCACTTGTCGGTCACTCAGGCCAAGATAAGCCAGCGCATGAGTAGTGTGGTCTTTTCCTCCAATGAATGGTGAATTTCCTTTCATAATGCGGTTTATCACTACAGTTGTAGTGTCTATGATGGGCATGATGAAAACAATCAATGGAAGCAGCAGATTTTTTGCACTGATGAGTTCTCCGGATGGTGGATCAGCATTCCAAAGATATTTGATTCCGATTGCAGCCAGAAATACTCCTAAAAACTGACTGCCGGTGTCACCCATATACATTTTTGAAGGATGCCAGTTATAGTATAGAAATCCTGTCAGCGCCGAAATCACTCCGATCATCATCATAAAATATACAGAGTCGAATTCATGATGGTATATCATCACGACCATGATGCATAGAATAATGGAAATGCTTACCGTAGTGGTGATGGCATCCATGTTGTCGAGCATATTCAGGGAATTCATGATGCCTACAACCCATAATATTGTAATGATGTAGTTAAGCGGTTCCACGTAGCTCAGGGATATTTCTGAACCGGTTACCAGCAATATCACTCCGCATGTCACCTGAGTCGTGAATTTTAAAAAAGGCTGAGTGTTGTATGCATCATCCGCCAGGCCCAGTAAAAAACCCAGCATGGTAGCAAGCAGTATGCCTATGAATTCCATACTCAGAAACACCTGATTGCTGTCGAAGAATATGGAATAGGCGATTATTGAAAGGAGAAAAATGATGTAGAATGAGAATCCTCCCACGGCAGGCTTAGACTGGCTTCCCCATCGTATCACCGTGTCATTCTGATTTCTGATGCCGAGTGTTCTGACAAATTTCAGAAACAAACGGTTGATCAGAATTGAAAACAGAATACAAACAAGTACAAATACTCCGTAAACCCAAATATGATAACTCATGCCGCTGCTACTGTGCTTTTCACAGTATAAGAATCAAAGTCAGCAAAAATATAAAATCGCAGTAAGGAGGCAAGACAATTTTGCATTGTGCTGATTTGCTTGGTGATTTTTATCAGGATTGAATTATCGTAATGGAAGATTAATCCATCTCTTCCGTGTTGCGCAGGAACTCGCTCCAGGTAGGGAGCTTAAGGTCTTTCTCCGAAACCATCGCATTCTGCACTTTCCAGTCGATGCTTAATTCCGGATCATCATATCTGATTCCACGGTCAGATTGAGGATGATAATAACGGGTAACTTTATATAGAAATACCGTATTTTCCTGAAATGAGGAAAAGCCATGTGCGAATCCTTCAGGAATCCAAAGCATTTTTCTGTTTGCTGCCGAAAGTTCTATTGAGAAATGTCTTCCGAAAGTCTTTGAGCTTTTACGTATGTCCAGTACCACGTCAAGGGCGGCTCCAGATACTACTCGTACCAGTTTACCCTGGCTGTGTGGCCACTTCTGATAATGAAGCCCCCTGATCACATTTTTAGAACTATTACTCTGATTGTCCTGGCAAAACTCAGTATCAATGCCGTAATCAGAAAAAAGTTTCATGTTGTAAGTTTCAAAAAACTCACCGCGAGGGTCCGAATGCGTTCTCGGCTCAATGATTACAATTCCCTCCAAAGGGCCGGGCGTGAATTTCATTTTCAGTGAATAGTTTGGTAGATATGACTTATTTTTTTCCTAAGCGGGCTTTGAATGCCTGCCAGGTAGTCAGTGGCTTCTTAGCCTCATCATCGTAGTACCCATAGCCGTATCCGTAGCCATATCCATATCCGTAACCGTACCCGTATCCATACCTGAAGCGAGAAGTTTCAACTCCGTTCAAAACAACTGCGAGGTTTCTGACTTTAGATTCTTCAATCAGGCGGTTGAGGTTATTGATGAACATTCGTTTAGAATACTGCGCTCGTATGATGTAAATAGGATAGTCTGCATTTTGAATTACATCAACACCATCCGTAACGATTCCCACAGGCGGAGTATCGATTATCACCACATCATATTTCGATTTTAAATACTCAACCAGCTCAACCATTTTTCGGCTCAGGATGAGTTCCGAAGGATTTGGAGGTATCGGACCTGCTGTGATAAAATCAAGATTGGTCAGGTTGCTTTTCCTGATGCAATTGTCGGCTTCGTCTTTGCCAATGAGGATGGTACTCATTCCCTTGGTGTTTTCCACATTGAAGCCCAGGTGAATCTTAGGCTTACGCATGTCAAGGTCAATGATCACAACTCTTTTCTCAGAAAAAGCGATTACACCGGCAAGATTAATTGCTACAAATGTCTTTCCCTCTCCTGAGATAGTGGATGTAATAGCTACCACCTTTGGACCGGGTTCATTACTTATGAATTGAAGATTGGTCCGCACCGAACGGAATGATTCCGAGATCGCGGATTTGGGATTCTTGTCAACCAATAGCTGCGAGACCGGAATTTCATTTTTATACTTTGGTATTATTCCCAGCAGCGCTGCGTCTGTATAAAGATTAATTTCATCAAGCGTGGTGATCTCATTGTAGAAAAGATATTTGACGAATATTATCAGAAAGCTGATGATGAAACCGAGCAGGAGGGATCCGGCTATCACAAGTCTTCTGTTAGGGCTCAGCGGATTCACGGCTGGCTTACCTCTTTCAAGTACGATGTTGTTAGAAATGATTCCCGCCTTGGTTATTGAAAACTCGACTTTCTTTTCTAACAGGAGCTGGTAGAACTTTTGATTGATTTCAAAAAGACGGCTTAACCTGGATAATTCGGCTTCCTGTGAAGGAAGCTTGAGAAAATTCCCTTCGAATTCCCTAATACGCTCATCGATATTATTGATTTTTTCCCTGATGGACAATCTTGCGTTTTGTATGCTCATCACAAGATTCTTTTTCTGGAAATCAATATCCTGCTCCAGAGAAATCACAGCTGCATTCTTGTCCGTTGCAATGAATCGAAGATTGCTTCTCTTGTCTTCAAGTTCATGAATTTTGGACACTATGGAAAGTATCACCCCGTCAGAGTATGACCCTGATAAAAACGGAAGAAGACTCTCCACTTCAGAGTCAGAGGTAATGTCTCTCTCAAGCCGGTTCATCACCGCAAGCTGCAGCTGCATTTCAACTCTCTGTTCAATGAGCTTGTTGATGTGAGTCAGCGCTTCGCTGGCATTCTGCCGCGGATCAATGATCATGTTGTCTTTCTTGAATTGCTCGAGTGAGCCTTCAGAAGCCCTGAGTTCAACGTCTATCCCGGCAACAGTTTCATTGATAAAATCAAGCGACTTGATTGCACCTTCGGATTTTCGCTCCCGGTCGTATTCGTTGAATTCATCCATGATGCTGTTCACGAAATCTGATGCTTTGACGGCATTGTTGTCGTTAAACTTAATCAGTATGGTTTGTGCAACCTGATTCATCAACACCACTGTGAGGTTTTTAAAATACCTTTCTACAAGGGTTGTGGAATTGTTAATGATAAAATAGTATGCTTCGTCTTGCAGGTTTATCTCCTGTTTCTGGATGGCAGCCCAGTTCTGCACAGTCATCCTGAACTTCAATCCGGGAACTTTATTCCAGACATTTGTCTGGAACGCCTTCACTTTTTCTCCTTCATGTGTAGGGTATCTCAAATGAAAAACCTTCTCACTTTCAAAATCCAGGTAAAAAGGAATACTGAAAATTGCTGAATCCTCAATTTCATACTCTATGCGAAAAGGACTGCTTAGGTACATTTCATGGTCAATCACTTTGCCGTGAGCGTAATAGCTGACATCAAGCGGAAGAGCTCCGACAACCCTGCTGACAATTACACGAGACCTGATAAGTTCCACATCCCCGGCAAGCTGATTGCTTCCCAACACTTCAAGTGCCTGGTTACTTCCAATATTCAGTACCGCATTGGCTGTGTTAACTGTTCCGATCTTCAGAATGCCACGCGATTCGTAAATCGGCAAAGTGTATCGGAGATAAAGGAAAGCTGATGTAAAACAAATTGTCAATATGACAAATAACCAATAGGCGTTTTTCTTGGCAATTATGGAAAAAAGCTTAAAGTCAAATTCTTCGTTGAGATTGGTTATTTTTTTCTTTCCCATTCTAATTCTGTACGATATTAATAACCAATAAAACAGCCGTCAGGATTCCGACAATTGGAGTCAACTGCTGGAACAGGCGTTCTTTGTATTGTGGTCCTGACTCGACATAAATAATATCATTGGAAAATACCCGCATGTCCGAGTTACGGAGCGCGTCAATGGAAGAAATATCCACAAGATGCACTTGTGGATTTCTCAGATCGCCTCTGATGATTTTTATTCTGTAGGCTTTCCCGTTAGTTGGAATTCCTCCTGATAACGCAAGTGCGTCTAGCAGTGTGGTGTTGTCACTTTCGAGAGTTACCATGTTTCCTCTTCCTCCGTCGCCCTGAAATACCAGCACCTGGCGGTTCACTACTTTTACAAGGACAAATGGCTGCTTGTAATAAACTTCATACTTCTTTTGCAGCAATTCTTCGACTTCAGAGATGGTCATGCCTCGCACATAAATCCTTCCAATCAAAGGAAGCTTTACAGCTCCGTCAGGTTCAACAATGTAATTTACAATGTGTGCCACATTCGGATTGTTAACCGCAGTGATATCAACTAAGCGAAAGCCGTCGTTGCTGAAAATATGCAGTTCCAGCTTGTCGTTTTCTACAATCTTGTAGCTGTAAGATGCGGCTGAAACCGTGTCCTTCACGAATTGATAATCCTTAGGCGTCTGAAACATCCTGTTTGGGGCAAGAGCTCGGCAACCGAAGAGGGAAATGATGATTAATAGAGAAATTAAACTCCTCATAAATGGATATTCTGGCAAAAATAAACTATTTAATGGAAAATAAAATCCTGGTTTCAGCGCCTTTTCTTAGCTTTTCTTAGGAGCATCTCATAGTATTGTTTCGTGTCGGATACAAGACGTGTGTAATGAAATCTGTCGCACACGAGTTTCCAGCCGGATTGCATCATATGAGAACGTTTGTCATCATTTTCGGTCAGTTCTAAAAGCCGTTCACTGAAAGTTTCTGGTTCAAAATCAGATGTCAGTAAAGCAGTTTCTCCTTCCAACACAATGTTTTCAATTCCGCCTACACGTGTGCTCACTATCGGCTTATTCCCTGCCTGGGCTTCGATAAGACTTACCGGCGTGCCTTCATTCAGCGAGCTGAGTGCTACTATGTCCAATCCGGATACAACAAGGTCAATATCATGTATCCAACTGCATAAGGTTATTGTTGCCTTTGCAGGTTTATCAGGAAAATAACAATAGTCCATCCCAAGTTTTTCTGCCAAATCACTAATGTATTGCCTTTCCGGCCCGTCGCCTATAAGGAAAAAGCGGACCTTCTTCCTGCTTTTGGAATGTACCAGCTTTGCAGCTTTTAAAAAGAGTGAATGATTCTTGATCGGCACCAGCCGTCCTATGATTCCAACCGCAATTTCTTCATCTTCCAGAAGGTATTTTTTTCGGAATGCAACTCTCTTTGATTCTGTATTCTCCTGAAATTTACTCAGGTCAAATCCCAAAGGAATCACTCTCAATTTTTCCTGTTTGCAAAGTTTATAATGAATGGCCAGCTCGAATTTTTGCTTTTCACTGATGGCTATGATGCCGCTGCTTTTCTTTGCCAGATAACGCTCAATCGCGAGAAAAAATTTACTGGATAGTTTCCCGAAGTATGAATGAAAAACATGTCCGTGAAAGGTATGTACTACCACAGGAACTTTTTCACTGAACGCTGCAAGACGCCCGATTGTACCGGCTTTTGCAGCATGAGTGTGAACTATATCGGGTTTAAATTCCCTGATGATCTTTTTAATCTTCCTGTATGCTTTCCAGTCTCTCAGGGGATTTAGACTTCTTTTCATCTCCGGCACATGAATATAATCCAGCCCCATTCCTTTAACTATGAAAGCGGAACTCTCTTCTGTACTTTCCTTTTCACCGCAAACCAGAAGCGTCTCATACTCTTCAGGCATGTGTTTGGTCAGCAAAGACACATTCAATGTGGGACCGCCCAGATTAAGACGGTTGATGATGCGTAGAATTCTTGGCACAAACTCGAATTTTCAGGCGTCAAATATACTATTTGACCTCTCTGCTTTAATATCTGATTTCATCAATCAATGATTTGGATTAGTCAATATCTTAATTCGCTCAAAGGGCTGAAATATAATCGTCTGTCCTTGGGTTTTCCTCCTGATAATTATTTACATTGAATCTGAAATGATTGGATTGTTTATCTGTGTATTTACTTATCTTCGCGGCTCAAAAAAATCAATTATGAACAATAAGGTATTATTATTGGCCGCCTGCTTTAGCTTGGCCACGCTTTTTTCCTGCAACGGACAAAAAGGAAAAACTCAGGTGAGTCTTAAAAATGCAGCTGACTCTGTAGCTTATGGCATCGGTGTGTCAATCGGTAGTAATATGAAGAAAGACGGACTTGATTCACTGAATCTTGATGTGATGAAAGCCGGAATCCACGCGGCTTTGAAAGGGGACAGTCTGTTGTTGACCGGTATGCAGGCTCAGGATGTGATCCAGGAATACCTCACTCAAAAGCAAAGCCAAAAGAGCGCCCGCAATAAAGAAAGCGGTCAGAAATTCCTCGAGGAAAACAAGAAAAAATCAGGTGTCATAACATTGCCTAGCGGTCTCCAATACATGGTGATCACAGATGGCAAAGGACCAAAACCTTCTGAAACTGACACAGTGGAAACGCATTATCATGGAACATTAATCGACGGAACAGTATTTGACAGTTCAGTGGAAAGGGGAGAGCCCGTTGAGTTTCCTGTAAATGCAGTGATTCCTGGTTGGACTGAAGCCTTGCAACTTATGAATGTTGGCTCCAAATGGAAATTGTTCATTCCTTCTGATCTTGCCTATGGGGACCGTCAGGCCGGCCCTGATATCATGCCGCATTCAGCTCTTGTTTTCGAAGTGGAATTGATTTCCATCAAGGGAAAATAATCAATCTTATATCTTATAGAAAGCATCTCGGAAACGGGGTGCTTTTTGTTTTTTCTGAGCATGCATAAAAAACACCTAAAATTTTTTGTTATTGATAATCAGAAAGATAACACTATCTTATAATTGTTTTTAGTACTATGTATTGCATAGTAGCTTTTTATAACCATATCTTTGCATAACCATTTCATCATTGTTATCTAACACATAAACACAACAGCCATGAAAAGCAAATTCATCATTTCGGTTTTAATGTTTCTCAGCACAGCCTGTATTTTCAGGACAGAAGGTTCTTCTGCTGATTTTACTTACGATAAAAAATCTCTCGCTGAGTTTTACAGTCTCAAAGTGGATGTGCCAGCCAACATTATCCTCTCTCAGTCTGATGCTGAAGAAATCAGGATTGAAGGAGAAAGGAGGGAACTGACAAAAGTTTCTTCCAATGTTGACAAAGGCACACTGATAATTTCGGGAAAGAATTCTGTTCCGCTCACAATTTACCTGTCTGTAAAAAACCTGAACAGGATTGAAGTGAATGGATCTGCCAGGGTTTTTGTAAATGGATTGCTGAACTCCGATGTCATGCTTCTAAAGGTCAATGGCAGCGGCAGTATTTCCGCCGACGTAAGAAGTCTTGCCCTAGGCTTGATAGTGAAGGGCGACGGAAAGATTTATGCAAGGGGAAGCACCGGGCGCAGTTTCGCGAAAATTACCGGACATGGTCAAATCAGCACCACGGGCCTCAGCTCCTTCAACCATACTGAAAGTGTTATGAGGAATGAATCAGAGATTCCCGGACAAACAGAAAAAGAAAAAAAGAATTCGAAAAGACCGCTACTGCGGATTCACGAATAATTGAAATAGAAATAATCCATGAATATTAATTTATAACTTCATAACAATGGGAAGTAATTTAGAAAATACCCAGGCTCAGATGAGAAAAGGAGTGCTTGAGTTTTGCATCCTTTCAATTCTGGCTCAGGAGGAGGTTTATCCTTCCGACATCATCAGCAGGATGAAAGAATCCAAACTGATTGTAGTGGAAGGTACTCTGTATCCTCTTCTGACCAGACTGAAAAATGCGGGACTACTGCAATACCGCTGGGAAGAAAGTAAGTCGGGCCCACCCCGCAAATACTATTCACTCACCCCTCTGGGTGATAAATTTCTTGACGAACTTCGAATTACCTGGAACGAACTGGTCGAAGCTGTCAACCTAACCACACAAAAAAAATCTGAATCATGAATAAGACAGTCACAGTAAATATCGGAGGCATCGTATTCCATATAGATGAAAACGCCTATGAAAAATTCAGGGCTTATCTGGAATCCATACGCAGCCATTTCACCGCCGCGGAAGGCAGAGATGAAATCATGCAAGACATCGAGTCGCGTATCGCTGAAATGTTTCAGGAAAAATTGGGCGATACAAGACAGGTCATAACTCTTGATGATGTAGAACAGGTCACAAGCCAGATGGGAAAGCCCGAACAGATCACTGAAGAAAGTGATTTTCTGAATGCTGATACACCTTATCAGCAATCTGCACCTGGAGTGAAGAAGCTTTTCAGAAATCCTGATGATAAGATTCTGGGTGGTGTGGCTTCCGGAGTAGCAGCATATTATGATTATGATGTTTCCTGGGTTCGCATCGCCTATGCTCTGATCACATTATTCTTTATGGCCTTTGTTGGTTCGGGATTCTTTTTCATCATGCTTTATATCATCCTTTGGATTGTATTGCCTGAGGCCAAAACTACTATTGACAAACTTCAGATGCGTGGAGAACCTATCACCGTGTCCAATATCGAAAAGAACAGAAAAGAGGAGAAGGTTTATGAAAAAGCGTTTGCTGAGGATGCAAAGTCGGTAAAGAAAAAAGGAACCGCTATGGGAAGAATATTTGAAGGCATAGGGAAGGCCATTAAAATTATATTCCTGATTCTCGGTAAGCTTGTTGCGGTGTTCTTTATCTTCATCGGACTTGTTGTCGCATTTGCAATGCTGATGGGAATTCTTGCACTGATCGGTATTCCGGGAACGCAATATCCTGAAGTGTGGCGATTGGTGTTTGATTCTAGTCAGCAGTTTTTTGTAGCATCATTCGCTGCCCTGCTGCTGATTGGAATTCCATTCCTGATGTTAGCTTATGCCGGTGTCAGAATTCTGTTTGACTACCATAAAGGACAAAGAATAATCGGATTTACAGCAATGGGATTGTGGCTGGTCGGACTCGGAGTGTCTTTGTTTATTGGAATGCGTGTTCTGTCAAATTTCAGCGAGAAAGATCAGGTTCGCACCACTTATACAATGGAGGAAATGAAATCCAACAAGTTGATTGTAGAAATGCACCATGATAAGAATAAAGAGAAAAATTACTTTGGGCCAAGAATCGGATTTGACCTTGAAGATGATTTTTACCTGGAAGCAAGTGACGGCATAGTCAGATCCGGAAATGTGAAAGTTGATTTTGTAAAAAGTGAATCTGATTCCTTCGAAGTGGTGCAATTGCTATATGCAAGAGGCAAAACAAGAAAAGATGCTGTGGACAATGCATCGGGAATAAGCTACAAATTTGCGCACAAAGATTCAGTGTTAACGCTGGATCGATTCTTCACATTTACAGATCCGAAATACCGCAGCCAGAAAGTGCAGGTACTTATAAAAATTCCTGTTGGCTCTAGTGTATATATGGATCCTTCATTGAAACGATTTATCTACGACATTGATAACGTACAAAATGTACTTGATAATGATATGCTCGGTAAAACCTGGATCATGACAAAGAAAGGATTGTCATGCATGGATTGCGACGGGACTGAAAGGGTAGTGGGTGGCGGAAAAATTCATATCGATACCGGAGAAGACGGCACTGAAATCCGTATCGATAAAAAAGGCCTTCGTATCACCGGCCCTGACGGTGAAAAAGTAAGAATCGACAGCAGCGGTGTCATCATCAAAAGAAAAGGAGAGAAGGAGTATAGAATCACAGGAGACAATGAAGTGAGAATCTAATCTAATCGTTCCTTTAAATTTAATTTAAAGCAGCCTCAATCGGGCTGCTTTTTTTATACATACTGAAATAAGGATTTTTGCGAGCCGATTTGCAAATTCATTCCTGCTTTTACATCTTTGATTTTGTTCAGTATGATTGTATCGCAGTCATTCAGTTTGACTACCTTATAATCTTGAATATTGCGATTTTAAGCGAAAAATGGACATTGTTAATAAGTATTGATAAATATTATTGTCAACGCAAATACACTGCGCGGAGGCAGGATTATCTTTGATTCCAATAAATCTTATCTTTATTAAAGCAGCAAATTCTAAAAACTAAATACTATGGCAACTGCAGAAGCAAAAGAATCAATTAAGGAAAATGTAAAAGAAAAACTGAAGGCCTTACAGCTGACGATCGACAAAATTGAGAAGTCATATGGCAAGGGTACCATTATGAAGCTTGGAGATGAAGCAGTCGAACAGGTGGCTTCAATTTCAACCGGATCCATCTCACTTGACAGCGTACTTGGAATTGGCGGATTGCCAGTGGGTAGGATCGTTGAAATCTACGGACCTGAATCTTCCGGTAAAACTACACTTGCTATCCATGCGATTGCTAATGTGCAGAAGAACGGAGGCATAGCCGCTTTCATAGATGCAGAACATGCCTTCGACAGGTTCTATGCGCAGAAACTGGGTGTGGATCTTGAAAACCTTCTGATATCCCAGCCCGATAACGGAGAACAGGCGCTTGAGATTGCAGAAAATCTGATCCGTTCCGGAGCAATAGACATAATCGTAATAGACAGCGTCGCCGCACTCACTCCAAAAGCTGAGATTGAAGGTGAAATGGGCGAGAGCAAGATGGGCCTCCAGGCACGACTCATGTCTCAGGCACTTAGAAAACTGACTGCCACCATTAACAGAACAGGATGCTGCTGCATATTCATCAACCAGCTCAGGGAAAAAATTGGTGTGATGTTCGGTAACCCGGAAACAACTACTGGTGGTAATGCACTGAAGTTTTATGCTTCAGTTCGTCTGGATATTCGCCGCATCGGTCAGATCAAAGACGGTGAAAACATTGTCGGAAACCGTACCAAGGTGAAAGTAGTGAAGAATAAAGTGGCTCCTCCTTTCCGCATCGCTGAATTCGACATCATGTACGGGGAAGGAATCTCCAAAACAGGTGAGATCATTGACCTGGGAGTTGATAAGGGCATCATTCGCAAATCCGGTTCCTGGTTCAGCTATAACGACACCAAGCTCGGACAAGGCAGGGACGCCGTGAAGCAATTGCTTCAGGACAACCCTGAACTTGCCGAAGAACTGGAAGCTGCTGTGCGTCAGGTTCTGGCTGACGGTAACGCGGCTGCTCAGAAATCCTGATTGAACTTGATTATTTTGTAATTTCGGGCCACAATTTTCAAATGAAGATTGTGGCCTTCTTATGTTTCTGTACCATACACGTTTTGTCATACTGATTCTTTCCCTGATCACTGCATCCATTTGCATGACTTCATGCACTGAACGAAAAGATCCGGTAAAAGAAAATTACGTTCTTCCCATAGATTCTGCACAAGCGGAAAGTGAGCTGCGATCACTCAATGAACGCATCAGCAAGAATCCCTCCGATGCATCGCTGTATTACAAAAGAGCTCAGATTTTTTTGAAACGCAATGTGCTTCAAACCGCATTCAATGACGCGGTGATGGCCACCACAATCGATTCAACCCGTCCGGAATATTTTCTCCTTTTGGGTGATATCAGTTTTCGCGGACTCCAGGTTCCAAAATCAGTGAAAGCCTATGAGTCTTGCCTGAAGTTAGATCCAAAGAACATCGAAGCGAACCTAAAGTTGGCAGAAATTTATTTTTACCTGAAAGCATATACCAAGTCAGTTACTTATTCAAATGAGGTTCTCAAACTCGACCAGCGAATGGCCAAGCCTTATTTCCTGAAAGGATTTGTGTACAAAGAATCGGGTGATACCGTTAGGGCAATATCCAGTTTTCAAACTGTCACAGAGCTTGAACCGGAAAATTACGATGCTCATCATCAGCTTGGAATCATCCATGCTGCCAAAGGGGATAAGCTGGCATTACAATATTACAACAACGCGCTCAAAGTACGGCCCAACAGCACAGAAGCATTGTACAATCGCGGATTGTTTTTTCAAGAGCACAGTGATTTTGATAAAGCCATTGCCGACTACCAGTCAATATTGAAAATTGATCCTTCTTACACTGATGCTTATTACAACCAGGGTTTTATTGCGCTGGTAAACCGAAAAGACTACAAGACCGCGATTGATTTTTTCAGCAAGGTGGTTCAGATAGATCAGAACTACATTGAAGCTTTCTACAATCGCGGATTAGCTCATGAATACGCAGGGAATAAGAGTGCTGCCAGAGAAGATTATAACAAAGCGCTTTCTATCTTTCCTAATTACTCGCTTGCAAAAGAGGGCCTGGAGAGGATCCGATAGAAGTTATGAATCGATACTTATTTGTGACATCTGACATCGAGCATAAAGTTTCGATCTGTTTTTAAGATTATTGGCAAGACAATGCTTTGTGCTGATAAATATCGAAATTTCACGACAAACTGATTGATGAAAATGAAGCGTTAAGGTTTGAGTTTGTTCAATTTTACACTTCCTAACGTACGGGATTTTTTGTCTGTTAATTCGATGAAGTATGTTCCGGTTTCAAGATGTTCAATATTAATTGATTTATTTGATTCAAATCTGGAATAAAGGATGATCCTTCCCAAAGCATCATATAACTTATAGAAATGTATTTGCTCCACGCCGGAGCCAACAACTCGTATTGAGCCTGAAGCAGGATTTGGAAAACAAAAGAACATACCTTCATTTTCCTTTTTCTGATTGAATGTGGATGAAATCAGCGTGCAAGGACCAGGACTATTGATTGGATACAATACATCATTGTCTATAGAAAAGCAGCTTAAACTGCCATTGTTATCAAGCATTGCGCTAAGCCCCTCCAGAAGTCCGTATTCACACCCGATTCCTTCTATGATTGTTCCATTCCAGAAATTATAAGGAGCAGTACCGTGACTCATGTAATGCCATCTTTTTCTATAGTTGCTTCCAATCAGTATTGAATCAATGTTCGATATGATGGCAGTATTATATTTTGCGACGAAATCCAGATAACCCTTAACTGTATCTCCGATGTTTAAGGAAAAATCGTACAGGAGCATTTCATACAAGCTGTCCTTTGGTACAAAAAAAACCTGTTGAGTTACAAGGTTGTTTCGATAAGCTCCAAGATAACCGCTTTCAGGAAGAATAGGGGCAGCATGACAGTCAAAACTACCAGTTCGCACCACTTTCTGATATATGCTAGCATTAATATTGGTATCTCCGGTAACCTGGTATTGGTACTCATCAAACAAATTTGATTGTAAACATCCTGATGTGCCCCAGCTTATTCTCCATACAACATTCGAATCGGGTAGGGGATGATAAGCCTGACAGTATCCAGCTTGTGCAATTATTAATAAGATAATCTGAATGTGGAAGATTCTCATTTTGTTGTTATATGCGAAAGCTCATATTCTCAAGGATTAGCCTGCATCTTCTCCATGCCACCGACATTCTGTGTAATACTTGCCATTGGATAAACATCCTCCAGTAAATTTTTTATCGGCGCCGGACTCACCTGCATGCTGCTGCGGTATGGATAATTCAGGAGCAGGAGCATTGAGAAAATCAATCCGAATACAATTCCGGTAATCGCAGTCATGATTGTTTGCAGTCGCAAGCTTCCGGTTCTTAGGAAAAATCCGCAAACCAGTATCAACATGGTGCTGCTGTAAAACACTCCCCAAAGCATGGGTGGAATTAAAGGTTCCGCATTACGAATATGCCGTAAACGCCGGTATTTCGCCAGCTCATTCAGGTGATGAACAAGCCGTGAATGCACAATTTCTTCCCTTGTGTTTTCAGAGTTCAGTCTGATGATATAGCCATATAGTTTGTTGAATGCCATCCATGACAATTCACTTTCCTGACCAAGTTTCATTTTGGGCCATGCATCGTTTACAACCTGTCGTGTATAATCAACCAGGAGACTTTGAATATTTTTTTCAGTTTCAGCATCCATTCCACGGCTGTCCCGGTAGATGTTTCCCATGATGCTCGCTTCAACCCCGATATTGGATCTTTGTAATTCGTAATCTTGCCATATAGTAATTACTGCAAATCCAAGCATTACTGCCAGCAGTGTGCTGATTTGCCGGATCACGATGTTTGCCACGACATTGTCTTCGCTGCGGAAATAAAAATTATTCAGAAACTTTCGGAAAAAGAGAAGACCTCCGACTGCTAATACAATTGAAAGTAATACAATAACAAAACAAAACCTCGCAGCAGGCATTTGAATCAATTCATATAAATCCATGATGATCTTCTTTTATTCAATACCGAATTTAGGATTTTATTTTTTTTATGCAAAAATGCAGGTTTTAGATTGTGTTTAATGAATTCATGAATCTTTGCAAGAGAACCCTAAGGAAGCCTGATTGAAATCCAGGATTGCCTCAATGGGTTTTTCAACCTATTTTTCATCCCGCATTGATTTTTTAATAAGAATAAAATTGACTAAATTTAATCAGTTCAAAATTTTAATCATGTCATACATCATTACCAGTCCATGCATTGGTGTATGCGATACATCCTGTGTGGATGTATGTCCGGTTGACTGCATACACGGTCCTTTAAAAACTGACGGCTCCGGCTCTGAAGTGGCAGAGTTAAAGGAGAAGGAAGACGGACTGAAAGGTTTGCAGTTATTCATTGATCCTGAAACCTGCATAGTGTGCGGAGCATGCCTTCCGGAGTGTCCTGTCAATGCAATCTATGGTTCGGAAGACGAAGTGCCGGAAGAGGAGAGAGCTTCCATTAGGAAAAACTATGAGTTCTTCGGACAAACTTGTCCGCCTGAGTACATGTGATCTGTGAACTTTTTTACCCAACGAAGCGCGAAGGTATGGAAATCCGAACTCTTCACTTCGAACTCTTCACTCCGAACTCTTCACTGCTTTTCTGCGTCCACTTTCAGATTTTGCAGGATTTTAGTAGCACTTCGGTTATTACTCATACCAAATCCGCTTACCAGAACGCCTTTTACTCCGTCTTTTGATTCGATTGCATATACAACCGATTCATCTCCTGGATCACTTTGTCCTTCGTAACGGAACACCTTACTGATCCAGAAGTTCTCGTATCGGTATACACCTTCTTCAAACTTCCTTCCATTATCTTCCAGGTTAAAGTCAATCGTATATCCCTGCTTATAAAGTTCATTCAAGGCCTCTGATACTGTTTTATATTGATAAGTTGTCATGACAAAAGGATTATTACTAAAGATAAGAAAAAGAAAGGATTTTATTCGCATTGGAAGAGTCTGGATGCAGATTTTCTCAACAACTCATACCATCGTATATAAATGGCGGCTTATCCGATGATTCTTCTCTAATTGCTAATCATCAATTGATTTTAATTAATCGAATTGTAATAACTTGTTAGAGTTTCAAGGCTAAACATTTGGTCTGAGATTGTAATTCAGAAGGAATCCTGTTGAATCCCAGTAAAGCCCCTCCCTACAGAGCCGTCATCCTGTGGAATGGCAGTAACCCTTGCCAACTATATTGTCATCGAATTTCAATTGTTTTTTGAATGATTTGTCTTTTCAAATCCATTTTGTTACAATTGATCATGATTTTGAACATTTAGTTTAAACTTATTTTTATGAGATTCGCATTTCTAATTTTATTTCTACTATTAAATAAATTTTCAATTGCTCAATCTGCTTTCGAGCGTCATTATACTTTCAATACCTGGACAAGAGGTAATACTGTTTTGGAAATTCCCGGACAAGGATATTTTATTATTGGAACTAATGATTCATTGGCATTTGATAGTGCGGGGATTCCTCTTTCAGATTATTATCAAGGGATCATCGTAAAACTGGATTTTAATGGGGATACATTAAAGACTTTTCAGATTGGGAATGAGGACACTTTA
>QQVM01000019.1 GCA_003389385.1 Bacteroidota bacterium
CTCAGAACATCGATGTGATCTTAAACCCAAATGTGCTGGGCCCGGGTTGTGATTACAGTACCAATCACATGTACTTAAACGGAGGAAGAACCACATATAGTCTTCCTAACATGGTTAACTATGCACTGGGACCTGTGCAAGGCAGTATTTGCGATACGCTGAGTACAGGCCTTCAGGAAATAAAAAGCAGAATAAGTCCATTCAGCATCACACCCAATCCGGTAAAGGAATGGATTAATATTTATCACAAGGAAGATTTCACGGGCGCAAAGGAATATCTGGCACAGATCATTAACAGTCAGGGCCAGGTGGTATTTGAAAAAACCATGTCACCGAATGAACATTCCATTTCTTCTTCCTTCTTAAGCGAAGGAGTTTACATTTTAAGATTGAAGACAAAGAAAGGACAGTTCATGGAGCGGTTTGTGAAGATGTGAAGGAGCGTGAGGGGAGGAATGTCTGAACTGGGATTTATTGGATTAATTTAATTCTTGGGATTAGATGTATTTTATTATTTACTATCGAAAGATTTTACATTCTTGGCAATTTGCTCACAAGCAAAGAACAATTGATCCCATTCATCCCACAAATCCCAGTTCAGACTATTTCCCACAAATCCCATTCATCCCACGAATCCCAGTTCAGACATCCCAGTTCAGACATCCCAACACTATTCTCCTTTTCACTACCTTGCAAGCGAATGCATCACCTCTTTTTTTGCTTCATCACCGCGTTTGTGATTTCGTTGGCTTCCATTCCGTCCATCATCAGGATAGCGAAGAAAGTGGATGCCTTCGATGAGCCGGATGAAAGGAAGTTTCACAAAAAGCGTGTACCGCTTTTGGGTGGCATCGCGATATTCGCATCTACTTTGTTTTCATTTGTGTTCTGGGCAGCAGCTTATATCGAACCTGCGCATTCTTTCATCATTGCCTCACTGCTGATTTTGTTCTTCATGGGTTTGCGTGATGATATTCTTCCGCTGAGCCCTTACGCTAAAATCTTCGTTCAGCTTGTCGCGGTATTTCTTGTGACCGCTTTCTGTGGCCTCAAAGTGGATAGTCTTTACGGCTTCTTCGGAGTACATGAATTATCCGAAATCTATGCCGGCACACTCGGAATACTGATTATTCTTTACATCATTAATTCTTTCAACCTAATAGACGGACTTGACGGACTCGCAGCCGGCCTGGGTCTTATCGCGTCAGCTTTCTATGCTTTACTCTTTTATCACTACCGCGATTTCATGATGGCCTACCTCGCCCTTGCACTTTGCGGATCCCTTGCCGCATTTCTGATCTTCAATTTTCAGCCGGCGCGAATTTTCATGGGCGATACCGGGTCGATGATCGTGGGTTTTATTCTGGCTGTGCTGAGTCTTAGATTTCTCGAACTCAGCCATGCTGATCTTCCGGCTATGATATTCACATATTCCTATTCACCGGTTGTTTTGTTTTCCGCGCTGGTGATCCCCCTCACCGATACGTTTAGGATTTTCATCATCAGGATTTTCAGGAAAAAGTCACCCTTCAAACCCGACCGCAGGCATATTCATCATAAGCTGCTCGAACTCGGACTGAGTCACGCCGGGTCTGCGATTTTGCTGTACGTCGTCAGCATGATTTACCTCTTTGCTGCTTACTTCTTGCGACATCAGAATCCGGCGATGATTTTATTTATCTTCATTTTCAGCGCCTTATTGCTCACCCAACTCCCTCATTTGATTTTAAAGCGCCGAAGGCAGCGTCAAATTGCCTGAAAGCGCAACCCTTTGAAAGTGTGAGGGTATAAATGTATCCGGGTTAAAAACGCCCTTTTCCCTGCATGTCTGTGAAGATTCCAAACCTCCTTTTTATTTTCGGCACCAGGCCGGAAGCGATTAAACTCGCCCCGCTGATCAAGGAATTTGCAGGACGGAAAGGATTTGTGACAAAAATCTGCGTGACCGCGCAACACAGGGAAATGCTGGATCAGGTGCTTGAGTTTTTTGAGCTCGCTCCCGAATATGACCTGAACATCATGAAACGGGGACAAAGTCTTTTCGATGTAACCGTCGACGGATTACGCGCGCTGGAAAAAGTATTTGATGAAGCGAATCCTGATCTTGTATTTGTGCAAGGTGATACCACCACATCTTTTATTGGAGCACTTGCAGCGTATTACAAAAAAATTCCCGTGGCACACATTGAAGCCGGGTTGAGGAGCGGAAATAAATACTCTCCATTTCCGGAGGAAATGAATCGTGTTCTGGCAAGTCATCTTTCAGATTATCACTTTACGCCTACCAGAAGATCAGTTGGAAATCTGGAAAAAGAAAATATCCGCAATCATTTATATAAAGTTGGGAATACAGTAATCGACGCACTCTTCCTTGGGCTTGACCTCATCAGGAATAAAGGAGAAGAAGCATATCAGAATCACTTCCCCATGATCAGGGACGATAGGAAGATAGTACTGGTTACCGGTCACAGGAGGGAGAGTTTCGGCGGGCCATTCGAAGACATATGCAATGCAATTCGCATAGTAGCGGAGGAATATCCTGAAGTTGATTTCATCTATCCCGTTCACCTCAATCCGAATGTGCAAGAGCCGGTCATGCGTCTGCTGAAAGGACTGAAGAATGTGCATCTGATTGCTCCTCTGGATTATCCGTATTTCATCTGGCTGATGAGCAAGTCGTACATTGTTCTTACAGACAGCGGAGGTTTGCAGGAAGAAGCGCCTTCATTGGGAAAGCCTGTGCTTGTTATGCGACAGCTTACCGAAAGGCAGGAGGGAGTGGATGCAGGCACTGCTAAGCTTGTCGGATCAGACCGTGATAAAATAATTACCGAACTTAAAACACTTCTTGATGATAAATCCGCTTACGAATCAATGGCAAAAGCTGTGAATCCATACGGAGACGGAACCACAAGCAAACAGATTGCAGACATTGTGGAATCAATATTCAGAAAGAAATAAAAGTAGGAACATGCAGGTTACGATAATGGGACTTGGATACATTGGATTACCTACGGCCGCACTCATTGCCGGAAAGGGAATACATGTTCACGGCGTGGATGTGAACAAGAAAGTGGTGGACACCATCAACCAGGGAAGAATCCACATCATTGAACCGGATCTTGAAGGACTTGTGCATTACGCTGTGCTGAAGAAATTCCTGGTGGCATCTACAAAGGTGAAAGCTGCAGATGTGTTTCTAATCGCTGTGCCGACTCCTTTGCGAAAAAACCGTACACCGGATTTATCCTATGTGGAGAAAGCGACAAAAGCAGTGATCCCGCACCTCAAGGCAGGCAATCTTTTCATCATTGAATCCACAAGTCCGGTTGGAACGACGGAAAAGATGAGCCGCATCATATTCAGAGAAAGACCTGAACTAAAAAACAAAATTTCCATCGCTTACTGCCCGGAAAGAGTATTGCCGGGGAGTGTGATTTATGAGTTGCAGCAAAACGATCGCGTGATTGGAGGCATTGATGAATCCGGAACAAAGGCCGCGGCGGAGTTTTATTCGAAGTTTGTAAGAGGGCAGCTGCACCTCACCAATTCCAGGACAGCCGAGATGTGCAAGTTGGTGGAAAACGCTTACCGCGATGTGAACATCGCTTTTGCAAATGAACTGTCAATCATTTGCGATAAAGCCGGAATCGACGTGAATGAACTTGCTGAACTTGCCAGTAAGCATCCGCGTGTAAAAATCCTGAGACCCGGTCCGGGTGTGGGAGGACATTGCATAGCCGTGGATCCTTACTTCATTGTGGATTCTTTTCCATCGGAAGCCAATATCATTCGTCTCGCAAGGGAGACGAACAATTACAAAGTAGAGTGGGTGATGGGAAAGATTGAGGAGAGTGTGAAAAAATTCAGAAAGAGCAAAGGGAAAGAACCTCTGATCGCATGCATGGGACTTGCCTATAAGCCGGATATTGATGACCTGCGTGAAAGTCCTTCGCTGGAAATCTTCCGCCGACTGGAAAAATCCAAATACAAAGTGATAGCAGTAGAGCCGAATGTGCGCAAACATCCCGATCTGGAAATCACCGATACACTGAGAGCTGTTCGTGAAGCCGACATCATCGTATTCCTTGTTTCTCATCGTGAGTTTTCCACTGTCTCACCCGGTATGGACAAAACGGTGTTGGATTTCTGCGGAATCACATATTCAAATAAAAACTCCTGAGAGCTGATCAGGAAAAATTTCATCGCGCCTGAATGTACAGGATCAGCACATTGTTTTCTTTCGTTAAGAATGTTGAGGGAATACAGAAGTCTGTTGTTCACTCCCTGGCATTTCGTATCACCGGTCTTGCATTAATATACCTCAGTCAGGTTCTGCTTGCACGACTCATGGGAGTGAAAGGTTACGGAGAATACACAGTGATCATCACTGCGATTAATTTTCTGCTGGTGTTCAGTTTGTTCGGACTGGATACTGCTTCGCTCCGGTTCATACCGTCTGCAATGCAAAAGAAAGAATTCGGGAAGGTGCAGGGTTTTGTGAAATTTTCCGTACGAATGATAACTTTTCTTGCTTTGGTGGCAAGCGCAGGTATCTTCACATTTCTGATTTTTAAGTCGAGGAAGTTTAGCATAAATTTTTCCGAAGCATTGTTTTGGTCAGTACTGCTTCTGCCTTTTCTCGCGCTGGTTTACCAGTCATCTTCCATACTCAGGGCTTTCCACAAAGTAAAGGCATCCATGAGTCCGATCTACTTTTACCTGCCTGTATTCACGGCAATCGGCTGGCTATATTATTACAACAATCATAATAAGCTCGGCGTGGACGCAGTGATGATGATCAACCTGATCTGCACCATTCTTGTATGTATAATTGTGTACCGAAGGGTGAGCAGGCACGCTACGAATAATCTTCCCGAAGGCAAATCGCAGTATGAGAGATCACTTTGGATGAAGGTTTCATCCACCCTTTTCCTGGTAACATTCATTGGCATGTTGCAAAAGCAAAGTGACATATTCTTTGTGAATCACTTCCTTGGTTTCAGCAAGGCAGGAATTTACGGTGTGGCATCTAAGCTCGCTTTCCTTGTCGCATTGGGACTTTCAGTAGTGGATTATGTCTTCGTACCTAAAATATCCGGGCTCTGGGAAAGTGGAAAAAAAGAAGATTTGTGTCAGATGATGAGACAGGCATCGAGACAGATTCTGATGATATCTTTACCGTTGGCTGTCATATTACTACTTGGAGGGAAATTTTTTCTAGGTTTTTTTGGTAAAGCTTTCACTGCAGCCTATGGTCCGATGATGATCCTTATTTTTGCTCAGCTTGTGAATGCACTAACCGGAATGGCAGGCAGCACACTTGCAATGACCGGCCATCATGCATACTTTTTTCTGTTTGGATTTATTTCATTTCTGATTCAGGTGCTGCTTAATGTTTATCTGATTCCCGAATACGGAGTCACAGGAGCTGCAATTGCGAGCGCCACAGCAATTATACTCTTCAATCTGATGAGTTATTATTTTGTGAAAAAGAAACTTGGATTGAAAGCCGGACTGTTGTAGAGACAATGATTCCTGCATTGCATTTTGAAACGTACATTTGCAATGCATGGCAATGGATATTTCACTGAATGCTGAAACGGAAATAAGATCAGGTCTCACCGAGAGGATACTGATTGTTCTTATTATCATCAGCATATACTTTGAAGCGAATCTTCCCTTTATAGGATCTGCAAGCACGCCTTTCGTACTTTTTACCCTCACGCTAGCATACCTTCTTGCCAGGAGACTGAATACATTCATCCGCATGTTTTCAGGAAAGTTTTTCATCGCTTCAATGGTCTTTGCCCTTGTTTGCGTATTCATGGAGACTATGCATCCTTCTGCGCGCTATGATATCATCTTCCGTTATGTAAACATGGCGCTGGGAATTTTCTGCATTGCCATACTGTGCAGGGACAGGTTTTCCATTGATCTCGCGATGATGACTTTCATCATAGCAAGTTCAGTGCAATCTGTGATCATGATTTCAGAGCTTTCGGGAATATTGCATACGTCCACTGCAGTCGGCTTATATGACGCAACCCGCGCCAGGATAATCGCTGCCGAAGAACTTGTGCTGAAAGGCAACCTCAATGAAATATCTTATTTCTCCGGAATCGGTGCGATGATTGGTATAGTTTGGATATACTATGAAAAAAGCCGTTTGCGAAGGTTTCTTCTTGTATTACTCACTTTACCATCCATACTGGGAGTTTTTTTTCCTGCGTCGAGAACAGGAGCATTGATATTCTTTATTGCCACTCTTGTGTTCATCATCAAGTCCGGCATCAACATGAGGAAGTGGCTCGTACCGCTTAGTCTACTTTGTATCGTTCTCTTCTTTGCTGTGCCTGCAGTGGTGTGGGAAAGGCTTGCCAGCATGGTGCGAATTTCTGAACTGCAGGAAGTGGACTCACGTTCCAGAATACTTGCAGGTATTGTGAATAATGTACATCAGTTCTGGCTTACGGGCATAGGATCCGGAAACTACTGGGAAGGCTGGGCCGTCTCATCAGGAATCACAAACAGATTTACAACCGATGAAGCAATGGCGGCACACAACGCTTTTTTACAGGTATGGATATATTGGGGATTACCCGGACTGACTGCTTTTCTTTTCCTGATCTGGGTTTTTTATTCCGCCGTGGATAAAAAAATAAAAGGGGACAGACAGAAGTCAGCATTGTATGTCTTTGTCCTGATGATTCCGGTGATTTTCTTGTTCTATCATTCTTTCTATCACAAATCTTTTTCAATCGGACTGGGTATGGTGCTTGGAGCAAGGTTCTGGCAAATATCGGGCTTGAATAATAATTCATTGAAAGCTGATGAATCAAAATGATATCCGGCATATAGCAATCATCATAGGCAGCATGCGAACCGGCGGCGCTGAAAGAGCAGCGTTGAATCTGTGTAATGAGTTTATTTCAAAGGGAATCAGATGCGATCTTGTTTTGCTTCATAGAGAAGGAGCATTTCTGAAAAAAGTTTCTGCTTACTGCACTGTAATTGATTTGAAATGTCCGCGGGCTATACAAGCATTCTGGCCTCTAAAGAAATATTTCAAAAGTAATAAACCTGATGCGGTGATCGCCATTCAGAATCATGTTCAGCTGATGACGCTGCTTGCATGGAAGTCAGCCGGAAACAAATCATTGCTTGTTCTGAATGAGCAGAGCACGCCATCCATGAATTTGGGCAGGACTGGAATGAAGAACTTCCTGTTGAGAATTTTAATAAAAAGATTTTTTCCGAAAGCTTCCGCCATCACTGCCGTATCCGAAGCAAGTGCGCACGACTTGAGCAGTTTCATTCCAGGCATAAAAAATAGGATCAGGGTGATTCCAAATCCTGTGATTACAGATGAGCTGAAAAGCCAGATGCATTCGGACCCCAATCCTGCCTTATCAGTTGAAGATGGAATCCCGCTTGTGATTTCTGCAGGACGCCTTGCTGAGTCAAAGGATTTTTCAGTTTTGATAAAAGCAGTTGCGGAACTGAGAAAGAAGAAAAAATTGAAGCTGATGATACTTGGTGAAGGCCCTGAAAGAATAAAGTTGGAAGGTCTGGCACTCAAACTGAATATGAAAGATGATTTTCTCCTTCCCGGCATAAGCGAAAATCCATGGTCTTACATGTCAAGGGCAGATGTTTTCGTACTGCCTTCACGTTACGAGGGATTTCCATTTGTTTTGGCGGAGGCAATGGCCTGCGGATGCCCGGTAATCAGCACCGATTGTCCGGGCGGAAGCGCAGAAATTCTTGATCAGGGAAAATTCGGACGACTTGTTCCTGTGGGTGATCACATGGAAATGGCCCGGGCAATAGAGCTGACACTGAATGAGGGAAGAAATAATAAAGAAAGCATAATGTCCAGAGCGGAAAACTTTCATTCGAAGAAAATCGCGGAAGCATACATAGATCTTTTTAGTGAATTGAAGGATGAAAAAGAGTATTAAAGTTGTAGCCCTGGGGCCCTTTCCTCCTCCAAGAGGTGGCGTATCAGTTCATCTGGAAAGACTTCGGCTTAAGTCATGCGGGCAGTCAGGAATTTCACTTTCTGTTTTTGATATAAAACGATTTACTCTTCATTCTGAAAAGAAGACCCGGAGTTTTTTCCGCATTGCTGCATCATTGCTGCAGGCGGACATCATTCATATTCATCTTCATCATCCGCTAAAAATATTGCCGGCTTTGTTGTTTCGTGTATTGGTGAAAAAAATACTTTATACACATCATAATTCACGCGGACTGCAATCTTTCAGTTTCAGGATGATGATGAAATTAAGTCACAAGATCATCTTCGTAAATGAGGATGCGTATGAGTCATTTTCAGATTCACCAAAGTCATTTCATATTCCTGCATACATACCGGTGGCAATTAAGAAACAGGAACAATTGAATTTAGGATATGGGTCCGGTGAAAGAAAATTTCGAATTGCATCACTTTGCTGGCATCCGAGAACCCCTGAAACTTTTCATGGCAAAGATCTTTACGGATTTGATCTGATCATTGAAGCAATCAGGAACATTCCGAATAATGATCTTAACAGAAGCATTGAACTCATTTTGCTCGATCCAAACAAAGGCATGAAGCAAGTATATGAGAGAATGATCAATGATTTGAATGATGAGGGAAACATTGCAATCAATTACCTCTGTGAGGAAGTTGATTTTCCTGAATGGATCAGAGATTTTGACCTCTACATCAGAGCTGCCAGATCTGACGGGGATTCTCTCTCTGTAAGGGAAGCCCTTGAAGCCGGCGTCCAGGTATTGGCCAGCGATGTGTGTTCAAGGCCGGAGGGTACGCGGCTTTTCAAAACAGATGATGCATTGAATCTTAGCAGACAGATCGCAAAATTGTCATCGGTGGAAAGGAAAAGTCCTGTCATTCAGCCGGATTACAGCCTTGAAATATTCGAATTATACAAGAAACTGCTTTGATGCAGATTGTCTCATTTTATTGATTGACATTGAGCGGTAGTTGATGTGTTCAAAAGAGAATAATTTTCAAGTCCGATTTTACTTGCAGGAGAGCTATTAAATTTTATCTTTGATCAGCTTTTCGATTCAGGCCTCTCCCAATGAATTTTCTCAGGTTTTATAACACGATCAAGGATTACAAGGCTGAACAGATCAGGCAAAAGTTCATTTACAATCTCAATAAGAATTACGCTCAGGGAGGAATTCAAAAAAACAAGAAAGCTTGTCCGGAACAGGTTCAGCCATTGCATTATTCAGAGCCATTTCAGATCAGCGCTGTTTTCAGCAAAGGTCAATTCAAGCTAATGAATGCGGAGTACAAATTCCGCAACAACCCTGACTGGAATCACAGTGAAAACGGGAAATTGTGGAACCTTCGTTTAAACTCCTTTGACTTTTTACATCAGCAGGGTATGGATGCTGATTCCGGACTCGGATTGCTTAAACATTTTGTTTCGCAGTCGAAGAGAATCCGCTCCACGTACGATTCATACTGTGTAAGCCAGCGCATATTAAACTGGCTGCCTTTCATTTGTGCCGCTAACTCAAAAGACAGGCAGATTCTCGCGTTTGTTTACAATCAGGCTAGATATTTAAGCGCGAATCCGGAGTTTCATTTAAGGAACAATCATCTTCTCGACAATGCACATGCATTGATCAGGGCAGGAGTCTATTTCAGGGAAAATAAATTTGTAAAGAGAGGCACGGAAATTCTGAGTGCTGAATTACCGCTTCAAATACTTTCTGACGGGGCACACTTTGAGCTGAGTCCGATGTACCATTGCATTCAGCTGAGAAGAATACTGGAGAGCATCGAATTGCTTCGTAATTATGAGTTCGCTCATCACCGCGATCTGATTTGCCTGATGGAAAGCAAGGCTGGCATTATGTGCGGTTGGCTGCTTCAGATGGCTTTTGATAACGGCGAACTGCCGCAGGTAAATGATTCATCATCTGACATGCCAAACTGGCTTGGTCTGTTCCAGTATGCGGAACGTCTCGGCATCAAGACGCGACTGCAACATCTCGGCCCTAGCGGCTTTAGGAAATTCCGCAACAGGAATTTTGAATTGCTGGTTGATGTAAACGGACTTAATCCTGCTTTGGCTCCCGGTCACAGTCATGCAGACACATTCAGTTTTATTCTGAATGTCTTTGGCGAACCATTCATAGTAGATACAGGAGTGTCAACTTACGAACGCGGAGCAGACCGCGATTATGAAAGATCCACTCTTGCACATAATACTGTTATTGTTGCCGGAAAAAATCAGAGCGAAGTGTATGACAGTTTTCGTGTTGGTTTCAAGAATAAAGTTTTTGGATTGAAAGAAAACAGAAACTTTGTAAGCGCATCGCATGACGGATACAAGAGTATCGGCGCGATTCATTCCAGAAGTTTTGAAATTAAAGACCGCGAGATAATAATCAGAGATATTGTAGACAATGTGAATTCCCAGTCATGCATTGCAAGTTTTCATGTGCATAAAAATTCACCCTTGCAGCAGTCAGGCAATGGGATAATTCATAAGTTTGTTCAGATCAGTTTTGAGGGAGCTGATTCAGTTCAACTTTCCGACACAAAAATTTCACCTGCCTTTGGAGTGAAAGTGCCGGCGAAAAAAGTTCTCGTCGGTTTTTCAGGAGAGTTGATCACGAGAATTTCCCTGCCATGATTTGAATTGAAGACTGTAAACATCATCACTTCGCATTTTGCTCCTGAAGTCACTGCCGCCGCTTTCAGGATTGAATCACTTGCAGGAACACTTGCCGGCGATTGCAGGGTGAATGTTTTCGCGCTAACAGAAGCCGGAAAAAAGTCTGTCGAAAAATATGTGCAGCTATCAGACAATATCTTTGTTCACTATGTGAATCTTCCTTCCTTTCCAAAATCAAAATTTATTCTCAGGGCAATCTTTGAAACCATCTACTCTTTTCTTCTTGTGCGAAAAGCCAGCAGATACAAAGCCGATGTTACAATTGCCACTTCACCTTTCATGTTCGTTCTCCCGGCCACCGTTGTCTTTGGAAGAAATGGAAAATTGATTGCAGACATCCGCGATCTCACATGGTGCTACCTCCCTCAAAAAAGATTTTTTGAGCGAGCGATTAAAAAAGCAGTTCAAACCATTATGGCATGGTGCATTAAAAAGTTTGATCATGTGATGGTGACGAATTTTTCTGAGAAGCAATGGGTGGAAAAGAATGCAGGAGTAAAAGCCGGAAATATCAGTATGATAAGCAATGGTATCAGCAGAAGCAGGCATGAGATTTTAAGCAAGCTCAAGATACATGACCATCAGGATCAGTTCATCATCACCTACGTGGGAAATGTCGGTAAGGGACAGGACCTGAGTCTGATGATAAAGGCTGTTTCCGGAATGGAAAAAACCCGTCTGAATATTATCGGAGAAGGAATTGAATTGAAACAATCAATGAAACTTGCCTCTGAGTTGAATGCAGACAATGTGATCTTTCACGGTAAGCTCAACTGGAAAAGAATCCTTCCGGTTTATCAGTCCAGCTCAGTGCTTTTCGCCACATTACGGCCTGAATTTTATTCTGCCGTACCTTCAAAATTGTTTGAGTACCTGTCTACCGGACTCCCACTGATCTATCAGGGTGAAGGAGAAGCAAGAAATGTACTAGTGGGATTTGAGAATGTGTACCTGACATCTGATAATCAGGAAGAAAAATTAAAGCAACTGATCTTTTACCTTCAGAATTCTGAAAAAGTTATTTCTGAATTCAACAAAAGGAAAATCGAAGCCAGCTATATCCGTGAAGATATCAACAAAGGCCTTCTTGATTTACTGAAAGTCATTGAAAGTCAAAACGAATACATGGAAGAGCAAGCTGATGAAATTCCTTCAGAATTGTCGAAAGCAGCATCCTGATTTTTGGCTTAATCATGATTTATTGATAAACTTGCAGCCACAAATGCGGTCTTCAGATGCAGGATAAGGCTGTTTCTTTAATGCAATCAGTTCCAACAACTTCCAGGATTCAGGAATACGTGTTGCTCACCCAATTCAGGCTGAGCAGTTTGGTTGTTTTTTCCGCCGCCATGGGATTCATCATTGCCTCAGGCCCGGGATTTTCCTGGAGTCAGTTGTTATTACTCACTCTTGGTGGTTTTCTGGTAACCGGTTCTTCCAACGGATTTAACCAGGTAATTGAAAAGGACCTTGACAAAATAATGGACCGGACGGCTGAAAGACCATTGCCTTCAGGTCGCTTGTCTGTTCAGGAAGCTATGGCTGTTTCCATGCTGATGGGAATCTCCGGTGTTCTGATTCTCTGGTTCACAATCAATCCTTTGAGTGGTTTTCTCAGTTTGTTTTCTCTTTTCATTTATACCCTCATTTATACTCCTGCAAAAAAGTTCACCCCATTTGCAGTGCTGATAGGAGCTATACCCGGAGCGGTTCCACCTTTGCTTGGCTGGGTTGCTGCAAAAAATGAAATCGGATTGGAGGCCTTGCTCCTTTATGCCATTCAGTTTATCTGGCAATTCCCGCACTTTTGGGCCATTGCTTGGGTATTGCATGACGATTACCTCAAAGCAGGATTCAGAATGCTTCCTTCTGCCGGAGGACGAAACAGAATGTCTGCATTCCAAACTCTTGCCTACAGTATTTGTCTGATTCCTTTGGGGATGCTTCCTTACTTCTTTGGATTTGTAAGTATTTATACATCACTGATTATAATATTAAGCGGACTTTTGTTCACCGCACCTGCATTTTATCTCTACCGCGACTGTGACATGCGCTCGGCTCAAAAGCTGATGTTCGCCTCATTCATATATCTACCTCTCATTCAGTTAGCCTGGATGATAGACAAACTCTTTTAATGCCAATGGAATACGTGATGGAACCCAGAGAAGAAATAAAAGTGCAGCGAAAAGCCTATCGTGGGGTTTTGTGGCTGGGGATAGTTAGCATCATCATGCTTTTTGCAGGCCTCACTTCAGGATACATTGTTCGCCAGGGTGAAGGGAAATGGGTAGAATTCGCTTTGCCTGATATGTTCATTCTCAGCACAGTGTTGATTGTTCTGAGCAGTCTGCCAATGCAATGGGCGCTGGTGTCAGTGAAGAAAGGTAATAACAGCGGCCTGAGGTTTGGACTCTTGCTTACCTTTCTTCTGGGCGGAGCATTTGTCTTTACCCAGTACCTGGCCTGGTCTGAACTGTTTTCCCAAGGCATTGCATTCACAAGTCGCATCCGTGACATCAAAGGTGAGTTTACTTACATTCCATCCGGTGAAGAGACTCTCAGTCAGGTTGGTGAGGTTTCAAATGTGGCAGCATCATTCCTTTATGTGATTACAGGTTTGCATGTCATTCACCTCCTTGCAGGAATGATTGCATTAATAATTGTATTTTCACGCGCGATTCTCAGTAAGTATTCAGAAAATAACTACAATGGAGTGAGAATGTGTGCCATATACTGGCACTTTCTCGGTGGATTATGGGTGTATTTATTTTTCTTTTTACTTTACATCCGATAAAGGAAACCCGATTGCAAGAACACGTATAACGAAAAACATAACTGTCAAAATTCATGTCTAGTCAAGCATCAGCTACAACAGCTCCTGAAAAAATGTGGAGCGGCGGGCATTCTCCATTCAACATGAGATGGGGAAAAATGTATATGTGGATATTTCTGATATCCGATGCATTTACATTCTCAAGTTTGATCATTGCTTACGGCGCGCTTCGTCACCGTTTTGCTGATATCTGGCCTGATCCGGATCTGGTATTTACTCACTTCCCATTTATTCATGCACATGTTCCGCTGATGTATGTGGGTTTGATGACGTTCATTCTCATCATGTCTTCCGTGACTATGGTGCTGGCTGTGGATGCCGGTCACCGCTTGAAAAAAGCCGCTACTTTGAAATGGCTGGGATGGACAATCGTCGGAGGTTTCCTCTTCCTTGGAAGTCAGGCTTGGGAATGGTATCACTTTATCAAAGGTTCTCCGGAAGGAGCTTATGTGCTTGCTGACGGAAGATTTGCCCGCACCGATTATCTGGAACCCGGAATCCTTTTCTTCAATGACGGCACAAGAGTGGTAGGTGCTGAAGCTGAAGCACTGAAAGCTACAGCTGTTAAAAATATCATTGGAGCTAATCTCAAGGAGAATGAATATGGTAACACTCCGCTCTTTGGAGATTTCTTTTTCTTCATCACCGGATTTCACGGCTTCCACGTATTCAGCGGAGTGGTGCTGAACATCATTGTATTCATCATGGTCTGGAGAGGTGTACTTGAGCGCAAGAAAGATTATGAGCTGGTTGAGAAAGTCGGACTGTACTGGCACTTCGTTGACCTGGTTTGGGTATTCGTATTCACATTCTTCTATCTGGTATAAAAAAAAGAATTATGACTGATATGCATCACGAGGTGGTTTCGCATGCAAGCGAAGAAAAGGCGCACAGTGCGCTTAACACAAAAACGATCTGGAAAGTGTTCTGGATCCTCCTGCTTGTCACTGTTTTTGAAGTGGCAATTTCATTCACCGCTATTCCAAAGGTTGTGCTTATTTGGACCTTCATTGCTCTCACGATCGTGAAGTCCTACTATATAGTTGGTTATTTCATGCACCTGAAGTTTGAAGAGGTTCCTTTTCAGTGGACTGTCCTGCTTCCCTTTGTGCTGATAGTGTACCTGATATTTATAGCCCTCTATGAAGGAACTGCGCTGGGACTCATCCCAGGTTAAAATAAGATTGATCTTTGCCAATTGTCAGTAAGGCTTAAAATACTTATTCCGATCCTGATCATTCTCTTCCCGGTTGTGTTCTGGCTTGTCCTCACTACCGGGAAGAATGCTTTCAGGACTCTGCCTGTTTTCGGACCTATTCATGTGGGCGAGAAAGGCGATACGCTGTTTCATGAAGTAAAGGATTTCACTTTCATCAACCAGAAAGGCGACAGCATAAGGTATTCGGACCTTGATGGAAAAATTGTAGTAGCCGGTTTCTTCAGCATTCAATGTGCTGACTCTTGCATCAAACTCATGGAAGAGATGAGGCGCCTTCAGTTTCTTTTCGAAGATGATTCTCTTGTTCGTTTCCTCTCGTTCAGTTTGGATCCGGATCGAGACAGCATTCCGGCTTTGGATGCTTATGCCACATCACTCAAGGCAAATGCAGACAGATGGTGGCTGATTTATGGAAACAGGGACAGCATATTAAATCTTTGCAGAGAAAGTTTCCTGATACATCCGGAAATCAATGATGACATTGAAAATCTTCAGGCACCCGATCAGCTCATTCTGATCGATAGTAAAAGGAGAATTCGTGGCTATTATGACGGGATGGAAAAAGCGGATGTGGATACATTAAGAGATGAAATTAAAATTTTACTGTTCGAGAAAAGAAGACTGGGACAGCAACAAGTAAGTTAATTTATGCCAGAACTGAGAGCTAACGACAAATTCTATTTACGATTTATTTATTTTGTATCCGCTGTGGTATTCCTAGTCGTGGTATTACTCGACCGTTTGCCTAAAGCCGGAAGTATACCAGACTGGGTAGTGATCTTGCCTGCGATCAACGCCTCACTGAACGGCACCACATTCGTCCTTCTTCTTATGTCTTTTTATTTTATCAAAAGAAAGAATGTGGCCATGCATAGAAAACTGAACCTGCTCGCTTGCATACTTAGTACAGTTTTCCTGCTGACTTATGTTACTTTTCATATGTTCGGAGTTGAAACAAAATATCCTGCCGACAGTCCATTGCGGCCTTTTTACCTGTTTGTGCTGATCACTCACATCATCCTTGCAGCCATTGTATTACCTCTGGTTTTGATATCTTTGTACCGGGGCTTAACCATGCAGGTTGAACTTCACAGAAAAATAGTAAAGTGGTCTTATCCGGTATGGCTCTATGTGACGCTTTCCGGTGTGATCGTTTACCTGATGATTTCCCCGCATTACAAGTTTTAAAATGAGAAAAGCTGCATTTATTCTCTTTTTTGGGTTAATGACACTCCTGCCGGAATTGACACAAGCTCAGTGTGCCATGTGCAGACGTGTGGCTGAAAGCAATACGGAATCGAATTCTAATAAGGTTGGAAAAAACCTGAATACCGGTATTTTATATCTCCTCGCCATCCCTTATTTGCTTGGTGCCGTGGGTGTTGCCTTTTGGTATAAAAACAGGAATAAGACCTGATACTTTTATGTATTACACTTATTCTGAGTAATTTGTGATTTTTAGTGGTCTGCCCCTAATTTTTATATTTGCATGATGCAACTGTTTAATAAATACGATAAGCATACATTGCTCAACCGCCTCTTGAAAGAGGATTTTAAAAGAAAGACACTGTCATTTTATCGTTATGTGATATTGGAAAATCTTCCGGAACTCCGCGATTCATTGTATTTGGGTCTGGATAGGCTCGGTGTCAAAGGCAGAATCTACATTGCTCGCGAAGGAATCAATGCCCAGATTTCCGTTCCTGAACCTAACTGGACTGAGTTTTTGTTTTATCTCAACAGTTGGGAGCAATTTAAAAATGTGGACCTGAAGATTGCAGTGGAGGATGACGGAAAATCATTTCACAAGCTGATTGTCAGAATGCGTGAAAAGATTGTTGCAGACGGACTTGATGACAACAGCTTTGATGTGACCAACGTGGGCAAGCATTTGTCTGCGAAAGAGTTCAATGAAGCCATGGAATTGCCTGATACAATTGTGGTAGACATGCGCAATCATTATGAAAGCGAAGTTGGACATTTCACAGGTGCTATTCTTCCTGATGCAGATACATTCCGTCAGGAATTGCCGATGGTTCTGGATATGCTGAAGGATAAGAAAGATAAAAAAATTCTGCTTTATTGTACAGGCGGTATTCGTTGTGAAAAAGCCAGCGCATATTTAAAGCATGAAGGCTTTACAGATGTGAACCAGCTGAATGGTGGAATCATTCACTATGCAAGACAAGTGAAGCAGGAAGGTCTTGAGTCGAAATTCATCGGCAAGAATTTCGTATTCGATAACCGTCTGGGAGAACGCATCACCGAAGATGTAATTTCTGAATGCCATCAGTGCGGAAATAAGAGTGACAGACATGTGAATTGCGCGAACGACGAATGTCATCTTCTTTTTATCCAATGCGAGAAATGCGCGGACAGTATGAACAACTGTTGCACACCAGCATGTATGGAAACACTGGCACTTCCCAAGGAACAACAAATCACTAAACGCAAGGATCCTTCACGCAATGTTTCAAGAAACGTGTACAAGAGCAGGCTTAGGCCCGATCTGCGGAAAATCATTTCTGAAAATAAAATACAGTTTTAACCCATAAACCAAACTCACATGAAAAAAAAATTACTCTCCCTTATTCTTGTTATGGCTTGTCTCTTTGGAACAAGAGTTCAAGCGCAGACTACACTATTCATTGAGGATTTTTCTTCAGGAGCCCTGCCTTCCGGATGGACAAATGACAGCTTGGGCATGCCTGCTCTTCACTTATGGTATTTTAATAATCCTCATGGGCAGATAATCACCGGTGGTGGTTTCGATACGAACTTTGCAATTTTCGACAGCGATGACGGCGGTGTAAACAATAATATCGATGAGTTGGCTTCACTCACAACACCAAATATTGATATCTCAACAGCGACCACATCACTTTTTCTTGAGATGAGTGAACAGTATCGCCCTTTGCTTGGTCCATTCTCAGGAGGTTCGGCAAAAACCATTCTTTATTCAACAAATCTTGGTGTATCATGGGATACGTTGGTATTTGATTCCCTTGGTGTCGGCTATCCGAATCCTGCAGTTCAATCATCGTACAATCTGTCAACTCTTGTGGGAGTAGCCAATGATTTGATGATTCGTTTCACCTGGACTGGTTCCTGGGACTGGTGGTGGGCAATCGACAATGTGAGAATCATCACTTATCCAAATTGTACTGCTCCTCCGGTAGCCGGCAATGCGGTTTCTGATACTGCTTCTGTATGTACAGGTCAGTCATTTAATCTATCCCTCGTTGGAGCAGATGCTGGAATTGACCTCACATATCAATGGCAATCCAGCCCTGACAACATCAACTGGACAGATATTTCCGGAGCAACCTCAAAAGTTCTTATGCTCACACAGACAAGTGCGACTTATTACCGATGCAATGTAACCTGCACTGGCCAGACAGTGGCTTCAGGTGAAGTGATGGTCGGTATGAATGCTGCTACAGACTGTTATTGCGTGGCGCCTCACTCAGTTGATTGTACCGGGCTAAACTCTGCCATCACCAATGTGACTATTACCGGCACAGCGCTGAATCACAATTCTGCCTGTGATCAACTCACTGCCATGGCATACACAATATGGCCTTCAAGTCCTTCAACTTTTGCAATGCTGAACCGAGGTTCTTCTTATAATATCGGCGTAACTACAGACAATGATAATATAACTTCAGTGTGGATCGACTTCAACCAGAACGGAGTATTCGAATCTACTGAATGGTGGCAGGTATCCACAACTTCAACTGCAGGATCTGCAAGTACTATTAATATTGCAATCCCCGGAACTGCTAATCTTGGCGCAACGAAAATGCGTGTCCGGACCAGGCTCACAACAAACCAAAATGGTGCAGGTGACGCATGCCTTTCTTTTGGTTCAGGAGAGACTGAGGATTACAATATAGAAATCCAGGATTTTACAGGCGTTAACCAGATCATTTTATCAGACTCCCGTATCTATCCTAATCCTGCCAATGGCCAGGTACAGATAGAATTCGGAAAGCAAATCGAAAAGGCATTGGTATTCATTTGCGATCAGCTTGGACGCAAAGTTACAGGTGCTGAAATCATTTCTGATTCTAAGGCAATTCTTGATCTCAATGATCTTGCATCAGGAATTTATACCGTGAGAATTGAAAGTGCTGACGGTATTGCCAGCCATAAACTGACAATAGCCCGATAAGTTATTATAAATTATGTTGAAAAAGAGGCGTTGAATTTCAATGCCTCTTTTTATTTGTAATGAATTCTTTTTACATTTGTTGCAGTTCTTTACAATCCGGCTCTGCCGGAACCGCTTATCCAGAAAGGTGGAGGGAAAACGCCCTGAGAAGCCTTGGCAACCCTTGTTCGGCCCTTGCAAGCCGGGTTTGAGAGAAGGTGCCAACTCGTACATCCGAAAGGATGATAGATAAGTCAGATGCAATCGTTTCAAACAAGATTATACCAATAACGATCTCCCCTGATTTATCCGGGGAGATTTTTTTTTGGATAAGCATAAAGCCTGAGATTAAAAATCTGTTTAAAGAGATATGAGTAATAGAGACATCAGAGAAGAATTGA
>QQVM01000023.1 GCA_003389385.1 Bacteroidota bacterium
GTAAGTACCGCTCGTGGTATAAGTCTGTCCGTTCACCGCCCAGGTATAAGTATCACATGCCGTCGCTGATTCAGAAGAACTCGTGCTGTAATTAACAGTCAGGTTCAGCGTATAAGTATGCGGGCAATTATCCGCATTCATGCCCACATATGTGTAAGTACCGCTGGTGGTATAAGTCTGACCGTTCACCGCCCAGGTATAAGTATCACATGCCGTCGCGCTCTCACTGCTGGAAGTGCTGTAATTGATGGTGATGTTAGCGGTCACAAGACTATCACAGCCATCCACCGAAGTATAAACATGCTGATAATTTCCGTTCGAATTCACGCTTGTACCCCAAGGCAGGACATAACTGTCACAGGCAGTAGCAGAGAATGAAGAAGATATTGCCATAGGCTGTGAGATTGTTACAGTACAAGTCTCAGTGCAGCCGTTTGCATCTGTCACAGTGAAAGTGTGTGTCCCGGCACTAAGTCCATTCTGTGCAGGGCTAACAATATAAGGCGGAGTTCCTCCGCTTGCAGAAACGCTTACAGATCCGTCACTTCCTCCATTGCAAGTCACATGTTGCGTTACACTACAATTAAAGACAAGCGGATCCGGATCAGTCAGCTCAATGGTGCTGTTAGCCTGACAACCATTTTTGTCAGTAACAATGAATGTGTAAGTCCCTGCAGAAAGACCGCTTGTAGCTCCGCTTACAACATAAGGGGCGGTACCTCCATTTACCTGAACATTGACAGCTCCGTCATTCCCTCCATTACATGAAATCGAATTTGTAATTAGACAATTTGCTGTGAGAGGTGGAGGTTCAGAAACAGTCAAACTGCAGCTGACAGTGCATCCGTTAGCATCCGTAACTAAAAAACTATAAGTACCAGCTGATAAGTTTGTGGTAGCTCCTGTGATGACGTAAGGCCCCGTGCCTCCACTCGGGTTGACAGAAACAGATCCGTCTGAATAACCATTGCATGACACATGATCCAACACATAACAATTCACTGTCAGAGGATCTGGTTGTGTAATTGTAAGCGTACAACTTGTTGTGCAATTCTTTGCATCTGTGATTACATATGTGTATGTGCCCGCACTCAATCCGCTTGTAGGTCCGCTGATAGAATATGGAGGCGTACCACCAGATGGGTTCAGGTTTACTGATCCGTCGTTACCCCCATGACATGAAACATGATTAACCACAACGCAATTTGAGCTGAGTTGAGTTGGCTGATTAATAGTAACACTGCAGGAAGCAGTACAACCGTGAATATCTGTGATGATATAATTATAGGTACCCTGGGACAATCCGGTTGTAGGTGATCCACTTACTGAATACGGCCCCGCTCCTCCACTTGCGCTTATATTTGTTGATCCATCAGATCCTCCATAGCAACTAACATGATTTCCTACTGTACAATTCGGCGTGATTGAACATCCTGTCAACTGACAGGTAGGAGATGGTCCACAAATATTTGCATAATTTATTTGTTGGCTTGACTTCTCACCGGCTGTCACAATATCACTGACTCTGTAATTGCCATTGATGGTGAAATAATACCTGCTAATTTGATTCGTTGTCAGTCCCTCATCAAATTTTATACCTATGATTCCTGTCCTGGGATCTGGATTCACTACTTGTGGTATTCCGGCACCCTGCGTGAATGTATAAACCCCTCCTGACACGCTCCATTTTCCTGCCGCAACATTGCCACCGTTATAAACGAGATTCAAACAAGAGAAATTTAACGAAAACCCTATATGACTAAGGTTTGGATTGTATCCATTGTTATCGACTGTGTAAAGCCAGGTAGACTGTCCTGATGCAGGATAATTATAAATCACTCCATTGAATTGAACAGTGTGACCACCAATATCAATCGGAGTGCTTGTGCAAGGAGATGGAATCACCGGCGTTTGTCCGTGAACAACTTTATTAAAAGTTAATATTAATAACAGGAAAAAGAAAAAGCCGGAACAAGCCAATGAAAATGTTTGTTTTTTTGCGTAGGAGTTTTTTTGCTTCATGGTGTTGATAAGGAGTTAGGAAATTAAAAAAACAATGCTTATTTAAAAGAACGGATCTATGAATTAAATTTTTCAACCTGTGCCCAAGCTCGCATGAAATCGGAGCTTGCATTCGAAAATCAAGATCAAATATAATTGGAATTATATTCCAAAATACCGAAATAACAAATATTTTATTTTAGAAAAAGTGAATAATTTTCTATAATATCTTATTTGCTTCCAATTTCTGCTTTGTACTCCTTGTTAAGGCCCTCTACCACAGTTTTCGTAATATCCAAACTGTCATTCGCATAAAGAATCCCTCCTCCTTTTTGATACCCTAAAATAAATTGATAGTTTTTATCTTGATTATATTTATTTAAGTAATTATTCAATCTCGTGAATAATTCTTCAGAAGATCTGGCCTGCTCTTCATCAAGCTGGTCGAGCAGTTGATCTTTTCTGTCCATGAGCTTCTGCTGCCGCATAACAAATTCTTCTTCCTTCTGTTGCTTCTGAAAATCTGTCATCCCGATTGCCTGCTGGTGATACAACTCCACATCTCTCTGCAATTTATCACTTTCGCTTTTCAACTCATTCCTGATTCTGCTTTGCCTGTTCTCAAAATCCGACTTCTGCTTCTTAAAATATTCATATTGCTCAAGCAATGAATCAGAATTCACATAGACAATACCGCCCGGACTGAAGTTTATCACAGGAGTATTGACAGTTGAATCCTGAAGATCTGTAGCTCCTTGTTTTACGGAACTGAACTGAAAATAAAACAGTGTCGCAATAGCTAAAAGCGTAATTGAATGCAGGGTAATATTTAATTTGTTCATTGAGCTTATTCTTAAAGGCAAATTTATACCAATTTTGGTTGATTTCTATTGAATCAAAGTTAATGTTTATTGTCAGGTTTTTTGTTATTTACCAAGGATTCTGATACTTTCGATCCAATAATTAGCACTCCATGTCAAAATCAAATTATATTGTTCTGATGCTTATCTGCACAGTTCTACATTCGTGTGCCAAGAAGGAAATCATTGATATTCCAGACCCTGCAAATGCTCCTGATATTTCCGATGTTCCTTCACGATTCGACCAGAAAATTCTTCTTGAGCATTTCACTTCTGCCTCATGCGGAACCTGTCCGGAAAGCAATCTCCTGAGAGATTCAATGCTAAGCGAATATTCCGGAAGGTTCTACGAGGTGTCTGTTCATATTAACGACATAATGACCGACCCGGCATCTCTCAGCATCAGCTCAGGCAGAAATTTCATGGACAGCATCTTCAACCCTTCTGAAATTTATCCTTCAGGTCCTGTGAACAGAAAAGCATCCGGACTCAGTGACATTCTCCCTGATTCATGGCGTGATAAACTCAATTCACACCTTGGCAATATTCCAAAATGCGGCCTGGCTATGAATGCAAAAACCATATCTGGCAACCAGCTATTTCTGGAAGTCCATACTGGCTTTGCACAGAACATGTTTGGCGACTACCGTCTTCATGTTTATCTGGTGAGAGACCAGGTTAAATCCTCCGATACACTCTATGCACAAATGAATGATTTCAGCGCCATGGGAGCTAATCCTGATACCAACAGTTATTTTTATTCCTTCCCTCCTCTGCTGATAAATTATACACATAAAAATGTCTTTGCTCGCATTATCAGCTCCAACGGAGTCAGCGGTGATGTAATCCCATCTTCAATGATGGTAAAAAACAATGTTTTTGTAAAAACTTACTCCGTTGATTTGAGTGGCATTGATTACACGAAGTATCATATCCTTGCATTCGTAGATAAATACGGACTGACAGGAACGGAACACAGAATTGAGAATGTGCAAAAAGTGAGAATCGGTGAAACCAAAGACTGGAATTGATTATCCTTTCCGATAAGCACAAATCAAGAATAAGAATTGACATGGAGTTCCCTTCGGAAGAAATAAATAATTACAGCCGACAATTCAGCTCTCCTGAACCTAAATTCCTGGAAGACCTGAACAGGGAAACCAATGCCAAGATTCTCATGCCCCGGATGCTATCAGGTCATCTTCAGGGCAGAGCGCTCAGTATGCTTTGCCATATGATCCGGCCTGAACGAATTCTTGAAATAGGCACCTATACCGGCTATTCTGCAATTTGCATGGCTGAAGGTCTTAGTGAAAATGGCATTCTGCATACAATTGAAGTCAATGATGAATTGAAATCAATGATTATTAAATATGTTTCTGATGCAGGCCTTACCGGTAAAATTAAACTTCACATTGGAAATGCACTGGACATTATTCCTGAATTAAATGAAGTATTTGATCTGGTTTTCATTGATGCTGACAAAATTAATTACTCAAAATACTATTCGCTTGTTTTTCCCAATGTGAGAAGCGGAGGATTTATTATTGCCGACAATGTTCTCTGGAGCGGAAAAGTCTTGGCTATGCAGAAAGACATGGACAAGGACACTTTGGCCATTCATGAATTTAACAGATTGATTCAGAATGATGAAAGAGTTGAAAATGTCTTAGTGCCTGTTCGAGACGGATTGATGATCGCCAGAAAACTGACATAACATTAAAGAATGACTAAAGGGAATGAATGGATTGATTTGAGAAGCGACACTGTAACTCGCCCCACTCTACCCATGCTTGAATATATGTTCAATGCGGAATGCGGAGACGATGTGTTCGGAGAAGATCCCAGCGTAAATGCACTTGAAAAAAAATCTGCCGAAATCTTCGGAATGGAAGCCGCCCTCTTTGTTCCATCCGGGACTATGGCCAATCAAATCGCTATTCGACTTCACACGAGATCACAGGATGAAGTGATGTGCGACCGGCTTTCTCACATTTACTATTATGAAGCGGGAGGCATGTTTTCAAATTCAGGAGTTTCTGTTCGCTTCCTCGACGGAGACCGCGGAAGAATTTCTGCAGAACAAATCCTGCAGAATATTAATGACCGCAACAACATACACCTGCCCTTAAGCACTTTGGTTTCAATAGAAAACACATGCAATAAAGGTGGAGGCAGTTTTTATAAGGTAGATGAGGTTCACAAAATATCCAATGTATGCAGAGAACATCATCTGAAATTGCATATGGACGGAGCAAGAATTTTCAATGCGCTCACTGAAAGCCGTGAATCACCACAGCAATACGGCATGATTTGCGATTCAATATCTTTTTGCCTTTCAAAAGGACTTGGCGCTCCTGTTGGTTCGGTATTACTTTCTTCAGAAGAAAATATCCAGAAAGCAAGAAGAATCAGAAAAGGCTTTGGAGGCGGAATGCGTCAGGCCGGATTTATGGCTGCAGCCGGAATTTTCGCACTTGACAATCATATTGACCGCCTTGAACAGGATCATGAGAACGCAAAAAAAATTGGTAAAACTCTCGCAAATCAAACTTGGGTATCAGAAGTATTACCCGTCGAAACTAATATTGTTGTTTTCCGACTCGCAGATCAAATCAATACCGATCTCCTTTTGAATTACCTTGTTAAAAAAAATATCAAAGCTGTTCCATTTGGAAATCAGACAATAAGAATGGTCACACATCTCGACATAAGCAATGACATGATTGAAAATGTTATTATTGCGCTCAATAATTTTGACTGAAAATCATGGCTTATCAGTATACGGACTGCAAATTCGTTGACATCAAAAATGAAAGTGATGTAGTGAAACGATATTTTATAAAATTTCCTGATGAAATCAATTTCACTTTCAAGCCGGGTCAGTTTGTAATGCTCGACCTTCCCATTCCTGCTAAGTACACAAACAGAGCTTATTCAATTGCTTCTCCTCCGGGCAATGACAATATCTTTGAACTTGCCATTGTCCTGAATCCTGAAGGAAAAGGAACTCCTTTTCTTTTTCAAAATGCTGAAATTGGCTCAACTGTAAAAGTTTCAAAAGCCTTAGGGAAATTTACTCTACCTGATCCGATTGATCATGACCTTTGTTTCATTTGTACGGGTACCGGAATCGCGCCACTCAGATCCATGTTACTTCATATTTACAACAAGGATATCCCGCATAAAAACATCTACATGATTTTTGGAAACAGATGGGAAAAAGATATTCTTTATCGAAAAGAAATGGAAGACTTGGCAGAGAGAAATCCTGAATTCAAATTTATACCTGTTTTATCCAGAAAGAATGATGGCTGGATTGGCCGCACAGGATATGTTCATCCGGTTTACGAAGAACTTTTTTCAGATAAAAGGCCAGCCACATTTTTTATCTGCGGCTGGAAAGACATGCTAAATGAAGCTCGTGAACGTATTGCAACTATGGGTTACGACAAGAAGCAAATTCGATTCGAGTCATATGACTGAACAATCAGTTCCTGACAATTTTCCTTACGACCTTTTCATTTCCTGCCATTAAAGACAGGAAATAAATTCCAGGCTCAGAATTCGTTCGTAAATTAAAAGTAACAGAATTATAACCCCTGTCAAGATACCTGGATTGCCTCTCTACCACTTTTCCTGAATTAGTCAATAGAATAATACTCAGGTTGCATTCTTCTGAAGCGCTTATCACCATATTCAATTCATTCCTGAATGGCACAGGTCCGATTGATTCTAGCTCGAAGCTTTTTCCGTTTCTGACCTTCTGAAAGTTAACTCTAACTGGACCCGCATAGCTTGTCTTCCCGTTAAAGTCCGTCTGCTTTAATCGGTAAAATGAAATTCCTGGAAGTGGTCTGATGTCAAACGCGCTGTAATACTTAGCAATACTGGAATTACCTGCACCTTTCACTCTAGCTACTTCCTCGAATTTTACCCCATCTGCCGACCTTTCAACCGTGAAATAATCATTGTCTGTTTCACTGGAAGTTGTCCAGTCAATTTGAACTTTATTTTCTTTCAGGAGGGCGTTGAAATAAGACAAGTTAACTGGAAGAGCCAATGCTCCGGTGAGGAATGATGCAAAATACAAGGAAGTTTGCCTGACTTCAGATCCTGAATTCGTGGAGATCGCACCTGTTCTGTATAAAAAGCTGTTTACGTACTGGTAGTTCATCTGATACATTGCTTGCCTTGCCGAAGTGTCGATGTCAGATACTGTTGTGAAATTACTTGTAGCTCTGTAAGAACCATTAAGATTGGTGACAGTAAGGATTGTTGGGCTGCCCAAAGCGTAACTTCGAGGCATAGTAGCCTCTACAAATTCCCTTATTCCGGAGCCGCCGTCAACATCGACTCCTGTCAGTTGAACTTTAGCAAGTGTAGTATCCCGGTTCGTTCCGGAAACTTTAAATGTTATTCTCCATTGGATTGATGCAGTTGAATTTCCTGGTATATTTATAAACGGCTGAAATGCTTCATTGTAACCAGATGCAGTATTATCTATTGAAGACAATGTTGCTCCTCCTGTCAATTCAACTATTTGAATCCAAGCATCTACTCCAGAACAAACTTGAGGAAACAGGTAATTCGCACCTACTTGCCCAGCAGTTCCGCCCAATAGGGTTGGATTTGAAAATGCAAGGTGCTCTCCGTATGCAATTCCATATTGATTGAATGAATTTAATCCTGTACGAATGGCTGTTGCGCTTGAGCCAATCCATGCCGGTGATGCAACAGAGTTGTTTCCTGCCAATTGCCAATTAGTTGATGTATTGCTTCTGCTTAAAACAAAGAACTTGGTTTGAGAGCCGACAGTATTGTCAAAACCTTGCTCTCGCAAAGTGACGCTGTGACTTCCACCGGTCATTGCACTATTAGGTGAAAGCACCCAGTATCCGGCATTCAACATGCTGTCGAGCTCCACATTGGCATCCCTCAGGTTAACCAAAGGGAAATTTGCTTCCAGAGGATTCACATTGACAAATGAAGCAAGTATGCTGCTGAATCCTGAAGTGCTGGAAAGTGTCGAATTGATCAATTGATAACTGCTTATCGTTCCGATCGGAAAGTCATAGCTTCCGGAAGAAGCAGTGCTTCTTCTTAGGCTGCCAACTAAATAACTGTTAGCAGAATGACCTGTGATCGCTCCGGCAGAAGTCGATGTGACATTTAATGTGTTTGAATTGGCAATGATTCTTCCGGATGTGAAGATGAGCTGATTGCTGACCGTTACCGAATTTGACAAGCTGACATTTGAGGCATTATTCACCGTAAATCTTCTTACTGTAGCCGGAAGTCCGCTTCCTGTAATCTGAGAGGCGCTTCCTGCATAAGTATAGTCTGAGCCTGAATTGAATGACCTTACACCGCTGGTACGGACATTTCCAAGGTCACCTGAGACACTGATGCCATCCTGGGATCCAATGATCAATCCTCCTCCTGAAGATAAAGTGAAATTACGTCCATAACATGTGTAATTGCCCAGGTCAAGCACAGAATTATTGTTCACTGTAAAATCAATATTTCCAGTTACATCATTTGTAGTACTAACAAACTGCTGAATACCTGTTTTATTAAATGCGAACAAAGCAGTCGTAGCTGAGTTTCCGCCGGTTATTAATCCGCCACCGGTATGAGAAAAATTTCCGCTGAGATTTACAGTAGTTGTGCCACCAGAACCATTGTGGAGAAAAAATGTTCCACCTGAGAGCGCAAAATTGCCGTTCACATTGATGGTTCCTGTTTGGGAAGATCCTGTAATGAATACATGGGTACCTCCTGATTGAACATAACTCCCTCCAATCGTAATTGTCTTATTGTTATTCGCAAATCGAATCTCTGAACTTCCCGTGCTCGCAATTGTCAGATTTCCATTAATGGTATTAATTGCCCCATTCAGATCGATTGGAGAAGACTGATTAATACAATTCCAGGAAAAATTTGAATATGCCTGATTGATATTTGCAGGCAAATTATTATTGTTAGTATAACCGATGATTTCACATGTTGAACCCGCATTCCAGGTAGCCACAGGTATTGTGCCAGGGCTACTTGTGTAATTATGCTGGTAAATTCCACTGCTCTGATATGCAATTGTTGCGCTTCCGCTTAGTGTCACAGTTCCTGCATTTCTGAAAATTCCGGAAACATTCATATCAGTCCCAGAACCATTTGCCAGTGTCATGGTTATACCGTCTGGCAATTCAAGTATTCCGTTTGAATCAATCACCAACTGGTCCACTGTTACAGCGGTATTGACCCTCACAGTATGTCCGGCTTGAATGGAAATCACATTGTGTGAATTACTCGGAGCCACTGTTGCAGCAACCCATACAGAACCATTGTATCGTTGCCAGATCGACAGATTGCTCCAATCACCCGAAGCCACAGAACGATAATCATTGTTTACAGCTGCCAGGCTTTCTGTTTTATATCCGACTTGTAAAAGCAGAAAAAGGAAGCTGCCTGCAGCAATGACTGAGAAAGCCAGTGCAACTCGCATCTGCTTTACTTTTGAACGCAGTCTTAGCTGATTTTTTACTTTGATATTCATTTTGAAACTTTTTTTACTTTATATATACCTGCAAAACCTTCAATTTCAACATACTTATACAATATTCAATTTGATGTGTTGGTAGCATTTATAATTTAACCTTACAATGTTTCGACTTCTGTTTATTAAAAAAAAAACCGTCAGGATACACTTTCCTGTCGGTTTTTTAATATCCATTGTTGGAATATTATTGCTTTACAATTTTTCTGACGACTTTTTCTTCATTGTACGTCAATATCAGGAAGTAAATTCCTCTGTCCAATTTATCAAGACCAGATACTCTGTGAGTGTTATATCCTGAAATGGCAGTGACAGACTGCTGCTCTACCATTCTGCCTGCGGAATTGATTATAGACATTTGTATGATTGCATCGCTTTCTGAAGTGAATCCTATACTCACAGTTGAAGAGAATGGATTAGGTCCGATTTCCTGCACATCCACTGTGGTGCTGATCTTTGCTCTGTTGTTTCTTACTCTGATCACTTCGCTGTGCGTGGATTTTCCATCATAATCCGTCTGTTTCAAGCGGTAGTATGAAAAACCAGGAAGCGGACTGTTGTCTGTTACTGAGTAGTACTTTGTTGTGGTGCTGTTTCCGGCACCTTTCTTCCTGGTAATTTCAGTGAACCTCTCCCCGTCAGCAGAACGCTCCACAGTGAAGTAATCATTTTCAACTTCTGTTGCTGTCGTCCATTCAATCACCGCCTTGTCTTCACGCATTGCAGCTTTGAATTGTGTCAACGATACTGGAAGTGCGATTGCTCCGGTAAGGAAGGAACCAAAGTAAAGAGATGTCTGCCTTACCTGTGAGGAAGAGCTAGTATTAATCGCACCTGTTCTGTAAAGAATTGTATTAACGTTATTATAATTGAGCTGAAACATGGCATTCCTGGCACTCGTATCAATATTGGACACTGTTGTCGTATTACTTGTAGCCCTATAATTTCCATTATTATTGGTAACTGTCAAGATTGTTGGAGAACCAAGTGCATAACTTGTAGGCATGGTTGCTTCAACAAATTCTCTGATATTAGATCCACCATCCACGTCAATACCTGTCATCTGAAGCTTTCCAATCACAGTATCTCTCGAAGTTCCAGATACTTTGAATCTGATTCTCCATTGAATAGATGCTGTTGAATTACCGGGAATATTGATGAATGGTTGGAATGCTTCGTTATAGCCTGTTGAACCGTCATCAATTGAAGAAAGTGTTGCTCCTCCGGCAAGCTCCATAATTTCCATCCATGCATCAATGTCTGAAGTCACACTTGGAAACAGGTATGTGGCACCAACAGCGCCTGCTACACCGGAAATAAGACTTGGATTTGAAAATGAAACATCATTCCCATATGCAATGGCGTATTGATTAAATGAGTTCAGTCCGTTTCTGACCGCAGTTGCTTCTGATCCATTCCAAGCCGTTGCCGATGCAGCATTCGTGCCGGCAAGTTGCCAAGCGGTATTTTGACCAGTTCTTGTCAGGACATAAAATTTCGTTTGTCCTCCCACCGAATTGGTAAACTTACTTTGACTTACTGTTATACGATGAGATCCACCAGTCATCTGAGTATTTGGTGTAAGAGTCCAGAATCCATAGTTCAACATTGAATCCAACTCATTGGTTCCGTCGCGCAAACCTGTCAGAGGGAAAGATTGCTCCAGCGGGTTTATCTTGGTGAAACTGGCAGTAATGTTTGTTGTTCCACTCACACTTGTAAGATTTGTACTGATGAGCTGGCATACATCATCAGCACCTACCGGGAAGCTGTAGTTACCATTGCTACTCACATTTCTTCTCAGATTTCCAACTACGTAATTATTAAGCGTATTGCCCGTCACACTGTTCACATTGTTGTTGGTTACATGTAATAAGTTTGAACCGGTATAAAGTTTTCCCTGAATGAAAATCAAAGATCCACTCACATTCACATTCTTGTTCAATGTAACCCCGGTTGGATTATTAATAATCAGGTTGCTCACCGCTGCAGGCATTGAGTTATTCCATGTCTGAGGCACGTTGCCTGACATTGTATAATGAGCGGAAGTATTGTATGTGCGTGTACCAGTAACCTGAATATTACCCACAGCTCCTGTGGGAACAATTCCATCAGGTGAACCAATACTTATTCCGGCACCGGCGAGTAAGGTGAAATTTCTGCCGTACATAATACTTTCACCCATATCCAGCGTTGATCCGCTGTTTACAGTAAAATCAATGTTGGATACAACATCATTGCTACTTGTCGAAAACTGCTGAGTCCCTGCTCTGTTAAAAACAAATGTGGCGGTCGTCGCGCTGTTACCTTTCACTTCAAGCCTTCCTCCTGTATGTGAAAAGTTTCCGCTGACATTTACTGTACCGGTGGATCCTGAACCAGCCATGACTGTGAAGACCCCGCCTGACAAATCAAAATTTCCACCTACATTCAGCGTTCCAATTTGGTTTGAATTATTAACAAAGATGTGAGTTCCGCCTGTTTGAATATAATCACCCCCTACATTCAGTGTTCTGCCTGCACCGGCTGAACAAATATTGTAGTCACCTGTGGAAATAATTGTGAAATTACCAGCAATTGAACCTACATTGGAGTTTAGATTGATATCACGGAGCTGGTTTGGACAATTCCATGTGAAGTGATGAAAATTCTGGGAAAGTCCGGTAATAGTTCCGGTCATGTCTGTATAACCAATAACCTCACATGTTGATCCTGCATTCCATGTGGCAACCGGAATTGCTCCAGGAGTTAATGAATAGTTATGCTGATAAATACCAGTTGGCTTAAAAACAACAGTGGCTCCCGTGAGTAATGTCAGCGTTCCTCCACTGTTTCGGAAAATTCCGGAGACATCCAGTTCCGTTCCTGTCCCATTGTTGAGAGTCATAGTCAAACCCATTTGCAGCTCCAAATGTGCATTTGCCTGAACCACTACTTGATCCACGGTGAGTGATGTATTAAAAATCACATTATGACCGGTTTGAATGGTGATCACATTATGTGTATTGTTTGGCGCAACTGTCGCAGCGACCCAGCTGCTTCCATTGTAGCGCTGCCAGATTGCAGGATTACTCCAATTTCCAGAGCTAATTGTCCTATAATCATTGTTGACTGCAGCCATACTTTCGTGCTTGCTGCCGAAATTAAGGACTACAATCACAATAGCGCTGGTAAGTGCGAAGACAAGCGAAAGTGTGATTCCCACCTGCTTCAGCTTAGGGCGCATTCTTAAATTACTTCTGAGTTTAGTTCTCATTTCATTTGGGGTGTTGTATTTATGTACGATTTAACTATTTGATGAGATGAGTTAATTTCAATACAACAATACATCCGATATGGAAGGAGGTTGGAGAGAAATAGCCCAAAACCTTACACAGGCATATCAGTTTATTTGCTCTCCATCACCGAAACAAACACCTGAAAAATGACCGAATTCAACATATTTGTTGAAAAAGAAAAGTAAAAAGTGAATTTTGAATACAGTTTGGGAGGCATTAAAAAGGATAAAAACATCTCAGTTTGGAAAAAAATTTATGTGACCGAATTGAAGAAAAGTAATAATGAAAGAATTTTGGATAACTCATCGGAAACCAATTGGATTTGCGACAGCTGATTGTTGAAGAGATATTCTTCCGAAATCCAAAATCAATCAGATTTACGATAGTTGATTTTTGATTGCTGATTTTTGATTGCTGATTTTTGAAGTTGATATAAATTAAACACTTCCGAAATCAAAAATCAATCAGATTTACGATTGTTGATTTTTGATTGCTGAATTTTGAAGTTGATATAAATGAAACACTTTCGAAATCAAAAATCCATCAGATTTACGATTGTTGATTTTTGATTGCTGAATTTTGAAGTTGATATAAATGAAACACTTCCGAAATCAAAAATCCATCAGATTTACGATTGTTGATTTTTGATTGCTGATTTTTGAAGTAGATATAAATTAAACACTTCCGAAATCAAAAATCAATCAGATTTACGATTGTTGATTTTTGATTGCTGAAATGAAAAACTTCGTAAATCAAAAATCGCTATTCAAAAATCAAAAATCACATTGATTGCTGATTGCTGAAATGAGAAACTTCGTAAATCAAAAATCGCTATTCAAAAATCAAAAATCACATTGATTGCTGATTGCTGAAATGAAAAACTTCTCAAATCAAAAATCGCTGTTCAAAAATCAAAAATCACATTAATTGCTGATTTTTGAAGTAGTCAAAAAAAAAAAGCCCCGTCATTCTTTCGAATGCGGGGCTAAATAATTTACGGCAACGACATACTCTCCCAGGTGTTAACCAAGTACCATCTGCGCTGTTGGGCTTAACTTCTCTGTTCGGAATGGGAAGAGGTGGACACCAACGCTAAAGTCACCATAAATGCCTTGAATACTTTTGACATTTATTGAAAGAAAACACAAGTGAATAAACAGGATTGACCGGGAGATTGAAAGTTTACGGGTAATTAGTATTGCTCAGCTTTGACATTACTGTCTTTACACATGCAACCTATCAACGTCGTAGTCTCCAACGACCCTTAAAGGAAATCTCATCTTGAGGTGAGTTTCGTGCTTAGATGCTTTCAGCGCTTATCTCAACCGTACGTAGCTACCCTGCGATGCAGCTGGCGCCACAACAGGTACACTAGAGGTACGTCCGACTCGGTCCTCTCGTACTAGAGTCAGGTCCTCTCAAATTTCCAACGCCCACAACAGATAGGGACCGAACTGTCTCACGACGTTCTGAACCCAGCTCGCGTGCCACTTTAATCGGCGAACAGCCGAACCCTTGGGACCTTCTCCAGCCCCAGGATGTGACGAGCCGACATCGAGGTGCCAAACCTCCCCGTCGATGTGAGCTCTTGGGGGAGATCAGCCTGTTATCCCCGGCGTACCTTTTATCCTTTGAGCGATGGCCCTTCCATGCGGAACCACCGGATCACTATATCCCACTTTCGTGCCTGCTCGACTTGTATGTCTCACAGTCAAGCACCCTTATGCTATTGCACTCCGCGCACGGTTACCAAGCGTGCTGAGGGTACCTTTGAAAGCCTCCGTTACTCTTTTGGAGGCGACCACCCCAGTCAAACTACCCACCATGCAATGTTTCCGGCTTTGCCGGATTAGATCCCGAATAAATGAAGGGTGGTATTTCAAGGTTGACTCCACGAGGGCTGGCGCCCCCGCTTCAAAGTCTCCCACCTATCCTACACATCATTTATCCAGAATCAATGCAAAGTTGTAGTGAAGGTGCACGGGGTCTTTCCGTCCCGTTGCGGGTAAGCGGCATCTTCACCGCTACTACAATTTCACCGAGCTCATGACTGAGACAGTGCCCAGATCGTTACACCATTCGTGCAGGTCGGAACTTACCCGACAAGGAATTTCGCTACCTTAGGACCGTTATAGTTACGGCCGCCGTTTACTGGGGCTTCGATTCAATGCTTTGTATTGCTACTAACATCTCCTCTTAACCTTCCAGCACCGGGCAGGTGTCAGGCCATATACATCATCTTTCGATTTGGCATAGCCATGTGTTTTTGTTAAACAGTCGCCTGGGCCATTTCTCTGCGGCCCCGCCAGAGGCGGGGCACCCTTTTTCCCGAAGTTACAGGGTTAATTTGCCGAGTTCCTTAGCCATGAATCACTCGAGCACCTTAGGATTCTCTCCTCGACTACCTGTGTCGGTTTACGGTACGGGCGGTACAATCATAAGTTTAGGGAGTTTTCTTGGAAGTTTGCTTAGGGTCATTATCCAGTCGTCCGAAGACTTCCGGTACTGTCACCTTCGACAAGCGCTGTGGATTTTCCTGCAGCACTTATATCTACTGGCTTCAACGTACTATTCCGTCAGTACGCAGACCTTTCACTACTCCGTCGTCCCATTCACTGATTGCACCGGTACAGGAATATTAACCTGTTTTCCATCGGCATTTCCCTTCGGATGAGCCTTAGGACCCGACTAACCCTGATCCGATTAACGTTGATCAGGAATCCTTAGTCTTTCGGTGGGCAGGTTTCTCACCTGCCTTATCGTTACTTATACCTACATTTGCTTTTCTAACCGCTCCAGCATGCCTTACGACACACCTTCGGTGCAGTTAGAATGCTCCCCTACCCAACTTTCGTTGCCATAGCTTCGGTACTATGTTTGATGCCCGTTTATTATCCACGCCCGATCGCTCGACTAGTGAGCTGTTACGCACTCTTTAAATGAATGGCTGCTTCCAAGCCAACATCCTAGCTGTCAATGCAATCGAACCACGTTTTATCAACTTAACATAGATTTGGGGACCTTAGCTGATGGTCTGGGTTGTTTCCCTCTCGGCCTGTGACGTTAGCACCCCAGGCCTCACTGCTGAGTATTTGTTAGTAGCATTCGGAGTTTATCAGGGTTTGGTAGGCGGTGAAGCCCCCTAGCCCTATTAGTAGCTCTACCTCTATAACAATTAACTCAACGCTGTCCCTAAAGACATTTCGGGGAGTACGAGCTATTTCCCAGTTTGATTAGCCTTTCACCCCTACACACAAGTCATCCGAAAGCTTTTCAACGCTTACCAGTTCGGACCTCCATGAGGTGTTACCCTCACTTCATCCTGCCCATGTGTAGATCACAAGGTTTCGCGTCTACCCCCACTGACTATACGCCCTATTCAGACTTGCTTTCGCTTCGGCTGCGCCCCTTCGGGGCTTAACCTTGCCAGTGAGGAGTAACTCGTAGGTTCATTATGCAAAAGGCACGCCGTCATCCCTTACGGGACTCCGACCGCTTGTAAGCACACGGTTTCAGGTTCTATTTCACTCCGCTGTTCGCGGTTCTTTTCACCTTTCCTTCACAGTACTTGTACACTATCGGTCTCTCATTAGTATTTAGCCTTACCGGATGGTGCCGGCAGATTCCCACAAGGCGTCTCCGACCTCGCGGTACTCAGGATACTGCTAGTATGTTATTGCTTACGCTTACGGGTCTATCACCCTCTATGGTTCAACTTTCCAGAAGATTCAGCTTCACTTTAACATACACGTTGCAGTCCTACAACCCCGTGATTGCCTTAACAACCACGGTTTGGGCTCTTCCCTGTTCGCTCGCCACTACTTAGGGAATCACTATTTGTTTTCTTTTCCTCCAGGTACTTAGATGTTTCAGTTCCCTGGGTTAGCTTCTTTTTAGATTCCCGGTCTTCAACCGGGAGGGTTGCCCCATTCGGATATCTTCGGATCAAAGGTTGTTTGCACCTCCCCGAAGCTTTTCGCAGCTTATCACGTCCTTCATCGCCTATGAGAGCCAAGGCATTCACCATGTGCCCTTATTAACTTTTCGTTATCTCAACGATTAATCTTGTTTGATTCTATCTCGTGTTTTCTTCCAATATGTCAAAGAACGTAACCACCGCCGTAGCAGTGACTGGTGATGAACCCGGAATCGAACCGGCAGTAATCCTGTTATCAGGATACCCGAACCATCGGGCTTTTCATCTGAACTTCTATTTCAATCTTCAAACTGCCGTTGCAGTTTGATTGGTGGAAAATAACGATCCCGATAACCATCGGGACGAACCGTTGACCCTCCCGCAGAGCGGGATGCTCCATCCTTCAATCTTTTATTTCAAATTTCAAACTGCCGTTGCAGTTTGATTGGTGGAGAATAACGATCCCGATAACCATCGGGACGAA
>QQVM01000013.1 GCA_003389385.1 Bacteroidota bacterium
AACCTGGGTCGCAGGCGCTCCGCTGAAATCAACCCACTGCTTGCGGTACAGTAAGGTCGCCATCATGTAATCCTTGCTCCCGCTGTAGGCAGGGTTCAGCAGAAGATGATTGAACATGTACTGGCTCACAAGGATGTCCTGCTGTGCCGTCGAGCCAAGACCGATCAGCAACATGGCACTGGTGAGGAGTTTTTTCATTCTGTATTCGGTTTAATACAATTCGATATAATAAATCAATTTCTTCTGTTTCTTCTCAGGTCTACAAAATCATTCAGTCGTATGTCCTGGTTACTTATAATGAGTACCACGAAATAGGTTCCGTCTGGCAATTCATCTCCATTGTTGTTTTGTCCGGTCCATTCATTGTTCACATAATTTTCCTTCTTATAAACTTCATTGCCCCAGCGATTAAAGACGGTCAGAACATTTTCAGGATAACGGTCAAGTCCTTTGACAAAATAGCCGTCATTGAAGCCATCGCCGTTCGGAGAAAATCCTGTGGGAAGCTCAAGCTCGCATGATGCAGCATCCTGAAGCGAAACTACAAGTGTATCAACTGCAGAGCAGGTTCCATCAGTGATTGTCCAGGTAAGTACAGTATTTCCATTTCCCAGCTGCGATACTAAACTGGATGGTGAAGAAGGATTTGAGAAAACCGGACCAGAGCTAACTGATGCCCAGCTTCCGGTGAAACCCTGATTAAGAGAAGCATTAAGACGTACTTCAGAATTGCATGTTGACTGGTCAGCACCTGCATTGGCAGTCAGGGCTTGCGGTTGGGATATAATCACATTCACAGAATGAACACATCCTCGCGAGTCAGTAATCATTACGCTGTAATTTCCTGGTGACAGATTATTTACGGTTGCTGTGGAGTCAGATCCGGGCGTCCATGCATAAGTATAATTTGGAGTTCCACCGAAAGGAAGAATTGTTGCACTGCCGTCACTGAAACCAAAACAGGAAACGTCCTGAGTGCTGGCATTCGCATCAAGAGCTGCTGCAGGCTGACTTACATTTGTAGAGAGACTCAAGGTGCAATTGTTTGCATCAGTGATTGTTACCGATATATTTCCGGACTGAACGCTATCAGCAGATAAACCTGTATCTCCATTGGACCAGGCATATGTATATGGAGCTGTTCCTCCACTTGCCGAACTGACACTTACCACGGCGTCTGATCCTCCAAAGCATGAAACATCTGTGACAACGGATATACCGGATGAAATAGCCACAGGTTGCGAGACATTTATGGAATCTGTGTATTGGCAGAAGTTAAAATCTGTGACAGTATAAGTCACGTAGCCAAGACCAAGACTGTCTGCAGTAAATCCGGAGTCGCCATTTGACCATGCCACAGTATATGGAGAAACTCCTCCAGCAGGTATGGCTGTTGCAGTTCCATTATTGAGTCCGGAACAACTGGCATTGGTGCTTGTCGCGGTGGAAGAAAGCACTGGAGGTGCTGTCAAAACAAAGGTTGTATCGAGCACACAGCCATTCGCATCCTGAGCCCTTAGGAAAATCGTATCTGCAGGAAGATTGCAAATCATGGCCTGATCTAGCGTATCCTGAATATCCCAGAGATAACTAAAAGGTGACACTCCCCCGCTCATCAATACCGTGATGCATCCGACCGAGTCACCATTACAAGGAACATTGAATCCGTTGTAATCAGACAGTGTAGCGGTAAGCGCCACAGGAACCGGTTCGGTCAGATTAATGGAGTTTGAAATATTGCATCCATTACTGTCGGTAACCATGAGTGAATACGGTCCGGCGAACAAACCCAGGGCGGAATCTGCCTGGTCCCCGTTAGACCAGTTGTATTGATATGGTGGCACTCCCCCTGTAACGAATGAATAACCGACACCGTCATTGTAACCATAACAACTCACATTGACTCCCCCGCTGTAAACCGCTGCAGACAATGTGAGCACTAAAGCCAGTGGCTGGTCAAGAGTGACTGATGTGTCCTTAGTGCAACCGTTTCCATCGGTAATGGTCACATTATAAATCCCTGCTGCAAGACCTCCTATGCTATCATTAGGACTGCCGGTTGACCACGCATAAGTAAGCGTGCCTGTACCACCGCTTGCAAGTCCTATTATATACCCATCACTTCCTCCATTACAGGACACATTGAATCCCTGATAATTTGAAGTTGCAACAGAAGAACTGATTGAATCAGGATCTGAAAGTATAAATCCAACACTGTCTCTGCAACCGTTCATATCATTAATAATAACATGATAAGTACCGGATGAAAGATTCTCTATTGAGTCCGTCGCTGCGCTGTTTGACCAAGCAAAAGTAAAAGGCGGAGTGCTGCCTGATGCGTTCAGATGGATAAAGCCTGATGTATCTGCATAACATAAAGGATTTTGTATGACCGACGCATACTGAAAAGGCCCGGGTTCCGTCAGTGCATGTGAACCGATGATTGAACAACCGTTGAAATCTCTTACATAAACAGAAACTGTCCCTGCAGGCACACCGGTGATGGTATCAGTAGTTTGTCCGGTATTCCATGCATATGAATACGGCGCTGTTCCACCCGTGACGTCAACAGAAACTACACCGGATGAATCACCGAAGCAAGGCACATTCACATCACCAAAGAACTGGATAGCAGTTATCAAAGGAACAAGAGTATCGGGTTCAGAAACTGTAATTGTATCCACCAACTGACAACCGTTAAGATCCGTAATGGTCACTTCATAAAAACCAATCGGAATTCTGCCAATACTGTCTGTAGTATTGCTCATGGAAGTCCACACAAATGAATATGGCGCCGCACCCCCAGACGGATTAGCTTTTACCCAACCACTTGATTCACCTTTACACACAACATCCTGCTTTGTGAGGAAATTTGTAAACACTGAAGGTTCGGTCAGCACGATGGTGTCTGATCTGTTACATCCGTTCGCATCCGCAATGTCAACCCAGTAAGTTCCTGCTCCTACATTCATGATTGAATCAATAGTAGCACCGGTTGACCATGTGTATGAATATGGTACCGCTCCGCCAAAGACAGAGATTTTAGCTTTTCCCATTGTATCACCGTTACAGGCAATATTATCACCTGATGGAAAGATCGAAAAGTTTACAAACTGTGCATTTAGAACCGCAGGCTCATTTATAGTGACAGATGTATCAAAAGTACAACCGTTTGCATCTACAATTGTAACAGAGTAAACTCCGGCACTCAAAGTATCTGCAGTGTTACCTACATCTCCATTCGACCATGTAATTGTATATGGCATTGTACCGCCTGAAGGACTGAGGCTCGCCGAACCCGTAGATCCACCGTTGCAAAGTACATCAGACACGCTGATTGATGAAGACGGGATACCGACAGGGCCTCCTGGTTCAGTGATCACCTGCGTTACAATCACCAGACAACCTTTTGAATCTCGAATTGTATCAGCATATGTTCCAGGCCCAATTCCGCTGATATTCTGAGTGCTTGCTCCGTTGCTCCAGCTGTGCGAATATGGCGGTGTGCCTCCGCTTACACTAGTATTGATTGTTCCGTTTGAGTTTCCATTACAGGTAACATTTGTGAAGCCGGCTATGGATCCGTTCAGCGCTGTGGGTTCTCCAATCGTAACATTTGACTGACTGGTACAGCCATTATTATCTGTCACAGTAACTGTATAACTGTTCGCCGAAAGACCGCTTGCAATTGCAGCAGTCTGGGAAGAAGGATTCCAACTGTATGTGTATGGGCTTACACCTCCTGATCCTGAAGCAGTGGCAGTTCCGTCAGATCCTCCCATGCAGGAAACATCTGTTGATGCTGCAATGCTGGAAGAAACAGCAGTCGGAGGTTGAGTCAACGTAAGTGTTGATTGGCTTGAGCAGCCATTTGCATCAGTAACAGTTACAGTATATGTTCCTGCACCCAGAGATGTGGCTGTTTGAGTTGTCTGTCCGGAAGGCATCCATAAATAAGTATAAGGTGTCGAACCACCGGATGGTGTAACTGTCGCGCTTCCACCATTGAGTCCATTACAGGGCACGTTGTAGCCATTGAAGAGCGGACTGCTTGCAGTGGCCGTAACTAACGGAACACTAATTGAGAAAGAATATGTTTGAGTTCCGTTAGTCGGACATGCATTATCTCTTACTGTTACTGTGAAAGTATAAGGCTGTGGTCTCGATTGCGCTGCAGTAGGAGTCCATGTAAATGTACCGACCGGCCTTGTGCTGCTGGTCGTACTGAATGTTGCCCCTGGAATGCCGGCATTCCACGTGAGAAAAACTGAATCTGCAGCATTGGCATCAGCGGTGTTGATATTGAAACTTAAAGTGCTGCCTGGACAAGCCACAGCTGAAAACACATTTGATCCATTGATCCCAGTTGCGCTTGGAAGGAAGTTAAGCGAGCAAGAGGTTGTAATAAATTGCATATCCCTGATGATGCTTCCAATCTGAACACCATTCCGGAATTCACGAACCAGTATTGCTGTGACGCCTATCTCATTATTGGCTGTAGGGCGCATAGTGATGTCGCCGTTTGCACTGTTCAGAGAAACAGCAGGACTTGATGTCAGCGGACTAGTCGCTGAATATCCGGAACGAAAACTCACATTACCCACTGTATTATTGCTGGAATTATAAGTTTTGGGGGTGACGAAAGAATATACAAGCGAGTCACCGTTCGGGTCCACTACTCCATGATTGTACGTGAAATTCTGATTTACGCAAAGAAAGGCTACAGGGATATTTGTAAACTGAGGCGATGAATTTGTCGGAGCAAGTACATTGTTTAAAGTTGCTTCAACATACATGTTAGCATCACAAGGGTTGTTAAGAGTAGTGATGGCACAGTTACGGCAGCATACGAAGTAGCTCAGCACCCAATCCGAACATAGCTGCGGCAGAGTAACATTAGCTTCATAAACATACCTTTGATAACCCGGATAAATGGATGAGCTATTTGTACATTTTGTTGCAGCTGCAAAACATGCAAAGGTGATTTCCTGACCAGTGTTTGGGACTCTATTTAGTGTATATGATTGATTCCTGTTACATGAAGATGAGCGCGCATTTAAAGTAATTGAGTTTGGCGCAGCCACCCCGGCACAATCCCTGTAAAAGGATACTGTTACCTTGTAAGTATTTCCCGTAACCCATGTATATGTGAGATCAGATCCTGATGCGTGTGTCGCTCCTGCATTTCTGGCGTTACTAAATAAAATCAGCAGCATCAAAAAGAGCCCGGAAGAAAGCAGTTTGCAGAAACGAAAAGGAAGACTTGTAGTATTCAATATCATGTAATAAAAATTAGAATGACGTAGGTCATTATTTAAAACGAAGATCGCAAGGGATTCAGCTTATCTTTCATCACAAGCTAAATCCCTTTCAACAGTCTTTTCAACAAAAAAAATGCAAATAAATCAGATCTGAGAAATTTACCGTCAGAAAATCATCTTCTCAGATCTACATATGTATTCATCCTTATGTTTGCTTCCATTATTTCAAGCATGATGAAGTATGTGCCTTCTGGCAAATCGTCACCAGAGTTGTTTTGACCTTTCCACTGTGAATTTCTGTAATTCTCCACACGATATACTTCATTTCCCCAGCGATTGAAGACCATCAGGAAATTATTTGGATAACGGTCAATTCCTTTAATAAAGAATCCGTCATTGAATCCGTCTCCGTTCGGAGAAAATCCTGAAGGAAGTTCAAGGTCACACTGGCCAGCTGGAACTAAATAAACCAACACGGAATCAGAATTGAAGCAGGTTCCGTCAGTAACTGTCCATCTGTAATAATTATCCCCTTCTATCATTTGTGTGACACTTGTCACCGGAGAGTTTGCATCGGAAAATTGTCCTGCACCTGTGATTACAGTCCAGCGTCCGCTCAATCCCGGATCAAGCTGGGCATTGAGCTGGAAGACAGGTTCGCAATCAGACAATGAAGCTCCTGCATCTGCTGTTAACTGCACAGGCTGGGTGATTGTAACTGCATTTGCACTCGTGCAGTTTCTTGAATCAGTCACAATCAGCGAATACGTTCCGGCAGGAAGATTGCTTACGGTGTTGCCTGAATAATTGCCAGGTGTCCAGTTGTATGTATAAGCAGCAGTACCGCCTGTCACGGTAGCAGAGACGCTGCCATCAGCAGATCCGAAGCAAGTGAGTGATGTACTGCTCAGTGAGGATTGCAGAAGAGCAGGCTCTGTAATCGTTACATTTAGAACAGACACACAGTTGTTTGCATCTCTTACAGTCAGCACAACCGTTCCGGCAGCAAGACTGTCGGCAAGAATCCCGGAGTCTGAATTGGACCATGAATAAATATAAGGAGGCGTTCCTCCGATGGCAGGATTGACAGTGGCTGAACCGTCGCTTCTGCCAAAACAGGAAACTTCTGTAACTGAAAGAAGTGACAAGGTCATGGCATTAGGCTGTTGTACTGTGGCACTATTTGTATGTGTGCATGAATTCGCATCCGTGATTGTTACTGTATAAGTGCCACCCGCCAGACTGTCTGCAAGGGCAGCATTATCCCCGTTCGACCACGAATACGTATAAGGTGATGTTCCACCATTCGCGCTCACCATAGCAGTTCCGTCGTTAACACCATCACAACGAGCGTCAGTTACAATCACATTAGAATTGATGGCTGATGGCTGAGTGATTGTGGCCGAAACTGTCTCTATGCATCCTGCTGAGTCGGTGATTGTAAGTGTGTAAGTTCCGGCAGGAAGGGCGCTTGCAAGGAGAGTCGTATCACCGTTTGACCACATCAGCATATAAGGCGATGATCCGCCAGTGACAGAAGCAGTAATACTGCCTGTAGAATCTCCATTGCAAAAAATATTTGTCTGTGAAACAATGTTTGCGGCCATCACCGGTATATCACTCACAAGAACACTGTCTGCAGAGTTACAGCCAACACTGTCTGTAATTGTCACATAGTGCATCCCGGGCACAAGTCCAGAGATAGTATCGCTGGTTTGTCCGGAAGGATTCCACAAGTAAGAATAAGGAGTTAATCCGGAATTCACAGATACCCATGCTACACCATTGCTTTGAGCACATGTGCTTTGACGGGAACCGGTTGAATGCAGCAACATGGGCGGCTCATCCAATACAAATGTGAAATTACTGGTACAATTATTCACATCAGTGATTGTGACAGAGTAAGTTCCTGCAGAAAGATTTATTAAATCCTGTAATGTATCGCCGTTGGACCATATATATGAAAGTGATCCGGCCCCCCCTGAAACAGTCAGATCAATACTTCCATTGCTGTATCCAGGACATTGTACATTGAATCCGGAATAATCGGAAAGCACGGAGCTAAGAGCAAGTGCGGGAGGTTCTGTCGGTATGAGTGTTGTATCGATGATGCAGCCGTTGGTATCTGTCACTCTCAGGCCCACTGTATCTGCCGGCAATCCGCAGATCATTGGAGCATCCAAAGTATCCTGAATATCCCACATATATGAATAAGGCGTACTGCCTCCATTAACACTCAAAGCTATACATGCTGAAGAATCACCTGCGCAGGGCACGGAGTATCCGTTGAAATCAGAGAAGGTAGCTGTAAGAGTTAATGGAACAGGTTCAGTCATACTGAATACCGCAGTGGCTGTACAGCTGTTACTGTCGGTCACAAGCAGATTGAATGAGCCGGCAGTCAATCCAAGCGCTGAATCGGCCTGATCTCCGTTCGACCAAAGATATCTGTAAGGACCCACTCCACCGCTGGCAAAAGCGTGAGCGTAACCATCGTTATAGTTGAAGCAGCTTACATTAACTCCACCAGCATACATTGAGCTAGTGACTGACAAATTTATTGGAGTCGGCTCACTGAGCGCAATTATTGTATCCTTAGTACATCCGTTGTTATCAGTTATGGTCACTGTATATGCTATTGCGCTCAAACCTGAAACTACATCAGTAGTGGCGCCATTCGACCAGGCATAGGAATATGGCATTGTTCCGCCGAAAACAAAAATGCTTGCTCCGCCATCATTCCCTCCAAAACAACTCACATTGAATCCCTGATAATCGCTTAGAAATGACATTATACTCATTGAATCAGGTTCTGACAAAATGAAACCAACGCTATCCCTGCACATATTCGCATCTTCAATCCAAACATATTCTGTCCCTGCAGTTAAGCCTGAAGAAGAGTCAGCAGTTGAGCCACTTGACCACGCATATGAATATGGAGGAGTGCTTCCCGATGCATTCAGCACAATGGAACCGGTCCCTTCTCCGTAACAACCCGGATGATTAATTACACTGGAATAGAAAAACGGATCCGGCTCCGACAATGAATGATTCCCCCTGATTGAACAACCATTGATGTCAGATACTTTCACTGCAACTATTCCTGCTGGCAGATTGAAGGCAGTGTCGCTGGTAGCTCCGCTTGACCACTCATATGAATAAGGAGCCGTTCCTCCGGTCACCTGGACTGATACAGTTGCGGATGAATCTCCGTTGCAACGCACATTCACATCGCCAAAGAATTGTATGGCTGTGATGAGAGGAACTATTGTATCAGGTTCAGAAATGGTCACAGTATCAATGACCTGGCAACCATTTATATCATCTATGGTTACCTGATAGAATCCTGCCGGTATGCCACCAATGCTGTCAGTAGTCTGAAAAAATGGGCTCCATGAATAAGAATACATAGGTGAACCACCGCTGACATTTGCCTTTGCATAACCTGAAGACTCTCCTTTGCAGGCAACATCCTGCTTGGTCATGAATGTACTAAGCACTGGAGGCTCTGTGAATGTAACAGTATCACTGACTGTGCATCCGTTAGCATCGGTGATTGTCACCCAGTAAGCGCCCGCAGGTACACCTGAAATTGAATCGGTGGTACTGCCCTCCGACCATGCATAAGTGTATCCAGGAGTGCCGCCAAATACGGAAGCCCTTACCTGGCCGGTTGAATCACCACTGCAGAATATATGTGTACCACCGGGGGAGATTGTAAAGTCTACGAATTGAAAATCAAGCAAAGCCGGTTCAGTGACATTTATCAAGGTGTCAAAGGTGCATCCGTTTGCGTCAATGATTGTAACAGAATAAGTGCCTGAGATCAGTGTGTCAGCGCTGTTTCCGGTATCTCCATTTGACCAAAAAATGGAATAAGGCATAGTTCCTCCTGACGGGCTAAGATTTGCTGAACCATCATCACCGCCGAAACAACTCACATTATTCACAGTTACTGAAGATGAAGGAATACCCACACCTGCCGGAGGTTCAGTAATTGTTTGACTGATTAATGCCTGACACCCTTTGCTGTCGCGGATGGTGTCAGTATATGTACCTGGACCCAGATTGAATATGCTTCCTGTAGTCATTCCATTACTCCATGAATGAGTATATGGTGGCGTACCACCGGACGCTGAAGCAGTGATGCTTCCGTTTGCATTTCCATTGCATGTCACATTAGTGAATGATGAAATGGATCCGCTTACGGCAACAGGTTCACTGATATTCACTATTGATTGTGAGGTACACCCGTTTAAGTCCGTGATTGTCACAGTATAACTTCCCGCAGATTTTCCGGAAATTGAAGAAGTCGTTTCAGCACCGGGACTCCAGCTGTAAGTATATGGTGACAATCCTCCACTGCCTCCGGCAAAGGCAGAACCATCACTTCCTCCATTACATGATACATCGAATGAAGAATCAATTGAGGAAGCAACTACAGAAGGTGGCTCTGTGAGCGTGATCATCGTATCTTTCGAACACCCACTTGAATCGGTTGCAGTCACTGTGTACGTGATTGCAGATAACCCCGTCGCTGTGGGCGTGGTTTGTCCGGATGGATTCCATAAATAAGTATATGGCGGTGTCCCCCCTCCACCGCTTGCAGTCGCGCTTCCGCTCGATGTACCAAAACAAGCGACATTATATCCGTTGAAGGCAGGACTGCTGACAGTATTGGTGATGGTAGGTACTTTGATCGAATAAGAATAAGTCTGTGTTCCGTTAGTCGGACATGCATTATCTCTCACGGTAACAATAAATGTGTAAGGCTGCGAGCGCGCATCTGCAGCGCTTGGAGTCCATGAAAATGTTCCTACAGGAAACTGCACCCCTGCCTGAGTGAATGTAGCTCCCGGAATTACATTGTTCCATGTCATGGTAATGGTATCCGCCGGATTGGGATCAGCAGAGTTAATCGTGAATGTCAGAGGCACACCTGGACAAGCTACTGCTGAAAAGTTAGATGTTCCGTTGATACCCGAAGCAGAAGGTAGAAAATTTGGATTACAAAACTTTGTAATGAACTGCATGTCACGCGTAACACTTCCTATCAACACACCATTTCTGTATTCTCTGATCAGAATAGCTGCTACTCCTATTTCATTGTTATTGGTTGGAAACATCACTACATCTCCGGTGACTGAGTTCAAAGTCATGGCCGGACTTGAGCTGACTGGATTTGTAGCTGAATATCCAGGGTTGAATGTCACATTGCCCACCGTTCCGTTGCTGGTATTATAAGTTTTTGGATTGATGAGAGTATACACAAGCGAATCTCCGTTTGGATCATATACTCCGTGGTTATAGGTAAATGACTGATTCAAACAGATGAAAGCAACCGGCACATTTGTAAATTGCGGTGAAGAATTGGAGGGCGCAGCGACATTATTCAGAGTCGCTTCTACGTACATGTTCGCATTGCATGGATTGTTCAAGGTAGTAATTGCGCAATTGCGGCAACATACAAAATAGCTCAGCACCCAGTCAGCACACTGCTGAGGCAAAGTGATATTTGCCTGATACAAGTATTGCTGATATCCTGGAAAAGCTGAAGACCCGTTTGTACATTTAGTTGCAGCCGTGTTGCAGGGAAATGTGATTTCCTGCCCGGTACCTGCCACTCTTGTTAGCGTATAGTTTTGATTCCTGTTGCAGCTGGCAGACCTTGCATTCAAAGTTATTGAATTCGGAGCAGCCACTCCTGCACAATCCCTGTAGAAAGAAACAGTCACCCTGAAGGTGTTCCCGCTAATCCATGTATAGGTGAGATCTGATCCGGCGGCATGCGTAGCGTTTGCTCTTTTTGTAGGCACTGAAATAAATAACAACAATGAGATAAATGCTGCTGAAAAAATTTTGGTCGCTGATTTTGCTATGCAACTCTTCAATTGTTCGAATCGGCTTTTGTTCATTGACATGTGTTTTGCTGCATCCGTTTTCGAAATCGACGGATTGCGCTTTATTCCTGCAATTTCGAACTAAGGCAGATAGAAAATTCCGGATTTTTTTTCGCATTTCAACACTGTTATCAACAAAAAACCGCATGAATAAAGCGTTTAAAGCCTTAAACATGCGGTATCGCTTTTTATATGTCAGAATCAGAGCTTCTTTCCCATGGCTGTGACCTTAAATTCCGTTCTCCTGTTGGCCTGATGCTGCTCTTCGGTGCAGTTCACCTTGTTGGCACATTCGTTCACCAGCATGGTCTCTCCGTATCCCTTCGCCGTGATTCTTGATGCGTCGATCCCGCGGGAGACGATGTAATTCACCGCTGACTCTGCCCTGCGCTGACTCAGGATCATGTTGTAACGGTCATCTGCCCGG
>QQVM01000008.1 GCA_003389385.1 Bacteroidota bacterium
CGGCGGAATGTTAATCGAAGCGTCATTCCGCCACGATTGCATGGCAGCAGTATCGGGCGGAATGAATACACGCACACAAGCAATCGCACAACATTCCGCCCAGCTGTGTGAACAGTGTTCAACACCCCCGCCAAGGCGGAATGTCAAGCGTAGCGTCATTCCGCCGAGATTACCACGTGCAGTTACAGGGCGGAATGAACCTGCACACAGGCTATCACCCAACATTCCGCCCAACGTAGAGTTTCGAACTCTATTTTTTTCTAACCCGAACACCGTACAATTTACCGGTTGCAAGTAGCCCCCTCCCCCCCGTTCGGCGGAATGTTAATCGAAGCGTCATTCCGCCGCGATTGCATGGCAGCAGTATCGGGCGGAATGAATACACGCACACAAGCAATCGCACAACATTCCGCCCAGCTGTGGTTGTTCGAGGAATGAGTTCGAAAAATTCCCCTTTTCGGCGGAATGTTAAGCGAAGCGTCATTCCGCCGCGATTGCATGGCAGCAGTATCGGGCGGAATGAATACACGCACACAAGCAATCGCACAACATTCCGCCCAGCTGTGGTTGTTCGAGGAATGAGTTCGAAGAAAGCTTTTTGTTAAGTCCATTCTTCGAACCCGGACACAATAGTTCCTAGTTCGAGGAACGAGTTCGATCGAATCTTTTTGTTAAGTCCATTCTTCGAAGCCGATTTTTTCGAACCCGAACACTACACCGCTTTAACAGATTACAAATTCGTCAATGCGGTTAAACAAGGTGCTTCCTTTGTCACACAATTGTCATCAGAATTCTGTATTCGGGATATATCCAGAACAATTTGGAATTTCACATTTCTGGAAAAAAGGTTGATAAAAATCATGTTAAATTTTTCAGAAGCACTGTATCATTATCAAATGATTACTATAGTTTTGTTCCGTGCATAATCCAGCCAAAGCGATTGCTGCCATACTCCTGGCTAATGTTTTCCTTCTTCAGTCTTTCAACAAGGAACTGATTCATGCCGCTTTTACCCTCAATGAGAAATTTATCTCTGAAGTACTTTGCATTAACAAGAATGAACCCGAACTGAATTGTCATGGCAAGTGTTACCTGAACGATCAGCTGGAGAAAGAAAAAGAAAAGGAACAGGATCCGCTAGCGGGATCTGTTGATAAGAGTGAGCTTCAGCTTTTTTCCGGACAAAGTTTCGTTAACATAATGATTGAATTTAACGGCAGACTTTATAAGCATTGTCCGTGTATTTACCGCTTGCATGAAGGCTTGCACTCTTCCGTTTTTCATCCGCCTTCTGCCTGATTTTATTATTTTTCTTCACTGCACACAATTTCCTTATGTGCATTTAGCCTTATTTATTAAAATAAAATTTAAACAATGAATAAAATATTCTCATTGATTGCATGTGCATTTTGCTCATGCATCAATATATCAGCTCAACATTTAGTGACCGGAATAGTGTTCGACAAAGAAAGCAGAGAGCCATTGACAGGGGTGACTGTCTTTGTCCCAGGCACACAGACTGGCACAAACACCAACCATGCCGGAAGGTTTAACCTGCACAAAAGCGATCCTTCAGACAGCATTGTGTTTTCAATGTTAGGTTATCGAAGTCAGAAAGTATCCGCAGAGGCCGGGAAAGAGCTTTGGATTGGGCTGGAAGTTTCTACGACTGAAATGAAAGAGCTTATCGTATCTGCCAGCCGTGAAGAACAAGTGAGATCTGAAGCGCCTATTGCAATCAGTACAATCAGTCAGGCAATGATCCAGGAATCAAAACCAAATTCCATCGACCAGGTGTTGAATAAGGTAAGCGGTGTATACATGGTCAACCTTGGAAACGAACAGCATGCCATGTCAATTCGTCAACCATTGGGTTATAATGGCCTATACCTTTACCTTGAAGACGGAGTGCCAATCCGCACTTCAGGCTTGTTTAATCACAATGCACTCATTGAAGTGAATATGAGCACCGTGAAAAATATCGAAATAATTCGAGGTCCTGCATCTTCTCTCTATGGACAAGAGGCAATTGGCGGCGCAGTGAATTTTATCACCCACTCACCTACTGCCACTCCTGTGATCAAAGCTTCAGTACAGGGAAATGATCTTGGATATAAGCGTGCTGATTTCCAGGTTTCAAACACATTTGACAAAACAGGGATATCGCTCTCAGGTTATTATGCAGACCGGCAAAACGGCTTGCTGGAGCATAGCGACTTTAAAAAACTAGGCCTTACTCTTCGCGCCGACTACAAGTTCAGTGAAAGAGCAATCCTGAAGAACAGCATATCTTTTATTGATTATTATTCTGATATGACGGGAACTTTGGACAGCACAAAATTCTCACAACATAACTACAAAAACCTTCACACCTTCACATACAGGGATGTATTTGCACTGAGAGCAAAGTCTGCTTTGTCCTTTGCCTGGAACAATTTAAGCAAAACTACATTGACAGCAATCTACAGGGACAATAGCATCAAGCAAAATCCTTCTTATTTTGTAGTGGATGATTTCAAACCCTGGACTGGTTCCGGCAATCCCCTGCTCGCTCATGGCCAGGTCAATGATGTGTATTTCCAAAGTTATGCTTCAATTCTGCAACACAAGCAATCTTTCGCATGGAAAAATGCTCTTGTGATAGCAGGGGCTTCTGCTGATTTCAGCCCATCAGGATATTATGCTAAATACATCAGCATCAACAAGAATTCAGAAGGTCGTTACATTAATTATACACCACATGATTCTCTGCTTTCAGACTACCTTGTAGACGTGTCCAATTATGCTGCTTATACGCAATTTGAATTTTCACCATTGGCGTCTTTACGATTTGTAGGAGCCATGCGATATGACCATTTTGTATATGATTTCAATAATTTCCTTCCTCCTTCTGCCTACTCCGGTTCTCCTGACAGCAAAAATATCTTCACCGCCTTTTCTCCGAAAGTTGGATTTACCTATGAAATCATGCAGAAGTCAGGTTTGTATATAAACTACAGTCAGGGTTTTGTGCCACCTCAGATCACTGAATTATACCGGGGAGTGACAGTGCCCACTCTGCGCCCTGCAGTGTTTTACAATTATGAAACCGGAGGCTGGCTTTCCATATTAAAAGACCGGGTCAGGTTTGATGCCAGCTATTACATGCTTGAAGGTAAGGATGAAATAATTTCAGTACGGCAGGACAATGGAACTTTCGAAAATCAAAATGCGGGAAGAACCGAGCATCGGGGAATTGAAACGGGGCTTACATTTTCTCCGACCGACGGCTTGCAACTTCGTTTCAGCGCCACTTCTGCCACTCACCGTTTCACAAGATTTGTTGAAAGAGGCAATGATTATTCAGGCAATGAGATGCCAAACGCGCCTCGCATCATTGCCAATATGGAAATCATGTACAAGCCTCAATTTATTGAGGGATTCCGCATAGGATTTGAAGTTCAGCATATGGATGAATATTATATGGACCCGCGTAACACTGTCAAATATCCTGGATTTGACATCTTCAACCTCAGAGCCGGATATGAATTCAGAGGTTTTGAAATATGGATGAACTGGTATAACCTGGCCAATAAGCACTATGCCACAATTGCAAGCAAATCACAATGGGGATACAGCTACCAGCTCGGGGAGCCTTCTCACATCAACATTGGTATAGCTTATAAGTTCAGCGGCAAGGAGAAGTAGTATGAAGTATGTTCTGATTTCAATTGCAGTTTTGATGGCACTGTGCTCCTGCAATACTAATTCGAATGAATCTGAAATGAGCACTGAAGCCTTGATTATTTCTTATCAGGAAAGAACGGCTCATACAGTTTATCTTACTAAAAATCATCTGCATCAACCTGTAATTTGCTGGTCTGAAGAGGACACAATCACCGGCCAAAAATTCCTGCATTATTCCATCTCACACGACCATGGTGTATCCTTTATCAAAAACAAAGATGTTCCGCTGCCAGGTGAAGTTAAGCTCCATCCTGAAGGCATGCCCAAAATTGCATTCAGGCATAACGGTGAGGTATATGTTTTTTATGAGGTGAGCACAACTTCGGAATTCAACCGATTTGCCGGAGAAATACACTATATCGTTTCGAAAAATGAAGGTAATGACTGGTCTCCGCCACATCGGGTGCATCAGGACAGCAGCCAACACAAAGCCTGGTCCTTCCTTGATGTCACTCTGCTATCTGACGGAGAAATCGAAGTGTGTTGGCTGGACACTTCGCTTTCCGGCAAAGGCCGGTCCCTAAAATTTGCCCGGACTGACAGTGAGGGAAATTTCACAAATGAAATTATTGTCGACAGTCTTGCTTGCGAATGTTGCCGGACTGCAATTTATTGTGATGCTCTTGGCACAATCGGAATTGTTTACAGGGATATTATTAATGATTCGATCAGGGATATCTCTGTATCATTTTCTACAGACATGGGCAAATCCTTCAGTAAACCGGTTTGCTTCAGCGGAGATAACTGGAATATTAACGGTTGTCCTCACAACGGTCCTGATGTTACGGTTAATTCCAATGGAATTTATTCGGTATGGTTCACAGGAGCAATGGAAAAAGGACTTTATTATGCAGAGTTGGATAAAAAGGGCGGGCAGACAAGCAAGCGAAAAATTTCCGATTCAGGTACACACATTCAGATGTGTTTGCTGAACAATGAACAAAGAGTAATGGTATACAATGAGATGAAGAAAGTGAATGAGATTTACCATTCTCAACTCTATGCACAGATTCAACCTGCGGGAAAAATCATTGCATTGACTCCAGGTAACTCAGATGCAACGCTGCCTTCCGTAACTGATTTGACTGATGGATTTGGTGTAGTATGGATTGAAAAGGGCAAAGTGCTTTACAAATCAGTTAAAGTTATGTGAATTCAATAATAATTTAAAATTCTAAACACTGCTGTAAGGCTATACCGGAACTCAATCAGGCACTTGAATCAATAAAGTAATGAATTGGATGGATTGCAAATCCTTCGCAGCTACGTATAAATAATAACTGTCTGCTGTGCCGGATTTACAATCAGTACTGTTCGAAACCTATGGATCGTAAAGTTTATTAAATTTTTTCAAATCACCACCGCAAAGCTGGACAATCTGTCCTATCATTATGTTTTCTATCTCAATCGCAAACCTCAATTTAGCAATTTTATAACTCGAAATTTTGTTCAGCTTTCTGAATGCAATAATTAAAATTGCAACTATTAAAGTCATAT